>NZ_JAGRPF010000078.1 GCF_020439865.1 Prosthecobacter sp.
CCTTCGTTGCCGCCATTTCCACCGACGGCGGCAAAACCTTTCCGCAGCGCAAGCTGATCGAGAGTGATCCCGACGGCCTCTACCACTACACCGCCATTCATTTTGTCGGCGATGCCATGCTCATCGGCTACTGCGCTGGTGACAGCAAGGTCGGTGCTCTCAACCGCCTGCGCATCCGCCGCATCACCCTCGACTGGCTTCGCCAGAAATAGTCATCATGAGAAAGTCCAAAGTCCTCGCCAAACTCCGCTCCGGTCAGGTCGCCCGCATTTGCTGCTGTGGTTCACCGATCGCCTTTTTTCCGGCCATCGCCGCCCATTTCAAATACGACGGCATCTGGCTCGATGCCGAACACCGTATTTGGGATCCGCGTGAGGCGGAGACGATGCTCGGCCGTCATCATGCTGCTGACATCGACTGCATCTGGCGTCCACCGACCAAAGAGAAGAACTCGCTTTACCGGTTGCTTGAAGATGGCGCCGCCGGTCTCATGATACCTCACGTCGGAACCGCCGATGAAGCGCGTGCGCTCGTCAACGCGATCAAATTTCCGCCGCTCGGTGACCGCGGATTTTGCGGCGGCGGCCGCGATGCGGACTACTGGATCGGCAAGCCCGCCGATTACACCGACGCTGCAAATCGCGAGACCTGCCTCGTCGTGCAGATCGAGACACCTGCCGCGCTCGCCAATGCCGAAGCCATCGCCGCCGTTCCGGGAGTGGATGTTCTCTTCATCGGCCCAGGAGATATGTCCCTGCGGCTCGGCTGCACCCCGGCGGTCAATGATCCCGTAATGCTCGATTTGCAGAAGCAAGTCGCCGCCGCGTGTCGGAAGCACGGCAAGGCATGGGGCCGTCCTGTTGGTTCTGCAGCCGATGCCAAAACCATCATTGATCTCGGTGCGCAGTTTGTCGTCCACGGCAGCGAGTTCGGAGCCGTCCATGCCCACTTCACTGCCTGTGCGGCCGACTTCGATTCGATCTTGAGTGACACCGCTTCGACACCTGCCATACCTGAGGGCAAGACTTACTGATCCGCTCATGAATCACCGCTTCTTCATTTGCCTCCTCCTCTTGAGTTTCATCAACGTTACGCAGGCGCAACAGCCTCCGGACTGGCTTGAACCCTTTCCGCCGCACAAGATCGCGGGCAATCTCTACTACGTCGGCTCTAAAGACCTCGCCTCTTATCTCATCACCACACCCGAGGGACACATCCTCATCAACAGCAGCCTCGAGGAATCCGTTCTGCTGATTCGTTCCAGCATTGAAAAGCTCGGGTTCAAATTCTCCGACGTGAAGATCCTGCTCATCAGCCACGCGCATTCGGACCACTGTGCTGGCAGCGCGGAGATCATGAAACAAACCAAAGCGCAGTACTTCGTCATGGCAGAGGATGCCGATGCCGTGGAAAACGGTGGCGCAGTCAAATCGCGTCTGAAAGCCAGCTATCTCAAGTTCCCGCCCGCAAAAGTGGATCGCCGCCTCAAGGACGGCGAGGGGGTCACACTCGGTGGTTCCACGGTGGTCGCGCATCTCACGCCCGGCCACACGCCCGGATGCACCACATGGACCATGAAAGTGGACGGCCTCAACGCGGTCATCATTGGCAGCCCGAATGTGAACCCCGGCTACATCCTCGTGAACAACAAGGATTGCCCGACGATCGCCGCCGACTACGAGAAGACCTTTCGCGTCCTGAAGTCGCTTCCCGTGGACCTCTTCCTCGGTGCCCACGGCGGCTATTACGACATGAATGCCAAGCACGCGCGACTGGGAACCGCAGACAAGAATCCATTCATCGACCCCAAAGGCTACGCTCGCTACGTCGCCAATCGCGAACAAGCCTTCCTCGCCGAACTGGCCAAACAGCAGGCCAAATAACCCTGCGTATGACCACCACCGACCTCCTCCCGCATCTGCAGGCCGCCGGTTTGACGGCGGGCGAGGTGCGTGTGACGCCGCTTACTGGTGGAGTGTCGAGCGACATCGTGTGCGTCGAATCATCCAAGGGTTCCATCGTCGTCAAAACCGCCTTGGAGAAGCTTCGTGTCAAAGACGACTGGTTCGCCGACGTGTCACGCAATCGCGTCGAGCGGATGTATTTCGAATACGCCGCGCCCATCATCCCGCATTCGGTGCCGCGCATCCTCGGCGGTGGAGACGGTTGGTTTGCCATGGAACATCTCGGCGAGATGACCAATTGGAAAACGGCACTGCTTTCCGGCGAGGTCAATCAAGAGACCGCGAGGCTCGCTGGCGAAGTCCTGGGCAAACTCCACGCCGCGTCGTGGCTGGATGATCGGGCGAGGATCGAGTTCGACACGTTGCCCAATTTCCACGCCCTGCGCATCGAGCCCTACCTGCTCACCACCGCCAGTCGGGTTCCGGAGGTTGGTGAGATCCTGCAGACCGAAGCCGCACGGCTTGCAGAGACGAAGCTTGCGCTCGTGCATGGTGATTACAGTCCGAAGAACCTTCTCGTCGCTCCGCAGCGGCTAGTTGTTCTCGATGCCGAATGCGGATGGTTCGGCGATCCGGCTTTCGACACCGCCTTTCTGCTCACCCACTTGCATCTGAAGGCGCTGCTGCATGCCCGAGTCGCAGAACTCATTACCGCTTTTTGGACTGCTTACGCCGCCGCCTGCGGTCAAAACCTCGAACAGCGCACCGTGAAGCTTCTCCTCTGTCTCCTGCTGGCCCGCGTGCATGGCAAGTCGCCCGTCGAATATCTTTCTGAAGAACAGCGTGCGTTCGTCACGCGCTTCGTTCTCGCTCGCCTACTCGATCCACCTTCTTTTCTCGCCGCATTGGCCGCTGACTGGACTCACGCATGAAAATCACCTCACTAGATGCCCTGCAAATCTTCGACAGTCGCGGCAATCCGACCGTGGAGGTGATTGCGACGCTTGAAGATGGCACCACGGGGCACGGTCTCGTACCTTCCGGCGCTTCCACCGGGCATCACGAGGCGTTGGAACTTCGTGATGGTGATAAGAGCCGCTTCAACGGCAAATCCGTCTTCAAAGCTCTCTCCCATGTGACAGGCGAAATCGCCAGCGAGGTGATTGGTCGCGATGTGTTCGATCAGACCGGTCTCGATGCTGCCTTGATCGCCCTCGATGGCACACCGGGCAAATCACGGCTCGGTGCCAATGCGATTCTCGGCACCAGCATGGCCGTTGCGCAGGCGGCGGCCAACGCGAAGCGCCTGCCTCTCTTTGAATCGCTCGGCCAAGGCGAAGGGACCTTACTGCCGTTGCCTGAGATTCAGATTTTTGGCGGCGGCAAACACGCGCAGGGTCGCATCGACATCCAGGATTTCATGATCATGGCCCTCACGGCCAAGTCGTATGATGAAACGCTCGAAGTCACCTCGAACGTCTTTCACGCCGCCGCCGAGATCATGCGAAAGCGCGGCCTGCTCGCGGGTGTGGCCGATGAGGGTGGTTACTGGCCCATGTTTGATCGAAATGAGGATGTCTTCGACGCCTTGATCGCCTCCATCGAACTCGCTGGCTACACGCCCGGACGTGAAGTGGGCATCTCACTCGACATCGCCGCCACGGACCTTTTTCACGACGGCCACTATACCCTTGGTTTGGAAAAGAGGCGGTTCAATTCGGAGCAGTTCGCGGCGCTCATGATCGGCTGGGTGGAAAAGTATCCCATCGTCTCGATCGAGGATCCGATGGCCGAAGACGACTGGGACGGCTGGAAGAGCGTGCGGCAGGCCATTGGTCATCGCTGCCAGCTCATCGGCGACGATCATTTCACCACCAACATCACCCGCATCGAACGCGGCATCGCCGCGAACACAGCGAACGCTGTCCTTATCAAGCTCAATCAGATTGGCACGGTCACCGAAACGATCGCCGCGATTCGTCGTACGCAGAAGGCTGGCTGGCTGCCCGTCGTCTCCGCCCGCTCCGGCGAAACGGAGGACTCCTTCATCGCCCATCTCGCCGTCGCCACCAATGCCGGACAGCTCAAAGTGGGCTCCTTCAGCCGCAGCGAACGCATGGCGAAGTGGAACGAGGTGCTGCGCATCCAGCGCCAGCTCGGCAACCGCGCGCGGTTCATCGGCGCAGGCATTTTTTCCAACTCAGGGATTCAGCTTTCATGAAAGGGCGTTCCCAGATCGGCCTCGGCTGCGTGACCTTCGGTCGTGAGATCGGCGAGTCGGCATCCTTTGCGCTGCTCGATCATGCGCTGGCGCAGGGTGTGCGGCACTTCGACACGGCGGCGGCTTATGGACAAGGGGCATCGGAGACGATTGTGGGCAGGTGGCTCGCTTCGCGGAAACCTGAAGGAGTCACCGTCGCGACGAAGGTTTTGCCGCCGTATGACCGGATCGACATCCGTGGCAGCCTGCAAAGACTCAGTGTGGAGCAAATCGACCTGCTCTATCTGCATCAGTGGCATGAAACTGCGCTTCAAGCCGGCACCGCACTCGATGAACTTGTGCGCTCCGGCCAAGTGAAGGCGCTCGGGGTCTGCAACGTCACCTTGGATCAACTCAAAGCCGCCGGCCCGCGCTACAGCTTTGTGCAGAACAATCACAACCTCGCCGTGAGCGACGTGAGTGAGGCGATGCGTGACTACTGTGCGGCCAATGACATTGACATCGTCACCTACAGCCCGCTCGGTGCTGGGTTTCTCACGAGCAAGCATCAAGACGGCGTGAAGGCGGGCTCCCGCTTCGATCTCGTCCCCGGCCATCAGGATGTCTATTTCCACGAGTCGGCTTATCGACGACTTGCGAAGCTGGAAGCTGTCGCCGGGCGCACCGGACACTCGCAGGCTCATCTCGCGCTCGCATGGGCGCTGCATCAGACCGGCATTGCCACCGTGCTCGTTGGCGGAAGGACTCCAGCTCATCTCGACCAAGCATTCGACGCCCTTGCCTTCAATGATCCGGCCCTCTTCGCCGAACTCACGCAATCATGAACATCCAGCCCGAACAATTGCTCGCTGACTATGAGCGCGATGGCGTCGTGCGCCTTCGTCAATTCTTGAGCGCCGAGGAAGTCGCCGCTGTGCGTGCCGAGCTGAATCGCTACATCCACGACGATCTCGCCAGCAAGCCGTTGAACGCCCGCACGCTCGAAAAGGATGAGAAGACCGTGCGCAATCTCTGGCGCTTGGAAGAGCATAACGACTTCTTCCGCGCTCTGGGTGAACGAGCGGACATCAAGGCCCTCATCGCCCCGCTCGTTCACGGCGAGCCCGTTTTGGTCGGCGTCGAGACGTTCAACAAGCCCGCCCGCATCGGCTCCGGCGTGCCGTATCATCAAGACAACGCTTACTTCTGCCAGACGCCGCCGGACATGCTCACCGTCTGGATCGCCATCGACGCCGTCACCGAAGCGAACGGCCCCGTTTTCTTCGTCAAAGGCTCACACAAAGGCGGAATGCTCCCGACACGTCCCAGCGGTGTGCGCGGCAACAGCATCGGCATGACCGAGACGCCTGACGTGCCGCTCAGCGATCAATTCTGCGGGCTGCTGGAGCCGGGGGATGCCACCATCCATCAGTGCGAGACCGTTCATCACTCGGCACCGAATACAACGGATCACTCGCGGCTCGGGCTGCTGCTCGTTTATCGTGGCAGCCACACTCAGACCGATCCGGCACTCAGAGCCGCCTACACGGCCGCCGTCTCTGCCACGCCACCCGCATGAAAACGTTTTTTGCAGCTCTGATTCTGTTCGCGGGCGTGTCCGGTCAGGCCGCCGAGCGGACGATTCTCATGGTGGATGATCACGAGATTCTGTATCGCGCCGGGACGCGGCGTGTGCTGGAGATTCCGGTTCGCCATGCGAAGAATCCGCTGATCACCGAGGACAAGCCGTGGGAGCTTGCCATCGGTTGGACGAGTGTGCACCGCGACAAGGCGACGGGACGCTATCAACTTTGGTATCAGGCATATGCCGGACCGCGTGCAGAACTGAAAACGCACGAATGCGTGGTCTGCTACGCGGAGTCGGCTGACGGCATCGCCTTTACCAAGCCGGATCTCGGGTTGTTTGAGTTCAACGGGGAGAAGCAGACGAACATCGTGCTGATCGGCAGCGGTGCGTATGGACATCGCTACTGCAACAGCGTGATTGTCGATGCTCAGGAAAAGGATGCTTCCAGGCGATACAAGATGCTCTATTATGACTGGGCCACGCAACCGGATGGTGAGGTGTGGGCGGGGCTGCACATCGCGTTTTCGCCGGATGGTGTTCATTGGACGAAGCACCCCGAGGCACCGCTCTACCGCACCTCGTTTGGCGGGAAGAAGGTTCAGCCGCCGTTTGCGGGTGAGAATCCATATCAGGAAACGAAGCTCGCGGATGGTCGGGTGAAACGGCAGATGATCGTGCCCATGAGCATGTCCGATGCGGCTGATCCGGTTTATGATCCGAAGCGAAAAATCTGGGCAGTCTATGGCAAGATGTGGATTCAGGGTCCCGAGGGCGGTCTCGCCTGGAAACACGGCATGGGCCGCGTGGAGAGCAGGGACCTGCTGCACTGGAGCAAGCCGCAGCTCGTCTGTGCACCGGATGATCGCGATGGCGCGCTCGAGTTTCACACCTCGCCGGTGTTTTATCACGGTGAGCGCTTCTTCAGCCTGAGCCAGATTCTCAATCGAGCGGGCGGAGGTACGATGGACATCGAACTCATGCTCAGTCGCGACGGATTCGAATGGGAGCGCCCCTTCCGTGACCACTACTTCATCGCGCGCAGCGAGGGGGACACCTTCGACAGCGGCACGATCCTGACGAACTCGAATTTCATCATCGAAGGCGGCGAGATGCGTTTCTACTACGGCGCCTACGGCAGCGGGGCCATTGGCGGCGGATCGAACATCACCAGCGACACCCAGAAGAGCGGCGTGGGTCTGGTGACGCTGCCGCTGAATCGCTTCGCAGGCATCCGAACCGAGCCTGAAGCGCCTACGGCGAAGATCAAAAATCCGCCGGACATCGGGCAGATCACCTTCAAGGCGCTGGACCTCCAAGGGCGCACGGAACTCTACGTGAATGCCAATGCGTCTGGCGGTGCGGTGTGTGCCGAGATTCTCGACGAGGATGGTTATCGAGTGCCCGGTTTCGACAAGGTGAGTTGCGTGCCTTTGAACAAGAAGGACGCCACGCGTTATCGGTTTTCCTGGAAGGAGAAGAAACTCGCCGAACTCCCGCCGGGACCACACCACATTCGCCTGCATCTGCAATCGTCCACGGTCTATGCCATCACGCTGCGCTGAGTCATGAAACGAGTTGCTGTCATTCTCTTCGCTCTGATCACGCCGCTGCTGGCGCAGGAGAAGTATGCGCCGATGCATCGCCTGACCTGGGAGGAGTATGCGGGCACGCTGGCGCATTGGCGGAAGGCATTTCCGAAGGTGGCGGTGCTCGAATCGCGAGGGATGAGCGGGCAGAACATGCCGGTGTATTTGCTGAAGATCACCGATCCGACGGTTAAGAGCACGGACAAGCAGGTGTGCCTCGTCACCACGCTGCACAGCGGCCCAGAGCGCACCGGAACGACAGGCGCGATGGCTTTTGCGGAGTGGTGCCTGAGCGATGATCCGCTGGCGGTGGAGACACGGAAAAGGCAGATCGTGCTCATCATGCCGTGCGTGAATCCGCTGGCGATGTTTTATACGGATCGCTTTCGCAATGAGCACGGCGTGGACCCTTACACGGGCACGGGACGCGTGGGGAAGCTGTGGGATGTGAAGTCGCTCACGTTGACGAAGCCGGAGGACGCACCGGAACTGTCCGCAGTGCTGTCGGTGATCGACGAATACCAACCGGAAGTCCACGCGGACCTGCATGGCACGGGTTTGCAGGAGTACGCGCCGGATCAGCTCGGCTCGCGCCGCATGTATCACGGCCAAATCATGACTGAGGTGACAGGTGGAGCTTATTCGAACTATGCGCTGCGTCCGTGGGACTGGCGGGTGACCGAGGCCATGATCGCCGCAGGCAAGGAGGCGGGCTTTCCATCGGATCGTTTCGAGGCAGATGCACAGCGAACGTTTTGGGGACCGGAACTGGCGCCGCTGGGCAGAAAGCTCTGGCACGGTATGCCGCTCTTCTATTCGGCTCACTACGGCTACGCGAAGTATCACACGATGGTCATCACGCAGGAGGTGGCGTGGGAACAGAGTCTCGTGGCGCGGATGAAAGGCCTCATGAAGATTGGGAACGAGGCTTGGTTGGATGAAAAAGTGCCTGGTTATCCCGTGAATCGCATGCGGCACTTCGTCGGGCATTTTGTCACCGCGTATGGTCGGAATGCGACGGAGCGTCGAGCGAGTCGTGTGGACTTGTGGAATCAGCAAAGTGAGTTCGCGCTCGGTTTTCTCTATCCGCAAACGGTGGGACGCGAGAGCCTCGTGGTGGCCACAACGGCCGGGGCGAAGAAAAAGATCGTCTCGAAGGAGTTTCCTGAAGCGGTGAAAAAGTTCATCGAAGTCGGTCCTGAACTCAAAGTGGCGATGGAAATGCCGAATGAACAACTCCTCGCTGCAACGACGGATGCCAAGCTTACGCGCGGAATTGGATTTCGAGTGCGATTGCCCTATCAAGCGCCGACGAAGCTCGATGTGCGGCTCAATGGGCGCGCTTTGAAAGCGAATGCGGCAGATGGCTACGACAGCTGGTTCGCGGACGGCTTCACGCAGGTGCAAGTGAATGTGCCGCCGCAGAAGCTCGCAGTCGATGGGCTCTATTTCATCACCTGCGCCTACGAACCCGATGAGCAACGCCCCAATGGCTGGATGCCGCCCGCTGAGGTGCAGAAGTTGTATGCGACAGCCAAGGCCGACGCCACACCCGCGACTTTCGTCGATTTAGCCTATGGCCCGCACTTCCGCCAGACGATGGACGTGTGGCTGGCGAAGTCGAAGAAGCCGACGCCGGTCGTCTTCTACATCCACGGTGGCGGCTGGGGTGCACAGGACAAGACGGACATTCATCAGCATCTGGACGTGCGCGCGTTTCTCGATGCCGGCATCTCCGTGGCGTCGATCAACTACCGTTTCCTCGCCGACGCGAATGCCGCGAAGGTCTCGCCACCGCTGCAATGGCCGCTGCAGGATGCGGCGAGGGCATTGCAGTTCCTGCGCTCGAAAGCGGACGAGTGGCACCTCGACAAAACGCGCATCGCAGCCAGCGGTGTGAGCGCTGGCGGTTGTTCCAGTCTCTGGCTCGCCATGCACAATGACATGGCCGATCCGAAGGCGGCTGATCCGGTTGCCCGCGAGTCAACGCGCCTGCTTTTCACGGTTACGAAGGCTCCGCAGCCCTCGCTCGATCCGAAACAGCTCGTTGAATGGATCCCGAACAGCGAATACGGCGGCCACGCCTTTGGCTACGTGGGCAAAACGCGAAAAGAGACCTTTGCGCCCTTTTTCGCAAACCGAGACAAGCATCTCGAAGATCTGGAACGCTACTCACCGATGTCTCACGCCAGCGCTGATGATCCTCCTGCATTCATACTCTGCATCAAGGAAGACAAACCGCCTATCAAAGGTGAGGCACAGACCGACCCGACGCACAGCGCTGTTCTCGGACTCATGCTGCAAGACACGCTGAGGCCGCTGGGCGTGAGGTGCGAGGTGCATCATCTGCTGGATGGCCAGCCACAGACAAGCCTTCAAGAACTGCTCATGAAACATCTCCAACCTTCCCAACCATGAAACGACGCTTCCTTCTCACTGCATCACTTCTTTCCTGTTCCTTGGTCAGCGCGGCCGATCCCATCCACATCGGCGGCCGTCGTGAACTCTTCGTGGATCACTTTTTGATCGAGAAGCTCAGCGGCACGCAGTTGCAACTGCATGCTCCGCGAGATGAAGGCATCGCTTTCAAGTTTGATGCGCCATGGGAGGGCGGATTCAGCGGCTACGCCAGCATCGTTCGCATTGGCGACAAGCTCCGCGCCTACTACCGAGGCAAGCCGGTGGCGAACAAGGATGGCAGCGATGACGAGGTGACCTGCTGCGCCGAGTCTGAAGACGGCATTCATTGGACGCGACCGGACGTGGGTGCTTACGAAGTGCAAGGCACGAGCAAGAATAATGTCGTGCTGATGAAGGCGCAGCAGGTCACGCACAACTTCAGCCCCTTTCTGGATTCGAAGCCGGGCGTGGCCTCTGACGAGCGATTCAAGGCCTTCGGTGGCACGATGCAGGGAGGCGGATTGATGGCTTACAAGTCGGCGGATGGACTTCACTGGGAAAAGATGGCCGAGGCGCCGGTGATCACGAAGGAAATGGTGCCCTATAAGTACATGTTCGACTCGCAGAACGTGCCGTTCTGGTCAGCAGCGGAGAAGAAATACCTCTGCTACTACCGCGTGTTTGAAGATGGCATCCGCCGCATCGTGCGCAGCGAGAGCGACGATTTCCTCAAATGGTCGGCGCCGGTGCTGCTCAAGTATCGGAATCCCGACATGGAGGCGCCCATCGAGCATCTCTACACGAATCAGACGAGCCCCTACTTCCGCGCGCCGCATCTGTATGTCTCCATCGCCGCGCGGTTCATGCCGGGACGCCGCGTCCTCACCGACGAACAGGCTGCGGCGATCAAAGTGAACCCCGGCTACTTCAAGGACACGTCCGACGCGATCTTCATGACGACACGTCCTGTCGAAGGCGTGACGCATGCCGGATTCTACGACCGCACCTTCCTCGAAGGCTTCATCCGCGGCGGCATTGGCGCACAGAACTGGGTCTCGCGCACGAACTACCCGGCACTCAATGTGGTGCAGACCGGGCCTGCCGAGATGTCGGTGTATGTGAACCAGGACTACGCCCAGCCGACTGCCCATCTGCGACGCTACTCGATGCGTCTTGATGGATTTGCCTCGCTGCATAGTGGCTACGCGGGCGGGCACATGATCACGAAGCCGCTCGTGTTCACCGGCCGCGAACTGTCGCTGAATTTTTCCACCTCGGCTGCTGGCGGGGTGAAGGTCGGAGTCGAAGATGTCGATGGAAAGTCGCTGCCAGGATTCTCGCTCGAAGACTGTCAGATGCAGATCGGCAACGAACTCGACCGCAAGGTCACCTGGAAATCCGGCACCGATGTCAGCGCTGTTTCCGGCAAGCCGGTGCGCCTGCGCTTCTCCATGAAGGACGCGGACATCTACTCTTTTCAATTCACCGAGTAACCCCAACGAACGATCATGAAACTCATCCACTGCCTCCTTGTCGGTGCACTGTCCGCATCACTTGCCGCCGCTGAGGAACCTACGCCGTCGTCGATCCAGCGCTTCATTGCCGTCGATAACGTCTGTGCGTGGCCCTCGCTGACTGTTCTTCCCGACGGAAGCATCAATGCCACCCTTTTCGGCAAACCGAGTCACGGGCAGATGGAAGGAGCGGTCGAATGTTGGAACAGTGCTGATGGACAATTCTGGGAGAAGCGCGGCATTCCCGCGCCGAACGAAGCGCACACGAATCGCATGAATCACGCTGCTGGAATCGCGAAGAATGGCGATCTCATCGTGCTTTGCTCGGGCTGGACAGATGTGAAGCAGCCCCAGCGGCCGAAGCAGGCTGCGTTCCGCGATGACATTCTGCCGTTGTGGGTCTGCCGCAGCAGCGATGGCGGCAAAACATGGTCGCAGATCAAAGCGTTTCCCGCGCCTGACGAAGGATGGACGAATTACATTCCCTTTGGCGACATCAAACAGGGCGACGACGGTGCACTGCACGTCTCCTGCTATGGCGGCGAATTCACCGATCCTACAAAGAGCACGAAGACCAAGGGCTACCGCTCCTGGCATTTCCGCAGTGACGACGATGGCAAGACGTGGCAACGCACGGGGACCATTCATCCGACCGGCAACGAAACGACGATCCTGCATCTCGGTGGCAAGCGCTGGATGGCGGCCGCCCGTGAAACAGGGATGGACATTTTTATCTCGGAGGATGACGGCGTTTCGTGGGGCGAGCCCAATCGGGTGACGCACAAGAACGAGATCAACGGACACCTGCTGCGCCTCAAGGACGGTCGCATTCTGCTCAGCCATGGGAGCCGGGTGAAGGAACAATTCGGTGTACTGGCGAAGTTCACGAGCGATGAGGGCGAGACATGGAGCGCCCCTGTTCGCATCGCGAAAACGCTGGAGTCTGACTGCGGTTATCCCAGCACGGTGCAGCGGGCCGATGGCAAACTGGTCACCGCCTGGTATTCCAAGACTTCCGAGAACCATCAGCGCTACCACATGGGCGTCGCCATCTGGGAGGCTCCGCAACCATGAGATGGCTCCTGCCATTCGTGTTTTCAGGCTTGGCCATCACATCGATGGCCGCGGATGCCTTTGATGAGACGAAAGGCGCGACGCTCTTTTCTTTCGACAACGTCGCCATCCCCTACACGCAAAACCTTCGCCTCGAAATGCGGCAACCCACACGGCACGCGGCCAATCCGGTCCTGCAGCGCGGTGCACCGGGCACGCCGGACGCCCATGGCGTGCAGTTTTACGGCTCGATCATCGAGGAAGGTGGCAAGTATCGCCTGTGGTATGTCGCGTTTGATGACGACGTGAGGAGCAAGGCGCCCTCAGCCCGCTGGCGTGCGGCGTATGCGGAGAGCACGGACGGTATGACATGGACGAAACCCAACCTGGGCCTGGTGGAGTTTCGCGGGAACAAGAACAACAACCTGGTCGATGTCGGCGGCGCATGGGGAATCGTAAACTTGAAGGTCATCAAGGACGAAGCCGATCCTGATCCGTCACGCCGCTACAAAATGACCACGCACGTCTATTTTCGACACAACACGCGGCTTGGAACGCTGCTGCCGTTTGTCAGCGCGGATGGACTCACGTGGAAGCCGGTCAAAGACGTGAAACCGGTCAAGGGAGAGCTGAAGAAGGAAGACCTGCTCATTCCCGGTGTGCACTTTGAACCCTGCGGAGGGCTTTACCAATGGGACGATCAGTATTTCATCACCGGGCAGAACGCCTTGCCGGGAACGCATCATTATCAGGGGCGTGTCGTGCGTCTGTATCGCAGCGCAGACTTTGTGAACTGGTCGGCCACGAACAGCATTGTTTTTCTGCGCACGCCGCAGCATGAATATCTCGGCGCAGGACGCAGCCGCGAAGGCGAGCAGAACCACGAGGGCATCAGCGTGTGGAATCGCGGTAACGTGTTGCTCGGCATTGCCGGACGCTGGCACGGCGCGGCGGAGTGGAAAGATGTGCGCGTCGATCTGGGATTCGTGATTAGCAACGACGGCCTGAACTTCCGCGAACCCAAACACGAATGGACCTTCCTCGAACGAGGCAAGGACGGCGAGTGGGATCAAGGCGGCCTGCTACAAGGTCAGGGATTTGAGAACATCGCCGACGAGACGTTCATCTACTACGGCGCGTGGGATCCTCGTCCCACGGGTGGCAAGGAAGTGCCGCGTGGTGGAATAGGCATCGCCAAACTACCGCGCGATCGTTTTGCCGATCTCGTTGTGGACACGAGCGGCGAGGGGCTGGGCGACTATCAGTTGCCCCAGGTGACGGCGGAACTGGTCACGACTTCCATTCCAGTCACGAATCCGCGATTCTTCATCAATGCGGACGGCTTGGGTGCGGATGCGGTGTTGCGCATTGAGTTGCTCGATCATCTCGAGCATCCGATCGCGGGTCGCAAGGCTGTGGTGAGCGAGAGTGGGTTTCACACGCCGGTTGTTTGGAACGAGGAATCCAAGCTGCCTGATCGAGTCCGTCTGCACATCATCTTTGAGGGAGCCAAACGCACCGAAATCCGCCTCAACGCCATTTACATCCAGCCATGAAACTGATCACCGCACTTTTTGCCATCGTCTTGCCTCTGCATGCCGCCGAGCAGGTGTTCTTTGCCTTTGATGACCAGAACATCGCCTGGCAGCACAATTTGAAGCTCACGTTGGAGACGGTGCAGAAGCATCCAGCGAATCCTGTGCTGCGCAGCGGGCCGCCGGGCTCACCGGATCATGGCCACGCGATTCTCTACGGGACCGTGATGAAGCAGGGCGACACCTTCCGCATGTGGTATCTCGGCATGCACGAAACGGAGAACAAGTCGGGACAGGCTCCTGGTTGGTGGCGGCCAATGTGTTATGCGGAGAGCAAAGACGGCATCACATGGACGAAGCCGGAACTCGGGCTCGTGGAGTTCAATGGCAGCAGGAAGAACAACATCTGCCTGATCGAAGGCGACCCACACTCGATGACACGGGTGAACGACTTCCTGTCGGTGCTCTATGAGCCGGAAGATCCCGATCCGGCGAAGCGCTACAAGTGCGCCTACATTGCTCACATGCCGTTCGACGAGGTGAAAGGCGGGCGCAGCAAGATCGGTCCGAATGAGCGTCGCTGGGCGGCATTTGTTACCGCAACGAGCGCGGATGGTCTGAAGTGGAAGTGCGTGGGTGATCGTCCGGCGAACGCGGGTGGCGAGCGCTTTGAAGTGAGCAGCTTGTATCGCTTCGGCGATTTCTACTGCAGCACGGGGCAGTTGATCAGCCCGTGGTCATGGCGTGCAGATGGCAGTGATATCGGACGCGATGTGCTGGCGTATCGCTCACCGGACTTCGTGACGTGGTCGAAGGCCAAGGCGCTGGCCTTTGCACGAATCGACCAGCTCACCACGCCGCCGATCAAAGGCCGCCAGTGCCACATGGGAGCAGGATTGTGGAATCGCGGCAATGTGATGATCGGCCTGCATGGCATGTGGCAGGACGCCGAACAGCCGCCGCCGAAGGGTGAGAACTGGAACTACGGTGTGCGCATCGACCTCGGGCTCGTCATCAGCAACGACGGCGTGCATTTCCGCGAGCCAGTGTCCGGTCACCAAATCATCCCGCGAGGCAAGGAAGGCGAGTGGGACGGCATCGCGCTGCTGCAAGGTCATGCCTTTGTGAACGAGGGTGACAAAACGATGATTTGGTATTCGCACTGGGACACGGGCGGTAAGCTCAAGAACATGAACATTGGCCTGGCGACGCTGCGACGCGATGGGTTTGGAGCGCTGTCGCGCAAGGTGTCGGAGGAGGAAGGTCACTTCATCACCAGCGCCTTCACCGCAAAGGAGATTGCGCTCAATGTGGACGGCCTCACCGCCGAATCGCCAATCCATGTGCAGCTTCTCGACCATCTGGACCACCCCCTTGAAGGCTTTGAGATCGATCTGACCACCAATGGCCTCAAGGTCCCGTTGAAATGGTCAAAGCCGCTGCCTTCAGGCCAAAAGATCGCGTTGCGTGTGAACTATCCCGCCAACAGCGCCGCCAAGATCTACGCCGTGTATTTCAACGACTGAAACCATGTCTCTGAAGCTTGTCACCGAACTCAACGACACCGACCGGAAGCTGCTGCATCGCGCATTGGACGGTTTTGTGCCGCAGAAGGTCTTCGATGCGCACACACACCTGTTTCACAGCCGCCATTTTGCGGAAGGCAAGCGCCCGGTGTTTCTCGATGAGGATCGCGGCTACGGCATGGCGGACTTTCAGGCGGCGATGAAGCTGTGGATGCCAGGTCGCAAGGTGGAAGGATTGTTCTTTGGCTATCCGAGTGCGGGCAATGATCGAGTTGGTGAAAACGCGTGGGTGAAGTCGCAGATCAATACGAGGACAAACTCGCGGGCGCTGGTGCTCGCGGCTCCGACGGATGATCAGGATGAGGTGCGTCGACTGATGAGCACGGGTGTGTTCGTGGGCATCAAGCCGTATCGCCTGTATGCCGATGTGCCGGACACGAAGGAGGCGGAAATCGAGTCCTTCGCGCCTGAATGGATGTGGGAGATCTGCCACGATCACGATGGCATCATGGTGCTGCACATCATGCTCGCCGATGGCATCACCGACCCGCGGAACATCGAGGCCATCAACCGTCTCTGCCGCAAATACCCGCGCTGCCAGCTCATCCTCGCGCACATTGCCCGCAGCTTTAACTACCGCCACGCCCGCGAAGGCCTGCATCACCTCATCGACCTCGACAACGTCGTCGTGGACACTTCCGCCGTGACGCAGGCTGGGGCGTTTCGAGCCGCAATCGAGATTCTCGGGCCGAAACGCGTGCTTTGGGGCAGCGATTACATGGTCAGCGAGCTTCGCGGCTCCTGCATCACGCAAGGAGATGGCTTCACCTGGATTCATCCTGACCTCGGCACCGACAAACTGACCATCTTCGGCCAATACACGACCGTCGGCATCGAATCGCTCCTCTGCCTCCGCGAAGCCTGCGAAGACACTGGCATGACGCAGGGTGACCTCGAGGATATCTTCCGCGAGAACGCGCTGCGGCTGTTGAAGCCAAAAACCGAGCTTTCAGGACCCAAGTTATGGGAAGAAGCCAAAACGAAGATTTCCTGCGGCACTGGGTTGCTTTCAAAACGAGCGCATCTCTTCGATCCGCAAAACTGGCCGTCCTACTTCAGTCGCGCCAAAGGCTCCAGCATCTGGGACCTCGATGGTAAAAGCTACACAGACTTCACCGGCGGCGTCGGAGCCATTTTGCTCGGTCATGCCGATGACGAGGTGAACGCGGCCGTGAAGCGTCGCGTGAATCTCGGCAGCTATGCCACGCTCGCCTTGCCGGATGAGGTGAAGCTCGCCGATGAGCTACTCGATCTGCATCCTTGGGCTGGGAAAGTGCGCTACGCCCGCGGCGGTGGTGAAGCACTCGGCCTCGCGGTGCGCATCGCTCGTGCAGCCACCGGAAAAAGCGGTATCGCCTTCTGCGGTTATCATGGATGGAGCGATTGGTATCTGGCCGCGAACCTCGGCGATGATGCCGCGCTCGACGGTCACTTGCTGCCAGGCCTGCAACCGCTCGGCGTGCCACGTGAGCTGGCGGGCACGGCGATGCCGTTCCGCTACAACGATCCCGCGTCCTTCCAGGCCGCGTTGGAGAAGCTCGAAGGCAAGCTGGCGGCCGTGGTGATGGAGCCGATGCGCAGCGAGTTCCCGCGTGATGGATTCCTGCAAAATGTGATCAATGCCTGCCATGCCTCCGGAGCCGTGTTTGTGCTCGATGAAGTCACCAGCGGATGGCGTTTCGGCTTTCCCGGCGCCGCACCAGTGCTCGGCATCGAGCCAGACATCGCCGTGTATGCGAAGGCGATGAGCAACGGCTATCCCGCCGGAGCCATCGTGGGCAAAAACGAGGTCATGGATGCCTCCAACAACAGCTTCATCTCCAGCAGCTACTGGACCGATGGCGTCGGCACCGCGGCCTCGTTGGCTTGCATCGGCAAAATGAGACGTGAAGGCGTGCAAAAGCACGTGTGGAGCCTTGGCGAGCGATTGCAGGCTAGTTTGCGTGAAGTAGCGGCGCGGCATCCTTCGCTCGGTTTGAAGGTCGGCGGTATGCCCTGCGCGCCTTCGCTGGTGTTTGCCAATCCGGCGGCGAAACCGCTCATGATCCGACACATGCTCCAGCGCGGCTATTTGATGTCGAGCCAGCTCTATGTGACATGGTGCCACGATGATGAAAAAGTCGCAGGCATGCTTTCGGCAATGGATGAATCGCTCACCATCGTCGCCCAGACACCGCTCGAAGCGGCTCAAGGACCGCAACAAGGCTTTGCACGACTCGTTTGATTCTCATCATGCTCATTGACTGCCACAATCACCTCGGCGCCGACCTGCTGTTTTACCTGCACGGCGATTTCCCCTATTCGCAGCAGCTTGTGCAGATGCAGCATGAGGGTGGAGCGCTCGGCATCACACACTGGATTGCGTTTCCCTTCGTCAGCTATGCGGCGATGGACGTGACAAAGTTCCGCAGCGGCGGGATCGGCTTCGGTCAGGGCGGCCTCGAGACGGTGCCGTATGCTTTTGAAAACAAACGCCTGCTCGACGAGTGCCAGAAGCTCTTTCCGGAGGAGGGGAAACGCATCCTGCCCTTCGTCATGGTCGATCCGATGCGAAACACGGACGAGCAGGCGAAGGAACTGGTGAAGCTGCGCGGCGAATACCGCTTCCACGGCATCAAGATTCAGAGCACCATCATTCAGTCAGACATCAAACGGCTCGCGCATGAGGGCAAAGTCTTCCTCGACCTCGCCCGCGAGTGGGACGTGCCTTTCATCATCCACAGCAGCGTCGCCAAAGACGATCTCTGGGCCCAGGCACACGACATCATCGACATCGCCGAGGCAAATCCGGACATCCGCTTCTGCGCCGCGCATTCTTGCCGCTACGACAAGGAATGCCTCGACCGCATCCAGGCGCTGCCAAATGCGTGGTTCGACAACTCGGCACACTGCATCCACTGCGTGGGCGCCGTGGATAATCTGCCCTACATCGCGCCGCGCGACCGCCGCTTTGACAGCGACTATTCCGATCCCGGCCGCGTGACCGCCGATCTCGCCGCCGCCTATCCGGACAAGTTCATCTGGGGCAGTGATTCACCTTTCTACAGCTACGCCGCCGAAATCAGCGGCAAGGTGGTGAAGCTCATCAGCACCTACGAGGCGGAGATAAAAGCTCTCCGCGCCGCCGGAGACGAAGCCGTCCAGCGCATCACCTGCACGAACACCCTGAAATACCTCAAACTCGCCGATGAAAGCATTCTCTCTTGATGGCCACGCTTCGCTCGTGACCGGCTCCTCGCAAGGCATCGGCCTGGCAATCGGACGTGGCCTGCAGGAGGCCGGATCCAGGGTCGTGTTCCACGGACTCCAGGATGCTGTGGAAGGTCTGGCTTCGTATGTGAAGGCGGATTTGATGCAGGATGATGGTCCGCAGAAGCTTGTCGATTCGGCCTTTGCTCTTGAGCCCGGGATCGACACGCTGGTTTGCAACGCGGGCAGTTTCTTTGATGTGCATCCGCTGGAGATGACGCGGGAGCGATGGGACAAGACCATGCAGCTCAATGTGGCCTCGGCCTTTTTCACCGCACAGGCCTTTGCGAAGTGTCTCGTGGCTGAAAAGCGCGGTGGCAGCATCGTGATCACGTCTTCGACGAATGGCTTTCAGGGGGAGATGGACTCCTGTGCCTATGACGCGAGCAAGGGAGCGCTTGTGATGCTGACGAAGTCACTCGCGGTGTCGCTCGCCGATCACGGCATTCGTGTGAATGGCGTGGCGCCCGGTTTGATCAAGACGCCACTGACGGCGCAGTGGATGGAGTCGCGTGATCGCTCGGTGCTGGATCATTACGAAAAGAAGATCCTGCTGCGTCGTGTCGGAGCGCCGGAGGATGTCGCGGGCGCGGTGACGTTTCTGTGTTCAACGGCTGCAAGTTACATCACCGGCGAGATCATCGTCATTGATGGCGGCCTGACGACAGGTCAGATCGGCCGGATGTGAAAATGCCGACCACCATCGTGATGATTGTGCCGAAAAGGCTTAACCAGATGAATGAGACGATCTGTGCAGGCTTTTCGGCGGTGAAGAAGCCGTTTTGATAGAGATAGACGCCGAGCAGTGAGAGGAATCCAGAGAGGCAGCCGAGCAATGCGCCGCGAGTGGTGGCGCGTTCAGTGAACATGCCGAGGAAGAACAGGCCAAGCAGCGGGCCGCCGATGAGACCGATGACTGTGTTCACCGATTCGACGAGATTTCCAGGCATCACTGAAACCGCAAAGGCCAGCGCCATGACGAGAATGCCGTAGCCGACGGTGATGAGACGTGCGTTGGCAACCTGCTGGGCATCGGCACCCGCGGGGGCCTTGGAGAGGCGCTGTTTGAAATCGACGACCGTGGCCGAGCAGAGTGAATTGAGTCCGGCGGAGATGGTGGACATGCTGGCGGCGTAGATGGCGGCGATCAGAAGGCCTGGCAGGCCGGCTGGAAGTTGCGTGACGACGAAGTAGGGGAGAATCTGGTCCTCTTTGGCGATCAAGCCAGCGGCGAGCGGGTCGCCATGCGTTTTGTAGAAAGCGTAGAGCACGAGACCTGTGCCATAAAACAGCACGAGCACAGGCAGGACGAACCAGAGTTTGATCCACAAGGAACGCTGCGCCTCCTTCAGGCTGCCTGCGGTGAGGTAGCGCTGCACGGAGACCTGATCGGTGGCCATTTGCACGAGGTGCAGGAAAGCACCTGCAAGCAGCAGGGACCAGATATTGACGCGCTCGGCGATGCTGAAGGAAAAACTGAGGTCCATGCGGCCGTCCGTCACCGCCGTGTCCCAGACGCCCCCGAGGCCTCCGGGAATCTTCCCCAGCGCCACCATGACGATCAGGAGCTGGCCTCCGAAGAGGACCATGAACTGCATCACGTCCGTCCAGATCACCGCCCGCATGCCGCCAAGGGCGGTGTAGAGCGTGGTGAGCGTGCCCGAGGCAATAATGGTGATCCACAGAGGAATGCCGGTGACTTTTTCGAGCGCGAGTGCAGGCGCGTAAGTCGCAGCCGCCAGCCAGAGGGCTACGCGAAAAATGAAGAGCCCGGAGGCAAGCAGACGGACGGGCAGCGCGAATCGCTCTTCGAGAAACTGATAAGCGGTGTAGAAGCGCGACTGATAAAACTTTGGCAGCATCCAGATCGCGGTGAACGGCGTGGCGATGAAGAATGCCAGCACGACGTAGGCAAAACCGAATCCGTTTTTGTACACGTCTGCGGGTCCGGCGAGGTAGCTGATGCCGGAGAACAGGGCTGCCAGGATCGACACGGCGACGAGGATGCTGTTCATGCCACGCCCTGCGAGGAAATAGTCGCCCAAGGACTTCGACCCCCGTGCGGAGAGAAGGCCCACACTGACCGAAGCGGCGAGGTAAACGCCGAAGATGGTGTAGTCGAGCCAGGAGAACGTCGCTGTCATGAATTGAGGTTAAACGTCGCGAGGGGGCGGTGCTTCCTGGTTTGTTTGCCGAACCAGGAGGAATGAGGTGGATGAAGGAAAGTTTGCTGTCAGCAGTGGCGACTATCAGATCATGCCAGTCGCTGCCAATACCGAGTCACCGCTGCCATATGCCGACACGAAGCGGGTGGGGCATGCGGACTTCTATTTCGCGGTTAATGCGACGTTTCGTTTCATCATAGAGCGTTTTGGTTACGCGAAGCTGGTGGACTATTGGCGGGACTTGGGCGGTGGCTATTACAAGCCGGTGGGCGATCGCTGGCGTTCGCGAGGGCTGACTGGAGTTGCGGAATATTGGCGTGCTTTCTTTGCGGCGGAGCCGGGCGCGGATATAGGGGTAGTCGATTCAGAGGATGAAGTGAGGCTCGAAGTGAAGACCTGTCCAGCCATCCGGCATCTGCGTGAGCACGGACGCGAGATCGTGCCGGTTTTTTGTCAGCAGTGCTATTTTGTGAACGAAGCCATTGCCGAACCTGCCGGGATGATGGTTCGGGTTTGCGGCGGCAACGGGACTTGCACGCAGCGTTTCATGAAAAAAACGGCGGGCGTGCCGCCACAAAACCTGGAGGACATTGCTACCGCGTCATGATCGGCTGTTACGACTTCTGCGGGCATTACGAGTGGACATTCGAGTGGCTGGAACGGCTCGGCGGCCATGAACTGGTCAAAGCTTACTGGGACGGGGCGATTCATCGCGATTCGCAGATCCACGCTTCGAAGCTGATACGCGAGAAGGGATTTGAGGGCATGAAAGAGTACTGGGGGCCGACTCTGGCGGACGAGGGGGCGGTTTATGAGCGAACGGTGACGGACGACGTCTTTCGCATCGACATGCACGAGTGTCCTTCGAAGGGATTTCTGCTGCGCAATGGATTGGAGCAATACAGCGATTACTGCGACCACTGCATGGGCTGGATCGGGCCGCTGATGAAGGACGCGGGTTTTGTCATCGACCACGAGCATAACCATTGTGGTCAGTGCTGGTGGGAAATGCGCCGTAAAAGCGACGCCACGCTAGCCAGCGAGGCCGGACAACTCAGCGGCAAGCATGACGTGCGCCTGCGACCTGATTGGAAATCACCTCACACCGACCACTATGAACGAGCGACTGATCCAGATGACAAAACGGCTGCTTCTTAACTGCGTGCTGCTTTCAACGGCCCACGCTGAGTGGGAGGCGCTGCCATCGTTGCCAGAGCCCAGCGGCGGTTTTCTGTGGGGCACTCAAGGCTCCAAGTTAATCATCGCGGGCGGGACGAACTGGACCGATGGAACCAAGAACTGGTTGAAAGCTGTCCGCGCTTACGATCCGACGATGAAGAACTGGGTAAAAGTAACGGATCTGGCGACATCAGTCGGTTACGGATTGGTCATGCAGCGCAGTGGAGTGTTTGGATTTGTAGGCGGCAGCGATGGCAAGCAAGCATTGGCAGTCGTGAACGAGTTCGACGGGCAGAAGATGGACGCCAAAGCTGTGCCAGTACTGCCGGCTTCACTGGTGCTGGCGGCAGGAGGGATGGTTGGCGACACGATGATTATCTCTGGTGGAACTGACGATGCTGCGAATGTGGCGGGTGTGCGGCGAATGACATGCAGCCTCAAACGCGAAGGTGACCATTGGTCAGTCGCGCATCTAGCAGATTATCCTGGCAAGGGCTTCGCGACAGCAGCTTCGGCGGTCGTGGGAGGCGAACTGTTTGTGTTTGGCGGCCTGAACTGGAATGAGTCATCGCAAGCGGTGGAGAATACCACGGCGGCGTATGCCCTTGATCCGGCCAAGAACACCTGGAGAGCGATCCGGTCCCTGACGACTCCGGTGCGTGGAGTGACGGCGGTCACGCTCGATGATCATCAAATTTACATCGCGGGCGGCTATACGGACGATTTCACCACCGACGCGGTGATCTATGATGTGAAGATAGACAGCTATCGGAAGGCCCTGCCTCTGCCGTATGCGGCCATGGTGGCGTTGGTGAAGCTGGATGGATTTGTCTATTGCCTTGGCGGCGAAGACAAGATGAAGTCGCGAACGGACAAGTTCTTCCGCATTCCGGTGGCGGAGCTTTTGAAGTGATCACTTCGCCGTGTAACCGCCGTCGACGGGCAGGTTCACGCCGGTGATGTAGCGTGAGGCGTCGCTGAGGAGGAAAATGACGGCGCCGCCGAGGTCGGTGTCGTCGGCCATGCGGCCGAGCATCGTGTGATCGCAGTAGCGCTCCAAAAACGGTTCCGGCTGATGATTGAAGAAGCCGCCGGGTGCGAGGCAGTTCACGCGGACGTTCTTAGGACCGTAAAGCGCGGCGTAAAAACGGGTGAGATTCACCATGCCACCTTTGTGGAAGAAGTAATCGGGCGGCATGTCGCCCATGTTGGTGCCGGTGTAGAGTTCGTAGCTCGGGCCGATCATGCCCTGAATGCTTCCAATGTTCACGATGCTGCCGCGTCCGGCCTCGGCCATCGGTTTGCCGAAGTGGCGATGCATGAGCATGACTCCCGTGGCGTTGACGCGCATGGATTCGGCAAACTGCTCCGCGGCACCATTCGCGCCTTTCATCGGGCGCAGCACGGCGTTGTTCACGAGACCATGCAGCGGACCAAATCGCGCATGGACTCGCTCTGCCAGCGCCAAGACCGAAGCTTCATCGCCCTGGTCGAGGGATTCCGCGGTTACCTGGTTTCCTTTGGCGTTCTCTTCATCGGCAACGACTCGCAGCTTGGTCACATCACGGGCTGCGAGGATCAGGTTCGCGCCGGTTTGTGCGAGCATGGCCGCGAGTCCCCGACCATAGAGTCCGGCTCCGCCAGTGAGGAGGATCGTTTTGCCTTGGAGGGAGAAGAGATCGGCGGACATGGCGGGTTACTTGGATTTGTAGATCGAATCGCTGGAACTCGCGGCCGACGTGCCGACGAAGTCGCCGACGAGCTTCTTGAACGCACCGCCGAGTTCAAGCACATCCGCGCCCAGCGTGAACACGCGCGTGCCTTCGGCGATCACTTCGTCCTTTTGGCCGTAGAGCGAGGCGACGGCGGGATATTTGCCATGTTTGAGGGCGGCGGCGGCGACCTTCTTG
Source organism: Prosthecobacter sp. (assembly GCF_020439865.1). Lineage (GTDB taxonomy): Bacteria > Verrucomicrobiota > Verrucomicrobiia > Verrucomicrobiales > Verrucomicrobiaceae > Prosthecobacter. The sequence goes on from NZ_JAGRPF010000078.1 coordinate 23,870, forward strand.
CGTGCGGCGACGACGTCGGGATGCGTAGCTTGACCGAGTTTGCCGATGCGATGACTGAAATCGCCTGCGCCAAAGAGCAGCATGTCGAAGCCGGGAACGGCGGCGATTTCATCGACGACTTCGAGTGCTTCTGGGCTTTCGATTTGGAGGATGATGAACTTCTCGGTGTTGCAGTGGTGCGCGTAGTCGGCCAGCGGCACCTGGCAGAAGAGGCCGTCCATGTTGCCGGCATCGAGCGCCTTGCTGCCGAGCGGGCGGGTGCGGACCATGTCCACGACGTTGCGCGCTTCATCGGCGCTGGTGACGTGCGGAACCATGATGCCAGTGGCGTCACATTCGAAGGGTTTGATGTATTCGCTGTAGCTGCCTTTGCTGACGCGAACGATGACATCCATGTCGTAAAGCTTCGCGGCACGGACTTGGTGTTCGAGATTGCTCCAGTCGTTCGGCACGTGCTCGTTGCACAACCACACCGCACTGGCGCCTGAGAGTCCGGCGAGCTCGATGATGCGCGGATCGTTCATGTTCAGCTTGAGGACGGTGCTGTTTTGACCGGCGCGAAGTTCGCGGAGGATGCGGGAGGGGCGGAGTTTCATGAGTGAAGTTCAGAAAGGATATCGGCGATGGAGATGGCGGCGCCGTTTTGCTCACGACTGCGACGACCGGCGATGATGACGGCCATGAGTTCGACGGTTTCATCGAAGGGCAGGGGACGAGTGCCGGTTCGGAGCATGTCGATGAAGGCGACAAGCTGGGCGCGGAAGGCTGAGTAGGTGTCGTCAAGGCGGAGCGGGAGCTGGCCTTTGGTGCCGTAGAGGTGAACAGCGCCGAAGCTGCCGTAGGCATCGTGAAGCGCGCCGATGGTGACACGCACGCCGCTGCGATGCGTGAGATGCATGATGTCGCCACCATCGTCGCTGATTGCCTGCACGGTGAGAAAGCCGGGGCCGAGCAGGGGTTCGACGGCTTCGAGGGCGTGGATGCCGTAGCGTTCCCACGTTTTGCAGGTGAAGCTGGTGATCCAGCGCAGGTCGCCAAGCAGTGCGCGTTGCTCGTCGCTCAGACGCATCGCAGGTGCGTAGCGCATGCCGCTGGTGGAGAGAATGGTGGCTCCGGCCTCGTGCCATTGCAGAAACTGGCGCAGATCCGCGATGTTAGTGGCCATGGGCTTGTCCACAAATACGGGCAGGCCGGCATCGATGAAAGGCTGCACGCGGCGGATGTGATCATCGCCGTCGTCCGTCGCGACGATCACGGCATCGACGTGGCCGATGACGTCTTCGGGCCGCGGCACGACGTGCTCGATCAGGCTGGCGGCGGCAACTTTTGGCGCGTCGGCGGGATCGTCGGTCCAGATGTGGGTGACGCGGGCGCCGGGGATGCGCACGTCTTCAACGCGTTGCTTGCCGAGGTAATCCAGAATCGCCGGATAGGGACACGCCGCCATGGCTGCCGGATCGAAGCCGTTGACGATGGCGGACCACGAGTAGGGATGACCGTTGCCCTCGATCATGCCGAGCATCGCGAGACGGAGTTCGTTTCCTGCGGCGGTCATGGGATAGAGATGGGCAGGCCGGTCGAGACGGAGCGCAGGGCGGCGATGTTGAAACGCAGCGTCTGCACGGCTTCGTCAAAGGTGCTCAGCGGCGTCGCTTTGCCTTCCATGCCGTCGATGAAGGCGTTGGCCTGGGCGATGAAGTGATCGTCGCGTTCCAATGGCGGCGTGGTGTGCCAGGTCCAGTCGGCTTCGCCGTGTTGCAGCGTTCCCCATCGACGCGCATGGGATTCGATTTTGATGCTGCCTTTTTCGCAATGGATCTGGAGCGTGTTTTCGTTGGGCGCCTGAAACTGCGTCATGGCATAGCTGACAAGCACGTCGCCATGACGGGCGCTGACGTTGACCGTGTCCTCGACGGTGACGCCTTCGAGTTGTTGATGGGAGGCATCGCAAAACACGCGTGTCACCGGGCCGATGAGCCATTCCATGGCGTTCACAATGTGGGTCAGCGCGTCCTGAATGGCTCCGCCGCCGGTCTCGTGACGGGTGTAGTAGATCTGGCGATAGGCGGGACGGAAGGTGGGGAAATGCTGTCCGGCGACGACGCTTGCGTGGAGAGGTTTTCCCAGGCTGCCTTCCTGCAAGAAGGTGCGCACCTGAGCGACCCAGGGGAAGCAGTGGTAAACGTAAGCGACGGCGTTGAAACGACCGCTGGCGGCCAGAGCAGCACGGGTCTCTTCCACTTCGTCGAACGCGACGGCGAGCGGCTTCTCTATGAAGAGAGCGGCACCGTGAGCCGCGCTTTCACGGGCGATGGCGAGATGCGTGTGGGCGGGGGTGCAAATGACGAGCGCGTCCCAGTGCTTTGCTGCGAGGGCGCTTTTGAGATCTGGAAACGTCGGCACGGAATAGCGTGCACCGACTTCATGAAGCAGGGTGGCATTCGCATCGCAGGCGCTGACCTCGCAGCGGCCCGTCTTCTGGAAACAGCGCAGATGGCGTTCGCCAATGCTGCCGCAGCCGATGATGAGGATGGAATGCATGGCGCGGAGTAAAGGCGGTGCGGATACGTGATCCAAGATGAATCGTCTGGTCTGGTCAAAGAACCATTCACGCGCCTCACTCGGAGGGCTGCTGGCCAACGCGCATCTTCTGGAACGGCACGCTCTCGCAAACGGCGAGGATGATGTCCTGGAAGCGGTTTCCGGATGCGGCGGCGCGTTTCAAGATGGCCTCTACCGCCGGTTTGTCCGAGTATTCGAGTCCGCGACCCAGGGCGTAGGTCATGAGGTTTTCGGCGAGGTTCTTGACGAACTGGCCGCTCATTTCATTGACGAGCAGTGTCCGGAGTTCCGCGAAGTCCTTGAACGATTGTCCGCGCACGAGGCTGCCCGAGGCGTCGATGGGCAGGTTCTTGTCCTTGTCCCGCCAGCGTCCGATGGCGTCGTAGTTTTCAAAGGCGAGTCCCATGGGGTCGAGGAAGGCATGACAGCCGGCGCAGGAGGCGTTGCTGCGATGTTCTTCGAGCTGCTGACGCAGCGTCAGCTTGCCGAAGCTGGCTTTCTTTTCGTCGAGCGGTGCCACCCCACCCGGAGCCGGTGGCGGCGGGGTGCCGAGGATGTTTTCCAGCAGATACTTGCCGCGCTTCACCGGCGAGGTGCGCGTGGGATTGGAGGTGAGCGTCAGGATGCTGCCGTGAGTGAGGATGCCGCCGCGTGTGGTGCCTTTCAGGGACACCCTCTGATACTTGTCGCCCTTCACACCGGAGATGCCGTAAAAGCGGGCGAGCTTGTCATTCACAAAGGTGTAGTCGGCGTTCAGGAACTCGATGACGCTGAGGTTCTCTTTCAGGATGTGCTCGAAGAGCATCTGCGACTCGCGCTTCATCAGGTAACCCATGCCGCCCTTCCAATCGGGGAAACGACGGGTGTCCACGTCCACGATGTCCATGTCACGCAGTTGCAGCCACTGACCGGCGAAGTTGTCGGTGAGGCTTGTGCCACGCCAGTCGGTGATCATGCGCTTCACCTCAGCGGTCAGATTCTTGCGGAGTTCTCCTTTGGCGGCGAGTTGCAGCAGACGGTCATCCGGCGGTGCGGACCAGAGGAAATAGGAGAGGCGAGAGGCGAGGCTGTGTTCATCGATCAAGGCTACGCCGTTCTTCGCATCGCCAACCGGTCGCGGTGTGCCGCGATAGAGGAACGAAGGCGAGACGAGCATGCCGCGCAGCACGTAGCCAAGTGTTTCGAGCGGTTGCAGGCCTTCTTTGGTGCCGAGGCTGGCAAAGGTGTTCCACTTGGTCTTTTCCGCATCGAGCATGGGACGACGGAAGAGGCGCGTGCCGAGTTTTTCGACGAGGGCCGGAAGCGACGTGTTGTCGATGCCCGCAGGCTGATCGAGTGGACCTTCGATAGTGAATTGATGGAGCCAGAAGTTCCGGTCCTGGCGCGTCTTTTCGTCGTAAAAGTCGTTCAGGAACCAGACCTGTAGCTCGTGCTTGCCTGCGGGAAGATCGGCCTCCGTCTTGAACCACTGCGGAGCCTGATCCTTCGCGGTGACGGAGAAAGAGCCGATGTTTTTGCCGGCCATGCGCACGTCGAACTTCGCAGGTTCGTTCCCAGCCTGCTGCGCACCGGCTTTGACGATGAAACGATATTTACCGGGCTTGGAGATCTCGATTGGATGCTTCACGTAGCCGTTGCTGGGCAGCACGATGGCTCCAGTGTCGCGCGACGAGTTTCCTTCGCCGCGTTCGAAATCCTCGCCGCTGAGTTTCATCGCGGGCAGGCCGGCAGGTTTGCCATCGAGCAACCACTGCACGAGACGCGTGCCGCGTGGCGGCAGCAGTCCGAAGGGACCTTCGATGTCGAGGTGATCGAGCACGAGATTGCGGTCGCGCTTCTCGGGATCGGGATTCTGCGGGTCGCTGAAATCGTTCACGAAGCCGACGACGATTTTGTGTTCGCCGCCGCCAAGCTGGAGCTCTTGGCGGATCGTCTGCCACGGTCCTTTGTCACCGCGATAGCGTGCGGTGATGTCGAAGGTGCCAGCGTCCTTACCATCCACCTGCAGCTTGAGCTTCGCCACGTCCGGACCCGCCTGGGTCGCGGAGACGTGGAGTTTCAGGTAGTAGGTGCCGCTGGCGGGTGCGGTGAATTTGGTCGCGGCATCCGCGTTGCTGTGAAACCAGCGCACGCCTTCCCATTCCTTCGTCTCGCCCTTTTGATTCCAAAACTTCTTGGCACCGAGTTCGAGATCGATTCGCTCCAGGGTGGACGTGTCGAGCGCCTTCTCGGCGACGGTATTCGCAGCGCGGATGTATTTCTCCATCAACATGGGTGAGACGGTGAGCACATCGCCGATGTTGTCGTAGCCGTAGCCGGTGTCGTCCGGCGGGAACTCGTTCGCCGGACGCAGATCGACAAGCAGCAAGTCGCGGATCGTGTTGTTGTATTCCGTGCGGTTCAGGCGGCGCAGCGTGGCGTGGCCGGGATCGGCTTTCTCAGGATCAAACCAGAACACGGTATCGTCGATCCACGCCACCAGCTCATCGCGTTCCGGCAGAGAAGGCTTGTCCTTCTTTTGCGGAGGCATCACGTGGGTGACGAGTTGCTGGCGGGTGTGATCCCACAGCACCTTGTCGGCGATCATCTTCGAATACTCGGGATACTCGTCGAGCGCGAAGTCGCCCTTGTCCGAACCGTCGCCGTGGCAGTCGTAGCAGAACTTTTGCAGCAGGGGCAGGATGCGCTTTTGATACGCGTCTTCACCGCGTTCGGCGGCGGAAAGCAGGCAGGGAAGGGCGATGCACGCAAAGGTGAGGCGGCGGAGCATGTGAAGGGGGATTTCGGGGGCGGAAAGGATACGGCAGTAAGATGGCAGGGATTTCGCCGAAACCAACGCGGCACTGTGCGTGAATTGCGGTTGCAGGTGAACTTTCTTGCGTGCAGTGGCATGGGCTCATTTCAACCTTCCCGCATGTCCCAATCCGCTCTCGAACTCGGCAAAGCCTTCCTCGCTGACAACGCCCAAAAGCCCGGCATCATCACCACGGCCAGTGGGTTGCAATACGAGGTGCTGCGCGAGGGAACGGGGCCGAGCCCGAAACTCAAGGACACTGTGGTCGTCAACTACCGCGGCAAGCTGCTCAACGGCGTCGAATTTGACAGCTCCTACCTCGCCGGTCGTGAGCCGGCGGAGTTTCCGCTGAAGCGCGTCATCAAGGGCTGGAAAGAGGGCATGCAGCTCATGAAGGAAGGCGCACAATTCCGATTGTTCATCCCGTCGGAACTGGCCTATGGAAAACGCGGCGCCGGAATCGACATCGGACCGAACGAAACGCTGATCTTTGAAGTGGAACTGCTGAAAGTCTGGGAAGACTAGGCACGATTGCTCTGCTCCATGAATCAAATCGATCTCAAAGACAGAGTTGCCATCGTCACCGGCGGTGCGCGGGGTATTGGTCAGGCCATCGCCAAACGCATGCTTGAATCCGGCGCGAGCGTATGTCTCTGGGACATGGACGCGGCCGCTCTGGAAGTGGCGAAGGTAGAACTCTCGGCCATCGGCCAGGTGTATAGCGCGACAGTCGATGTGACGAATCCTGCTTCTGTGGATGCCGCCGTGGCCACCACGCTTGGAGCCTTTGGAAAGATCGACATTCTCGTCAACAATGCCGGCATCGCAGGCAACAATGCGAAGACGTGGGAAACCGATCCCGCCGAATGGCAGCGCGTGATGGCGATCAATCTGAACGGTCCCTTCCACTGCTGCCGCGCCGTCGTGCCGCAGATGCTGAACAATGGCTATGGTCGCATCGTGAACATCGCCTCCATCGCGGGCAAGGAAGGGAATCCGAATGCCGCGCACTACAGCGCTTCGAAAGCTGGCGTGGTCGCGTTGACGAAGTCGCTCGGCAAGGAGCTCGCCACCAGCAACATCATCGTGAATGCGGTGACGCCTGCGGTGATCGAGACTGACATCCTGAAGCAGCTCACGCAGCAGCACATCGATTACATGCTGTCGAAGATCCCGATGAACCGCTTTGGCAAGAAGGAGGAAGCAGCAGCCCTCGTCGCTTGGCTGAGTTCTGAAGATTGCTCGTTTACCACAGGGGCGGTCTTCGATTTGTCTGGCGGAAGAGCGACCTACTGATCGTTTTGGCCGGAAAGCCGCGTAATCAGGCCATGTCCCTGATCACCGACGAAAACGCCAAGCCAGGATCGACCGACTGGCAGCTCACCCGCATGCGGCTCGACAAGACGGAGGGCTTTCGCTCGCCAGTGATCGAAGGCTACTGCTCGCGTCAGTCGGTCAAGGCAGGTGAAACGCTTGACATCTTCGTCAGCACGAAGCCGACGGCACGTTTCAAAATCGAGATCTTCCGCACCGGCTACTACGGTGGATGCGGCGCACGGTTGATGACGGAGCTCGGACCGTTTGAAGGCAAGGAACAGCCGGTGCCGGGAATCGGCGAGAAGCGATTGCGCGAATGCCGCTGGGACAAATCGACCTCGATCACGATCCCGAGCGACTGGTTGAGCGGTGTGTATCTGGGCCGTCTCACCACTTTGCCATCGTCGAAAGACGAACCTTACTGGCAGAGCTACATCGTCTTCATTGTGACCGACGATCGGAAGGCGGACATCCTATTTCAATGCAGCGACAACACCTGGCAGGCCTACAACAAGTGGCCTGACGATTACTCGCTCTACACCGATCCCAAGGGCAATCAGGGGCCGTGGTCGGATGTGAGCTTTGATCGGCCGTATGCGAAGTATGCGCAGATCTATGAGAACCCGCAGTCCGTCGGCAGCGGCGAGTGGCTGTGCTTCGAGTTTCCCGCCGCCTACTGGCTGGAGAAGGAAGGCTATGATGTGACCTACTGCTCGAACGCCGACATGATCACACCGGATCATGGGTTGAAGTGCAAAGCCTTCATCAGCATCGGGCACGACGAGTATTGGGACATCCGCCAGCACGACAGCGTGGCGAAGATGCGCGACGCAGGCGTTAATCTGCTCTTCCTCTCCGGCAACTCCGTCTGCTGGGTCACGCCCTTCTCACCGAACGCCGACGGCGCGCCAAACCGGCGCATCTTCCGCGGCGGACCGTATGGCGGCGATTACACCTACGCAGTGGATCGTGAGAAGAATCACGGCCCCTATCCGCATCGCGGACCCGACGAAGGTTATCTCATGGGCGTGCGTAACATCAGCCCGGTGAACGGTGGCGGCGACTGGTTCTGCCAGAAGCCCGAACACTGGGTCTTCGAAGGCACCGGGATGGAAAAGGGCGACTCGATTCCCGGCATGATCGGCTGGGAGTATCACGGCGATGCCCCCACGGACCTACCGGGCCTGGAGATTCTGGCTGGCGGCACATGCTGGCAGAGTGGGATCAATCCGCAGCAGTGGCAGGCGGTGATCTACGATGGTCCGAAGAACAACTTCATCTTCAACGCCTCCACCATCTGGTGGGCCCAGGGCCTGAGCAAACCACCCGGCCACATGCCCGTGTGGAGCCACTACTCGCGACCGCACGGAGCGGATGCACGCGTCCAGCGCATCACAGCGAATCTGCTGACGAGGGCGATTGGGTAATTGTTTGCTGATTACTCACCCGGAGACGTCAAAGCGGAAAAAGTGATCATCCCGTCAATCGACTCTTCCACAGGCGTCCAAAGCACCTGATGATCCCCATCTCGAAAATCCCCGCGAACGGTAATAGAACGCTCTGTTACTACTTCTAAGCGTTGGCCAAGAAGCCGCACTACAGCCTCGTGCCGCTGTCTGTCCTGAGGCAGTGTAGGGGAAGTATCTTGTGTTACCTCTCCTGCACGAAATGCGGAGATCCACCTCAACCAGATGGTCCAATCTTCCATTGCGAGTGCAAAGGTTTCTTCGTCGATGGGCATCAAGAGGAACAAGCCTGCCCAGCATCCGCCTCCTCCTGTAGCCCAGAGTGATTCAAACACATGGGGCTTGCCCAAGTAATCTGCAATGCCACTTCTGGGGCCGTCATACCAGCCCGGCATGGTGTAAACTTTTTCCGGTTGTGTGCTGGGTGGGTGATTCATCACGCAATGATGTCCTTCGCCACTTCGCCCGCGACATCCGTCAGGCGGAAATTGCGGCCGGAGTAGCGGTAGGTGAGGCGTTCGTGATTGATGCCGAGGAGATGCAGGACGGTCGCGTGCAAGTCGTGCGTGCCGATGATGCCGGTCTCGGCGGTATCGCCCATTTCATTGGTGCTGCCATAGGCGAAGCCGCCTTTCACGCCACCGCCCGCCATCCACATCGTGTAGCCGCGACCGTTGTGACCGCGACCGTTGTAAGGTTCGTTGTCATAGCCGCTGCCACGACCGAATTCGCCGCCCCAGAGGATGAGCGTATCCTTGAGCATGTCGCGCTGCTTCAGGTCGGCGATCAAACCAGCGATCGGTTTGTCGATCGACGTGCACTGACGCGTGAGACCTTCACGGAGGTTGTTGTGATGATCCCAGCCAGGCGAGGTGAGCTGGATGAACCGCACGCCCTTTTCTGCCATGCGACGCGCCATGAGGCATTGCGCGCCAAAACGTTCCGTCTCCGCATCATCGATGCCGTAGATATCGCGGATGTGCTGCGGTTCCTTGTCGAGATCGAGCACGTTGGGAACGCTGGTCTGCATCTTGTAGGCCAGTTCGTAGCTCTGAATGACGCCTTCGAGTTCGGGATTACCAGGATCGCCGGCCAGCAGCTTGCGGTTGGCCTTTTGGATGAACTCAATCTGTTTGCGCTGCTGCGCGTCGCTGAGACGATCATTGTATAAGTCAGGCACACCGCCGCCATAGCTGCTCAGACGTGTGCCCTGAAAAGTCGCGGGCAGGAAGGCCGAGCCGTAGTTCATCGCGCCACCGTTGTCGGCAGCCGGGTTGATCGTGACAAAACCGGGCAGGTCTTCAGCCTCGGTGCCGAGTCCATAAACAATCCACGCGCCCATCGAAGGTCGCACAAACGTCTCGTTGCCGATGTGCAGAGCCACCGTGGCCATCTGATGCGCGTTGGTGCGCGTCTGCATGCCGTTGAGCAGGCACAGATCGTCCGCGTGCTTCGAGAGCTCCGGAAACGCGTCGGAGATCATGATGCCGCTCTTGCCGCGCGGTTTGAACTCAAACGCGCTACCCATGTATTTTGAAACCTTCTGCGCCTCGGCTTTCGCCAGCTCGGGCTTGTAATCAAACGTGTCCAGATGACTTGGTCCGCCCTGCATGAACATGAAGATCACGCGTTTGGCCTTGGGCGTGAAGTGGGGCGGCTTCGGCGCGAGTGGATTGATCGTCTTCGGCGGTGCCGCAGCATTCGCCCACTGCTGATGCAGCGCGTTGAAAGCCAGCCAGCCGAAGCCGGTGCTGGTGGACTGGAGAAAGGAGCGGCGTGTGTTCATAAATCAAAAGGCGTATCTGAATTCCGCAGTGCCGAGCAGCGACTGCACCAGCGTTTCCAAGCCAAGCTCGCGCTTCAATTCCTCGGCATCGCTGAGTTCCTCCATGGTGGGTTCGCGGCCAAGCACGGTGCGATAAACGCTCTTCACATCCTTGCCGATCTTGTTCGCGATCTCGGCTGACAGTTCTTCCACCATTGGGTTGTTCATGAAGAACAGCGCCTGCGGGGCGACGGTGGTGACGTCGCGCTGGCCTTTGATCTGCGTGGGGCCAGGGAAATCGAAGGTGCTGAAGAGTTCGGGGGTGTTGTCGCGAATGACGGGCAGATAGATCGTGCGGTAGTTGTCCTCGGTGCTTAGCAGACTGCGAGTGATGCCGTGCCGGCCTTTGCCGCCTGTTCCTGCAATGGGAATGCCCTCCGGTCGGTCGAAACTGAGCCTTCCGGCGAGTTGCAGCAGCGTGTCGCGCAGCGGTTCGAGTTCGAGGCGCTTGGGGTTCTGGCGCCAGCGCAGTTTGTTCGCGGCATCGGGATGCTCGGGATTGCCGGTGGTGGCGAGCCGGTAGGTGCGGCTGAGCATCATCGTGCGAATCATCTTCTTCACGCTCCAGCCACCTTCGACAAAGCGAATGGCGAGATGATCGAGCAGTTCGGGATGCGTGGGATCACTGCCGGTGATGCCGAAGTCATCCACTGTGCGCACGATGCCTTCGCCAAACAGATGCTGCCAGATGCGGTTCACCATGACGCGCGAGGTGAGGGGATGCGTGTTCTGCGTCATCCATTGGGCCAGTTCGAGCCGTCCGGAGGACTTGGCCGGAATCTTCGGCAACGGTGGCAGCGCGGGCATTTTCATCTCACCACGACCCGGCGCGGCCTCGCGATCATACGGATCGCCGCCGACAGCGAGTTCACAGTTCTGGACGTCGCCTTCGACCACTCCCATACAGAAGTGAGGATCCCAGTCGTAGTGGATCGTTTCCTTCGGATTGCCGAGTCCTCGGAGATCATCCATCGAATGCAGGCCTGTTGGCAACTGGCTTGGCGGGCCGACCGACTCGTCGAGCGTGGTGGGGAGATCAACGAGCGCCTCCGCACTGACATAACCGCCACCATAGCCCTCATTGCGGTTGGGCGTTCCACTAAGCGTGACACTGCTGTAAAAGATGCCGGCCAGCGCATAGTAGTCCTTCTGGCTCACCGGTTCTGTCTTGTGATCGTGGCAGCGTGCACAGGCGAGGGTGAGGCCGAGGAAGGCGCGAGAAACGACGTCGATCTGATCATCGACTCGGTCGAGCACGAACTGCTCATAGCTCCCTTCTTGAACATTCACACTGCCGAGCGCGAGCATGCCGGTGCCGACGATTTGATCGCGGCGTTGCAACACCGTCGTCGCCGGAAGCAGGTCACCTGCAAGTTGTTCAGCCACGAAGCGGTTGTAGGGTTTGTCACTGTTGAGTGAATCGATCACCCAGTCGCGGTAACGCGCGGCATACAGGAACGGTGCGTTCCAGACGCGGCCCACGCTGTCCGCGTAGCGCACGACGTCCAGCCAGTGCCGAGCCCAGCGCTCGCCGAAGCGTTCGGACTGAAGATAGGCGTCCACCACCTTGGCGAAGGCGAGATCATCCGGCGCTGCATCACGCACGAAGCGCTCCACCTCGTCCTGCGTCGGCGGCAGGCCGAGCAGATCAAAGGACGCCCGGCGAATGAGCGTTACGCGCGAGGCATCACCGATGGGATGCAGGTTGTCCTTTTCCAAACGAGACAGGATAAAACGATCGATGTCGTCCTTCGGCCATGCGGCGTCTTTGACCGCAGGAACCGGATGCCGTTGGATGCGCTGGTAGGACCAGGGTGTGGGATTGTCGTATTCCTCGCCGCGTGTCAGCGAGGCGAACAGCAGGAGCAAGGGCAGGCAGACGTGTTTCATCGTCTTATCGAGGTTGAGTTTTCAGCCACACGCTGAGCGCCTTCACGTTTTCGATGAAGTCGAGGCTGTAGATCACGCCACCAGCGGGGTTGGTCTTCTTGCCACTGGCATCACGCATCCACCCGCGTTCGTCGTCGGTGGCGACCCATGAACCGTTCGGCTTTTGTTCGGCGAGGATGGTCTGGATGTCTTTCTCGGTGGGCGGGGAGGACCAGCGTTCGAGTTCGACGCGGGGAAAGACGACCGGTTCGCCGCGTGAGAGCTTGCTGCCTGCGGCTTGGATGGCATCGAGTTCGCTGTCCCATTTCCAGCCGTAGTTCGACGACGCTTTTTTGTCGGAGTAGGTGAGTTCGAAGCCCTTGCCACCTTCGCCGCGTTCGAAGTAGAGCGGTTTGTTGGTCTGCAGCTCATAGTAGCGGGCGATGCGTCCATCGGGCAGCAGCGACTTGCGGAGGTAGGCCAGGGCGGGCGGGATCGGATCGAGGTATTTCTTGTCACCCGTGGCGGCGGCGAGTTTCAGCAGCGCCCACATGGCCGACTGGGACTCACGACCGCAGATGGCGCTTGGTTCAAAGGCACGGCTCCAGGCGGGATGCATTTCAGCGTCGTATTGCTGTGCCCAGGCAGGCTGCGGATCGGGCATCTGCGCGAGGCGGAGGAAATCGCCGCCGCGTTTGGCTGCATCGAGGTATTTCTGATCACCGCGAAGTTCCCAGGCGAGCAGCAGCGTGCTCATGAGCGTGGCATGCGTGTTGTCGTTGAGCACGTAGCAGCCGGTGAAGTCCTTCGGCCACTTGCGTGGCCAGTCGGCGGGATAGCTTCCGGCTTTGATGGGAAACTTGTCCGCAGGCGGTGGCGAGGTGGGCCACGTGTCAAACAGCGCGCTCCAGCCTCCGGCCGGATACTGCGTGCGCATGATGGCCTCCAGCGCGTAATCGGCCGCCTCCTTGATTTCAGCGTCCTTGCCCCCGAGCGCGTGATCGACACGCACGAGCAGGCGTGTGGCAGCCTGCGTCACATCGTCGTCCACCGTGGAGTAGTTCGTGTCCTTGTATTCGCGCTGCCGCCAGATGTGCCATCCGGCCTCGCTCTGCGGGATTTTCTTCCGGTTGATGAGCTTGCCGTCGGTATCGCGACGATACAGCCACTTCTCGCGATTCTTTGCGTCAAAGTGCCCCGAATAGTCCCATCCGCCCGAAGCGAGTTGCGTACGAGACACCGCATGCGCAGCCTCGACGGCGGCCTTCAGGCAGTCCTTGTCCTTCGTCGCCTCGTAAGCATCCAGCATCGCCATGCCGACCGCAGGCGTGCCCGGCGGCTGAATCCAGATCGTGTCCGCATCCGGAATGCCCTCAGCTTCGCGAAGCGTGAAGTCCGCGCTGTAGCGATAGACGTAGCCGCCGTGCGCTGCCGCGCGAGAATGGTAGAAAGAGACGGCTTTCGTCAAAGCCGAACTTACTTCTCCAGGCGAGACCGCACCGGCTTGTAGTGCTAGCGACAGAAAGATAAGGGCGCGATGCATGAGCGTGAGGTGGGCCTCCCGGGGTTCAATCATTTGAAGTGGTTGCAGTGAAGCCGCTGCCTATTTCGTGGCAATGCCCACATTCTTGTTCCCGTTGTCACGCACGGCATCGACCGTGTTGTGCAGGGCCTTGAGAGGGACGTCGTCGTCGCCGGTGACTTCGATGCGGGCGCCGGGGTGGTCGGGGAGGAATGTGCTCAGATGACCACGGAGGCGGCCCATGGCGACTTCTTCGTCACCGACCATCACGACATCGCCGTTCTTGATGACTTTGAGGGTGATGGTCTCACCGGAAGAGGTAGAGCGGTCGCCATCGCGGGCACCGGTCTTGCGTGAGCCTTCACCTTCGCGGCCTCCTGTGCGGGGCTTGTCGCCTTCGCGTTCACCGGTGCGGGGACGATCTCCATCGCGCATGCCGGTTTTCTTGGCACCATCGCCTTCGCGGGTTCCGGTGCGTGGTTTGTCACCGTCACCTTCGCCCGTCTTCCGGGCGCCGTCGCCGTCACGCATGCCAGGCTTGCGGGCTCCGTCGCCTTCGCGTTCGGCAGACTTTCTCGCGCCGTCGCCTTCGCGCTCAGCAGACTTTCTCGCACCATCACCCTCGCGCATACCGGGCTTCTTCTCGCCGCCTTCGCGTTCACCCGTGGCGGGTTTGCCGGTTTCGGCGCTGCGAGGGGTTTCGCCACCGCGGACCTTCGGCGGAACTTCTTTTTCCGCCGCACGTGCGGTGGTGAAGGAGTAGCAGACGAGGGTGCCGAGCGTGAGGACGAGCAGGGCCTGAAGAACGGGCTGACGGGTGGTTGGAGTGGCGATCATGAGGATGCGTTGACGCAGGGTGGGATGGTTGCGCACGCATGGAGCCAACCCTGCGATGGCCGGTGGTGCGAAGAAGGTTTCCTGAATGCGGAGAAGCGTGTGTCCGTAGTCGAGGCGCTCGGATGGCGCGAGGATCTCCAGCGCACCGGCGTCGCAACGCAGCTCGCGGTCGGCCTGGAAGCGCGAGACGACGAACCAGACGAGCGGATTGAACCAATGCAGCGCCTGCACGGCGGTGGCGACCCAGTTCCAGAGCAAATCGCGCTGCCGCACATGCAGCAATTCGTGCAGCACGACATGCTTGAGACTGCTCTCGTCGAAACGTGTGTCCCAATCCTCCGGCAGCAGCAGTTTCGGCTGGCGAATGCCCACCATGGCAGGCGTGGTGCCCGCTGGCATGAGGACGACGCTCACCGCCTTTTTCACCCCGGCCTTGTGAGAAAGGCTGGCCACGAGTGCGCGCAGAAGCGGTTGGCTGGCCCGAGGACGGCGGCGGAGCAGGGCGTTGAAGCGCTGCTGGCGGATGAAGGCGATCGCAAACACCGCAGCCACGCCGACGAGCCACGTCACCAAGAGGACCTGGGTGAGGGTGAAGGCTGAAGAAGGCTTCGAGGCTGAACTCGCGATCGACGGCTCGACGGGCGATACGACAGGCGTCGAGGGCGCCATGAATTCGATTGGCGTGACTGCAGCAGGCGTCGCAACAGCGGCGTTATCCTTTTGCAGCCAGGAACCCAGGCCGAATCCAGCGGGGATGAAGGCCGGGAGCATCAGCTTCGCGCCGACCAGCATCCATAGGCCGATGCGCCATGCGGGGCTGAGGCGCGTGCCGAGCATCATGCGCAGGCCGAGCACGGCGAGGATGAGGATGCTGGCTTCCACGGAGGTGCGGAGCAGCCAATGAAGGAGGACGTCGGAGTTCATCGCGGGTGGTCGGTTACTTTTTCAGTTTCTTCTCAGCTTGGGCGAGCACTTCACGAAGGGCGGCCAGATCGTCTTTCGAGACTTCTTCGCGTTCCATGAGCCCGGCGACGAAAGGCGTGAGGCGGCCGTTGAAGACGCGGTCGAGAAAACTGACGCTTTCCTCGTGCTGGCACTGGTCCTGGGCCACGGCCGGCGTATAGCGAAACTCGCGGCCCACAGCTTCGACGGCGAGCGCACCTTTGTCGGCGAGGCGGCGGATGAGACTCTGCACCGTGCGCGGCTTCCAGTGCAGGCGGCCTTCGAGTTCCTTCACCACCTCGGCGAGGGTGCTGGTGCCGCGGTGCCAGAAGACATTCATGACCGTCCATTCGGCGTCTGAAATCTTCGGGGCGAGGGGAGTGGGAGCGTGGCGGGCCATGACTTGGATTACAAATGTGATCCTAGGATTACGCATGTAATCCAAATGGCAAGAACTTTTTTCAAGCCACTCATCCGAAGGCTGTAAATCGAAGAAGCGCTTGCCACTGTGGCTTTCCGCAGCACAGAGCACCCGACACATGGAAAAACTCATCGTTCACGGCGGTGCGCCCCTCAAAGGTCGCATCAACATCAGCGGCTCAAAAAACTCTTCGCTGCCCATTCTCGCGGCCACGCTGCTGACCAAGGACACCTGCACCATCCGCCGTGTGCCCGACCTGAGCGACACGAACTACATGGTACGCATTCTTGGCGAACTCGGTGCCGAGGTGGAACGTGCCAGCGGTGTCGTGGTGGTGAAGGCGGAGAAGATCAAGTCGGTCGCGCCCTATGACCTCGTGCGCAAAATGCGCGCATCCATCTGCGTGCTCGGACCGCTCACCGGACGTCTGAAAAAGTGCCAGGTCTCGCTGCCTGGTGGTTGTGTTATCGGCGACCGTCCGGTCGATCTGCATCTCAAAGGCCTCGAAGCGCTCGGCGCGCAGGTCACCGTCGATGGCGGTGACATCAGTGTGAATGCCAAAAAGGGCTTCAAAGGCGGTCAGATGAATCTCATGGGCAAACACGGCTCCACCGTTCTCGGCACCGACAACGTCATGATGGCTGCTGTGCTGGCCAAAGGCACCACGATCATCGAAGGCGCGGCCGCCGAACCCGAGGTGGAAGACCTCGCGAATTTCCTCATCAAGATGGGCGCGAAGATTCAAGGCGCGGGCACAAACCGGATCGTGATCGAAGGTGTGAAGGAACTGCATGGAGCCGAACACACGGTCATTCCCGACCGCATTGAAGCGGGCACCTTCCTCGTCGCTGGAGCGATGCTCGGCGATGGCGTGACTTTGAAGCGAGTCATGCCGGAGCACATGAAGTCGGTGACCGATGCCATGATCAAATGCGGCTTCCCGCTGGAGATCACGAAAGACAGCATCACGGTCCGGCCAAATCCGAACGCGAAAGGATTCGATCTCACGACGCTCTGCTATCCCGGTTTTCCCACTGACATGCAGGCGCAGTTCTGTGCGCTCGCCTGCGTGATCAACGACTCCAGTTCGATCACCGAGACCATTTTCCCCCAGCGGTTCATGCATGCTGCCGAAATGAAGCGCATGGGAGCCAACATCGAGATTCAGAACGCCACCGCCAGAATCCGCGGTGGCGCCAAACTCAAGGGCGCGCCCGTGATGGCCTCCGATCTGCGTGCGTCAGCGGCGCTCGTGCTCGCCGGCCTCGTGGCCGAAGGCAGCACGGAGATCAAGCGCCTCTATCACATCGACCGCGGCTATGAACATCTCGACGACAAACTCGCCGCACTCGGCGCCCGAGTCGAGCGTGCTCAGGATCGTTCCTAGCTGTCGAGCTTCGTCATGATGACGTCGAGCAACGCCTGCGCTGCGGGCGAGAGCGGAGCGCCCTTTTGCCAGACCGCTGCGATTTGACGCTGCATTCTGGGTTCCCGGACGGGAATGGCTCGAATCGTTTTCGGCAGGTTTCCCGCTGCGAGTTGTGGCACTACCGCGAGACCCATGCCTGCGGCGACCAGGGCACGCACCGTTTCGAGCTCGCCGCTTTCACAGGCGACGCGCGGTTCAAATCCGGCTTTGCGACAGGCTTCAATCGCGGTGTCACGCGCACGTCCCTTGTAATAGATGAAGGATTCGGCGGACAACTGCTTGAGCTGGACTTCACGCTGCCGGGTGATGGCATGAGAACGTGAGGCAAGCAGCACGAAGGGTTCGGTGATGATGGTCTGCGTTTCGAACGCCGCCTTGTTCACTGGCAGTTGCAGGAAGCCGATGTCCGCCCGGCCTGACTCCACGCATTCGGCCACATGTTCGGAGCTTTCTTCGATCAACTGCAGTTCGATCCTGGCGTGCTGTCTGGCAAAGGCACGGGTTACTTCAGGCAGCAGGCACGCGCTCACACTCGGGATCGCGGCGATGACCAACCGACCACCGCGAAGCTGCGCCACATCGGAGACCACCGCTTTCGCCGCCTCTGCCTGCGCCAGCAGGGCTTCAGCACGCGGCAGAAAGGCTTTTCCAGCGGCTGTGAGCTGGGTTTCCTTGCGTCCGCGAAGGAGAAGGGCGGTGCCGAGTTCCTCTTCGAGGTTCTTCATCTGCTGGCTCAGCGCCGGCTGCGCCATGTGCAGACGATCCGCCGCCCGCGTGAAGCTGCGCTGGCGGGCGATCTCGATGAAGTAGCCGAGCTGGTAGAGTTCCATGAGAAGACATCATTATTTCCAATCACTTGAATCGTAAAATCATCTTTTTCTTATCGTCGGACTCCTGCATGATCGTCCCATGAGCCGCCTGTGCGTCCACACCATCACCACGAAGCCGCTGAGCCTCGAACAATGCCTCGCCGAGTTCCCGAAGCGCGGCGTGAGCGGCATCACCATCTGGCGGCAGGCGCTTGAAGGTCGCGATTTGAGCGCCGTGAAGCGCCAAACGGCCGATTCGGGCATGGAAGTGATCAGTTTGTGCCGTGGCGGCTTTTTTCCCTCCGCGACCGCGGCAGGACGCCAGGCTGCCATCGACGACAATATGAAAGCCATTGAGCAGGCGCATGCGATTGGCGCGCCCCTCATCGTTCTGGTCTGCGGCGCGGTGCCGGGACAGCCTTTGACCGAGTCTCGCAAGCAGATCGCCGATGGCATCGCCGCTGTTTTGCCTGCGGCGGAGCAGGCCGGTGTGAGGCTGGCCATCGAACCGTTGCACCCGATGTATGCCGATGATCGCAGTGCGGTGAACACGATGCGCCAGGCGCATGAGATTTGTGATGCGCTCGGCTCGCCGAAATCGGACGGTATCGCAGTGGCCGTCTATCACGCGTGGTGGGATCCCGAATTGAAGTCGCAGAACGATCTCGCGGGTCAAAAAGGCCGCCTGCATGCCTTTCACATCTGTGATTGGAAGACGCCGACCGCCGATCTCCTCAACGACCGCGGCTTGATGGGCGAAGGCTGCATCGACATCCGCGAAATCAGCGACTGGGTTGATGCCACTGGCTTCACCGGCCATCGCGAGGTCGAAATCTTCTCGAACAAGTGGTGGAGCAGCGATCAAAACGACTTCCTCGACCAGATCGCCTCCAGCTACGCTCAACTCTACTCATAACACCATGGAAACACGCAGAATCGGCATCATCATGAACGGCGTCACCGGACGCATGGGCACCAACCAACACCTGATCCGCTCGATCAAGGCGATCCGCGATCAGGGCGGCCTCAAGGTCAGCGACGATCTCACGTTGATGCCGGATCCGATCCTCACCGGGCGGAATCACGACAAGCTCCAGGCGCTCGCGCAGCGCACGGGCGTGACCCGTTTCACCACGGATGTCGATGCGGCGCTCGCGAACAAGGACGACACCATCTTCTTCGACGCCAGCGGCACGCTGCAACGAGCAGGTTTCGTCGAAAAGGCCGTGAAAGCAGGGAAGGCTATCTACTGCGAGAAACCGACCGCCGTGGAAACGAGCGAGGCTTTACGGCTCGCCAAGCTCTGCGAGGACGCCGGAGTGAAAAATGGCGTGGTGCAGGACAAGCTCTGGCTCAGCGGCATTCGGAAGTTCCGCACCCTGCGCGATCAGGGTTACTTCGGTCGCATTCTCAGTGTGCGCGGAGAGTTCGGCTACTGGGTCTTCACCGGTGAAGATGGGGACCAGCCTGCGCAGCGTCCGTCATGGAACTACCGCAAGGAAGACGGCGGCGGCATCATTGTCGACATGCTGTGCCACTGGCGCTACGTGATCGACAATCTCTTTGGCAAAGTGAAGGCGGTGAGCTGTCTCGGAGCCACGCATCTGCCGAAGCGTCTGGATGAACGCGGCAAGGAGTATGCCTGCACGAGCGACGACGCTTGCTATGCCACGTTTGAATGCGAAGGCGGCGTGATCTGCCAGTTCAACAGTTCATGGACCGTGCGCGTGCGCCGCGATGACCTGCTGACGATGCAGGTCGATGGCACGCATGGCAGCGCCATTGTCGGCCTGCGCAAGTGCTGGGTGCAGAGCATCGGCACCACACCGCGCCCGATCTGGAATCCGGACATCGACCAGCCAATCGATTTCTTCGGCGGCTGGCAGGAAGTGCCGGACACGACCACCTACGACAACGCGTTCAAGATTCAGTGGGAGGAGTTCCTCAAGCATGTCGTGCTCGACACACCCTTCCCATGGACGCTGCGCGAGGGCGCCAAAGGCGTGCAACTCGCCGAGCTCGGCCTACAAAGTTGGGAACAGCGCAAGTGGCTGCCGGTGACAGATCTTTGAGCGAAGAATATTGATGAAAGTGGCTGCTGCGGCGTTGCACACTTCTGGTGTGTGGGCGAGGGTGCCTGTCATTGCATGCTGCGTACCGTAGGCCGTCACACTCTGTCCATCGTCCATGATCTGGGCGACTTCACGCTCTTCACCGGGCGGGCATTTCGTTCTGCCGTCGGTTCCCGTCGTTTGGGAAAGCGCATAGTGCGTGCGGGCTTTGAGCAGGGCGTGCGCTGTCTGCCGGTGATTTTGATCGTGGGATTGTTCACCGGCCTGGTGCTTGGGTTGCAAGGATACTACGTTCTGAACCGGTTCGGTTCGGAGAGTCTGTTGGGGACGCTGGTGTCTCTGAGTCTGGTGCGTGAACTGGGGCCGGTGTTGGCGGCGCTGATGCTGGTGGGACAGGCTGGTTCCGCACTGGCGGCTGAGCTGGGGATTCAACGAAACACGGAACAGATCGCCGCACTGGAGACGATGGGGGTGAGCAGCCATGCTTATCTCGTGGCACCTCGTTTGATCGCGGCGCTGTTGGTCTATCCGATGCAGACAGCGCTGTTTATCGCTGTCGGCCTGTGGGGTGGCAGCTTGTCGGGTTCGCTGCTGTTGGGCCTTGAGTCGGGGGTCTACTGGTCGTCGGTAGAACGGGCGGTCGAATCTCCGGACGTTCGCGAGTGTTTTACGAAAGCGGCCACCTTTGGACTGCTGACGATAGCGCTGTGCGCCTATTATGGATTTAACGCGCATCGTTGCAGCTCGGCCACGGGGGCCCGGGCGGTCAGCGCCTCGACTACGCGTGCCGTGGTTCTGTCGAGCATCGTGGTTCTGGCGGCCGACTATGTCATCACCTCGTTCCTTGTCTGATCATGAGTGCTGATACGAATCACATGCTTCTGCGCATCGAGGGCTTGTTCAAGCGTTTCGAGGAACATGTCGTGCTCGATGGAGCGACTCTCGATGTGCCTCGAGGAAGCCTGGTATCGGTGCTTGGGCGCAGCGGTGCGGGGAAGTCAGTGCTGTTGAAGTGTCTGGCGGATGTCGTCCGGCCTGACCAAGGGACGATCCTGTTTGATGGAAAGCCGCTTGGAATCGGGGATGCCGCTGCCCGGGCCGAATTCCGGCGTCGTTGCAGTTTTCTGTTTCAGAGCAACGCCCTGTTTGATTCGTTGAGCGCACTGGAAAACGTCGCGTTACCACTGGAGCAGACCACCGACCTGTCCGATGCAGAAATCGGCGAGCGCAGTCTGGAGGCGTTGCGCCAGCTCGAGCTGGATGCGCACAAGGACCGTTATCCCAGCGAACTTTCCGGCGGCATGCAGAAGCGACTGGCTCTTGCCCGTGCCATTGTCACGCGTCCTGAACTTGTGCTGTTCGACGAACCAACGGCGGGATTGGATCCGCTGCGCCGCAACGCGGTTTTTGCCATGATCGCCAAGTATCAGAGGCAGTTTGGCTTCACCGCGCTCGTCGTGACGCATGACCTGACCGAGGCGCTGATCGCCAGTGACCGTGTGGCGCTGCTTGACAAGGGGCGCATGTGCTTTGAAGGCACGCCTGCGGAGTTTTCTGCCTCCTCCGAACCGATGGTGTGCGATTTTCGCGACAGCGCGGAGGCTCTTGGCCGTTCACTTGCTGCCATTCGTCGTGGCGAGGCTCTCAATTCCGAAGACTCATGAAACAATCCAAACTGGAACTATTTGTCGGGGCGTTTGTGCTTCTGGGCCTCGCCGCCGTCGTCTATTTGACCGTCAAACTCGGCGCTGGGTCGATGATCGGTGGAGACACCTATATGATCGAGGCGCGATTTACCAACGCCGGGGGGCTGAACGCCGGAAGCAGCGTTATGTTGGCTGGTGTTCCTGTGGGACGGGTGGAGAGCATTCATGTGGATGCCACCGACTACAGCGCGATGGTCACCTTGCGTGTTCAGGCCGGCCTGAAGCTGCCGACCGACACAATGGCATCGATCAAAACGACCGGTCTCATTGGTGATAAGTATGTGGCGCTCGCTCCAGGGGCGGATGAAACTTACCTTGATTCTGGCGCAAGAATCACAATGACTGAATCCTCCGTGGACATTGAATCGTTGATCGGCAAGATGGCCTTCGGCAGTGTTGAAAAAGGCCAAGACGAAAAAGAACACGTTCCATGACTCTCCGCTTATTGTTTACCTCCCTTCTGGCAGCCTCTCCGCTTGCCGTCTCTGCTCAGCTTGTAGATGCACAGACCCGGCTCAAGTCGGCGGTTACAGAGGTGCTTTCCGTGGCCGACCGGACCGCCAATCGAAGTGCATTGCCTGAAAGCCTTCGTCCAGTGCTGCAGAAGCATGTGAGCTTTGAAACCATGACCAAGCGTGCAGTCGGTCCGGGCTGGCGTCAGTTTACGGGGGCTCAGCAGCAGCAGGCCACCCATCTCTTTTCCACCCTCATTATTCGCAGCTACAGCAATAAATTCACTCCTGGAGAGCATCCGGCGATCACGTACAAGGCGGCGGTGTCCCCCGCTGACGGGCGCGTGGATGTGCCAACCAACATGGTGTACAAAGGTAGCCACTACACCGTGGTCTATCGCATGGAGCAGGTGCAGGGCTGGCGTATCACCGATGTGGTGATCGAAGGGGTGAGCCTGATTGCCAACTATCGCAGTCAGTTGGATGCCCAGTTTAAAAAAGGTGGCGCAAATGCCGTCATAAGCTCTCTTACGCAATCCGTCTCCCGTCCTCAATGAAATCCAACGCACTCACACTCCGTCTGCTCCTGCTGGCAGCTTCCTCGCTTCTGACCGACTGTACCACGACTGCGGAAAGGTCGGCAGCGAAGTCGTCTGCCGCCACAGCATCCACCGTCGCCTCTGGCAAGAAGCAGGCGGCCAGCAGAGCCAGCCAGGCTCCGGATGCGGTGGACGAGTATGCGGTTGCCGAAGTGTCCGATCCTCTGGAGCCGCTGAACCGGGGCATGTTTTGGTGCAACGATCAGCTCTACACCTTCATTTTCCGTCCGATCTCCAAAGGTTACGAGATTGTGATGCCCAAGCCAGTCCGCAAGGGCGTCGATAACGCATTTGAGAACGTCAAGTTTCCGGTGCGGTTCGTGAACTGCGCCCTGCAGGGCAAGTTCAAGCGTGCGGGACAGGAAACCGGCAAGTTTTTTGTCAATACCATCGGTGGTGTGGCAGGCATCTTCAAACCAGCCGAAAAAATTCAGGCTCTGGCCAACGTGCCGGCGGAAGACACCGCGCAGACCTTTGCGACCTGGGGAATTCCTCACGGTCCGTACATTGTGCTGCCGTTGCTCGGTGCGAGCAGTGTCAGAGACACAGTGGGACTCGCCGGAGATTACGCTCTAAATCCGGTCAACTGGCCTTACTTGTACTGGTATAGTGCCAGATCCGAACATGACTGGACTATTGTTCCCCCATCAGCCAATTCGTTGCGCTCCATGCCGGCCCAGTTTGACACCTATGACACGGCCACGAAAGAAGCCGTTGATCCGTATCTTTCCGTGCGCAGCACCTACATGCAGAACCGCGCTGAAGCCGCGAGGAAGTGATTGGCGGCTAGTCTTGGTGGGGAAGCCTTTTGAGGGTTATTCCCTCAAGGGAAGGGCCCGTGGGATGTTTTCCAAGCCTGGGGAACCGAACTGCATGGACTCATCGTAGATCGCGGTGCGTCCGCTCTCGATGTTGTTGGGTGTGTCGAGTGCGTCGTCAGAGCGCACGATTCGAGGCTGGATGAAGATGAGGAGTTCATCGCGAGTGGTTTGATTCTGGGTCGTGCCGAAGAGATGGCCCAGGATGGGGATGCGGCTCAGCCCAATCACGCCGTTCTTGCCTTTGGTCGTGCGTTCAGTGATCAAACCACCCAAAACGACCGTGGCACCGTTTTTCACCGCCACCTCGGTCACGAGTTCCTGAGTGCCGATAGTTGGCACCGTGTTGCCACCTATGGTTTGTGAGCCGACGATGTTGTCATTGATCTGGGCGATGCGCAGGGTCACCTCGTCATCAGAATTGATAAGGGGAATGACTTCAAGTTTGAGCACTACATCCCGGTACTCGACGCTCACACTCGTGTTGGCGATTCCGGCGGAGAATCCTCCGTTGGACAGGATCGTGGCGGGCACCGCAATGCGCTGGCCGGATGAGATGACCGACTTCGCTGCGTTTTTGGCGTAGACGCTTGGTGTCGCCAGCACCTTGAAGTTGTTGTTGCTGTCGATGACTTTGATGTAGTTGCTGAGGGCGCCGAGCTGGCCGTAGAAATTGAGCTGCCCAAATTTTGCCGGGAACTGGACGACGTTGGCTGCCGCGGTCGTTGTTGTGGATCCCGAGGTGGTCGTGCTGGAGCTTGGGAAACCGGAACGATTCACGCTGAAATCACTCAGCACTTTGAGGAAATCGAAACCGTAGTTGTAGTTCTTGCCCAGGCTGAGCTGGCCGATGATCGCGGAGATGTAAATCTGCTGGGGACGCACGTCCATCTCCTGCAGGAGCTGGTCGATGCGGGAGATGTGTTCGGGGGAGCCGGACACAACAAGGCTGTTGGATTGGGGGTCGGCAATGAGAAGGGTTTTCCCGACGATCATGGATTCCGGCGCGCCGATCGCCTCCGGGTCGTCAAGCATGCTGCGATTCGCGTTGGAGCCGGTGCTCATGCCGCTGCTGCCGCCGAAATTGTTACTGGAGCCAAACGCGGAATTACTGCTGCTGGAGCTGTTCCGTGCGTCGGTGGACGGGCTGTTGGCACTGCCGACTGTCTGACGGCGGTTGCTGCTGCGACCTCCTCCGCCGGAGGATGCGGCACCATCATTCGACTGAATGTCAGTGTCCTTGGCCAGGGCGTTGTAGGCCACGGGCAGGAAGTCCTGAACATCGAGGTACTTGAGCCGACGCTTGAGGAAATTGGTGCCGTCGTCCTGCTTGTCGAGCTTCTCGACCAAACCCTTGATGTAGGTGATGTCCACCGGGCGGCCGATGACGAGGAGTTCGTTGGTACGTCGATACGCGAACACTTTCACGCGCGACGCGGCAGGATTGGTCGCCGTGGTGTTGGCAACTCCGGCGGGGCTTACAGGAGCCACGGCGGGTGCTCCGGGGCGCAGGGCAGGATTGGGCACTGCCGCCACCGGCGCTGCGGGGGCTTTTGCCTTTTCCTCCTGCTCGAAAATCTCATTCACGATCTCAGCCACGAGTTCCACGTCCGATCGCTCCAGTTTGATCATTTCGTTCGAAGTCTCAGTGGCCGGGACATCGATGATCTGGGCGATCTCACAGATGCTGCGAATGGTGGCGCTGTTTTCGGTGATGATGAGGGCGGTGTCGTTCGAGACGCCGGTCATCGCCCCGTAGGCGTGAAGCTTGATGACCTGTTGAAATGCCTTTGAGGCATCATCGGCGGAGACGTGCTGAAGCGGCAGCACGTAGTGGCAGATTTCCTCGTTCTGCGGCAGATCGCGCAGGGAATTGTATACCTTCAAACCGTCGGCGGTGGGGCTTTTGCCACCGGCGTGGTTGATCAACTTCGCGGTGGTCGCATCGACGTTGATGATGGCGTATCCGTTGAGGAGCAGCGTGGCCTCGATGAAGGCGATCGCGTCTTTCTTCGTGAGCATCTGAGGGGAGATGATGCGGAGCTGCTCGCCCTGAAGGGCGGAGTCGAGGATGAGCTTCTTGCCTGTGAGCTGAGTGTAAAACGGGATGATGGCCTGAATCGGTGCGCTGGGGAAGTTCACCTTGATTGAGGCGCCTTCGCCGACGGGCACGTAGGTGCCTGCATTGGCTTGGGCCGCCGGAACAGGTACCGTGGGTGCAGGTCCGGGTGCCTGCGCTCGGGTTGCCTGGCGCGCACCGAAGATCAGGAGCACCAAGAGGACCGCAAAGCGTAGCCGCGCGGGCAGATGGGAGGGAAAGCTAGACATATTATTGAAATTATATTCATTATATTGAATTTAGAGTGTGTGGCAAGGTTTTAGTTAACACCTATTAAAATTCATCCGCCTATTCTCGGTCGAAAGCCGCCCTTACGACCGCCGCCTCCTTCTCCATGGGACTGTTCTCTAATTCCTCCTTAGGGCGGCGACGAGGAGAGACTATTTCCCGTTTCCATGCGCCTCTTTTTGCGGCTATTCAGGGCGACAAGCCATGACCCAAGCCGAAGCCGCCAGCCGCGCCGCCTTTCTCAGTGCCGAACTCCATCGCCACAACCGCCTCTACTACGTCGAGGCGAAGCCGGAGATCAGTGACAAGCAGTTCGATGAGCTGTTGCGCGAATTGCAGGACATCGAGGCGAAGTTTCCCGATCTGCTGACACCGGATTCGCCGACTCAGCGCGTTGGCGGTGCTCCATTGGAGGGTTTCACGCAGATCACGCACACCGTGCGCATGATGAGCCTCGACAACACCTACTCGGAGGAGGAGCTCACCGCGTTCTTCGCCCGTGTGCAGAAAGGGCTCGGGCGTGAGAAGATCGACTGTGTCATCGAGCCGAAGGTCGATGGCGTCGCCATCACCATCCGTTATGAAAACGGTGTCCTTAAATACGGCGCGACACGCGGCGACGGCGCCACCGGCGACGATGTGACGAACAATCTCAAAACCATCCGACGGCTGCCGCTGCGTCTTCCCAAAGACGGTCCGCAGACCTTCGAAGTGCGCGGGGAGGTGTTCATGACGAAGACAGGCTTTGCCAAACTCAATCAGGAACGCGAGGAAGCAGGCGAGGCGCTGTTCGCCAATCCGCGCAACTCCACCGCGGGCACGCTGAAACTGCTCGATCCGAAGATCGTAGCCAAGCGGCCGCTCGACATCGTGTTCTACGGCCTCGCCGAGGCCAGCGATGTGCAGTCGCAGAACGAGGTCTATGCGCTGCTTGATGCCGCCGGACTCCGCAAAGCCGACCTCATCTGGCATGCCGACAGCGCCGAAGGTCTGCTCGCGGCCATTCGTGAACTCGACGAGAAACGCAAGTCACTGCCCTACGAGACCGACGGCGCCGTGATCAAGGTGAACAGCTTCGCCGATCAGCGCGAGCTCGGTGTGACGAGCAAGGCACCGCGCTGGGCCATCGCCTACAAGTACCAACCCGAGCAGGCGGAAACAAAGATCCTCGCCATCGACATTCAGGTCGGTCGCACCGGCGCGTTGACGCCCGTCGCTCGTCTCGAGCCCGTCCTGGTCAGCGGCAGCACGGTCAGCAACGCCACGCTGCACAACTACGAGGAGATCGAGCGCAAGGACATCCGCGTCGGCGATGTCGTCATCATCGAAAAGGCGGGCGAGATCATTCCTGCCGTCGTCTCCGTGAAAAAGGAGCATCGTCACGGTCACGAGAAGCACGTGCACGCGCCCACGCATTGCCCGGTGTGCGGCACCGCCGTGCATCGCGATGAGGAGATGGTCGTCATCCGCTGTCCGAATCCGCATTGCCCCGAAGTGGTGAAGCGCCGCATTGAGCACTTCGTCAGCCGCGGCGCCATGGACATCAGCGGTCTCGGTGAATCCGTCATCGCGCAGTTGGTTGAATTGAAGCTCGTCAAAGACGTGGCCGATCTCTACGACCTCAATGAGCTGCTGCTCGCCCGCCTCGAACGCGTCGGCACCAAGAGCATCGACAACTACCTCAAAGCCATCGCCGCCAGCAAGCAGCAGGATCCGTGGCGGCTCGTCTTCGGCCTCGGCATCCTCCACGTCGGTGCCGGTGGCGCGCGCAAGCTGCTGGAGCACTTCGGCGGCATCGACGCCATCGCGGCCGCCAGCGTCGAGGAACTCATCCAGTGTCCCGACATCGGCGAGATCGTCGCCGTCAGCATCCACGCCTGGTTCCGCGAGCCGCACAACATCGCCTTGCTCGACCGCCTGCGCGCCGCCGGTCTCAACTTCACCCAGCGCGCCGTCACCGCCGCCTCCGACAAGCTCAACGGCACCACCTGGGTCATCACCGGCACCTTGAGCGAAGACCGCGAAACCATCGCCGACACCATCCGCTCCAACGGCGGAAAAGTCAGCAGCAGCGTCAGCGGCAAAACGACCTACCTCCTCGCGGGCGAGGAAGCCGGCAGCAAACTCGACAAAGCCACCAAGCTCGGCGTCAAGATCCTCAGCGAAGCGGAGTTTCGGGGGATGCTTTGAGCTTGCCTGACAGGATCGGTCGTTGAAACTCCACGCTCAGTGATATGACTCAACAGAAGGTCCAACAGGCTTGGGGCGGCCTCTTCCGCCGGAGTTCACCCTGGCTGGTGTGCCAGTTCGCGATGATGCTGCTGAGCGTTCAATTCGTTTCAGCGCAAACGCGCTCAAAAACTGAAATCGAGCTGGGAGAATTGTTGGACACCTATTACTCCGACTTCAACACGCAGGAAGACTTCGACAAGGCCGCGCACGAACTGGCGACACGACCGGAGTTCAAACCCATGCTGTTCGAGATGCTGCAACGGGAGTATTTCCAAACCGTGAAAGGAGTCGATCGGACGCCTATCATAGAGTCGCTTGGGCCGCTCACGCTTCGGAAAGACTTGAGCAGGGAAGAGCAAAAACTGTTCACGGATGAAATGGAACGCCTGATTAGCGCTCCCCCGAAGGAGTACAGCTTTGTGAACGGGGGAATCCATCTGCTGGCCCATTACCCAAGCCCAGAACATGAGGACTTGGTGCTCCGCTTTTTGGATCGCCAGCAAAACCAAGATTATACGTTTGTGGCAGCGTTCAAAACGCTGAGCGTGATTGGTGGCCCCAAGTCGCTGGAAGCCATGCGAAGGGTGGCGACCCGTTTCAGAAATGGTAATCCAAGTATTTGGTTTTTGCCGGAGTTGGACAACTACATTGCAACGCTCGAAACGCGCTTGAAGCAGAAAGCACCTTCACCAAAACCACCTGCCTCCTCGTCGGCGACGAAGCCGCCAGCAAAATCGACAACGCCACCAAGCTCGGCGTCAAAATCCTCACAGTAGCTGAGTTGCGGACTCCGCTTTGAACTCCTCGAGCAGCGCCTTCAACTGCTGCGGGGTATGGCTGGCTTTGATGGCGGCGATGGCTTCGTTGGCGAGTTCGTCGCAGCGTTCGTTGTCGGCGTGGCCGGCGTGGCCTTTGACCCAGTGCCAGTGGATTTGGTGGCGCGCGGTGGCGGCGTCGAGCTCGCGCCAGAGGTCGGCGTTTTTGACGGGCTGCTTGTTGCTGGTGCGCCAGCCGTTGCGCTTCCAGCCGGCGATCCATTCGCGGATGCCGTTGCGGACGTACTGGGAGTCGGTGTGGAAGTCGATCTCGCAGGGCTCCTTGAGCAGTCGCAGCGCCTCGATGGCGGCCTGGAGTTCCATGCGGTTGTTGGTGGTGGCGGGGACGCCGCCTTTGAGCTCGCGGCGGTGCTTCCCATACGCGAGCACGGCCGCCCAGCCGCCGGGGCCGGGATTGCCATGGCATCCGCCATCGGAATGAATGACGACCTTCTTCACGCCTGCGGCTCGCGGGTTTCCGCCGCCCATTCGCGCAGGCGTTTGTCGATGAAGAAGGGCATGAAGGGCACGAGCGAGGCGATGAAGACGAACGCCGCGCGGCCCAGCGGCCAGTTCGTGTGATTGAGAACGCGCCACAGGGCGACGCAGAAGAGGACGAACAACGCGCCATGCACGGAGCCGGCGATGCGCACCGCCATGGGCATGCCCCACGCATACTTGAGCGGCATGGCGATGAAGAGCAGGAGCAGGAACGAGACGGCTTCTAGCAGGGTGACCGAGCGCAGGAAGGAGACGGGGTTTTTCATCAGGGAAGGGGCTCTTAGCACCGGTTGGGCGGACCGTGAAAGCAAAAAACTCCGGCCGCCTGACGACGACCGGAGTTTGGGAATGCTGGCGAGGATGGATCGCCGCGGGACTTACTTCTTGCGCAGCTCCTTGCGCTTGAGGTCGTTGTAAAGCTGGAAGGCCTTGTTGGCGTTGAGGCCACCGTGCACCACGCCGTGCACCGCCTGCATCATCGACACCGGCGCGTCGCTCTGGAAGATGTTGCGGCCCATATCGACTCCGCTGGCCCCCTGCTTGATCGCATTGGCGCACATCTTCAG
>NZ_JAGRPF010000079.1 GCF_020439865.1 Prosthecobacter sp.
GATGAAGCGTGGTGTGTTGGATGGTGTTTTCATAGCACCCCCACCATACCAAATCGCCTCCCCCTACGGCGCGAGCAGTCTTGAAGTCCGTTTCTCCTACGCTTTCATGTCGCCTGACCCCGTTTCCACCGTTTCCACGGCGTCCGACCCCATAACCGGCAAATGGATCATCAACAGCGGCGACGATTTCAAGATCATGGTGAAGGGTTACAGCTACGCCAAGGTGCATCACATCATCCCAAAACGGCTCATCAAGTACATGAACAAAAAAGGCTATAACTTCCATGTGGATGACGTGGCCGGGGCGGTCCTCAGCAAGGAAGATCATGATCTGCTGGAGGAAGGCTTGAAAGCAGTGATCCCGTACTCAGAAAAAGCAATCAAAGGTGAACCAGCGGATCTATTGGCAGACTTGGCGAAGTTTTATGCCAATCATGATGATCCAAATGTTAAAAAGCTGGCCAATGTCGTGGACGGCTTTCGTGCGAAGCTCAATCTCCTCCCATGAAGAAGTTTCTGGAATTTTATCTTTTGAGAAAAGAACCAAAGAACCGCCCATTGAACGGCTATCTGGCTGCTCATGTGTTCGAGCGTGTCGCCATGCGTTTCCCGGAGCTCATCTCCAAGAGCGGGGTATGCCTGGACGTCAAGCTGCTGGAGGGCGATCCGAAGCTGGATGAAATCTTTGCGTTCCTGAAGGAGGAGTTGGGATTGAGGCCCATGCCTTCACTCGCATGCAGAAAAAAACAGAAGCCGGGGGATTACAGTCATTTCACCGTCAAGACCTCTTATGAGTTTGACGATCAGGATATCGAAGGCGCAAGCTTTCTATACACGATCGCATCTGAGGAAATCGGGTGTGACGGGACGGGCGGCAAAGATTGGGATCAATGGGGGCTTGAAAAGGCAGCGAAGAAACTTCCGGTCGTCGGCGCATTGGGCT
Source organism: Prosthecobacter sp. (assembly GCF_020439865.1). Taxonomy (GTDB): domain Bacteria; phylum Verrucomicrobiota; class Verrucomicrobiia; order Verrucomicrobiales; family Verrucomicrobiaceae; genus Prosthecobacter. The sequence continues at coordinate 944 of NZ_JAGRPF010000079.1, forward strand.
GCCTGTCAGGCCTGGTTTGCACCGCTGCCACGCGTTCGGAATTGGAGCAGGAAAGTTTTCAAGGACTGGGCTTCCTTCCCGTCATTGTGCATGACCCGCGCTATCATCAGAATGATTTCTGGTGCATCTGGGCAAACCGAACAATGCCGAAAGTTTCCATGCCGCTGTGTGACCAAGAAGGCAATCCTGTAAAGGACGACTATTCCACGGGCTGCATGCCCGACGAGATCATTGTCAACCAGGTGATTTTAAAGTACAATGCCACCGATCTCACCGCGATGAACGGCACGGACTTTGCCCTCACCGCAGAGAAATGGGGCACGCCCAAAGACCGTGGCCGACGCGAGGAATTGGTGGTTTCCCAGCGATTTAGGCAGTGGTGCCTGAAGAAGAACGTGCAGATGAACTGGACACCGGTGATCGCTTTGCCGGAATAACAAGCGCATCAAGCGGCAGGCTGGAGCGTGAGGCAACGAGAGAGCTTTAAAAGGGAAGGACTATGGAGAAGAGGTCGACGGACATGAGTGGACAATGCATTTTCTGAACGCGGTCACAAAAAAGCCGCACTCGCTCGAGGCGGATGCGGCGTGGGTGACTTGTTGGAGTCAAAGAGGGGGCCGGATCAGGCGTCCTTCTTTTTCTTCGGGGTCATCTCTTCCTTGGAGAGGGAGCCGTCGCCGTTCTTGTCCATCTTGCCGAAGCGTTCGGCGGCCTTGGCTTCGTCCTTCTTGGCCTGAGGGGAGGCCATGTATTCTTCCTTGCTGATGGAGCCGTTGCCGTCCTTGTCGAGGCGCTTGAACATTTCTTCCGGATTCGGGGCCTTCTTCTTGCCGGCTTCAGGCTTCTTGGCGTCGCCTTCGGCGGCGTTCAGCGTGGCGGCGAGGGCGAGAATGGCGAGGGTGGATGCGATTGCTTTCATAATCTGCGATTGAGTTGGGTTGAGTTAATGGAACGCGGGGGTTGGAGTTCCAAGCCTGCGTGTGGCCGTGTTAAACGAAAAAGTGTTCATTCCGTTTCGATAAATTATCACTGTTTTTTGTGAGCGGTCCGAGGAGGTCTGCCAAGACGACCATAAAAAAGCCGCACTCGCGCGGGGCGGGTGCGGCGTGGGTGACTGTGTTTGAGTCAAAGAGGCGACCGGATCAGGCGGCCTTCTTTTTCTTCGGAGCGGCGGTGAACTCTTCCTTGGAAAGGAATCCGTCCTTGTCCTTGTCTTTGGCGCTGAATGCGGCCTCTGACTTGGCGGCGTCCTTGGAACCCTTGAGGAATTCCTCCTTGCTGAGTTTGCCGTCCTTGTCGGCATCCTTCTTGGCGAACACTTGTTCCGGATTCATCTTTGGTTTGCCCTTGTCGCCTTCAGGCTTCTTGGCGTCGCCTTCAGCAGCGTTCAGCGTGGCGGCGAGGGCGAGAATGGCGAGGGTGGATGCGATGGCTTTCATGATCTGCGATTGAGTTGGATTGAGTTAATGGAACGCGGAGGTTGGAGTCCCAAGCCTGCGTGTGGCGTGCTTTAACGCAAAACCCCTGAGGCAGTTTCAAAAAAGATTGGGCGAGTGTTGCGGATGCTTCCGTTTCTTTTGGAAGACACCGTTTCCGTAGTTTCCAGAGCCTGTTCTGTGATCAGAGCAGGCGTGCGGCGGCTTCCGCGAGGGCGCTGCGCTCGCCTTTGACGAGCGGAACGTGGGCGGCGAAGGCCTGCCCGCGCATGCGCTGGCGGGTGTAAACGAGACCGTTGCTGCGGCTGTCGACATAGGGATTGTCGATCTGTGCCGGGTCGCCGACGAGCACCAGCTTGGAACCGCGGGACATGCGGGTGACGATGGTCTTGGCCTCGAGCGGGGTGAGCTGCTGGGCTTCGTCGAGCACGAAGAAGCGGTCCGGAATGCTGCGGCCACGGATGTAGCACAGCGCCTCGACCTCGATGACGCCCTGCTGGATGAGCGGGTCATACGGCGCGGCGGGTGCGGCGATCTGCTGCTGCGGTTCGGGCATGAAGCGGTTCTTTTTGCGCGTGGGGCCCTGCTGCGTGCCTTCCATCGGACGCATGAGGAGATCGAGCGCGTCATAGACCGGCTGCAGCCACGGACGCATTTTTTCCTGCAGGGATCCGGGCAGGAACCCGACCGTCTGGCCCATGGCGACGATGGGCCGGCTGACCGTGAGGCCGTGGTAGGTGCGGTTAAACACCTGCTGCAGGGCGGCGGCGACGGCGAGCAGTGTCTTGCCGGTGCCGGCCTGGCCGTAGCAGGTGACGAGACTGATGTCGGGATCGAGCAGTGCATCGAGGAAGCAGGCCTGGCCGAGGTTCATCGGTTTGATGGCGCGGCCCTGGCCGACCTTGATGGACTCCGGAGTGTGATGCAGGCGCACGAACTCGCCGGAGGCGCTCAGCTTTGCTGGCATGGTGGCCTTTTCTCCGGCGGAGAGCAGGGCGTAGTCGTTGACGACCATGCCTGCGAAGCGGTTTTCCGGCAGCTGAAGGCGGCCGCTGCTGGCGAAGCGCTGCAGCTCGTGGGCGCTGATCTCGACACGGGCGATGTCGAAGTTCGCCACCTCGCGCGGCTCAACCTTGTCATGCAGGTAGTCCTCGCACTCGATGCCCACGGCACGTGCCTTGAGCTGCATGTTGAGGTCCTTGCTGACGAGAATGACCGGAGGAGAGACCTGCTCGCGCAACCAGAGGGTGCAGGCGAGGATGCGGTGGTCGGCTTTCTCCAAAGCGGGGAAGATGCGCTGAAATTCCTGAACACTGGGCACCTCGCAGGCGACATCCGGATCATAAACCACGACACGGATGCTTCCGCCGCCGTCGGTGGGAACACCAGTGGTGACGGAGGCGCCCTTCGTGGCGAAAATCTTCATCAGCGCCCGATGCACTTCACGGGCGTTGGAGCCGCGTTCGGTCATCTCGTTTTTGAAGCGGTCGAGCTCGCTGAGCACATCGACCGGAATGCAGATGTGATGCTCGGCAAAGCGGTGAATGCAGGCGGGATCGTGCAGCAGGACGTTGGTATCGAGGACGAAAGTCTTGGTGGCGGAAATCGGACCGGAGCGGCGGCGGCGGGAGCTGGAGGTGGTAGGAGATGAAGAATTCACAGAAACGGGGCCAAAGTCGGACGTGCGGGTGGAGATGTCGGGGGAGATTACCGATGCTGGATGGTCGTCACGGTCCATGGTAGTTGAGTGGTTATAGTGTTTGCCTGCGTTGAAAAAGGCGGGGACAGCTTTTCTTTGGCGCGGGAGAGAGCCAAGCGTACCGTTCCCTGAATGTGATTATTTGAATGAATCACGGTAATTGCCGGAGATTGTCAGAGCGTGGAGTCACTGGCAAGGATTTATTCACAAAGATGAAGTTTATTCACAGTGGCAGCGCAATTGAACACCTGTCGGCCCTGTTTTGAGACCTCACCAACTCATGAACGACAGAACCAGGGTCCGTTAAAACGGAACTTCAAAGTACTCCAAAGCCCACTCACGCATGTAGCGAACCTGAGTGGGGACAAAGCGGTAGATGATCAGTTCAGGATTGTCGATGTTGCCAAGATAGGCACGCAGCAACGGGTTGGCGGCCCAGATCTCCTCCAGCAGAGGACGTTCGGTGAGGATCTCGGCTCTGCCGGTGATGCGCACCTGATTGTCCTGATCATCCTTGTAGCAAAGCTCGGCTTTCGGATTGGCCGCCAGTTCGTGTGTTTTGCCATAGCGGCGCAGGTTGGCGACATAGACAACGAAGCCGTCCGTGCGCACGGGGGAGACAGGACGCAGGCGCGGCTGGTCACCGTCCACGGTGGCGAGCATCGGAAACTTGGCGGACCGCATGGTGGCTTGTGCTAGCTGCGGGAGTTCGGCCGGATCAACGGGCTGGGGCTGGGGGCGGGACATGGCAGCGCGAGGATACGCGTTGTGCAGGTGCTGTCCAATCTGCGGGCAGATTTGGAGTTCCCAAAGCCCGGTGACTCGCTACGATGCGCGCCTCTCTCCCGATGAAGAATCTGCCCACCGCCTTTCAGCGCAACGCGTTATGGACCGCTGTGACCGCGTTGTCGATCACGGTCATCGGTGCTCTTGTGATCGGTCTGATTTACCTGGCGACGCAGGTGATCGCCTTTCTCCAGCCGATCTTGGTGCCCTTCGCGGTGGCCGGTGTGCTGGCTTATCTGCTGGAGCCGGGCGTGGAGTGGCTCGAGCGGCGTGGATTGAACCGGCAGCGCTCCGTCCTCCTTGCGTTTGCGGTATTCACTCTTGCGATGGGCGGTCTCGGCTGGTGGATCGTGGTAAAGCTGGATGACCCGACGCGACATTTGGCCGAGCGTGTTCCGGTGTACTTCGAAAAGGCCCAGAAGGCGGTGATCGACCTGTCAGCTCGCATCGAAAAAGATTATGACATCACCCTGCTGCCTCATGCGGCGACCGCGCCTGCCGCGACGGCGGAGTCCGCAGATGCGACTCCCGGCGCTGAAGCTGCCGCGGGGGACACCTTCGATCTTCAACGGCTTCTCAAGGGAGATTTGAAAACGGTGCTGCCCAAGATTTCAGGCATGGCCTGGACGTTCGTCAAATCGAGCGTGGGCGGCTTCCTGGGTGTGTTTGGTTTCATGCTCTCGTTCATCATTGTGCCGCTCTACCTGTACTACTTCCTGATCGAGAGCGCCAAGATACAAGAGTCGTGGTCCGACTACCTGCCGCTGCGGGCATCTGCCTTCAAAGACGAAGTGGTGAGCTGTTTGAACGAGATCAACAGCTACCTCGTCGCCTTCTTCCGCGGACAGCTTTTTGTCAGTGTCATCAACGGCATCGCCACGGGAATCGGTCTGGTGATCGTGGGACTGGACTTTGGTCTGCTCATCGGGCTGGCGCTCTGCATTGCCGGAATCATTCCATATCTGGGCATCGCACTGTGCTGGATTCCGGCCGTGATCATCGCGGCTGTTCAAGGTGGCAGTGCGCTCGTGCCTGGAGATCCTTGGTGGATCATGCCGCTCGTGGTGACTGCGGTCTTTGCCCTGGTTCAACAGATCGATGCGCTCTTCATCACGCCCCGTGTTGTGGGTGAGGCAGTCGGACTGCATCCGATGACGGTGATCGCCTCGGTGCTCGTCTGGGGCCTGCTGCTGGGCGGTCTGCTCGGCGCGATTCTGGCGGTGCCGCTCACCGCTTCGGTCAAGGTTCTCTTCCAGCGCTACATTTGGCGCGCACGCATCGCGCCGCAGACGATCGGTGGTTCCAGACGTGGGGAGGTGGCGGCATGAAGAATCTTCTGTTTGTCTTCCTCGGCGGTGGCGTCGGATCTGTGTTGCGATACGGCACAGTGATCGGCATGGCGCGTCTGCTGCCGAAGTCCGTTTTTCCGTGGGGCGTGTTCGTGTCGAACATCCTCGGCAGTTTCGTTCTGGGCTTCCTCTTTGCGCTGCCGGTGATGAAGGAAAAAAGCAGCGGCACCTGGTTGTTTGCCGCCACGGGAATGCTGGGGGGCTACACCACCTTCTCGACGCTTTCCAATGACTCCTGGCTGCTGCTCCTGAACCAGCATTCGTGGCTTGCAGTGATCAATGCCATAGGCAGCATCATCCTGGGGATAACCGCCGCCGCATTGGGCTGGTGGGCGGGCAGCAGGTGCGCGTGAGAGGCGAGGGGCGAGGCTATGCCTGCCCGGCATCCGGTGTCCGGATCTCGTCAGTCGGCGAAGCGGCGGCTTCCGCATCTTCGTCGCGCAGCGATCCCACCTTGAGGGAGATCTTGATCCCGTGTTTGTCCGCCGCTGTGTTGAGCAGGGAACGGATCGCGCTGATGGTCATCCCGTTTTTGCCGATGACATGGCGCACGTCTTCCTGCGCCAGTTGCACACGGTAGGTGACCGCACCGTTTAAATTGGTGCCGATCGCAATAGTCGCCTGTTGCGGGTGGTCGATCAAATTCGCCACCACGTAGGAAAGGAACTCGCGGAGGGCTTCCGGCGCGTCCATGGCAAATTAAGCCGTGGCGGCTGCTGCGGCGTTCTTGATGAGGCTCTTCACCGTGTCGGAAGGCTTGGCTCCCTGGGCGATCCACGCATTGACGCGGTCGAGCTTCACGATGGCGCCCTTCACTCCCTTTTGGGGATCGTAGGTGCCGAGGATTTCGAGGAAACGGCCTTCCTTGGGGAAGCGCTGGTCAGCCGCGACAATACGGAAGACTGGACGGCCTTTTTGGCCATCTTGACGGAGACGGATGACAACTGCCATGATTAAGGTACGGAATGGGGTCAGGTTTTGGGGAGGCGCATGGTGGAGACTTCGGGAAGGAAATCAAACGGTTTTTCCCCTTCTTTCTCGCGACGGCAGGGCAGGGGGGCTAGGCCAGAACGTCCCGGATGACATGCCCATGCACATCCGTGAGCCGACGTTCGATGCCATTGTTGTAGTAGCTGAGGCGCTCGTGGTCGATGCCCACCAGGTGCAAAATCGTCGCGTGCAGGTCGTAAATGGAGCTTACCCGCTCGGCGGCCTGATAGCCAAATTCGTCCGTGGCCCCGTAGCTGTAGGCTTTTTTCACGCCCGCGCCTGCCAGCCAGACCGTGAAACCCTTCGGATTGTGATCGCGACCGTTCGCGCCCTTTTGGAAGGTCGGCATGCGGCCAAACTCGGTGACAAAGGCCACCAGCGTGTCCTGCAGCAGCCCGCGGGCCTTCAGGTCTTTCAGCAACCCGGCCACCGGCTGGTCGAGGATCGGTCCGTGCACGGAATACTGCTTCTCGATCGTCTTGTGCCCGTCCCAGTTGCCCACGCCCTCGCCCATGGCGTAAGAGCCGTTGAAAAGCTGCACGAAGCGCACGCCGCGCTCGATCAGTCGCCGCGCCAGCAGGCAGTTCTTGGCAAAGCCTGCCTTGATCTCGTTGCTGTCGTTCGCGCCGTAAAGATCGAGCGTGGCTTTGCTCTCGCCCGCCATGTTGCCGACTTCCGACGCCGCGATCTGCATCCGCGCGGCCAGTTCGTACGATGAAATGCGTGCGGCAAGATCGCTGTCCGCCGGATGCTCCTCCGCTTGCCGACGATTCAAGAGATTAACCAGAGCGCGTGTGTCGCGGTCTGCCATTTCGCTCACGCTCGCTGGCCGGATCAGATTGGGAATCGGCTTGCTCGCATTGAACGCCGTTCCCTGAAATGCGGCTGGAAGAAACGCCGAGTTCCAATGCCGCGAACCGATTTGCGGCACGCCACGCGGATCGGGAATCGCTACGAAGGCCGGCATGTCATCGCACTCCGAGCCGAGCGCATACGTCACCCACGAGCCGATGCCGGGGAAGCCGTCGAGGATGTAGCCTGTGCTCATCTGGTTCTCCGCCGGGCCGTGCGTGTTCGACTTCGCCGTCATCGAGTGGATGAAGCACATGTCGTCGGCGAACTCGGCGATGTTCGGCACCAGATCGCTGATCATCTTCCCGCTTTGCCCGCGCGGCTTGAACTCCCACAGCGGCTTCACCAGATTGCCTTGAGCTCCTTGAAACGTGATCAAATCCGCCGCACCCGGCAGCGGCATGCCGTGGCGTTTCACCAACTCGGGCTTGTAATCAAACGTGTCCACATGGCTCAGCGCGCCGGAGCAGAAAATCATGAGCACGTTCTTGGCCCGCGGCTCGAAATGCGGCGGCCTCGGTGCATACGGATGCGCCGGATCGATCACCGGACGAATCGGTTCACTCGCCAGCAGGCCTTTCTGAGCCAGCAACGATGTCAGCGCGATGCTGCCGAGTCCGCTGACGCTTTGATTCAAAAACGTGCGACGTGAGAGAAGATGATTTCGCATAACAGGAATCAATAGAGGGTCATGAACTCACTCGTGTTGAGCAGGGCACGGCAGAACATCGCCAGGCCGTGCTGTGATATCAGTTTCGTGGACGCGTCGAGTTCATCCGCACGCGGATCGCGCTGATAAGCCAGTTGGAATGCACGCTTCACCTGCGCATCGGCCGCTTTGCCAGCGTCCTTTTCAAGCCGTGCGGCAAACAGGCCCGCCTGCTGCATAGCAAACGTGCTGTTGAGGAAATTGAGCGCCTGCAACGGTGTCGTGCTCGACGTGCGTCGTGGTGCGATCTGTCCCGCGTCGGGAACGTCGAACGCGCCAAACGTGTCATCGAGCTGCACGCGCGGCTTGCTCTGATAAATCATGCGCCGGAACGTGTCGGGTCCGAACTCCTGCTTCGACTGGTACACCTTCACGTAGTTGTCATTCGGTTCGAACAGATCGAATCCCGGGCCGCCCATCGTCAGATCGAGCACGCCGCTCACCGCGAGGATTGTGTCGCGCAGCGGTTCCGCCTCGATGCGCCGCATGGGGAATCGCCACAGCAGCCGTGCGCTCGAATCCGCCTTCAAACCCGCATCGTTTGCGTCGCTCGACTGACGATAGGCCTTCGAGTTCATGATGAGGCGATGCATCTCCTTGATGCTCCAGCCGCGTTTCATGAACTCCGCCGCCAGCCAGTCGAGCAATTCCGGATGCGAAGGCTTGCCGCCGTTGAAGCCAAGATCACTAGGTGTATCGACGATGCCCGTGCCGAAGTGGTAGTGCCAGAGGCGGTTCACCATCACGCGTGCGGTGAGCGGGTTCTTCGGATCCGTAAGCCACTTCGCCAGGGCCATGCGACGATCTGCTTCGGGCGTGTCCTTCGGCAGATCCAGCTTCGCTCCGAACTGTGACAGCGCACCCGGAGCCACTTCCTCCTTCGGTGTGAGTGGATCACCGCGTTGCAGGCGGAAGGTCGGGCCGGGTTGTTCGAACTTGCCGAGGTAGGCCATCGGGAAGTTCGTCAGCTCCTTCAGTTCACGCTGCAGTGCTGCGCGTCGTTCGCTGTGCTTCTTCACTTCAGCGGCGTTGTCGCCGGACACGCCGCTCAAGGTCGGGATGTCGCGAATGCGGTCCCGATAATCAGCCGGGAGACGATCTGCGGATGACGCCACCGCCTTCCATGTTTTCCCATCGAGCGAAGTCTCGATCACGTAGTCCGTCGCGAGACGATCTTGATACACCTTGCCTTTCTCTCCGCGATCCCGGCTCCACACGACGCTGCTGATCGTTTCCTCGCGCGGCAGTTCGATTTGCAGCCAGCCTTTGCCGGCGTTCTTCGAAATCCAGCTCTTAGCGTTGCCATACAGACCGTCGTTCGCATGCGCGATTTGATGAATCGGATTCGATCCGTCACTATAAACATCCGACGCGGTCACCTTCGCGCCGTGCTTTGCCAGCGCGACGTTCTTGCCGGAGGAGAAGATTTCCAGTTCGTCGATGCACGGCTGCCCGCCGATCGTCGCACGAATCGTGAAGCGCACGAACTTCGCCTTCACCGCATCAAAGCTCTCGCGATTCGCCAGATGCGTCACCGGTGCGCGCAAATGCGGCTGCGACGCGGGTTGCGCATTGTCCGCTTGTTCAAACAGCACGGCGTCCGCCACCGTCGGTCCGCCGAGCTTTCCACTGCGCAGGATCACGATCGAATCCTTCGTCATCGCATGCGTTCCAGCATACTTGAATCCGCTCCAGCGCTTCTGCTGTGGAATCGCGCCGCTGCCATCGGCGAACTGGCTTTGATTCACCACGGCAATCTCCTTCTGGTCCTCCTTGGTGTTCGCATCGCCATCGAGGTCGAGAATGTAGCGCGCGTCTCTCGCATGCGTCGTCCATGCACCCCAGGACAGCCAGATGCGCTGCTTGCCGTCCACTCGTGGATTCCACGAGAAGAAATCCTTGCCCGCTTCATCCGTTTTCGCGCTCCAGTAGCGGTAGCTCTCGCCGAGATTCGGCAGGCGCGTCGAATCACCCGGATCGGATGCCTGACCCGCTTCGGTTCCCGGTGAATACTCGATGGGTTTGCCATTCGTTGGCTGCTCGATCTGCACGCAGCCAATCGCATCCGGCTTCGTTGGAGGCGGAAGATCGTCGTCCACGAGCACACGCCGGGTCAGCTGTGCCTTCGGTTGAAAACGCGACAGCGTCGAGTCGATCGCCGCGATCTCGGCGCGCACACCGTCTGCCTTTTTCTGCCGCTGCTCCCAGTCCGCAGGTCGCAGCTCGCGCTCGGCATGCTGGACGCCCTCGAAGATGGCGCGCACGCGATAGTAGTCGGTTTGCAGCACCGGATCGAACTTGTGATCGTGGCAGCGTGCGCACCCGATCGTGAGGCCGAGGAAGGTGCTGCCCGTGGTGCTCACGAGGTCATGCATCTCATTCGCCCGTTGATTCGCCCGCAGCACCGGATCCTGGCCTTTCACCTGATCCCATGCACCCGCGACAAGGAATCCCGTGCCTTCATCCGCACCCAGTTGATCGCCCGCGATCTGTTCGCGCACGAACTGGTCATAGGGCTTGTCCTCGTTGAGCGAACGAATGACGTAATCGCGATACGGCCATGCGTTCGGCCTCGCGCGGTTCATTTCAAAGCCGTGGCTCTCCGCAAAACGCACCACATCCAGCCAGTGGCGCGCCCAACGCTCGCCGTAACGCGGCGAGGCCAGCAGTCGGTCGATCAGACGTTTGATGCTGCCGTCGGGATCCTTCGCAAACTCCTTTTCAAAGGCCGCTGCTTCTTCCGGCGTCGGCGGCAGTCCGATCAGATCAAAGCTCGCACGACGGATGAAGGTGCGCGCATCGACGGGCGGATTCATCGCAAGCCCCTTCTCTTTGAGCTTCTCATTCAGAAACGCGTCGATGGAGGCATGCTTGGACGCCTTCAGTGGTTGAAAGGCCCAATGCGTGACATCGCCTTTGGGTTTTTCCTTGAGCACGATCTCCTGCGGCCATGCCGCACCCATGTCGATCCAGCGTTTGATTAGTTCGGTTTCGGCGGCGGAGAGCGCGGGTTTCTTCTTCGGCATCTCCGGTTTGTCGCCTTCGGACTCGGGGACGATCATCGTGTAAAGCGGCGACTCCGAGGCCTTGCCGGGAACGATGGATGGTCCGTCGTCGCCTCCTTTGAGCGTGGTCTCCAGCGTCTCCATGTTGAGGCCGCCCTTGGTGGTCACATCGTTGTGACATTCGACGCAGTTCTTCACCAAAATCGGGGCCACCTGTTCGTGAAACAGCTTCGCGGCATCGGTCTCGACAGCCAGTGCGCTCGTGGTGAGGGTCAGGAATGTGAAAAGGGCGGCCTTCATGCGCGATTGGACTTTTTCGGTTTCGGCAACGCCAGATCGGTCTCGGCCGTGATGAGATGCTCGCGCATCGCCTGCGCGGCGGCTTCGGGATCGTGTTTCTCAATGGCGGTAAGCACGGCGGCATGCTGACGCACGGCGTTGGCCGTCGAGGTGCGGCTGTAACCGCGGCTGAGGCTCGTCTGAATGAGTTCCGAGAGCGAGTGTAGCAGCAGGGTGATGATTTGATTGCCCGATGCTGCCGCAAGTTCGCGATGAAACGTCATGTCCGCCAGCACGGCGGATTCAAAGTCTTCCGCGGCTTCAAGCTGCTGCAAGGCCGCCCGTAGTTTGCGAATCTGCGTCGCGCTGGCGTTTTCGGCGGCCAGTCGTGCGTTCTCCGGCTCCAGCATGAAGCGCACCTGGATGAGCTGGCGAAGCCGCTCCTTGTCGTCAGGGATCAGCAGCGCCAGCGAGCCATTCAGCGGCTTGTGAAGCTTGTCCACGACCTTGGTTCCGACACCGTGCTTCACTTCGAGAAGGCCCTGCAGTTCGAGCCGCTTGGTCGCCTCGCGCACGACGGGCCGGCTCACGCCGAGTTTGAGCGCCAGATCGCGCTCCGGCGGCAGCCAGCCGTCACCTCCGCCAATCTCGTCGCGAATCTCCGAGGCGATGCGGGCACAGACTTCCTCGACGAGGCTGCGCTGGGGTTTGATGGTCGAAAAGGTCATGTGGTTAGAGGTCTTACCACTGACCTTTACGAGAATGATTCCGCGATTCTATCGCAACGCTTCGCAGCTTAAATCGTCATCGACGAATAACCGCCATCCACGACCATCTCATGGCCGGTGATAAAGGAACTGCCGGCACCTGCGAGCAGCAGTGCCGCAGCGACGAGTTCCTTGGCTTCGCCAAAACGGTTCATCGGAGTATGGCTCATGATTTTGGCGATACGTTCGGGCACGAGAACTTTTTTGTTCTGTTCCGCCGGGAAGAAACCAGGCACGAGCGTGTTCACGCGGATGCCGAGCGGCGCCCATTCGCGGGCGAGATTTTTGCTGAGATTGTGAACGGCGCCCTTCGACATCGAGTAGGTGAACACGCGGCTGAGCGGCAGCAGGCCGGACATGGAGCCGAGATTGATGATGGAGGCGGGCACCTTGTTTTCGACGAAGTGCTTTCCAAACACCTGACACGCCAGGAACACGCCCTTCGTGTTGATGTTCATGATCCGGTCGTATTCGTCCTCGGGAATGTCGAGGAAGGGCGTCGCGGAGTTCACGCCCGCGCCATTGACGAGGATGTCGCAGCCGCCGGAGCGTTCCAGCACCTGGTCGAGCAGGATTTGCAGGTCGGCTTTGCGGCTCGCGTCGGCGGAGACGAAGTAGGCCTGCCCACCGGCGGCCTGAATGGTTTCGAGACGCTTGTCCGCCTTCGTCTGGTCGCGTCCCACGAGGACGACTTCCGCGCCTGCGGAGGCATAACCTTCGGCGATCGCGCCGCAGAGTTCGCCGGTACCGCCGATGACGACGGCGGTCTTTCCTTGAAGAGAGAAGAGTTCGAAAATGGAGGACATGAGGGGCGCATTTATGGCGTGGCAATCTTCCCCTGCAAGCAGGCTGTCTCGCCACTTTCGTCATCTTGACACTCCGCCTGCGCCGCTGTCCCGTGCGCGCATGCCTTGGGGCCACATCCTGACGTTTTTAGCCGGCGTTCTCGTCGGCGCGGCGACGATTGTGATCTGGAAGCTGCTGCGCTTCGCGGCAGATCTGCGTGCGGCGCGTCATGCGTTGGAGAGTTACGTCTATCCCGAGTGCGGCATCGCGGACGAACTCGCGCACAAGGCCGTGGAGGATTGCAAAAACCGTCTGCGCTGGCAGAAGAACCTGAATCCCGAATGGCTGCCACCTCTCGTCGATGAGGTGCCAAAGCTCGTGCGCGAGATCGCAGCGATTTATCACCCGGGAAAACAGGAGGCGCTGCTCGCGCCGGGGCTCAGCCAGTTCTCGCGAGCGGTCCATCTCGCGGCGATGGACGTGGCGGACTTCCTGCAAACGCGTTCGATTGGCCGTCTCGTCGATGTCAGTGCCAGCACGGCGATCAAGACGTGGGAGATGACGCACAAGATCGCGAAACACGAAAAGCTGCAGACCGCAAACAAATGGTACAAGCGCATCCTGCCCGTTTGGCAGGCGCTGCGTTTCAAATCGCCCATCATGTGGGCCAGCGTGGCTGTCTCGAATGTCGCAGCTCGTACGCTTCAGCCTGCGGTGATCGACATCATCGCCAAGCGCGCGATCGATCTTTACAGCGGACGTTTGGGCAAAGGAACAACGCCGACGGCAGCGATCACGCTGACGCCCGAAGTCTTGCCGCCCAAGGCGAAGTGATCACTTCTTCTTGCTCGTCTTCGATTTCAAACTCGCGAGGTAGGCCACGACATCGCGGATCTGCGGCTTGGTGAGGATGCCGAGCATGGGCGGCATGACGCTGATGGGCGGGGTGAGGGTGGCGATTTGATCGCGAGGAATGGTCTTTGTTTTTCCGTCGGGCGCGCGGAGGACGATCTGCTTTTTGTCCTCTTTGTCGAGCGCAGCCGAAATGATCTTGCCATCCTTCAACGTGATGGAAACCAGGCCGTAGCCGGGGGCAATCTGCGCGACGGGATTGAGGAGGGATTCGAGGATGTAGGCGCGGTCCTTCTGCGAGCCGATGGTTTTCAAATTCGGGCCGACCTGGCTGCCCTCCTTGGCTTCGATGGTGTGGCAGGCGAGGCAGTTGGCTCCGAGATTGTTGGTGACGATGTCGCGGCCCGAGACGGCATCGCCGCCTTCGAGAAGCTCGGTGTTGTTGGTTTGGATGGCTGCGAGTTTGGACTTCAGAGTGTCGCGCGCGGCGGCGGCTTCGAGGATGTCGAGTTGGATGGCCGCGGGAGCCTTGTTTTGCGCGAGCAGATCGAGCCAATGTCCGATGACAGCGTCGTCCTTCGATGTGGCGAGCAGGGCGAGGGCGAGCTGCTTCGTGGTGGTGTCGCCGTTTTCGAGTGCTGCGGCGGCTTCGGTGATGGCGCGTTCAGGCTGGTGTGTGAAGAGCTGCTTCAAGCCTTCATGGCGCAGTTCTGACGGTGATGTTTTGGCGAGCGCGAGATCCAGTGCTGCGGCGAACTCGGGTGCCGCAGAATGCTGGGCGGCCATGAGCTTCAGGGCTTCGGCGCGCAACGAACCGCGTGCGCTTTTGTCGACGATGATCTGCTGCAGCGCGCCCGGTTCGACCCGGAGCTGGAGCTGCATGAGCAGCTCAACGGCCTTGGCTTTGAGGTCTCCGTCTTGAATCGCCAGCAACGCGTCGAGATGCGGCTGAACGAGTGTGGCGAAAGCCTTCTCATCGCGTGGAGCGGTTTCGTGGGCCATGCCGTCGATGCGGTCGAGGCGTGGTGGCTGCGTGAAGGTGAGCAGAATATCGAGCGCCTCACTTTGCAGTTCGGAAGGCTTCAAGGCGGCCTGGATCACCGGTTCCGCGATGCCGAGACGCAGGCAGGCGTTGAGTCCGCGACGCGTGTTCCGCTTGGTCAAAGCAGGCAGTGCTTCGGGAATCCCAGCGTCATCGTGAATGGCGCGTTCGGCTTCATCAGCGAGCGTTTTGTTCGCGAGGAAGTCTGCGACGCGGGGCGAATGCTGTCGCGCGAGGGCGAGCAGAGTGCACAAGGCCATTTTATCCTTCACATGTGATGCGAGTTCCGATTCTTTGGCGCAGCCGGCGAGGCCGGTGACGATGGCGTGACGCATGAACGGATCGCTGCTTTCCTTCGCAGCCATGGCGAGAAGACTTTTCTCCGCCGACGGTTCTTCGAGTTTGCCGAGGGCGATCGCGGCGTGAAAGCGGACGCGTGACGATTTGCTCGCGAGCAGCGGGATCAACGGTTTGCCATCCGTCTTCGCGTCTCCCAGAATCTTGGCGGTCTGGGTGAGGATTTCAGGATCGGAGTCGGTGAGAAGGGAAGTGAGCACTGACCCTTCTACCTTGGCCGCACGCAGGCCCTGACCGAGGCCCCAGATGGCATGGATGCGGGAGAGCTGTTTTGATTTTGGATTCGAAGCGACATCCTCGAGCTCTTTGAAGTCGCCACGTTTGACCAAGGCAAATTGAGCGCCGAGACGAACGCGTTGATCGGGATGCGAAAGCAGTTCAACTCCGGCGGCATCGATTCCTGCGCGAATGAGTTTGGCGGTTTCGAGGCGCTCGGTGCTGTTTTTGCCAGTGGGATCGTCGGCGGTCCAGATGGCGCCTTTTTCATCGAGCGGATAGCCGCCTTCCCAGTCGGCGAGGAGAAGCGATCCTTCAGGTGTGATGGCGAGACCGATGCCCATGATGCCGCTGTGGATGACGCGTTCGTTCTTCATCGCGAAGGTCGTGCCGCTGGGCACGATTTGAAACGCGGTCATGACACCGCTGGGGAATTGATCGAGGATGAACTGGCCGCGCAACGAAGCGCCTAGCGCGGTGCCGGGTTCATGCACGAATCCGGCGGGGCCGTTCGAGTAGTTCGCGAGTGGAGGCGTGATGAAAAGCGGCTGGCCGGGATGCGCAGGCTGCCAAATACCGTCGCGCATCCAGCGGCTGTGGTCCTTTTGATACTGATGACCGCAGCGCCAGCCGGAATCGCT
Organism: Prosthecobacter sp.; assembly: GCF_020439865.1. Classification (GTDB taxonomy): domain Bacteria; phylum Verrucomicrobiota; class Verrucomicrobiia; order Verrucomicrobiales; family Verrucomicrobiaceae; genus Prosthecobacter. The sequence continues at coordinate 16,710 of NZ_JAGRPF010000079.1, forward strand.
GCGCTCGGTGATATAAACGAAGCGCTCGCGCTCGCCGGGCATGTCGGCGTCGTTGTCCACGCCGAAGATGTTGCCGAAGTCGTCGAACGCGATCTCCTGCACGTTGCGGAGGCCGTGCGCGAAGACTTCAAAGCCGCTGCCGTCCGGTTCGCAGCGCATGACGCAGCCTTCGTGCGGATAATACCACTTTTTGCCTTCCTTGCTCGTCACGTTCACGCCTTTGTCACCAATGCTCCAGTAAATGCGCCCGTCAGGGCCGATGCGCGGTCCGTGCATGTCATGGCCTGCATACGCGATGTGCATGCCGAAGCCGTGCGCTACGATCTCACGCTCGTCGGCGACGCCGTCATCGTTCGTGTCACGCAGACGCACGAGGTCGGGTGCGACGGTGACGTAAACCCAGCCGTCGTGATACAGGATGCCTGCGGCAATGCCGGTGACGACGCTGTTAAAGCCTTCGGCGAAGACGGTGATCTTGTCAGCCGTGCTGTCACCGTCGGTGTCACGAAGCTGATAAATGCGCTCGCTGTGAACGGTGAGATCCTTCCAGTCGATGGAGCCGTCCTTGTTGTGGTCTTTGAGTCCGCCGCGGGGCAGGCGCAGCTTGCCGGGCGCGAGTTCGCGTTTCAGGAAGGCTTCCTTTTCATCCACGCTCGTCAGCGAGACGTCGTCAGGAATCCACATCGGATGCTCGCGGATGTCGAGATCGGCGGCCTTGCGCCGGGTGGTGGCGGAGACATACACGCGACCCTGCGGATCGACGGTCACGGCGACAGGATCAGGCACGTTGAGATCGCCGGACCACTTGTGGAATTCGAGCGCGGACTTGGGTGTGGTTTTGGTCTCAGCAGCGAAGCATGGCAGGGCCAGCAGCGCCACGAGGGCGAGGTGACAGGTTTTTTTCATGAAAAAGGGGACGAGGATAACAGGGCGGAAGCGTTTCTTCTTGCCGCTGTCAGGCGCGCCCGTCAAAGTCGGCGTGCGTTTGCCGTGGCAAATGTCATTCGCGAAACTCCAACCCAACACAAATCATGAGCCAGATCGTTCCTCTCATCAGTTCCGGCATCGCCGGCCCTCTCGGTGTCCTTCATCTTCCCCGCCTTTGGCAGAAGGCCTCGCTGGCCGCCGCCGGCAAGCTGCACTCTGAGTATCCCGGCATCGGCTGCGGTTATGACCAGATGACGCTCGATGCGCTGGGCATCAACATCGACACCTTCAAGGCCTTCATCGCCACGAAGCCGAGCTATCCGCAGCTTGAAAGCTGGATCAAAGCCCAGCCCGGCGTGAAGCTCACCAAGGGCGACATCTACAAGCACAACCAATCCATCATGGGCTACATCCACGATGACGCCACCCGCAAGACCATCCTCGACGCCGATGGCATCGCCGATGACGGCAGCGTGAATCCGGGCGCCGTCGATCTGAACAACCTGGACGACTGGCACATCTTCTGGGCGCAGGAGATCAAGTAACGCCGCCAGTCTTTAGAGACCGTTTTGAGAACCCCGTTTGTCGTGAGGCAAACGGGGTTTTGATTTCAAATGCCGGCGGCCATGACCTTCATCCAGCGCGCGCGGAAGGAACTGTTTTCTTCCATCAGTTGTGCAGCGATGGTGGCGGAAAGCTGGGTGAGACCGTTGAGGCGTGCAAAGGAGGCGATGATCTCCTGGCGGTGGTAGTAGTCGGTGGAATCCGTCGTCTGAGAGGCAAAGCTTTGCGCGATTTCGACCAGTGATTCCGGCGTGAGACTCTCGAATGGCAGGGAAAGCGTGCCGCGCTCCAATGTCACACTCACGACTGTTCCATCGGTGCTGCAGGTGACGCGCCCGGTCATTTGCCCGCCTTCCCGGCGTGAGATGGTTCCGTTCCAGCCGTTGCGATTGAGATCGATCATGACCTGACGGACAAAATCGCGGGCCTGCGTGTAGACGTAGAGCCGGCCGTCGAGCGCATTGCGCACGTCCGCAGTCTCCAGGCGGGTTCCGCCGAGCATGTCGATGGCGCGTGAGTAATCATATCCCTGCACGAGGGAAGGGACGAGTGAGTTGACGTCGGCGAGCAGTTCGAGGTCGGCCTTGCGGCGCTTTTTGTCCTCCTCCATCTGCCGCTCCTGCTCCTCAACGGTCATGCGGGCGATCTCGCGTTTCAGCCAGGCCTTCCATTCATCGATCTCTGTTCGGAAAGCACCGTTGGTTTTGAGCTTCTTGCGGGTCGCCTCGATTTCATCCAGCGCGGAGCGTAGTTCGCCGATGGTGCCCGAACTGCGCGGCTTCAAGGCGTTTTCAGCGAGCGCGAAGTCGGGCTGGTAGTAGTTCACGAGGGAACTGTACAAACTGATCCATTTCAATGAGGCGGCGGTCGCGGATGCCGTGTCGGGATCTTTGACGTCGCGAAGATGATCCTGAAAGTATTCCAACCCCTGGGCCCCGGTCTTGTAGGTGCCGAAATGCCATTCGGCCATTCCATGCAGGAGGTAGCCGAGGATTTCCTCGTTGTCGGTCCGATAACCGAGCGATTCCACCGGGGTGCCCAAGGCGAAGTCTCGCGACATGCGGTCTTTGATCTTGGCAAAGAACGAAGCCAGGCCGTTCACATCGGGTCCTGTGGAGAGCTGGGACAGCTGCTCCTGGGCCTTTTGTTTCCTGTCGGGGAACTTGTTGCCGAGCATGATGTTGCACAGCGCGGCATTGAAGAGCGCCCAGTTTTGCGTGGGCTGGGGGGAGCTTTTGACCAGATCGGCAAATGTTCCCTCGGCCGTGGCGAATTTCTGCTCCTCCAACATCTCGCGACGCGCATCGGTGAAGCGTTCGGAGACGGTTTTTTCACCGGCTTTCTCCGCCTTCAGGGTCACGCCGCTGCCGTCCAGATCACGCTCGTTGGCTGTGGAAAGCTGAATTGCGCGACCCTGGCGGCGCCCGCCGCCTTCGCGCAGCAACCAGCCCATTCCGTAGGCGAGCATGATGGCTGCGGCGATGGAGCCGATCAGCTTGGCCCGCCGTGAAAACAGCCTGCGCTGGATGCTGCCCCGGTCCAGCAGGCCTTCGGCGAGGCGCATTTCGTCCACAACTTCGTCGTAATTGGCAAAACGCTCCTCGGGTTTGAAGCTGAGCATGCCGTTGATGACGTGCTCGGTGCGCGGCGAGAAACGCAGGCCGGATTCTCCCAAGGTCACTCGTTTGCTCTTCACCCGGCGCAGATCCTCGATGGCGTTCGTGTCCGCCTTGTGGGGCGGATTGCCGGTCATGGCATGATAGAGCGTGGCGCCGAGGCTGAAGATGTCGCTGCGGTAGTCCTCCTTGTTCTCGATGACCTTTTCGGGTGCGACATAGTAAGGGGTGGCCCAGATTTCACCGGACTGATCCCCGCCGCGATCCACGAACAGCGCCAGACCGAAGTCCACCACCTTGGCAGTTCCGGTTTCGGTAAAGAGAATGTTCGCAGGCTTCACGTCTCGATGAATCAGCGTGAGCTGCTGCGCGGCCCGGAGCCCTTCGGCCACTTCGCGGCCGATCCGCAGGGCCTCGGCTTCCTTGAGATGGCCTTCGCGCCGGATGCGCTGCTCCAGGCTGCCACCGCCGACGAGTTCCATGGCGATGTAGAAATAGCCCTGGTCATAGCCCACGGAGTAGAGCTTGATGACGTTCGGATGCGTGACGTTCGCGGTGATGTGGGCCTCCTGACGAAACTGCTCCAGCCGCACGGAATCCCGGGAATACTGCCGGTTGAGGATTTTCAGTGCCACTCGTCGTCCGAGCGTTTCATCCTCAGCCTCGAACACGCGGCTCATCCCGCCCTCGCCGATCTGGCGGATGATCATGAAATGGTCAAATCGGCGACGCACCCTCACCATCTGCCCGCAAAACGGGCATTTCAGCTTCGTGAACGGCTCCAGCGACGTCACATCGATCTGCCCCTGACAGACAGGGCAGGTGCTCAGATAGGACTGTTCGAGGACTGGGATCAACTGGACTAGGGGAATGGCTTCCTACCTGCATCGCATGGCAAATGCCAGAAATTACAGATTGCTTGATTAATTTGAATCATGAGTATGTCGCCGTGGATTGGAGCATCACTGAAACCCCTGACATTGGAGATCGTTTTGACAAGCACCTCGCGAGGCGCCTGCCGGAGATGTCGCGTTCGCGGCTACAAGACTTGATCAAGGAAGGCCACGCCACCTTGAATGGGAAGCCTGCCAAGGCCGGGACGACGCTGAAGAGCGGGGATGCAGTGAGTCTCACGGTGCCGGAGGTAGCGTCGGTCGAGATCAAAGCACAGGACATTCCTTTGACGATTTTGTATGAGGACACCGACATCGTGGTGCTGGACAAGTCGTCCGGGCTTGTCGTTCATCCGGCGGAAGGAAATCCCGATGGCACGCTGGTGAATGCCCTGCTGCATCACATCGACGACCTCAGCGGCATTGGCGGCGAGATGCGTCCCGGCATCGTCCATCGTCTCGACAAGGACACCAGCGGTTGCATGGTCGTGGCGAAGAACGACATCGCCCATCGCCGCCTGACCGAGGCCTTCTCCGAGCGGCGCATCGCCAAGATTTACCTCGCCGTTGTCAATGGGGTGCCAAATGACGAGAGCGGACGCATCCAGAACTACATCGGCAGGCATCCTGTGGATCGCAAACGCATGTCCATTCTCCTCGACGGGGCGGGAAAGGAAGCCGTCACCGAGTGGAAACGGCTCGCGGTGGACCAGGGCTGCGCCCTCATTCAGTGCCGCCTGCTCACCGGCCGCACGCATCAAATCCGCGTTCACATGCGAGAGGCGCTGCAGTGCGCCATCCTCGGCGATCCGATCTACGCACAGCCGAACAAGCAACGCGTCCGCGTTCCCCGCCTGATGCTCCATGCTTGGAAGCTCGCCTTCAATCATCCCATTCACGACCAGCCGCTGAGTTTCGAAGCCAAACTGCCGCCTGAATTCGAACCGTGGATGAAAGCCATTCCTCATTAACATATGCCCATGCTCAAGATCTACGCCTACTCCGGCTGCTCCACCTGCAAGAACGCCCTCAAGTGGCTCAAGGCTCACGCCGTTCCCTTCGACGAAATCGCGATTCGCGAAACACCGCCCACGCTGGCTGAACTCAAAGCCATGCTCGCCGCGCACGGTGGTGATCTGCGTCGCCTTTTCAACACTTCAGGCATGGACTACCGGGCTCTCGGTCTCAAGGACAAGCTGCCCGGCATGAGCACCGACGACGCGCTCAAACTCCTCTCCGAAAACGGCAACCTCGTGAAACGTCCGTTTGCCATCGATGCGAAGAGCAAGGTCTATCTCGTCGGCTTCAAAGAAGACGAATGGAAGGCAGCGCTGGCTTAGCGCCGGTTCCTCATCGACTTTAGACTGTCACTTCACGGCGGCGGCCTGCTCTTTGAAAAACTTCGCGATCAAGGCCGGCGCTTCCTCGGGGAACTTGTGTGTGCCTTGGTGAATGAACGCTACGAACGGCGCTCCGACCTTCGATGGGAAGAGCGTACAGTCCTTCGCCCACGGCTTTCCCTCCGTCTCGCACTGGTTGATCTGTTTCACCTTGGCCATCGCCATCTCCTTCCAGGTGTATTTCACCAGCGGATCCTGCGTTCCGGCAATGTGCATGCATGGCTTCGGCTTGAACGCCCTGTCAGCCAGTCGGGCCGATGCTGCGGCAGACGGTGCCACCGCGCAAAGCACGTCCGGCCTCGTCTCCCACAGCAGATAGGTGAATCCGCCGCCATTCGAGTGTCCGGTCGAAAAGATGCGCTTCGCATCCACCTTGTAGTTCTCCTTTAAGTTCGCCATTACCGCGTCGAACAGTTTCAAATCGCGATCTCCCTCCGCGCCCGCGCCGTGCTGCCAGCCTGGCTTCTTGCCCTCGGGGTCCGTCAGTCTGCCCGGAGTGTTCAAGCCTTGTAGATACACCGAGATCGCCTCCGGCCAGAGTTTGTACATCGGAATCGAACGACCGATCTGCATCGCGTTGCCGCCGTGGCCGTGAAAGACAAACACGACCGGCGTTGGTTTTTCCTTCGCCGCGGTCGGCGCATAGACAAATCCGCCTCGTGCCACACCGTCCACGGTGAGATCGAGTTTGTGAAAGCCTTCGGGAAGCTGGACTTGGGCGTGGCAGGCCAGCGGAATGACCAGCGCAGCAAGCAGGGCGAAGGAGAAACGGAGAAAGTGATGGTGCATGAGACGTGCGCCCTCAAACGCCGATGCTCCGACAAAGTTGCGGCGGAGCCTCTTGCGATTGCGCCTCGCGACGCTATATCGCCCGCATGTTCAAAACCGGTCAGCAGGTCGTGTGCATCGACGATCAATTCGAGCCCTGGGTCTTTGACCTCTACAAGTCCCTGCCCAAGAAGGATCAGATCTACACCGTGCGTGCGCTTCGTGCCGGTCGCTCGAATCCGAAGTTCACGGTCAATGACGATGCTGAGATCAAGCTGGCCGATGCGCAGTTCGACATCCTCATTCTTCTCAAAGAACTCCACAATCCCGACGATCCGCACTCCAGCGTGAAGCAGGAACTCGGCTTCCGCTCCGAACGCTTCGCCCCGCTGCTCGAGCAAACCGAGGAGGAAGAAGAAGCCGAACTCATCGGTGTTGGCCACGGCGAGAAGACGTGGGAACCGGAGCCCGCCTGGTCGAAGTAGTCGTCCCGCCGGTGAACTTTGGGCGGTTCGATTTTATCGCAGAGAGGCAGAGGAGCAGAGATTGCAGAGAATGGATGGATTCAATCTCTGCGTCCTCCGCCTCTCTGCCCCTCTGCGGTAAACGGATTGAGACTCAGCGGCGCGATCAATCTCGTCTTCCCGCGCCGTGGATGAAAACTTGGCACCCTCGCCGCTGTTTGATAGTCCACACATCTCATGAGCGCCCCTCCCGACCTTCCGCCGTCTCCCGCCCCTCTCACCGAACGCCAGATCGTCGAACTGCTCGCCACCGCTCGCCAGCGCCTCTTTGCGGAAGTCGGGAAGGTCATTGTGGGCCAGTTGCATGTCATTGATGAGATGCTCATCGCGCTGCTCAGCGGCGGTCATTGCCTCATCACCGGCGCACCGGGTCTCGCGAAGACCTTGCTCATCAAAACGGTCGCCGATGTCTGCCACCTCAGCTTCCAGCGCATCCAGTTCACGCCTGACCTGATGCCTTCCGACATCACCGGCACCGAGATCCTCGAAGACACGCCCGAAGGCGGTCGCCAGCTCGTGTTCACCCAGGGGCCCGTCTTCGCGAACATGATCCTCGCCGACGAAATCAACCGCACGCCGCCGAAGACACAGGCCGCGCTGCTCGAAGCGATGCAGGAGCATCAGGTCACCGTGAACGGCAAAACGATGCACCTTCCCGAACCCTTCTTCGTGCTCGCCACGCAGAACCCCATCGAACAGGAGGGCACCTACCCGCTGCCTGAAGCCCAGCTCGACCGCTTCATGCTGAACATCGTCATCGACTATCTCAGCGAGGACGATGAAGTCTCCGTCGTCACCCGCACCACGGCGGGCAAAGGCGAGCCTGTGCAGCGTCTCTTCACCGGCGACGAACTCCTCGCCTTCCAGCAGGTCGTCCGCAAAGTCCCCATCGCTGAAGATGTCGCCCGCTACGCCGTCCGTCTCTCCGCGGCGAGCCGCCCCGGCCGCGAAGGCGTTCCTGACTTCGTCAATCAATGGATCAGTTGGGGTGCCGGCACCCGTGCCAGCCAAAACCTCGTCCTCGGCGCGAAGACGAGGTGCCTCCTCCACAACCGCACCCACGTCACCGCCGACGACATTCGCGCCATGGCCCTCCCCGTCTTCCGCCACCGCATCCTCGTGAACTACAAAGCCGAAGCCGAAGGCGTGACGGTGGAGCAGGTGATCGCGAAGCTGTTGGAGACGGTGAAGGTCTAAGGCGCACAAAGTTCGAACTGTATGCCGTTCTCACTCAACAGCCTCCTGCGGTCGCCTTTCGGGGCTGGGCTCAGTCGCGATGAGTATGACAGTCGTCTGAATGCTCAGGCGTCCCAGTTGATCACGAAGAAAGATCTGTCATTAGACGACATTCGTGAGCTTCTAGTCCTGGCATCCGCTAAGTCTTGTGTGATTGCCGACAGGTATTTCAGGTCTCGGTCCAAGAGTGAACAGTTGCTGAAACAGTTGTTGGATGTGATCGCCGACGAAGATGATTTCGGTTCTGGAGATGCTCGAATCAATGCGGCGCAGTATCTGAAGCTGTTTGATGATTCAGTGCTAGGAAAGCAAGCAGAGCTCTTGAAGCAGCTTCTGCATTCTGAGGATGGTTCGAAGCCGGGAGGTTCGCTTGTTTCGCTTCTTGAGCCCGCATGCGCTCGCCTTGGGGATTCTGTTAACCCTTCTCCAATCCCGTGAATACCGTGCAAGCACCCGCTCGCAGCTCACAAACGTCTTTCCTCGACCCCGCGGCGCTCATGCGCATCAAGTCGCTTGAGCTTCGTGCGAAGGTCGTCGTCGAGGGATTGTGGAAGGGGATGCACCGAAGTCCCTATCACGGCTTCTCGGTCGAGTTCAGCGAATACCGCGCCTACGTGCAGGGCGATGATCCGCGCTACATCGATTGGAAGGTGCTGGCGCGAAGCGATCGCACTTACATCAAGAAATTCGAGGACGAGACGAACCTGCGCTGCCAGCTCGTCATCGATCACAGCAAGTCGATGAAGTTCGGCTCGCAGGGCTACACAAAGGCCGAATACGCGGCCACGCTGGCGGCTACGCTCGCGTCTTTCCTCATGAAGCAGGGCGATGCGGCCGGACTGACCACCTTTGCCGATGGCATCGAGGAGCATCTGCCGCCGCGCAACCGCCCCGGTCATCTGCGTCGCATCATCACCGAGCTCGAACGCCCCGCGAAGGCCGCCGGCACCTCGCTCGAGCTCTCCGTTGGCCAGTTGGCCGATCTGCTGCGCAAACGCGGCATGATCTGCCTCATCACTGATCTCCTCGCACCCGTCGAACATCTGGAGAAGCAGCTCGCGCTTCTCAGCGCGATGGGCCACGACCTCGTGCTCTTCCATCTCATGGATCGTGCCGAGATTGACTTCACCTTCGAGAAGTCCGCACACTTCCGCGACGCCGAGACCGGCACCGAGCGGTTCATCGATCCGCAAATCGCCCGCGAGACCTACCTCAAGCGACTGCAGGCGCATCGCGACACAATTCAAGCCGCCACCGACCGCCACAACGTCGAATACCATTTCTGTCCCACAGACCGCCCGCTTGAAGAAGTCCTCTTCGATTTCCTCAGCGCCCGTCAGCGCAAGAAGGCGTCCAAATCCTCCGCCGCACGCGTCGCCGCATGAACTCTTCCTCGTCCTCCTACTCTTACTCCTCCTCCCTTTGCGATTGTCCTCTGGACTGCGATTCAAGGGAGGAAGAGTAGGAGTAAGAGAAGGATTCAATCCAATTTCACTTCATGAACTGGCTCTTTCCACTCTACCTCGCCGGTGCCGCCGCGATCATCGCGCCGATCCTGCTGCATCTGCGCCGTCGTCCGCCGCAGGATCGCGTCGAGTTCAGTTCGCTGCTCTTCCTCGATGCGCAGACGCCCGTGCCTGTCAGCAAACGCCGTCTCGAAAACTGGCTGCTGCTCCTGCTACGCTGCCTCGCGCTCATTCTGCTGGCGCTGATGTTCGCGCGGCCCTTCGTGCAAAATGAATCGACCGCATCGGCATCGCCGAACCACGCCACGCTCATCGTGCTCGACCGCAGTGCTTCGATGCGTCGTGCTGATTTGTGGAAGCAAGCCGTCGCCGAAGCCGAAAAGCAGCTCAAAGCCGCCAAGCTCACCGATCGCATCGCGCTCGCCGTGTTTGATCGTGATCTCACGACGGTGTGGGGCTTCGAAGAAGATCGCAACACACCCGCGAACCGTGTCACAGCCGCGCAAAGCCGGCTCGCAGACCTGACGCCCACTTGGAGCGCCACGCAGCTCGATCGCGCGCTGATCGCCGCGGTGCCGAGCTTTGATTCCAGCACGGCCACGCTGAAGAAGCGCATTCATCTCATCACCGATCTTCAGGAGGGAACGCACCTCGACGCGCTGCGCACGATTGCCTGGCCTGCGGAACTCACGCTCAAGGTTCATCGCATCGATCCGGCCACGAATGACAACTTCAGCATGGCCCTCGCCGCCCGCGAGGAGAACGGCAGCACCGATGCGCTCATCCGCATTCGGCTGAGCAACACGCGCGACTCCGCGCTGCGCGACTTCACGCTCGCCTGGAAAGACGCGCCCAAAACCGACACGATCACCGCGCAGATCCCGCCCGGTGCCTCGCGCATCCTCACCGCGCCGCCGAATTCGACCAACGCCACCACGCTCAACCTCAGCGGCGACACCTTCGACTTCGACAACCGCATCTTCATCGCCCCACCGCAGCCGCGTTCGGTGCGCATCCACCTCCTCGGCAAGGACGCAACGCGTGACGAGGCCTCTGCACCGCTCTATTACCTCGCCCGCGCCCTGCAGCCGACTGACACGCTCGCCCCGCTGCTCACGGCGGATGAAAAACTCCCGGCGCAGGCCCCGGACGTCCTTTTCATCGTTGGCGACGCCCCGGCCGCCGGATTGCGCGACTATGTCGAGCGCGGCGGGTTTCTCGTCACCGTGCCTTCCGACGCCACATTGCTCAAAGCGGTCACCGGCCTCGACCTCACCGTCGCTCCTGACACCGACGATGAGTATCGCATGCTCGCGAACGTCAAAACCGAGCACCCGCTTCTCAAACCCTTCGCGGATCCCAAGCTGCGAGACTTCACCAAGCTCCGCTTTTGGAAGCATCGGCTGATCGAGTTCAAGAAGCCGCAATCGTCGCTCGAAACGCTTGCCAGTTTCGACAACGGCCATCCGGCCATCCTCAGTGGGCGCATCGGCAAAGGGACGCTCATCGTGCTCGCCTCAGGCTGGCATCCGGGCGACAGCCAGTTCGCGCTCAGTACGAAATTCGTGCCGCTGCTCTACGGCTGGCTCGCCGCCGCCGGATTCAGCCACGACCCCGCCGCCACATTGCTCGTCGGAGACACGCTCCCGTTCGACGCCACGCAGACACACACCATCACCGATCCCGAGAACAAGACGCACACCCTGAAACCGGGCGAAACCTTCACCGCGACCGGAATCGGCCTTCACAAGGTGCAAAGCCCCGCGCATACCCAGGTCGTCGCCGTCAATCTCCCGCCTGACGAAGGCCGCGTCCTGCCGTTGGAACCGCAAAAGCTCGCCGAATACGGCATCAAGCTCGCCAGCGCCTCCGACACCGCCGCCACAAGCGAGACCACCGACCAGCGCCTCACCGCCACCGATACCGAACAGCGCCAGAACCTATGGTGGTGGTTCTTGATCCTACTTTTGGCCGTGCTTTTGCTCGAAACAGCCATCGCAGGCCGTTCAAGGCACAGCGTCCCAGCTCAAACCGCGTAACCCGTCATCATGATCGCACGCACCATTCTCGAAGCCCGCATTTCCGAAGTTCGCGAGGCCCTGCGTCGCGCGCGACTGCTCCGCCATCTCGCCGCTGCTTTTGCGATCGGGATTCTCGTGCGCGGAACCTTTCTGCTGGCCGCGTTGAACGGTCACGCCCTGTCGAAGCGCTGGGACCGCTGGTCGATGCTTGGGCTGATCGTGCTGTGTCTCGTGGCGTGGCTGAAAGGCCGTCGGAACATCTGGAGCGATCATGAGATCGCACGCGTCATCGAGCAGAAACATCCCGCGCTCGACTCGCTGCTCCTAACGGCCATCGAGCATGAGCCGGAGGCCGACGAGCCCACAGGTTTCCTGCACGAGCGGCTGATCGATCACGCGCTCGCACGTGCCGCCACGCAGAACTGGCCGGTCACAGTCGCCAACAAGCCCTACACCCGTGCGCTGGCCGCCGCGTGGCTCGCGGTGATCGCGTTTGTCGCCATCGATGTCGCACTGCGACTCAACATGCCGGATCAAAAGTCCAAGGTCGCGCAGCAGGTCGCCGAGACGGCTTCAAAACCCACTGCGTTTGAAGCGACGCTGACTCCCGGTGATGCCGAGGTCGAGCGCGGATCACGGCTCATCATCGAGGCACGTTTCAACGGGCCCGTGCCCGCCGACGCGATGCTGATCGTCAGCGAGCCGGATGGCAAAGTTCGCGAGCGCCTGCCGATGCGTTTGACGGTGGACGAGCAGGTCTATGGCGGCCTGATCAGCAAGGTGGATGCCGACACGAAATACCACGTCGAGTTTGCGAACCAGAAGTCGAAGGAGCACACGATCACCGTGTTTGATTATCCGGCGCTGGTTCGCGCGGATGTCATCGTGATGCCGCCGGAATACACCAAGCTTCCCTCCAAGGAGACGAAGAACACGCAGAAAGTCACCGCACTCGAAGGCTCGAAGATCGCGTGGAAGATCAAGGTCAACAAACCGCTGATCGACACGCCGCCCACACCTGAGCCGGCGTCGGTTGCGTCCGATCCATTTGCCAAACCCGCTGCAAAGCCGTCGCTTCAAGCTACTACGAAGCCAGCCTCGCCCGTTGGGCCGCATCTCACCGCCGCCGAACTCTTTGGCGAGGACAAGTCGATCATCACTTTGACGCCTTCCAGCGAAGATCCGACGGTACTCGAAGGTGTCTTCACGGCCGAGAAGTCGCAGAAGTATCGCCTGCACCTCGTGGACGAGGCGGATCGTGCGAACAAGAATCCGCCGTGGTTCAAGGTGACGGTGCAGTCGAACCAGCTTGCCAAAATCGAGGTCGTCTTTCCGAAGCGCGACCTGCAGGTGTCGAGCATTCAGGAGCTGCCCGTCGAAGCGAAGGTCTCCGACGATCTCGGTGTGACGAAGTCGGGCGCGGTCTTCAGCATCAACGGCAACAGCAAGGAGATCCTCTTCAAGCATCCCATCACCGAGCCTCTGAAGAAGCAGGATGTGCGCGCCGAGTTGACGCTTGAGAAGGAAAACGCGCAACCGCGGCAGTTGGTGAGCTATTACCTCTGGGCGGAGGACACCGGACCGAAGGGCGAAGTACGCCGTGCGATGAGCGACATGTTCTTTGCCGACGTGCGCCACTTTGAAGACATCTTTCGCGAGATGGAAGCGCCGCCGAGTGAACCCGGTGAGCCCGGGAAAAAGGCCGAGAGCGACAAGCTCGTCGAACTGCAGAAGCAGATCGTGAATGCGACGTGGCGCATCATTCGCGACACGAATGCCGGACGCGTGATGGAAGCCGCCGCGCCGGATGTGGACGTTGTGCATCAATCGCAGGGGCTCGCCTTGGAGCAGACGAAGGAAGCGATGGAGAAAGTCGAGGACGCCGAGGCGAAGAACGCGCTCACCGAAGCGTGGAAGAGCATGAAGGACGCGCTCGATCCGCTGCAACAAGCGTCGGAGGAGAAGAAGCGTTCGCCTTTGAATCAGGCGCTGACTTATGAACAGAGCGCGCTGGAATGGCTGCATCGTGCGCAGAGCCGCGAGCATCAGGTGATGCGGCAGAATCAACCGTCGAAATCCATGTCCGGCAGCGAGAGCCAGAAGCAGAACCAGCTCATGGATCTGGAGATGAAGCAGAAGGAGCAGCGCTATGAGGAGGAGAAGGCAGCCACGGAGGAACAGACCGCCGAGCAGCAGGAGAATTTGCAGGTGCTGAACCGCCTCAAGGAGCTCGCCCGTCGTCAGGAGGCGCTGGCGGAGAAGATGAAGGAGCTGCAAAACCAGATCGCCCAGGCGAAGACGGAAGAGGAGAAGGAAGAGCTCGACAATCAGCTCAAGCGTCTTCAGGCCGAGCAGGAGCAGCTTCTTCGTGACCTCGATGATCTTAAAGACCGCATGGAGAAACCTGAGAACGCGCAGAACATGGCCGAGGCCAAGGAACAGCTCGATCAAACGCGTGAAAAGGTCATGGAGGCGGCCGAGCAGCTCAAAGAGGAGAAGCTTGCCGATGCCGCGAACTCAGCCACGCGTGCGCAGCGCGAACTGGAAAAGATGCAGGAGGACTTCCGCCAGAAAACGAGCAAGAAATTCGCCGAAGAAGTGAAGCAGCTCCGTCAGCAGGCGCGCGAGGCGGCGGAGACGCAGAAGAAGATCAGCGAAGCGCTCGAGAATCAGAAGCCCGCCGACAGCGACATCGCGCAGAGTTTGCAAAACCAGGCGCAGGCGCGTCAGGTGACCGAGCAGCAGGAGAACGTTGAGAAACTGCTCAACAGCATGCGCGAACTCAGCGAGCAGGCTGAGCAGAGCGAGCCGCTGCTGCATCGCAATCTTTACGATGCCGTTCGCAAAGCGCAGACGAGCGGACTGGAGGAAAATCTACAGGAAACGCGCGATCAACTTCGCTACGGCTCACAAGCCGAGGCGAAGGAAGCCGAGCGCAAAGCCGCGAATGCGGTCGATGAATTGCAGAAGGGCGTTGAGAAAGCCGCGGAGAGCGTGCTCGGCAGTGAGAGCGAAGCGCTGCGTGTGGCGAAGAACGAACTCGACAAACTGATCAAGGAAGCGCAGGAGCAGGAGGGGGGGGAGAAAGGTCAAGAGGGTCAAAAAGGTCCCCAGCAGGCATCGGCGAAGTCGGACAAGTCTGACTCGTCCGACAAGTCAGACCCGAAGGGCCAGAAACCCGGTAAAAAGGGCGAAGGTGAGGCTCAAGACGCAAAGAGCGCCGACAAAGGTCAGCAGCCCGGCAAGGATGGAGATCCTAACGGCAAGGGCCAAGGTGAACCGCAAGATCCCAAGATGGCTCAAAGCGGTCAGAAACCCGGTGAAGGTCAGGAGGGCCAGAAGCCTGGCGAACAGGGACAAGACCAGCCCCAAGACCCGAAGACCGCTCAGAATGGCAAGCAGCCGGGTGAGGGCAAAGACGGTCAGCAACTCGGTGAAAAAGGCGAAGGCCAAGGTCAAAAGCCCGGAGAGAAAGGTCAGGGACAAGGCGAGGGACAGGATCCCAAGATGGCTGAAGCCGGACAACAGCCTGGTGAAGGCCAAAAAGGTCAAGGGCAAGGCCAGAAGCCGGGCGAGCAGCAAGGCAAGGGACAAGGGCAGGGACAGCAACCCGGTCAGCAAGGCCAGGGTCAGCAACAGGCGAATGCGAATTCACCCGAGGGACAAAAGCCGGGCGAAGGTCAGGGCCAGCAACCCGGACAAGGGCGTGGTGAAGGGCGGCAGCAAACCGCCGACGCGAATCAGCCTCGCAACGGTCAATCACGGCCGGGCGACAATCGCGGCGGCAACAACACGCCAGATCAATTCGCCGGCGGGCGCACCACGGATCGCGATTCCGACAACGATCGCTTCCGTCCGCAGATCGTTGGCGGTTCGGTGCCCGAGGCGCTTTTCTTTGAAGATTCGAAGGAAGAAACCGACAAGGGCGTCTTCACCGGCAACGGCTACGACCAGTGGAGCGACCGCCTGCGCAATGTGGAGGAGCTTCTCAACAATCCTGAACTTCGCAACGAAGCCGCCAAGGTGCTCGACCGCGCACGCGAACTGCGCATCAACCTCAAGCGCAGCAACGAAGCTCCGCAGGTCGCCGTGCTGAACCAGCGCATCACCCAGCCTCTCATCGAACTGCGGGATCGAGTCGTTGAGGAACTCTCGAAGAAGGACGCCGGGAAAAACCTCGCGCCCGTGGATCGTGATCCGGTGCCTGCCGAATTTCGCGAACTCGTGAAGCGCTACTACAAGGAGCTGGGTGCAGGAAAGTAAGGAAGTCTGAGATTCTTTGTTTGAATGATGACTCGACGCTGTCGTGCGATTCATCATAATCGGCGCCGATGTCCAAGACGGTTCTGACATTACGCACTCCAGACGGTGAGCACCGGATTTCGTGTCCGAGGCTTTCGTCGCTGGTGATGGGCAGCGCGCCGGAATGCGAAATCATGATTGAGGGCACGGGTGTTTTACCGAAGCATTGCACGTTGTATCGAACCGGCGACAGGACGTTTCAAATCGTGGCCCTCTACGCAGCGGCACAGTTCTCGGTGAACGGGGTCATCTCCGGCGAAGTTGAGGTGGAAGTGCCCTTCAAGTTCGGCATCGGCGGCGAGGTGTTCGATCTGGATCTTGCCACGGAGGAGGAAGCTCCGATACCGGAGGCGATGGAGGAACCCCTGGCGGGGCCCCGATCAAGTCGTCGCAGCTACTTGCTCAAGCCGGTGGCTTTAAAGCCGCGTCCCGGGCAGCGGGTGGGTGAGGTGATTCTGGACGGCGTGCCTCCGGCAGCCGAAGGAGCTCAGATGACTCCGAAGCCCGTCGCGAGACCGACGGTGAAGCTGGAAGCGGCGGCCGAAACGAAACCCCAGCCTGACGAGGAGGAATCCTCGTCTTTTCTGTTGAGCGGCCTTGTGGTCTGCGGGGCGATGATCGCCGGCATAGTCTATTGGCCGCATCATCTGGACCACCTCTCTGCATCGACGTCGGCGGCGACTGCGGAGCCCGTGACGGCTGTTGCGACATCGGTAGCGGTGAAAGTTCCGGATCTTCCGCCGCAGGACAGTGTGCGAGCCTGTCAATGCCTGCTGCGAGCCGGTGCACCGGTGCTGGCCTCGCATGTGCTGATGCCGCTGGCGGAGGCGGGGAATGTCGAGGCGATGCATCAGCTCGCGCTGGCCCTTCGTGCTTCGGGTGAATTTGGCGATGAAGTGGTGTTTCTACTGCGGCAGGCGGTTGAGGGCGGCAGTCATGACGCATTGCGCGATTTCGTTCGCGTGGTCGATGACGTGGACAATCCGGCGCGCTACACGGAAAGCGCCCTGCAGGGACTGCAACTGGCGGTGAAACTCGGCGAGGCCTCCGCGTGGATGCCGCTGGGTGAGCGATATGAGTATGGCAACGGCACGCAGCCGGACATCAAGCTGGCTCTGGCGGCGTTTGAGAAAGCGAAAGCGGCTGGAGACAGGCGTGCCGATGCCAAGCTCTCCGCCCAGCGGGGTGCGATGGAACGTGCGGCGGCGTTTGTGCGCTCGTGGAACGAGGTGTCTGTGGCGTCGCTGCTGGATCACGTGGCGGCAGGGCAGGGGATGTTTTTCAAACTGGACCATTCTCCGATGGAAGCGCTGCTGCGGCAGGAAGAGGAAATGCGCGCGCGCTGGCCGCTGCGGCGCATCAGCGTGGCCGCCGGAGCGAAGGCTGAGGTGGAGACCTTTGATCTCATCAAGGTCTCCCAGCCGTTTCAGTTTGAAGTTCAGCGTGGTGCCCGGATCGCGCGCGGCACGGGCGTGCTCGCCTGCACGGTGCAGCGTGATCAGGCGGACGTGTGGCGCATCACGGATGCGGACGACAGGATTGAGATCCACGAGCTGCTGCCCTCGGAGGATCAGTTTCTCAAAGCGGCCTCGCTGCGAGCGCTGAAGCCTGCCTTCACGCATGCCGAGCAGATGGATGAGGCACGGCTGGAGATTCTCGAAAGGATGCGCGGCATCGAGGACACGCAGGACTTCAAGCCCGCGCTCACCGTGCTGCTGGGTGTTGTCTGCGAGTTCCCGCAGGAGACGTTTTGGAAACCGTTTGCCGACACGTTGTGCGATCGCATGGCGCGGCAGCTGTTTGCCGAGGGCAAATGGCTCGATGCGTCATGGGCGGATCCGGTGCATCAGTTCGCGGAGCGCGGCAGCGTGTCGGCAATGCTGCTTGAGGGGCACTTGCTCGCCGCAGGCTATGGCATGCCGCGAGATCCGGCGCGCAGCACGGTGCTGTATCAAAAGGCGTTCGAGGCCAGTCAGCGGCGCGATGCACGCTTCTACTATGCCGAGGCGTTGTTCCAAGGCCATGGCTTGTCGGAGGATGTTGAGAAGGCGGGCGCGTTCGTGCTGCCGTTCATGAGCCGTTCCAAGCATCCGCTGGAGGCGTATCTGGCGGCGCATCTACTCTGGCGGAAGGCGGAGACTGACCCCGCGCTCTGGCAGCAGGTTTACGACACGCTCTCACGCGTGACGGACAGGCATCCTCCGGCGAAGAATCTCGCAGGCATGGTGCTCCTGAATCACGGTCAGACCACCAAGGAACGCAAAACCGGCTTTGCCGCCATCCAGGCTGCCGCCGAAGAAGGCGTGGTGGAGGCGATGAAGAATCTGTCGAACTGCTATCAGGAAGGCATCGGCTGCGAGAAGGATTTTCATCTGGCCACGCTGTGGAAACAGAAGGCACTCGTCACCTCGCCGCCGCGACGGAAGCACTACACGGAGTTTGCGGAGTGATGGCAGCAGCGGGACTGGCTTTTGTATTGTAGTACCGGCTTTAGCCGGTCTGATTCCGGCTGAAGCCGGGACTACGGAACAGCGATGGGTGTGTTCCTATTCTCCGACTCGCAGGATGTCGCAGGTGATGAAGACGGCCTGGAGGATGTCTTCCGTTTCGAATTCAGGCCTGCCCATGGGCTTGTAGAGGGAGAGCAGACGGGCGGTGCCGTCGGGCATGGTGATGCACGTCGTGGTCTTGGCGATGAAGTAATCCGTGAGCGGGAACTCCAGGCGGCGGCCTTGGGTGTCGATGACGAACTCGCGATGCTCCAAGGGTGGAGCGGTATGAAACTCAGGAGCGAGTGTGACTTCGATGGTGACGCCGTCTGCACCTACGGTGGGTTCGAGTTCGACGCGGAATCCAACCTCACGCATTTCCTGCTCGAATCGGGGGACTCCTTTGTCGTTCACGCTGATTTCACTCAGTGCGATGTGTTCATTGGCCTGTGTGGAAGTGGCGCGGGTGCCGGACTTGGTTTCAATGCGTGCGGTGTTGAGATGCTGCACGGTTCCGGCCTTCACGGCGGCAAGCAGTTCATCGAGTTCGGCGCGATGATTGCTCTTCGCAGCGGCTTGGGCCGTGAGACGGCGCAGCAACGGGCCGGGGCCTTGGAGGACATGGGCCGTGAAGGAGGTGTTGAGCGGGCGATAACGATCGTCCAAGTTTTCGAGATACTGCGCCACTTTATCGAGGTTTTCGGAAGTGTTGCGGACGATGATCTGGCTGGTGGCAGGACCGTAGCTAACAGAAGCTCCTTCAGGAAATGAGATACCAGCGTCTTCAAAAACTTGTTTGGCGCTCTTTGTGGAACCCGCTTCTGGTTTCATCAAGTCTTCCATCACCAGTGGATCTACACGAAAGGCGCGGGTGAACTGTTCGTCGGTGTGAGGGCTCGGCGATATGAGAGGGCGTGGTTTTTCAGGAGCCGACGTGACTCTCTTTGCCACGTGCGGCACGACATCACATTTCAAAAACGTGGCCCAGAGCACATCGGCGTCGCCGCGACCGGTGGGTTTGTTGAGTGAGATCAATTTCGTTCCACCTTTCGTCACGCTAATGCCGGTGATGGTTTTGGTGAGATGGAAATCGACGGCTGGCATCTCGAAGGCCTTGTTTGAGGCAGGATCTCGGAAGTGATCGTGACGTGTTTCCGGCAGAGCCGTATGCAGTTCGTTGTCCAGGGCGATCTCCACCGTGAGTCCATCGGCCCGGACGACAGGTTCGATTTGAAGGATGGATCCGACCGGACGCATCTCAAAAGCCAGATGAGGCTGGCCTTTGTCATCGGTACCGAATTCAGACACATAAACGTGTTCGCGTTGGGATTCATGTGAGGCACGCATGCCGGATTTGGTTTCGAGGAAGATGGAGTCGATGAAAGTGGCATCGCCACGAGCCATCGCGTCTTCCACAGCTGCCAGCATGGCAGCGTCATCGGCTGATGCGACGATCTGGCGCGTGAGGTTCCGCAGGAAAGCGGCAGGTGCCTGAAGCGTGTGCAACGTGAACGCGACCGTCCTGGGGCATAGACGGAGACATTCATCGATCAGGGCGGCGATGCGCTCAATGTTGTCGGGAGTGTTGATGATTTGAAGGAGGCCGTGGGTGTGTCTGGCAGAGGCTCCTTTGACCGGCGTGATGCCGTTGGCTTCGAACCACGCCTGCACTGGCTGAGGCTGTTCCATGAACGATTCAAACAAACCGTCGGGCACGTTGAATGCGGCGGCCTTCAGTCCGGAAGGTGTTTGCGCGACCGGCGCGGTCGCTGCTGCAGGAGAGGGCAGGCTTTCGACCCGGCGCACGGTGAGGGTGACAAATGCGGCCCACAGAGTGTCTTCGCTCTGTTTGGGCGTGCCCACGGCCTTGGTAATGCCGACGAGTTTGGTGCTGCCGCTGGTGCTCGTGAATGCGGTGGTGAAATGGGCGCAGTGAATCTCGGTGGTGGGAAACTCGGCGGTGCTGCCGGTGATGGGCTCGGTGAGGCTGAACTGACGTTCCGCCGGAGGGGCGGGGTGAACTTCCAAACTGAGGGTGGAATCGATGGTGACGCCATCCGCGCCGAGGGTCGGCTCATATTCCAGATGCAGGCCGATCGGGCGCATTTCCTGGACGGCGGATGAACGGCTCTTCGCATCCATTTCGAGGGCGGAGACATAGACGTGCTCGCGCACGGCATTGGTGATGGCGCGGGTGCCGGACTTGGTTTCGAGGAAGGCATCTCCGACGACGCGAACGTTGGAGCCGGGTTTTTTCGCGTGGCCGAGCAGCGTGGCGAGTTCTTTGGAGGCGTCTGTCGTGTGCGACGCGGCGGCATTGGCCTGACGGATGATTTCACCAGGACCTTCGATGACGGTGACAATGCAGGCGATGGTGCACGGCGAGTCCAGTGAGAGAACCTTAACGTAAGCTTCAACGAGGTCGAGATTGGCCTGGGTATTGGTGATGGAAAGCAGGCCGGTGGTGGGATCGAATGTCGCACTGGTTCCTTTCGGGAAGGTGATTCCCTGGGCTTCGAGAATCGCTTTGGCGGTGGCCCGGGGGGAGACGGAGTCATCAGGGGCGGTTGGTGTAACACCTGCAGCAAAAGGATCGGCTGCTGCGGCAGCCCCTGCATCACCTCCCTTGGGGCTGCCTCCCACCGGCAAAAGGTCGGAAGGGATTTTGAAGACTCGTGTGGTGAGTTGCGGTTTCTCCGCCTGCACCACCGTGTT
Source organism: Prosthecobacter sp. (assembly GCF_020439865.1). Classification (GTDB taxonomy): domain Bacteria; phylum Verrucomicrobiota; class Verrucomicrobiia; order Verrucomicrobiales; family Verrucomicrobiaceae; genus Prosthecobacter. Next base: position 37,631 of record NZ_JAGRPF010000079.1, read on the forward strand.
TAACACAAACGCAAGGAGCAGAAGGAGACTGCGGGCATGAAGCGACATGCCGGTGAGACTACCGGAGGCGATGGTCGCGTGTCGAGAGCGATGTGGAGCGCGGCTTTTGTCAGCGCACTTGACCGGCTGAAGCCGGTACTACGGAACCGCCCAGGGGACTTAGAGCGTCTGATGGATGCGGCCGAGGGCCATGAGGATGTAGCTGGTGACGAGGACGGGATCGCTTTCCATCCAGCGGCCTTCGGTGTTGGCCCAGGAGCCGTCGCCTTTTTGGAGGCTGAGGAGCTTTTCGGTGATGTCTTTGCGCCAGTCGATGAGCTTGCCGTCTTTCGTTTTGATGAAGTCGATCTTGGCGATGCTGAGGGCTTTGCTCATCGTCTGGTAGTAGTAGTAAAGACCGGCGGCACCGAGGCCGGGGTTTTCGTCGGCGCTGTAGTGTTTCTCCAGCCATTCAATGACGGCTTTGACACGCGGGTCGTCTTTTTCCAAGCCGGCGTAGATGAAGCTGAGGAGTCCGGCGTAGCTGATGCTGCCGTAGCTGCGAAGAGCGATGCTGCCGTCAGGGTTTTCAACTTTGGCGCCGCGGGTTTCGGTGGGGTTGTAGATGAAGCCGCCGGCGTCGTCGGGATCTTTGCTGACCCAGCCTGCCTTGTTGCTCTCGGGGCGGTTCTGGCAGCGCTGAATGAAGTCGATGGCGGCGCTGATGTTCAGTTGCGGCTCGTTTTTGGCGGCGTCGCCTTTGTCGGCGAGGAGGGCCTGGGAATAGTAGAGCGCTTCGAGGGCGAAGGTCATGTTCGAAAGGTCGGCGTGCATGCCTTTGTCATCGCCATAGCCGATGCCGCCGTCGAGCGGGTTGTCCTGCTTGCCCTTTTCGTCGAGGTCGAGCTGGTTGTGGACGAGGTAGCGTCGTGCCTTGAGCATGACCTCTTCGTTTTCAGGCTTGGGATTGAGCATGAGCGCGGTCAGGGCGAGCGCGGTGTTGTAGTTGCCGCGTGCCTTGACGTAGATCCCGCCGTCCGGCTTGGCATTGCTGATGAGGAACTTCGTGGCCTTCTCGACTTCGGCAGGCACGGGGTCGCCGGGTTTGCGGTTGGGATCGAGCATGAAGCTGATGATGCCGAGTCCGGTCATGGCGACGGGTTCGGCCTCACCCCACTGACCGGTCTGCGGGTTTTGCTTCGAGCGGAGAAAGTTGAGACCGCGTTCAACGCCGAGACGCAGCTCCTGTTTGAGGGAAGCATTGCGGTCTGGCTGGGTGGTGGCCTGGGAGAAGGCGGAGGCGGTGCCAAGCGCCAGGGTGAGAAGAAGGGTTGGGATTTTCATGGTCGGTGGAGTTCCAAGTTTCAGGTTTAAAGTTTCAAGTGGGCGCTACTTCGCGGGAGTGATGATAAGCGTGACCTGTGTCTCTTCCGCCGGGATGTTGGAGGGCATGCTGATCCAGAGATCGTCGCGATGGTTGCCCTTGGCAGGGGAGTTGATCATGGCGCTGAGATCCACATAGGTGGAAATGATGGATCCGGTCTGTTCGGCGACGAAGCCGGTCTCGTCGATTTGAGAGCCGTTGAAGATCCAGGTGTCGAGGTCGTCGGGTGTTTTGCGTTTGTCGATGTCCTGAATGAAGTCGGAGAGCGGGACGCGTTTCACTTTGTCGCCGTCCTTCCATTCGACGTGGATGGCGAGGCGGTTGGCGCCGGGGGTTTTGGGCTCGGTGTCTTTGGCCCGGTAGGGGCGCTCTTCTTTGGGATCGAGCTTGTCGAGAATGCCAAGGGTGGCAGGCTGATAATTGGCAAGGAGCAGGGCGAGCTGAATCTGGATGGGACGAACGGCAGTCTGCAGGATCGTTTCGTGGAGCTTTTCACCGGTGTCGTTGCACAGGGCGTATTCGATCGGCAGCTTTTGATGCAGGATGTTGCACGGGATGCGCACTTCGCGTGTGGCGGCGGTGATCTGGATGCCGTTGAGATCAAACACGCCAGGCGAGACTTGTTTGAGCAGTTTCTGCGCGGCTTCGAGCTGCTCCTTGGCGTCCGGTTTGGGTGCGGCGGCTTCCTGGGCCCTCAAGAAGGGGAGGGTGAGGAGAGTCAGGAGGATGGTGGCAAACGGGCGTACCATGGCAGAGTGAAGATTACGACGGTGGCAGAGGGCGGCAATCACGGAGATTGAGGCAGGGGAACGGTGGGTGGTTTTTGTCCGCAGACCGCCGGAAATGGGCGGTTTTTATGCGCACACCTGAATTGAGAGGGGGGTGCCTGATCAGGAGCCGGGTGCCATTACAGCCGCGGCAGCTTGTAGGTGCCGACGCGGAGGGATTGTTCGACGTTTTTCGGAACGACGGCCACCGGCTGGATCTCGTACGCAGGCTCGGGCTTAAAGGTCTTGTCGGCACGGAGTTTGACGACGATTTGCAAGGCGAGATCGACCAAGGCGGGACGGACGATGGTGGCGTCGATCTCCCCTTCGCGGACGAGTTCCATGCCCTTCTTCTGGCCGGAAATTCCGTCGGTGCCGATGATAAAGATGCTCTCACGCTGCCCTGCGGCTTCAGCGGCTTTCGCCGCACCGACCGCGATGGCGTCGTTGTGTGCGTAGATTACGTCGAAGTTTTTCTGAAGACGAAACGCCTCGGCCGTGCGCTGCGTCGCTGCCTCTGCGCTCCAGTCGGCCGGAGTATCATGGACAAGAATGACGCCGGGCTGGGTGCGCAGGCCCTCGCTGAAACCCTCGGCCATTTCAGCGGAGTCGTGGTCGTCAGCGGCACCTCGCAACTGAACAACACGTCCTTTGACTTCGGGTTGGCTTTCTTCCGTCGCTTTGCGCTTGAGGGCCTCGATCACGGTGTCGGCGGCCATGCGTCCGAGAAGACGTTGGTCGCTGTAAACGATGCTGGCACAGCCCTCTTTGAGCATGCGCTTGTCCAAACCGATGACGATGACACCGGCGGTTTGAGCTTCGACGATCAGGGCGGCGAGCGCCGGGGGATCGATAGGTTCGACGATGATGGCTGCGGGCTTGGCAGCGATGGCCTGGCGAAACTGCTCGATCTGCTGCGCGCTGCTGCCTGCGGCATCTTTGGTGGTGAGCATGTAGCCTGCCTGTCTGCCGACCAGCATGGCGAGGCCGTTGCGCTGGAATTCATGCATGGGCACTCGGACATCCGGCACGAGCAGAATGATCTCGGCCCTTACGTCGTTGGTGACTGGGCCGGGGGCTTTCGTCAGGGGCGGGGCAGGCGGGGTGTCGTTCGGTGTCTTGGCCGGCGCCTGGTTGTTCTTTTTTTCGAGTTCAGCAACTTCTGATTCGACGTCCGAGGAAGGTCCGCAGGCGGGCAGGACAATGGAGAAGAGAAACAGGATGGCGAGTCGGGTGCAGGTGAGCATGGTGGAGGGCCAGTTTACGTGGTAAAAGCCTTGTCGCACAAGCTCGAGATGATTTCGGGGGTGTCACATGGTCTTTTGCTTCAACCATCATGGGCTCGCCTCGCGATTCCGCCCGTTCTCCAACGAACGCCTTCTCAATTTGCAATTAAAAGAAGACTGAAAAGAAGTCTGCCGATGTGACGGAACCTGCCGGCTTTCCTTTCTGTAAGTGACCATCACGAACCGGTGAACATTGGCAATCCGACCGAGATGACGTTGATGGACTTGCCCAAGGCCAATCTTAAGATCACCGGCAGCAAATCCCAAATCGAACTTTGCGACCGCCTGCGGACGATCCGAAAGCACGTCAACCCGACATCACGCTGGCGCGAGAACCTTTGGATTGGGAACCCAAAGTGTCCTTCGAAGACGGATTTTCACGCATGGTGGAGTATTTTCGCGACTTTCTGAGAATCCCTGCTTGATGCGCAGGGTGTTTTGCTGATAAAACCCTAAATTAACAAGAACAACCGAAAGCATTCATGAAACTCCTCACAACGGCCTTTGCATTCCTCGTCCTCGCTACGGCGTCCCATGCCCAGGCTCCTGCAGTTCAGGAAACTTTGCCTGCGATCAAGGTGGACATCAAGCGTGTGACGGTCGCTGAGCAGCCGACCCCGCAGTTTTCAGCCGGCAATGTGCGGGAGAAGCGTTGGCGGCCAAAAAACTGGGTAGAGGTGGACATCGAGTTCGATGTCAAACTCCCCGTCAGTGCAGGCGGTAACAAAGGAACGTATGATTCGCTCCAAATGGCCATCTATGTGGCGCTACAACACACGACGACAGATGGCAAATTTGAGGTTGTCGAAGGAACTTTGGATCTTGTCAGCATACCCGCTGGTGAGAATCATGCCCTTGCTTATATCTCGCCTGCTACGATGAAGTCCGTTTTTCAAAAGGATGTGGTGACTGTTTCATCTGATGTCAAAGGATGGGGGGTTGAGGTCTTTGCCGAGGGTAAGCGCATCGCAGGTGACACAAATCTGGGCAAAGGACCTTGGTGGGAGGAGAAGAAGGACAGTTTTGCCTTTTTACAGGGCATGCTTTTGAGCAAGGCGCAGACCCCGTTTAGCATTTTGTGGGGTGACTACGATGTGCCGGTCAAGGCGAAGTAACAAGCGCCCGAGAAATCCATCCCCGGCAGATCACGCGTAGAAACATTTCAGCATGGCAGATCCAAACAGCATTGCAGTCATCAGTCTCGGCTCCCAACGTGTCAGTGGAGCGGTCTTCGGCAAAACGTCGGGGGGGGACCTGATTCTGAAGAAGTATGAGATTGTGGAGATGGATGGCGATCCTTCAGTGGATGTCAGCCGCCTTCCGCAACTCAAGGTGGCGCTCAGCGAACTCGTGGGAAAACTGCGAATTAAAGGGCAAAAAACATGGTGTGCAGTGCCTGGCCATCCCGTGTTCAGTCGCTTTGTGAAACTTCCTCCGGTGCAAGGGGACAAGTTGGCCCAGATCGTCGAATTTGAGGCGCGTCAGAATGTTCCGTGGCAGTTGGACGAAGTTTCGTGGGACTACGAAGTGGTCGCCAAATCGGACGTTGGTGAGGTCGAGGTGGTGCTCGCCGCGATGAAGTGCGAGCCGCTGAACGAGATGTACGAGGAAGTCGTCTCTTGTGGGATCAAGGTGGTGGGTGTCGATGTGGGGCCTCTCGTGCTCTACAACGCGTTCCGTTACAGCTATCCCGATGTCGATGAGCCCGCTTTGGTTGTGGACCTGGGAGCTCGTTCGACCAACTTGGTGTTTGTCGATGGAGATCGCTTTTTTACCCGCAATCTGCTCGTCGGAGGTGCGGCGGTCACCAACGCGATTGCCAAGGAGTTCAATGTTCCATTTGCCGAGGCGGAGCGCCAGAAGCGCTCGCAAGGCTTTGTTGCTCTTGGTGGAGCGGTTGAAGATCATCCGGATGAAGGGGTGAACGCCATGTCCAAGGTGATGCGCAACTCAATGACCCGGCTCCATGCCGAAATCATGAGGACGATTACTTTCTATCGCAGCCAGCAGGGTGGCAGTGCTCCGAAAAGGGTCTTCTTGGCCGGCGGCGGGTCGGCGGCGGGTTACATAGCTGAATTCTTTGCAGAAAAACTGAAACTTCCCGTCGAGTTGTTCAACGGCCTCCGCGGTGTTCAGTTGGATCGTGGTGTGAGCGCGGAAGCCGCCCAGGTGGATGCTCCGGCACTTGGTGAACTGGCGGGTCTGGCCTTGCGTGGCATGGGCGCTTGCCCGTGTGAAATCGAGCTGGTTCCAGATGCTCTGGCCTCTTCGCGTGATGCGGCACGTCGTGCGCCGGCTCTGGTCTTGGCGGGGCTTTGTATCATGGGTGCGCTTGGAGCCTCTCTCTTCTGGTTTAAAAACGCCACGGTGGCAATTCAAGACCGTGCAGCAGCCATCCAGGTGGAAGGTACTCGTTTGACCAATCTGGCGAATCAAATTCGTCAGTTGGAAGCCAAGCAAGAGGAGTTGCGCCAGAGGAGCTCGCAGTTGGAGCAGGCGGTAACCGACCGCTCTTGGTGGGTTCGATTGCTCAATGGCCTCAATCAGCAGTTCGACAATGACCTCATCTGGTTGACTGTGGTTGAAGTGACCAAAGACGGGAAGCCGCTCACGGCTGCTCTTTGGAGTGGGGGTAACGAGGAGAAAAGAGGGGCGGCCGCTGCAACGGACCCTAATGCGGCTCCTGTCTATGAACTGCGTCTCCAAGGGTTGTATCGCAGGAACACGGAAGGCGAGCAGAAGGTGGTTTATGACTTTGCCGCCAAGGTGGCAAAAATGGACGCCTTCCTCGTGCCAGATTTTGAAACCAAACGTGATCAATACGTGAAAGTTGACAGCGGGGTCGAGGAAGACCGCTACGCCTACCACTTCGAGATTAAAATGCCTCTGAGCTCTCCTTTGAAATTTCAATAAAGACCATGGACTGGATTCGTGAAAACAAACCGCTCGCTGCCATTCTTGGCGTCATTATCGCAGGCTCGCTTGCCTTGGGATATTTGGTGTTTGATGAATGGAGCAATTACTCTGAAACCAAAGACGGATATTTGAGCATGGGCAGTCAGGTGGCTGCACTACAGGGGGCTCCCCTGGCTCCAACCGAGAGCAATCTAAAGGCCAAGCAGGCCTTGGTCGACAAGTATGCGTCCATGGTCAATCAGCTCGGTGGTGCCCTGCTTTACCTTCAGCCGCCAGTTCAGGCGATCAAGGACATCGAGTTTCAGGCAAAGCTCAAGACCAAAATTGCGGAGATACGTGCGGAGGCGGCTTCCCGAATGCAGCTACCATCTGAGTTTGCCTTTGGGTTCGACGATTATACTACAGGGCTGCCGAAATCCGCAGCCGCAGCCGCCGAGCTCTCAAGTTTTCTCGATGCGATGGACGAGCTGGTGAAACTGTTCTTGAAGTGTGGTGTAAAGTCCGTGGATTTGTTGGAGCGTTCGAAGCTGGCTGTCGAACAGGGGCAGACCTCGGTGCAGGGCAACAATACAGCGGGGATGCAGGGGCGGCAGCAAACAGCCGCCGGCATCTACGAGAAAAGGCAGATTTCAGTAGTCCTGACCTTGGATCAAGGCCCGCTCCAGCTCCTGATCAGCCGGCTTGCCAACCCTTCCGAAATGAAGTATTTTACGACCCTGCGGCTGCTGCGCATCGAAAACCAGCATCAGGAAGGGCCCCTTCGCTCGGATGTAAAACCTCCTGAGGCGCTGCCAACTGATGGAGGGGCTGGGACAGCCGAAGCGGCTTCCGCTGAGTCTGCGGCTGCTGCATCAGATGTGATCAAGCCTCCACCTGCGGCGCCTGATGATGCGGTGTCCGTCGTGGGCGAAGAGGATTTGAAGGTCAGGCTGGAGATCGATTTGATTAAGTTTCTGGACGCCGCCAAGGGCTAGGATTTCCATTTCTGCCAATCACCCATCTTTGCCGATTTTTACTCACCCCTGCTGCCTTATCGCACCATGCAGAAAAGCTACGAAAAAATTATCCTGACGATCTCCGCCCTTCTCGCAATTGGCGTGGCAGTCTATCTCGTCCTCGAATCTCAAGGATTCGAGGACAGTCTTGCTCTGACGCAGGCTACGTCTAGAAACGAGCTGAGCGCTCCCAACACCCAGGCGGTCGAGGATGCCACCAATACCATCAAGAAAAAATACTCATGGGTTTCGCCTGTTCGCAACGGCAAGGCCGTACCGTTGAACAAGTCGGTGCTCCTGGTGATGAAGGACAATGAACTGTTTGATCTGACCCTTGCCGAGCCAAAGTTCCGTGAGCCAATGACAAATGTTTTTCTGGTGGGTGATCGGTCCAAAAGCCCACCGGAAGCCCAGCTTCCTCACATTTTCTCCCCGAATGTGGGGGATTTGGACGCTGACGATGACGGGTTTTCCAATCTGGAGGAGTTTAACGCCAAGACCAATCCGAGGGATGCGAATTCGATGCCGCCCTACACGACCAAGCTCTATTTGCAGAAGCGGGTTAGCCACGATTATATCCTAAAGATGGTCAGCGGGGATGGTAAAACGTTCCAAATCCAACGGTTGGCCCCCGAGCCAAAAAGTAGTAAGTTTGCCGGCATCAACGAGCCGTTTGGTTTTGAAAAAGGAGTGGTGCGCTTCAAGATTCTCTCGTCAAAAAAAGACACCATTCAGCACCCGACTCTCGGGCAGATGGATGTTTTTGTTCTTAAAGCTCTCGACTTGTCCTCCAACAAGGAATTTGAACTTGTCCAAGGCAAGGAGATCAATCTTGCGGAGTATGAAGCCGTCTTGGAATTTCGCTGGAAGAAGCGCCACATCATACCAGGTGTTCGGGAGGGCAAAACCTTCGTTCTTCCTGGCCTAGGTATCACTTATTACATCACAAAATTGGAGGAGACCAAAGCGATTATCGCGCCTCTCGGAAAAGATGGCAAACCTACCTCTGAAACCATTGAAATTCAGCAAGGATAACACATCGCCTTTTTTCAACCGATTGAAAAATTAACTCGCCAAAGCTCTCCCCCTTCTGCTAGTAATCTTACTTTACCACAAAAATGCTGTCAGTTCGCTTTATGACCCATCACTCCCGTCTGGTGTTCAACCTTTCCCTCCTCGTTTTGACTGCGGCAGCGCCGTCGATCATGGCTCAAAGTTCCGTGTCAGGAATGGCTAATCGCGAGATCGCTCGTCGTTATGCTCGTATCGAGGATGCCCGCACCGCCATGGATCGTGGCGATAAGCTTTTCAGCGAAGGCGATTATGAAGGAGCTCTAGGCTCTTATAAGGCGGCGATTGATGCCCTCCCTAATGCCCCGCTCACGCGTGACTGGCTTGATCTTGCGCAGCTAAAACATGCAGATTGTAGTGTCGTGGTTGCACGTGAACGCGCCAAGGTTGGCAATTACAAGGAGGCTCGTCAATTGCTTGAAGGTGCTTTGGTTACCATCCCTGGCCATAAGGGAGCGCTTTCCTTTTTGAAACAATTGGAGGATCCAGATCGCTGGCCTCCGGCTCTAACCCCGGAGCACGTTGAGAATGTTGGCAAAGTTCAAAAAGGACTTCTGCTCGCTAATAGCTCTGTGGAAATCGGCAACTATGATACGGCAATCAGCCAGTATCAAGACGTGCTGCGCGTGGATCCATACAATGGTGCAGCCCGCCGTGGTATGGAAAACGCCGAGCGTAAACGCATGGAGTACTTCAAGGCTGCATATAACCAAAACCGCGCCAAGATGCTGGCCCAAGTGGCTGAGTCTTGGGAAGACAAAATTCCGGTTCAAGGAACAGCTGTGACCATCGATTATGGTGTGGGACGCAGCCCGGGTGCTTACCTCACGGAGAAGATGAACAGAATCATTTTCCCCACAGTGCAATTCCAAGGAGCCACCATTGAAGAAGCTATTGAGTACTTGCGGGTCAAGAGCCGTGATTTGGATACCTTCACGGACAACACCGGAGTTAAAGGTGTTAACATCATTCTCAGAACGGGTGATGCGCCAAGTAATGCGTCGATCAGCCTCGATTTGAAGGATGTGCCGATGTCTGAGGCGCTTCGTTATGTGACTGAACTTGCTCAGATGAAGTATAAAGTTGAGGCGCATGCTGTCCTTGTGGTGCCGCTTTCCGAGAATGCCAGTGAGCAGTACACTCGCAGCTACCGAGTGCCCCCAGACTTCCTGAGTTCAGGCGGGGGAGATGTGGGTGCTGCAGCTCCTGCGGCTCCGGCAGACCCTTTTGCTGCAGCTGGCGGTGGTGGCGGTGGCGGCAGTGGATTGATAGCGAGGAAGTCTGCCAAGCAGATTCTGGAAGCAGCTGGCATTACTTTTCCCGAAGGCTCCTCGGCTAGCTATAATCCAGCCACTTCTCAATTGGTGGTTAGGAATACTCAACCCAATTTGGATTTGGTGGAGGCTTATGTTGAGTCCACCACAAAGTCGGCACCTAAGATGGTTGTAATTACGTCCAAATTTGTCGAAGTGACTCAGAAGAACACAGAGGAACTGGGATTTGACTGGCTCCTCGGCAGCGTTGGAATGAATGGAAACAATGTCTTCTTGGGAGGGGGAAATACAGGATCTGGCAACGCATTCTCTCCCGCCAATTATCCATTCACGAGTAATTATGTGAGTCCCTCAGTAGCAACGGGAACCCCTCCCGTTGTAGTATTTCCTGCAATTCCGATCGTTGGCGCATTTGCAGGACCTGTTCCAAATGGGGCGGGGCTTCCGCCAGCTGGAACAACGCCAGTTTTCCCAACAGGCTCTGGCCCAATTTCGTCTGGTCTGCGTTCTGGTAACTACGCGGTCAGCAACAACAGCATTGACAATCTGCTGACGACGGGGGCGACAACTGGCGTTTCAAATGTCGCTCCTGGGATTTTCTCAGCTGCTGGTATTTTCACAGACCCTCAGTTCCAAATGGTTATTCGCGGCTTGAGCCAGAAAAAAGGGGTGGATTTGATGAGTGCTCCAAGTGTGACCACCAAAAGTGGTACTCGTGCTACGATGGAAGTCACCCGTGAGTTCATTTACCCAACGGAATTCGACCCGCCGCAGTTGCCGCAAGGAAATGGTGGTAATCTCAGCCTGGGTGGTGGTGGCGGTCAGCAAATCGCTACTCCCACAACACCGACGGCTTTTGAAATGCGCCAGACTGGGGTCCGCCTTGAAGCTGAGCCAACGGTTGGCGCCGATGGAAACACTATTGAACTTAGCCTGTCGCCAGAAGTGGTGGAATTTGATGGTTTCATCAATTATGGTTCACCAATCTTCTCTCCATCCAGCCAATCGGTTCTCCCGATTCAGTTGACGGCTGGTATTCCCCCTGGAAATACTTCATACATTCCAATTAGTCAGCCGGAGCGTTTGATTACGCCCAATGTGATCAACCAGCCGGTTTTCTCGGTTCGTAAAGTCACCACAGGTGTGTCAATTTGGGATGGTCAGACCGTGGCTTTGGGCGGGTTGATTCGCGAAGATGTTCAGGATGTGGAGGATAAAATTCCACTTCTTGGAGACCTTCCTTTTGTGGGACGTTTGTTCAAGACTGAATCTGAGCAGCATTTCAAACGCAATCTCATGATTTTTGTCACAGCGCACTTGATCGATCCTTCGGGTCAGCGAATTAAATCAGTCGCTCCTCAGCAAGGTGATGCAGCAGCAGGGCCTGGTTCAGTAGGCACATTGTTGCCTTCCGTGGCAGCTCCGTAAATTAGGTTATTTTTCTCCGAAAGTTCAATTAGGCAGGGGTGCTGTAAAAAGCCTCCTGCCTAATTTTTTGCGCTGGACGTCCCGCTGAATTGATTACCGTTCACCCAACTCATGAAGTCATGGATTATCACTGGCGGGGCAGGCTGTGGCAAAAGTGCCTTCATGGCAAGTCTGTATGGGCACAGCCTTCATTCGGCTGTGAGGACTTTCTCTGCGGACGATGCAGTAGCGGGGATATTGAGAGATAGAGAGGTGGTTCAGCAGTTGGTTGCGTCATTTGGAGTGCAAGCGCAGTTGCCTACCGGCGAGGCTAACCGCAGATGGTTGCGTGACACAGTTCTTCCGCGCCCTTTGCTTCGGCAGAAATTGGAAGCCTTAATACATCCGCCCGTTCTCGCCGCGCTTGAGATGGGCCGAAGAGACGCAGTGAAGACAGGAGTGAATCTTTTCCTTGCGGAAGTTCCCCTCCACTATGAGATTGGATCTACAGTTTCAGCAGACTTTGTCATCGTGGTGGCTTCCAGCCGGTCGGTGCAGGTCAGGCGGATGATGGAAACCCGGGGACTCGATGAACAGACCGTTCACAAGTTTCTGGATGCCCAGTGGCCCATCGAAGCCAAGGTTGAAAGAGCCGATGCCGTCATTTGGAATGACGGTTCTCTGGCCTCTCTTGATGCTCAGGTGCTGACGCTGGCAAGTCCACTCTTGCAAGCATGAACGACCAATCTACCGAATCCCCCGCCATGGTTGCGGCTCCCGTCGCCCAACAAGAGCCGGAATCCCTTTCTCCTGCTGATCCCTCTCAGTCAAATTCTGAGCAGCAGGGGCAGAGCGCATCCATCACGTTGTCTGCACCCGACGCTGGGGAACAGCAGGCGGCAGAACCGCCCAAGGCGGAAGGTGCGCAGCCTCCATTTCCTCAGGAAGTGTCGATCAATGAGCTGCAAAACAACTCGCTCGCGGACTTATTGGAACTCGCTGATTCGGTCGGGTTTCGACTGAATGCCAGCCGCACTAAGCATCAGCTTATTTATGACGTGTGCTCATGGATGGCCGAACACAAGACCCGCCTCAAGGTTGAAGGCATACTCGAAATTGGGCCGGACAACTACGGACTCATTCGGTATCCCAAGTATAGTTTCGCTCCTTTGCCGGAGGATGTGTTTGTTCCTTTGTTCTTGGTGCGGAAATTTAATCTTCGCCCGAGTCAGAAAATCACCGGCATTGCCAAGGCGCCCAAAGATCGGGACAAATATCTGGCGATCGATCGCATTACAGAAGTTGAAGGGGTGCCGATCGAGAATTGGGAGATACCCACCGAATTCGACAAGCTTACGGCCACCTTTCCCAACAAGCGCATCATTTTGGAAACCGCCAAGCCTTGTGCTGTCAGTTCCCGCATTCTCGACATCGTGGCGCCGTTGGGCAAGGGGCAGCGAGGTCTAATTTGTGCACCGCCCCGTTCGGGCAAGACAGTGATCCTCAAGGACATTGCCAAGTCGATTTCGCAAAATCACAAAGAGATCACTCTCATTGTCTTGCTGCTCGACGAACGTCCAGAGGAGGTCACTGATTTTGAGGAGACCGTGCAGGGCTGTGAGATATACAGTTCTACCTTCGATGAGAGCCCGAAGAGGCACAGCCAGGTTGCCGAGATTGTTCGTGAGCGAGCGTGCCGGTTGGTTGAAATGAAAAAAGATGTCGTCATCCTGCTCGACAGCATCACGCGTCTCGCACGTGGCTATAATGCCATGCAGGGCGGAAAAGGAGCCATCATGTCAGGAGGTGTTGGCACCAAGGCATTGCAGAAACCCAAGAAGTTCTTCGGCGCTGCCCGCAATGTTGAGGAAGGCGGCAGCCTGACGATCATCGCCACCGCGTTGATCGAAACCGAGAGCCGGATGGATGAGGTGATCTTTGAGGAATTCAAAGGGACTGGCAATATGGAGGCCACGCTCGATCGTGAAATCTCCGAACGCCGGATATTTCCTGCGCTTCATTTGCTTAAGTCCGGCACACGCCGTGATGATTTGCTCTATCACCCTGACGAGTTCAGGCGCATCACCCAGGTGCGCAAACAGCTTGCTGCCATCCCTGCGGTAGAGGCTCTCGAGACGCTGATTCGCAACATCAACCGCACCAGCAACAATGCTGAAATCCTCCTGATGGGACTCAAATGAGCGAAGTCGGTTTAACACAGGCGGATTACGAATTCATCGATACGTCGGCTCATCTCGAACGATGGGTCGGTGAAATGCGGGTCTGGCTCGCAGAGAGTCTCGACAAGCGCTGCTGCCTCGACACAGAGGCCGACAGCCTGCATCACTATCACGAAAAGCTCTGTCTTCTTCAGGTGAACTGTGCCGGTCGTTATTCATTGGTGGATCCGCTCGCCATTTCCGATGTTTCGCCGTTGTTGGAATTGCTCGATGCACACGAATTGTGGTTCCACGGTGCCGATTATGATCTGACAATGCTTCGGCGCACTTATAATTGGAGCCCGCGGGTGATTCGTGACACGCAGATCGCAGCACGTCTTCTTGGGGCGCGCCAGTTTGGCCTCGCGGCGCTGGTGAAGAACAACTTTGATCTCGATCTCTGCAAGGCTTCTCAAAAGGCTGACTGGAGCCGTCGTCCGCTCCCGCCAAACATGCTCTCCTATGCCGTGGATGATGTGCGCTATCTGCTGCCGATTGCGGACAAGTTCGTTGCGCAGCTTCGTGAAAAAGGCCGTGAAGAGTGGTTCCACCAAAGCTGTCGTTCATTGCAGGAAGACGTGGCCGCGCGTGACAACGTGGCTCGTGAGGACCCTTGGCGCGTGCAGGGATGCGGGCGTCTGCATCCCAAAGGTCTGGCCATTTTGAAAGCCATGTGGGACTGGCGTGAAGGCATTGCAAAGGAGCGGGACACCCCCTGCTTCAAGATCATGTCCAACAAGCAGATGGTTGCCTATGCCGAACAATTTGAGACGGGACAGTCGCTGAATCCTCCCAATGGCTGGCGCCCTCGCTGGAAAAAAGAGTTTTTCGATATCGTGGCAGCTATCACGGCGTCTTCGTCTGCGGACTGGCCGATGCGTGCGAAGAAAATCAAAGGACGCCTCAGTGATGCGCAGCGGGATCAGATCGACAAGCTCTGTGCCCACCGGGAGAAAGTGGCACAAGGACTCGAAATCGAACCTTCGTTGCTTGGATCACGGGGAACCATTGAAGAACTGGTCATCGATGGCAATCCGGCCGGTCACCTTATGAACTGGCAGCACGATCTCCTCGCGAGCGGTCTGGAGCAGGTCCTCAAGGCAGGATGATCGTCCTGCCAGAACTATTGCTTCTGTTTCAACCACTCAGGCAGCACGATATCAGCGCTCTTAACCGGAGCTGTATTACCTTTCCAGACGAACCCAGCGGTCTCAAAGCTCTCGTGGTGCTCACGCAGATAAGCCAGCAGACGATGGCCCATCTGCTGATTCGGTGAATCATGGCGCACCGCAAAAGGTTGCACCGCCTTTGACTTGTCGGCTGGCAATGGCACGGCGTCAAAGTGCGTCGGGTCTCCATGAATGTTGATGCCATACACCACGGCGGCATCGAGCGAGCCGGTGCGCATTTGATTGACCAGGAAATCGGCCGTGGGCACCTGAGATGAAGAGTTTTTGCTCACGCTGTCCCAGAGATTCATAGACTTCAGCATCGACCGTGTCAGGAAGCCGAGAGTGGACTGTTCCGCGTTGCACAAGCCCACCCGCAGGCCAGGGCGTGCCAGATCTGCAAGCGTGCGGATGTTCTGCGGGTTGCCCTTAGGAACGGCGATGACAATTTCCGCCTCCGTCAGCATGACGGCTTCGGGAAACTGCTCGGCAACGGGGGGCACGAAGCACACATCGCACGCGTAATAGACGTCGGGGAACTTCGGGTTGCTGCTGTCACCCATAGTTTTCATCGTCGCACAAAGGATACCGCAACCGTTGAAAACTGTTGTCATCGTGATGCCTTCGCGCGTGGCGAAATCCTGCAGCAGCTTTTCGATGGCAGGCCGGTTAACACCGCCGCTGTAGACGATCAAATCAGGTCTGGCGACCCACTTGTCCCCGGGAACGTTGTTGAAACCGTGTTTTTGGAAGACGCCTCCTCCTTTTTCTGGGGCCGCAAGGTATCTCGCAAAGCGCATTGCCTCTGCAGTCTGAGTGCAGTAGGCCAGTACCGACGCCGTTGCAAATTCCGCGTGCTTGGCCAGTTCTGGCAGAGCGACGATTTCCACTCCGTTAAACTGCGGCACAGTGGCATCCCAAAGGATGGCCGCGTCCACAGCTCCGAGGGACAGGTCCGCGGCGATCTCTGTGACGGTTGGTTTCATCACGGCGGCCTTGGCAGCCAGTGCGTCCCATTCGGCTCCCAGCAATCGCTTTGTGACGCGTCCGATGCTCGCCGCCTCTGGGTTTGGCAGCGCCAGCTTGATGCCGTCCTGCTTCAGCGCGGAAAGGCTGGTGATCTTCTTGGGATTGCCCTTGGCCACAGCCAGCACCGGCTTTTGTTTCACCAACTGGAACTCCTCGCGAGTCACTCCCATCTTCTTGGCATCTGCCAGCGATCCATCGTCGGCGGCGATGAACAAATCGCCCTGCTGAGTAATTTTGATCTGGCTTAGCAGCGTGCCCGTGCCGCCGTATTGAAGCCGCACTTCGTTGCCGGTCTCCTTTTGGTAGGCTTGGGCGATTACCTCCACCGGCTTCTTTAAGCCCGCGGCGCAAAACACGGTTAGGGTGTTTTGGGTTCCTTGGGAGGGTTTCAGGGCCACCCACGCGGCACCCGCGAGTGCGGCCAGGCAGATGAGGAGGACGAACTTCTTCATTGGGCAAAGGGAACGTCCCGTGCCGCCTCCTTCGCTCACTTTTTATGCGATCAATTTGTCGATGGGATTCCCGCCGATCTGCGAGAGCTGCTTGAATCTGCCGGCGTGGTAGAAGGTTAGCTTGTTGTCATCCAGACCGAGCAAACGCAGCAACGTGACGTGCAGATCGCGCACATGGCGCACTTCCTCGATCGCCTCCATGCCGCGGTCGTCGGTGGCGCCGATGGTATGCCCTGCCTTGCAACCGCCGCCGGCCATCCAGACGGTCATCGCCTTCGGGTTGTGATCGCGACCGTAAGCCGTGCCGCCGCGCACGCCGTTGTCGGGCGTGCGACCGAATTCGCCACACCAAACGATCAGCGTGTCGTCGAGCAAACCGCGTTGCTTCAGGTCGGTGATCAGTGCGGCGATTGGCTGGTCCACACCGCGAATCAGATTGCCGTGCGCGCGTTCAATGTAGTCGTGGCTGTCCCAGGTGCCGTTGTAGAGCTGCACAAAGCGCACGCCTTTCTCCACGAGTTTGCGTGCCAGCAGGCACTTCCGGCCAAACGCGTCCGTGGCGTCCTTGCCGATGCCGTACATCTCTTTGGTCTTCGCGTCTTCCTGTTCGAGGTCGATCACCTCCGGCACCTCCATCTGCATGCGGAAGGCCAGTTCGTAGTTGTTCATGCGGGCCTTCAATTCGTCATGCCACGGATGATCCGCCGCGTGCGTCGCATCCAGCTTCGCCAGCAGATCCAAGTTTGCCCGCTGATGTTCCGGCGTGATGCCCTGCGGCGGCTGCAGATCGAGGATGGGCGAACCTTTGGACCGCAGCGCAGTGCCTTGAAACTGTGCCGGCAGGTAACCAGTGCCCCAGTTCGCGCTGCCGCCCTGCGGGTAGCTGACCTCCGGAAGCACGATGAAGCCCGGCAGGTCCTGGTTGACCGAACCGAGGCCGTACGTCACCCACGCGCCGATGGCCGGATCGCCACCGAAGCGATTGCCGCAGTTCATCTGATACATCGCCGTCGGATGATTTACCGAGTCCACCTGGCAGCCGCGGAAGAAGCACATCTCATCCGCCACCTTCGGCAGATGCTGCCACGGTTCACTCATCCACGCGCCTGACTGACCGTGCTGCGCGAATTTGAACGGCGATTTCACATAGTAGCGCTTCCCGCTTTCCATCGCCGACTTCATCTTCCCTTCACGCGTGAACTCCTTGAGATGCAGCTTCTCCAACACTGGCTTCGGATCGAAGCAGTCGATGTGGCTCGGTCCGCCCTCCATCATGAGGAAGATGCAGTTCTTCGCCTTGGCGGGAACCATCTGGCCTTTCGGCGCCAGCGGGCCTTTTTGCTCGGCGGCCAGCAATGACGTCAATGCCACGCTGCCCAGTGTGGTGCCGAGACCATAGACAAACTCACGTCGCGTCGGCGCATGCAGCGCACGTGCTCCGGCACAGGGAAAGAAGTTTCGGTTCATGGCTCAGTAGAGGTAGGCGAATTCGTTCGAGTTCAGCAGGACGAGACACACGTCGGCCAGCGCCCGTGTTTTAGCATCGCAATCGGTAGGCTGCAGGTCGGGAACGAAGTCGGCATAGGCCGGCAGCTTTTCATGAAAGCTGAACTTCTCGCCCGTGTTCTCCTCCACCGCTTCGCGTTTTACGGTGAGCGGTGGTTGATGCTTCGCAAAAGAGATCTGAGCCTGCTTGGCTTCCATTTGCTTCCAATGCGCTTCGCAGAGCGCCTTTTCGTCCGCCGCCGGCTTCCTGCCGAATGTCAGCTCAAAGACTCGTCCGACGGCATCAGTTGCCTTCTCCTTCATTACCCGATTCGCCAGCGCCAGGGCGCGATTATAGCTCGCCTGACCATTGAACAGGCTGAAGACCTGCGGCGTTACGGTTGAGACATCGCGTGCTTCGCAGGAAAAATCAGGCGCGGGTTCGTTGAAGACCTCCATGAACGGATCGCGCAGTCCGCGAATCTTCAGCGCATACAAACTGCGGCGATGGCGTTGTTGGGGCAGCGGGTTCGGCACCCACGCGGAGGCGAACGTGCCCATCACCATGCGCGGCTGCATCGCCACCTCGATGTTGATCTCCGGCCGGTTCGGAATGCCGCCCATCACTGGATTCAATTCGCCCGTGATGCTCAACATCGCGTCACGCAGTTCTTCCGCCATCAACCGCCGCGGTTTGAACACGGCATAGCTTTTCTCGGCGTCTTCGCGGCTCAACTTGGAATCCGCCATCTGCAGCTCCGAACTCCGCCGATACGCGGCGCTCGTCATGATCAGGCGGTGCATCTCCTTGAGGCTCCACTTCTTTTCCACCAGCGTTGCCGCGAGGAAATCGAGCAGCTCGGGATGCGTGGGCTTCTTGCCGGTGCTGCCGAAGTTGTTGGGATTTCCAGCGATGGCCTGGCCGAAATGCCAGAGCCACAGGCGGTTCACGATGGTGCGCGTGGTGAGCGGGTTGTCGGCGCTGGCAATCCAGTTGGCGAGCATCGTGCGCCGTCCTTCGATGGCGTCAGGAAACTCGATCGTGTTCAGAATCGACAGCACGCCCGGCTTCACCGGTTTCGTGGGGGAAAACGGATCCCCGCCGCCGAGGATCGCGGTTTGCTCGAGTTCACCTTCGGTCATGCGATCCTTCGGCATGCGCATTGGCTGGTTCACGCTGACCATCTGCGGCGTGCGGCCATCATAGACGCTGAAGGCAAACGGCTCGTAGCGGTCGAGTTCCCATTTGAGCCGCTCGAGACCTTTGCGCGCCACACGTTCGTTGCCGAAGTCTTCCGGCGTGAATCCAACGAGTTTGGGCGGATACTGACCCTCCGGCAGGCCTTGCTTCTGCAATGCGCTGCGTGCCACTTCGAAGACTCCGGTAAAGCTGCGTGCCTTCCTCATCTGGCCGCCGCCTTGCACAAACTTCCGAGCATTGGCCACCGCCTTGTCCCAGACCGTGCGGTCGAGCTTCTTTTCAGCGAACCATTTCTCCGCATTGATGAGCATCTTATCGTCGAGCTGTTTCAAGACGGCCATGTGCTCGATCCGGCGTGTCTCCAGATACTTGCTTTCTTCGAATCCAGCCGTGTTCTCCGACTTCAGAAACGACGCGGGTCGCTCGGCAAGCTGCGTGGTGCCGAAGCAGGCTTGGATGGAGTAGTAGTCATGCGTTGGCACCGGATCGAACTTGTGATCGTGGCAGCGAGCGCATTGCAGTGAGTGTGCGAGGAAGGTTTCACCGACGCTGTTCGTCACGTCATCGAGGAAACGCTGTCGAGCCACTTTGGCCACCTCCATGCCGGTGAGTTCCCACGGCCCCATGCGCAGAAAGCCGACGGCGATGAGCATCTCCGGATCGTTCGACTTCATCTCATCGCCTGCGATCTGCTGCTTGATGAACTGATCATAGGGCTTGTCCTCATTGAAACTGCGCACCACATAGTCGCGGTAACGCCACGCATTGCCGCGTTCGTAGTCGTTAGCAAAACCGCTGCTGTCCGCGTAGCGCACCACATCCAGCCAGTGCCTCGCCATGCGTTCGCCGTAGTGCGGTGATTCAAGCAGCCGGTCGATCAAAGCCTTCGTGGCTGCATCCCCATCCTGAGCAAACGCCTTCTCAAAAGCCGCAATCTCTTCCGGCGTCGGAGGCAGGCCGAGCAAATCGAAGGTCGCACGACGAATGAAGGTGCGCGCATCCGCGGCGCTCGCTGGCTTCACACCTTCCGGCATCCGCATCGCGATCAGTGCGTCGATTGGATTCTCGCCGTTCCGCGTTTCGATTTCCGGCTTCTGTACTTTTTGATAGCCCCACAGTGCCTCCGGCTTGTAGCGCCGGTTCGCCCACTCGGGTGACAGCGCGCCCGTCGTTTTCACCGTGATGCCGTCTTCGGCGCTCCACTTCTTCGCATTGGCTTTGGCGATGGCATTCCGCTTCGCTTCATCCGGCCACGGTGCGCCACCGGCGATCCAGTCTTTGATCCACGCAAGCTGCTCCGCGTAAAGTTTGTCCGCCTCCTTCGGCGGCATCGGCTCCCAGTCATCCTCATGCTGGCGTGTCGAGGCGAGGTAGAGCGGGCTTTCTTCCGGCTTGCCGGGCACGAGCGCCTTCACCTCGCTCTCGCCGCCTTTGGTGGCGCTTTCGAGTGTGCGCATGTCGTAGTCGCCTTTGATTTTCTTCTCGTCATTGCCGTGGCAGGCGAGGCACTTCTCTTGAAACAACGGCCACACACGGCGGACAAACAAGGCCTCCGCGTCCTCAGCGTGGAGCGAGGAACCGAGCAGCAGGGCGATGAGGGTGATGTTTCGTGTCATGCGATCCATGGAAAACGAAGGAGAAAGGCGTTCATTTCTATCCCGTCGCAGGCCGGACGAGTGCCAAAAAAGGCGCCGAATGATTTGAGCAGAGGCGACACTTGTCCGTGTGCCTGCTGCTGGCTAGGATTCTTCCATGAACAGAACCTCTTTTTGGCTTTGCCTCGGCATGACGTTGATTCCGCTTGGCGGCACTCTTTCGGGGCAATTCCAGGCGGCACCCGGCGTCTCCGTGCAGTGTTTCATTGAGATCCCCAAAGACGCACCGCGGTCCAAGGTGGACCCGAAAGTTCCTGATGGAGTCACGCCTCATGAAAACATCGTCTTCGGCACAGGCGGCGGGCGTGAACTGAAACTCGATCTCTACACACCCTCCGGCGAGGGACCACACGCGGCCGTGATGTTGGTGCATGGAGGCGGTTGGACCGGAGGCAACAAGGAGGCTTTCCGTTCGATGGCCCAACAATTCGCCGCGCGAGGTTTTGTCGCCGCGACGATCGAGTACCGTCTCGCCACCGAGGCGCCGTTTCCGGGCGCGGTGGAGGATTGCAAAGCTGCATTGCGCTGGCTGCGGGCGAACGCAGCCACTTACAAGATCGATCCGGCGCGCATCGGCGCTGTCGGCGGTTCGGCGGGCGGTCATCTCGCCGGCATGGTCGCCACGACGTCAGACCCCGCGCAGTTCGAAGGCAGCGGTGGCAACGCAGACCAAAGCAGCGCTCTTCAGGCCGTGGTGCTCATGGGCGCAGGCGTCGATCAGGCCACACGTGCGCAGGAGTCGCCGAAGCCGATCGACAGCCAGCTCAAGTTCTTCGGCGGCACCTACGCCGAGAAGAAAGACGTCTATGTCGCCGCCTCGCCCATCACGCATGTCAGTGCCAGAACACCTCCGATGCTCTTCATCGAAGGCGAATTCGACACGCCGGGCGAACGCTACATTGAGATGCGGAAGAAACTCGACGCGCTCCAGGTTCCCAACCGTCTCGTCATCGTCCAAGGCGGCAAGCATGGCTGCTGGGGCCAGAATCCGTGGATGATGCCGATGGTGGAGGAGATCGCGTCGTTCTTGAAGACGCACCTCGCAGCGTCAGCAAAGTAGCCATCTTGCTCCGCAAGATGAGCAAAACGTCAGCCAAACATCCAACGGCTTCAAAGATCACAATCGCTCGTGGTTGCGTGAGCGCTATGTTCCTCTCGACGGAGCGAGAGGACTGCTTTGCTTCGCGTGAAGCCAGCCTGCCTCTTCAAATGCTTTGAGAGACGTCCGCTCCTCCCTTCGCCCAGGAGCGAAGTTCGCCGGCGGCTGATGAGTCTTACTCTTCCCGATTGGGCATGAAGCGCGGAATGAAAATAGCCACGAGAGCCAGCAGTCCGATCAATCCGGCTTTCCAGATCCAGTCGAAGTCCGCAGCCCGGATCAGTGATGTTCCTCCGTCTGCTTGAGAGGAGGTTTTCGGTCCTAGGTCTGCCGCGGTGATTTTGCGGATGCTCACGTTGCGAACTCGCACCTGGGTTCCGACGGGCAGGCGATAGGCGCTGAAGCCCAGCATGCCGGATTCAGTCTCGAGCCCGAGACGTGCCATGTCGTAGCCGGAGGTCATGGTGCGACCGTTCACGTCGTAGCTCAGCTTCCCATCCGCGGCGCGAATGCTGAAGGTGTTCCATTCCCGAAGGCTGAAAGGAATGTCCGGCGTGCTCTCGTTGCCGTCACAATAAGCCTTGGTGCAGGCGGAACCGCCGCCCAGATAGTAGATCATGGCACGCACTCCACTGGTGCAGGTTGGCAGCCAGTGGATCATGGGCGCAAAGCCGGTACCGAACTGGCTTCTCTGCACCGAGTCCGGAATGTCGAAGGCGATTTCGCCCTTCATCTCCACGTTGGGCTCCATGGGGACCTTCAGCACAAATCGTGAGCGTGGATGATCGGTGCCGTGGCAGATCAGGCTGCCGTCCGGATTCACAGTCCAGTCACCTTCCTCCGACTGATAGAACGCGGTGAGATGCTTGTGGAAATGCACGTCCACCCAGCCGCCTGCATTGACCGCCTCTTGAAGGCCTGTGATCTCCTTGGCCTCCCGCAGATAGGCAGCCGCATCTGACGACAGTCCCTTTTCGTCGATCTTCATGAATGTCGCGTGGATGTCGCTCAGGGGAGTCTTGGGCGCAGGATTGGCTGCGGCGCGAATTGCTTCGCCATACGCGCCGTTGTCTGCTGCCACCTCGGCACGTAGAAAGTCTTCGTGCATCAGCATTTCGCTCAGCCGATCCCGCGTGCTGCGGTGAAGGCGCGGGCCGGCGGCATCCAGCGCCTTCTGCGCCAGGGCATCATCGTCGGCTAAAAAGGCGCACATGGCTGCATCGGACACCCGCAGATGGCGCATGAGGGGCGGCGAGGAGACGGTGCCTTCCAAATAGCCACGGCTCATGTCCACCATGGCCTGTTGGACCTCACGATGGCGGAAGACAGCGTGGGGATTGTAGATTTCCTCGGTCACGGCCATTGCGGCGACCATGAGCTGGGACGGCACCATCGTATCATAGCGCTTCGTGGCCGCGCAGGCTTTGCCGAAGGCCAGCATCAACGCATGACTGCCGCTCCACCGCGGGCGATAGGCATAGAGCAGCGCCTTGTAGGCCGGCGCATAGTCAAACTGGGCGCTCACGGAGCGATCAAACCATGCGCGCAGTTCGGTCGGGTCCATGCCTTCGCCCATGGCCACGCCGATCATTGTTGACGCCGCCTCGGGGCGGTCAGGTCTCAGACGCGAGGCTTTGCCCAGCAGATCGCGTGCGGATTTCAAATGTTCGGCAAAGCCCTTCCACTGTTCGTCCTTCACCTCCGACGCCCATGAATCGCTGCGTTTCACCCAGGCCAGATGCTTCTCAGCGGTTCCGCGCAAAGTGAATTTCACCCAGTCGGGAAGTGTGCTGGCGTCCACAGTGCGGCTGTAGTGTTCCAGCGGTTCCGGCCTGGTGAAGTTGATGGTATTCAGCACCAGCACATGATGTCGGACCAGCACCGTGTGCGTGGCCTCATCGTAACTTCCGTCCGAAAGAGTCCGCTCAATCGCATTTAACCAGCGGTTCTCGAGATCGTCTGTGTCGATGCCCTCCCTGTTCGCCACCAGCCAGCGCGAGTATATCACCACCATTTCCAGCGCACCGTTCAGTCCGCCCTGTTCGAGTGCTTTTTCCAGCAGCGGCCTGCCTTCACGCCAGTCCATCTTTTCGGCAAACAGGGCACGGGCCCCCAGTTCGAGCAGGAGTGGATCTTCGTTGGTCTTTTTGAGCAGTTCACGGAAGCGATCTGCCAGTGGGGCGAGCTCGTTCGAATCCGCGTGGTCTTTCGCGAACTGTTCAAAGGCCGCCTCCACCAAGGCCGTGGCCTCATCCGCCCATGGCTGCCTCTGCCACTTTTCCTGTGCAGGCTTCAACAACATGCGATGGGCCCAGGCCTGTTCTTCCGCGAGGAAATCCTTCTCCAGAAACGCTCCGTCCCTGATTGGAATGGGTTCCACCACAGGGAAAGCCGGTTCCTGAGGCTCCGTCGGTCTTAGAGGGAGGGCTCTCAATGCAGAATCATTGGCAAGAACCAGCAGAAGCAGCCAGGGGCGGAGCGACAGGAAATGTCTCATGGTGGTTCCGTCATACCAAGCGTCTGGCTTGTGTCGCAAGACTAAAATGAAGGACGCAAGAATCGCTCTTCCGCACGCAGGATCACTGATCCTTCAAGTGCTTGGCGAAAAACTCCGCACAGGCTTGCAGGCCGATGTCGAATGACGTTTGTCTGCCGAGGAAGGCATGCGGCGCCTGCGGGATCCTGATGAAGCCGGTGGGGATGCCGAGTTTCTCCAGGTCGGCCCGCGTCTCGTCGGCGTGCGTGCTGGGATCATCGAGTTCGCCGGCCATGAAGAGCAGCGGCGGATCGGCCTTGTCCAGGTGATGACGCGGCGACGCCATCGCATAGGTCTGCGGGATCTTTGCCTGCGAATCGCCGAGGAAGGGGCGGTAGTGCGGATTGTTGGGCGCGGCGGAAAGTTCGCCGATGCGGGCGCTTTCGAGATCGCTCTGCGCACCCATCGCCACGCAGGCCTGCACAGTGCTGGATTGATCCGCGTTGCCACCGTCGCCTTCGAGTTCCTTCACGCCGCCGCTCGTGGCTAGCAGCGCTGCGAGGTGGCCGCCCGCCGACAATCCGGTGACGCCGATGGCATCGCTCTGGATGCCGTATTTCGCCGCATTCGCACGGAGGAATCGCACCGCGGCCTTGCAGTCCTGAATCGCGGCGGGGAATTTTGCCTCACCGCTGAGACGATAGCTGATCGAGACGGTGACATAACCTTTCGCCGCCAGTGCCTGCGCCAGATTCGCCATCGAGTTGCGATCACCCTGAAACCAGCCGCCGCCGTGAATGCAAACGATCGCGGGCAGCGGCTGCGATGCCGCCTTCGGCCGCCAGAGATCGAGTTGCATCTCGCGTTCGCCATAGCGGGCATAGACAAGCCCCGGATGCGCTTCGAGTGATGCGACGACTTCCGGCGCGAGCTTCACGGGCGTGGCTTTCGGCTTGGTCGGTTGTTGAGCGATGGCGGTGGTGACTAGAAGGATCGGAAGAAGGAATCTCATTCGGGTTTGCCCTGTTGGTAGATGGTCAGGATTTCGGAGGTCGATAAAACGGCGCTGTAGATCGCAAATTCATCAATCGCTCCGTTCAGATTGCGAATGGGGGAGGGGTGGCCTTCGGTGGGAAGCCCCCAGTTGCCGATCTCGCAGGGGCCGAAGGTGATGTCGCGGCCAGGGGCATGAAGGTACGAAACTTCGCGATCCACTTCATGGCCGTCGAAGTACTGGATGACCTCGCCGCTTTGGCTGTCGTAGGTCACGGCGAGGTGATGCCAGCGGCCGAGGCTGTCGGCAGTGAAGACGGGCTGGCTGAAATACATCTGGTTGTATTTGCCGGCTTTGATCTGGTTGTTGGGCCGGTAGGCGATGCTGAACATGAGGCTGCCGTCCTCGTAGATCTGCCAGTGCGGCTCGCCGTTCTCGTAGCCGTCGGTGAGCAGCAGCGAGTTGTAGGTCTTGTCCACGCTGTCCACTTTCACCCAGCAGGCGAGCGTAAGCGCGTGGTAGGTGCCGTCGAGATTCAAACGCACGCGATCACCGGGCCGTTTGAACTCGAGGGCCTCCTTGCCGGGCCAGCGTCCCTGCGTCCAACGCGCACCGACAGCTCCGCCTGCGCGATTGGGACGACGTGGCTCGGTGAAGTTGTTCACGAGGCGGTCCCAGCGGTCGTCAGGCCAGTGCTTGAAGGCGTAATAGGCGATGAGTCGCGGATCCTTGCGTGTTTCGAGCGACCACTTCTGCCAGACGTCGAAACGCTGCGCCGCACGCTGTTTCACGAGGTCCTGCAATTCGCCGACTGGCAGGAAGCCCGCGCTGGTGGTGCCGAGTGTCATACCCTGCTTCAGGCTCGCGGGCGGCTGGTCGGTGTGCGCGATGACCTCGCCCTCGAACACATGCACGGCGCTCGTGCCGTCCTTCACATTCAGCGCAAACTCGGTGCCGAGATCCTCCAGCTTCATGTCCGGCGCATGCATGAGGAAACCCTTTGCCGCAGGCGGCACATGCACGCGCACGCGACCGCTCACACAACGCGCCTCCCACGCGGAGATGACCTCGATCTCCGCATTGCCTTCGATCAAAGCCGTCGCGCCGCTGAAGAACTCGATCTGCGCGAGTCCTTTCGCGAGCTTCAGCGTGCCGGGCGCGAGCGTTTCACCGCTGCGATGCGTGCTTTGCGTGAACTCGGCATCCAAGGTCTGGCTCAGAATCGCCACGCCGTTCGAGGTGGCTTCGATAACGGCTGCTTCGCGAGGCCAGAAGATGAAACCAGCTACGACAACAGCTGCCGCCGCGAATGGGACGATGAACTTTTGCCACCGTGGCGATCGTTTTGCTGCCGATGCCTGACTTGGCAGCCTGCCAGTGCCAATCTGCGGTTGTTGGAGCAGGCGCGCGTGTTGATCGGCGAGTTCGAGGTAAAGACGACGCGCTTGCCAGTCTCCGCGAAGGAGTTCTTCGAGATGCGCATGCTGCTCCGGTGTGAGCTCGCCATCGAGTCGAGCGTGAATGAGGGATTCGAGGTTCATGCGAGGCCCTCCGATTGAAGCTGGTGTGTGACGCACTCGTGCAGACGCTGGCGCAGCATCTCCAGATTTCGGAACAGTGTGCGGCGGCTCATGTCGAAGCGCTGCATCATGTCCTCAGCGCTCTGGCGTAGCGCGTAACGGCTGGTGACGAGTTCCTTGTCCTGCGGCGTGAGTTTGCCCAGGCAGCCGTCGAGCAGGCGCAGGCGTTCGTCGAGCTGCGGTTCGATGTGCGTGCGCTCGTTGGCGAGCAGGTCCATCACATCATCGCTGAACAGCAGCGGCGAGCGCGCCGACTTCTCGCGATGCTTCTGCACCTGAAGATACGCGAACCGATAGGCCCACGGCAGGAACGGACGCGTGGCATCATACTGGTCGAACTTTCGGAACAGCGCCACGCTCGTCTCCTGCAGGATGTCACGCGCATCCGCCTCGCATGGCACGAGGCTGAAGATATAGCGGAACAGCGCCTCCTGATGCTGCGTGAGCAGCAGGATGAGGTTCTCCGTGGATGGTGGCGAGTCTGTCATGCCGTAAGGTTATCACGAGGAGATGCGGAGCAGTGCCAAAATAATGCTCAGTTGTGTTTGAAAACTCATTGTCGCCCCTCACCCGACCTCTCCCCGAAGTGTATCGACGAGCAGCGACATCAAAGGCGGGGAGAGGAGATTCGTTTTGTGCAGGCTCCAACGCGAAATCCCTCTCCCCAGCGCACAGCGTTGCAGACACCCTCTGCTACCATCTGGGGAGAGGTTAGGTGAGGGGCGGCCCAGACCTTCGAAAGCAGGAGCTGTGTCAGTTGTAAATTCGCCGAGGAAAACGAGCTTTTACGGTGTCAGCTTGAGCCACTCGCCGATGTCATCAGCCGGCGTGCGAACCTGGCCGGGAGCGGGTGGCTTGGGGCCGGGCAGGTAGAGCACGGGCGGGATTTGTTTTTGGAACTCGTCGTCGAACGCCTGTGCTTTCTTCAGCAGGCTTGCGACGGCGTCCGAATTCCCGGCAGCGTCGTCGGTCTTCTCGCCGATGTCATAGGACAGATTATAGAGTGTCGGCTTGGGCCACAGACGATGCTGGCGCTCGAACAATCCCGGCTGGTGCTCAAACCAGAGGCTCGGCACACGGTTTGCGGGAAGGCTCGTCACCGGCAGGAAGAGCTTCAAAGAGCCTTCGCGCACGGCTTGAAGCTGCACACCGAAGTAGTGGAAGAGCATCCGCGGTTCCTTGGACGTTTGTTTTCCGAGCAGCAATCCGCTGGAGTCGATGCCGTCGAGAGTGACCCCGGCAGGGCAGGGCGTTTGCGCGAGCTGCGCGAAGGTTGGGAGAAAATCGAGCGTTGACCACGGCGTGGCGTCTTCACGCCCGGCGGCGATCGTCTTCGGCCACCAGGCAATGCAGGGAACGCGGATGCCGCCTTCGAATGTCGAGCCTTTACCTGCTCGCAGAGGGCCGTTGCTTCCCCCGAATGAGTGTCCGGGGAAACGGGCATTGGGTTTTGGTTTGGGGCCTCGCATTCCCGCACCGTTGTCGGAGGTGAAGATCACGAGCGTGCGCTCGTCGAGGTGCAGTTCGT
The DNA here is from genome assembly GCF_020439865.1 of Prosthecobacter sp. Lineage (GTDB taxonomy): Bacteria > Verrucomicrobiota > Verrucomicrobiia > Verrucomicrobiales > Verrucomicrobiaceae > Prosthecobacter. Next base: position 65,597 of record NZ_JAGRPF010000079.1, read on the forward strand.
GGAGGAGATCGAGAATGCGCCCGGTGCTCCAGTCGATCTCCTCAATGGAATCGCCATACACGCCGTCCTTCGATTTGCCGGCGAAGGCAGGCGAGGCGTATTGCGGGATGTGCGGCATCGTGTGCGCCAGATAGAGGAAGAAGGGCTTCTCTCGCCGCCGTCGGATGTAATCGAGCGCGCGTTCCGTGTAGCGCTGCGTCAGCATCGCCAGATCCACGGGCGACTCGACCACGCGGTCGCCCTCACGCAGTTGCATCGGCTCGAACATGCTGAGCTGATGAAACGGCAGTCCGACCTTCCATTCCTCGGTGTCATTGGTGTGCAGCAGGCCGAAGAACTCATCGAAACCCTGCTGCTGCGGACGCATTTCCTTGTGCCAGCCGAGGTGCCATTTGCCCACGCATGCCGTTGCATAACCGGCTGACTTCAACACCTCCGCAATCGTCACCTCGTTTGGTGGCAGGCCGGTGTGCTCGCTGGGAAACAGCACATACGGCACGCCGCACCGCGCCGGAAGACGCCCTGTCAGAAGCGCGGCACGCGACGGACTGCAGAACGGTGATGCGACGTAGAAATCCGTGAATCGCATGCCCTCCGCCGCCATGCGGTCGATGCGCGGCGTGGCGATCACCTTCGAGCCGTAGCAGCCCAGGTCGCCGTAGCCGAGATCGTCAGTATTGATGACGATGATGTTGGGACCGGCTGCCAACGTGGGCAGAGCAGGAATCATCAACAGGAGGGCAAAAATCAGCTTCATGCGGGGTAAAAACGAAGGTTGCAGTCATCTTCTCCCGTTGGATCAATCCCGAGTGCCAACCATGAAGCTCTTTTTCTACTTTCTCGTCGCCGTTTTGGCCCTTGCCTCCTGCAAACCATCGTCGCCAACCACTCCGACCTCATCGGGCAAGCCCAAGGTCGCGCTCGTGATGAAGTCGCTGGCGAATGAGTTTTTCCAGACCATGGCCGAAGGCGCGAAGAAACATCAGGCCGCGCATGCCGCCGACTACGATCTCGTCGTGAATGGCATCAAGAATGAAACGGATCTCGCCGAGCAGGTCGGTTTGGTGGAGCAGATGGTCGCGCAGGGTGTGCAGGCGATCGTCATCGCTCCGGCGGATTCGAAGGCGCTCGTCACCGTGCTCAAACGCGCCCAGGACGCCGGTGCGCTCGTCATCAACATCGACAACAAACTCGATGCCGACACACTGAAGCAGGCCGGGCTGCAAATCCCTTTCGTCGGTCCTGACAACCGCGCCGGGGCGAAGGCGGTGGGTGAGGTGCTCGCGAAGAATCTCAAGGCTGGTGATGAGGTGGCCATCATCGAAGGCGTGACCACCGCCTTCAACGGTCAGCAGCGCAAGGCGGGCTTTGAAGATGCGATGAACGCCGCCGGAATGAAGATCGTGAGCACTCAGAGCGGCCAATGGGAGATGGAAAAGGCCAACGGAGTCGCCACAGGCATCCTCGCCGCGAATCCGAACGTGAAAGCGCTGCTCTGCGCCAACGACAACATGGCCCTCGGCGCCGTCGCCGCCGTTCAGGCCGCAGGCAGGGCCGGTCAGGTCCAGATCGTCGGCTTCGACAACATCGCCGCGCTCAAGCCTCTCCTCGCCGACGGTCGCGTCCTCGCCACCGCCGACCAGCACGGCGACCAGCTCGCCGTCTTCGGCATCGAAGCCGCGCTCAAAATCCTCAAGGACAAGTCCGCGCCTGCGTATCAGCAAACGCCGGTGGATGTGGTGACGAAGTAATTTGTGCGACTAACATGCGGAATCTCCTCCATCGATCCCTGCGAGGGTATCTTGGGCACCCCTTTTGGAGCATGTGGTATGCATGTCTGAGCATTGTCGCGATTGCAGTTGGGGTGCTGTTGTTGTCGCCATACGTCCACGTCTCATCATTGAGCATCTTGGCGGGTCATGGTGATTTGATCGGCAGCTCGCTCACCTTGGGAACTGTTGTGATCTCACTCTGTCTGGGTGGATGGATTATGGGCTAGTTGGAACTCAAACGACACATGCGCCGCTTCGCCGACTACCTGATCCTCCTCGCCGTGCTTGCGGCGATGATCCTGCTGTTCGGCATGCTGCGCGACAGCTTCTTCAGTGTGGCGACGCTGGGCTCTGTAGCGAACCGCATTCCGGCGCTCGCGCTGGTCGCCACGGGCATGACGCTGGTGATGGTGACGGGCGGCATCGATCTCTCCGTCGGTTCCGTACTCGGGTTATGCGGTGCGGTCGTCGGTGTGATGATGGCCGACTGGCAGTGGGCGCTGCCGCTCGCCTTGCTCGGCAGCATCCTCGTGGGCGGCGCGATAGGTGGCACCACAGGCGCGGTGAGTGTAAAGCTGAGGCTTCCCTCGTTTATTGTGTCGCTCGGGATGCTCGAAATGGCGCGCGGGCTGGCGTTCCTCGCGACGAATTCGCAGACCAAATACATCGGTGCTTCGATTGAGTCGCTGGGTGCTCCATTTGGCGGACTGGTCATTTCGCCGGCCTTCATCATCAGCGTGCTCATCGTCGTGGCGGGGCAGGTAATGCTTTCGCAGATGCCCATGGGACGTCATTGGATTGCCATCGGTGCGAATCGTGAGGCTGCGCTCGTTTCCGGAGTCCCGGTGGATCGTCCTCGCATCCTGGCGCATGTGTTGCTCGGCGCTTTGACGGGGCTGGCTGCTGTCTTCAATTGCTCGCGCCTCGGCAGCGCGGATCCGAATGCAGGCGTCGGTTTCGAATTGAGCGCCATCGCCGCGGTCGTCGTCGGCGGCACAAGTTTGATGGGGGGACGCGGCAGTGTCGTGAAAAGCTTCATGGGCGTTCTCATCATCGCCACGCTCGAGGCTGGACTCGTTCAAATCGGTGCCACGGAACCGATGAAACGCGTTGTGACCGGCGCTGTCATCATCGCCGCCGTGCTCGCAGACACCTGGAGACGCAAATAACTCATGAAACGCCTCATTCTCTTTCTCTGCGTCTTCGGCGCGTCGCTCTTCGCCGAAAAACCGAAGATCATCTTCGACACGGACATCACCGGCGATGTCGATGACGTGTTGGCGCTGGCGATGTGCCACACACTGGCGGATCGAGGTGCCTGCGAGTTTCTCGGCGTGACGATCTCGAAGAACAACCCGCTCACAGCGAGCTTTGTGGACGCGCAAAACACCTTCCACGGTCGCCCAGATCTGCCGGTGGGTGTCACGCGCGATGACCAGGCGCAACATCGCGAGAGCAAATATCTCAAGCTGGCCGATTCACCGGACTACCCGCACGATTTGAAGCGAAACGACGACGCGAAGGACGCTGTGGAATTAATTCGCGATCTGTTGCGCGCGCAGCCGGATCACAGCGTCACGATCATCAGCGTCGGCATCGCATCGAACATGGCGAACCTGCTCAAATCACCCGGCGGCATCGATTTGGTGAAGCAGAAGGTGAAAACGCTTTCGATCATGGCCGGTGCGTTCGCGTTCTGCAACGGCACGAACTACCACCTCGAAGCGAACGTCATCAACGGCATCGGCTACATGCAGACCGTGGCCGATCAGTGGCCTGACGAGGTGCCCATCGTGTGGAGCGGCTACGAGATCGGCGAGGCGCTGCCGTTTCCCCGTGTCGTGATTCAGCGTGATCTCGGCTATCTGCCGCATCACATCGTCAAAGAGGCCTATCTGCTCCACAACGGCCCCGAGCATGACCGTCCATGCTGGGACGAGAGCAGCGTGCTGCAGGCGGTGTATCCCGATCGCAATTTCTTCGGTCTCTCGCAGCCCGGACGCGTGAAAGTGCACGATGACGGCTTCACGCGCTTCATCCCTGTCAGAAACGGCAAAGGCAGCCAGCGTGATCGATTTCTCACCATGACCTCCGTGCAGCAAAGCCGCGCACTGGAAGCCATCGTCCATTTCACCATCCAACCTCCTCAAAAATGAAGTGCCTGCTCCTCTCTCTCTTGTTGTGCGGCGTCGCCCAGGCGGCGCCCGTGAAGCTCATCTTTGACACCGACATGGGCAACGATGTCGATGACCTGATGGCGCTGTGCATGATTCACAATCTGCAGAAGCGCGGCGCGTGCGAGCTGCTCGCGGTCACGATCACGAAGGATCATCCGCAGGCCGCGGCATTCGTGGACGCCGTGAACACGCTCTACGGCTATCCCGACACGCCCATCGGGGTGGTGCGCAACGGCGCGGCGAAGGAAGCTGGCAAATTCAACCTCCTCGCTGACGAAAAGAACCCCGACGGCTCTTTCCGCTACCCGCATGATCTCAAAAGCGGCGCCGACGCACCCGAGGCAGGCGGTTTGATCAAAGACATCCTCGCGAAGCAGCCGGATGGCAGCGTGGTGATCGCTCAGGTGGGCTTTTTCACGAATCTGGCGCGTCTGATGGACGATGCGGAGGCGAAGGCGCTCATCGCGAAAAAAGTGAAAGTGCTCAGCATCATGGCAGGCGCGTTTCAGACGGTGAATTTCGACACGCGGCACCTCGAATACAATGTGAAGCTCGATGTGCCCGCCGCGCAGAAGCTCGCGAAGGAATGGCCGACGCCGATGGTGTGGAGCGGCTTCGAGATTGGCGTGGCGGCGGCGTTTCCGCATGTCGTGATCGAGCAGGATCTCAACTACATGCCGCAGCATCCGCTCAAGGAGGCCTACTACCTCTACAACCCGCCGCCGCACGATCGCCCGACCTGGGACCCGACGGCGGTGCTGTATGCGATCTACCCCGACCGCGGTTACTTCGATCTCTCGCCTCCCGGCAACATCAAGGTCGATGATGACTCCGCGACGCTTTTCCGCCCCGTGAAGAAAGGCGAAGGCAAGCACCGCTTCCTCATCATGAGCCCCGAGCAGGCCTCGCGCGTGCGTGAAGCCATCGTGCAACTCAGCGTCGAACCTCCATCGGTGAAGAAGTGATGGAAACAACGCGTCCCAGCATCGTCGTCGTCGGTTCGTCGAACGTGGATCACACGCTGCGTGTGCCGCGCATTCCTACGCCGGGTGAAACGCTGACGTCGAGCAGCATGCTGACGTGTTTTGGCGGCAAAGGGGCGAATCAGGCCGTCGCGGCTGCGCGAGCAGGCGGACGCGTGGCGATGATCGGTTGCGTGGGCGTGGATGATTTCGGCACGCGCTACATCGAGGCGCTGAAAGCCGAGGGAATCGATACTTCGGGCGTTTTGCGCTCCGAAACGACCACGGGCAGCGCTTTCATCGCCGTGGATGATGCGGGAGAGAACTCGATCATCGTGAATCCGGGCGCGAATCACGCGATCACGGTCGCCGACCTCGACAAGCATGCCGAACTCATCCGCAGAGCCGATGCGCTGCTGCTGCAGCTTGAGTGTCCGCTGCCGGTGGTGCGTCGCGCGGCGCAAATCGCGCGTGAGGCCGGTGTGAAAGTCATTTTGAACCCGTCGCCGCTGAGTGAGGCGTTTCTGGCGGATCGCTTCGAAGTCGATGTGCTGATCGTGAATGAAGGCGAAGCGGAGACAATCACGCCTAATCACAATCTGAAAGAGGCGAAGTGCCGTCAGCTGATCATCACGCGAGGCGCGGAGAGCACGTTGAGCATCACGGAGGCAGGTGTGGGCGAGGTTTTGCCACCAAAGGTCACGCCCGTGGACACGGTGGGCGCGGGAGACACGTTTGCGGGTGCGTTTGCCGTTTCGGGTGACGTTGCCTTCGCGAACGCCGCCGGAGCACTGGCGACACTGAAAGCGGGCGCGCAGCCTTCGATTCCGTCACGAGACGAAATCTTGTCATTTATCGGCTGACTGGAAGTTGCGGCGTGAGTGAGCGGTGGGCAGAATGGGCGCTATGATGAACCGCCGCTCTTTCCTGTCTCGATCCATGCCATTGGCAGCCGGAACCATGCTGCGCGGAGCATCATTCGCCGCTCCGGCGATTGTGACTTCTGACAATCTTCGACCGAAGATTCCGTTCGGCGTGCAGAGCGGCGATGTGACTGCTGACGGTGCGATCATTTGGAGCCGGGCGGACCGGGCGGCGCGGATGATCGTGGAGTGCGCGACAACAGAGTCCTTCAAAGATGCGCGGCGCATCGTGGGACCGGCGGCTTTGGAAACGAGTGACTTCACGACACGGATGGATCTGAACGGTCTTCCGGCAGGGCAGCGTGTGTTCTATCGCGTGCAGTTTCAGTCGCTCGAAGACTCGAAGGTGCTTAGCGAGCCGGTGACGGGCAGTTTCAACACGATTCCAGACGGGCGTCGCGATGTGAGCTTTGTGTGGGGCGGCGATGTATGCGGGCAGGGATGGGGCATCAACCCCGAGTTCGGTGGGATGAAGATCTTTGAATCGATGCGGAGGCTTCAGCCTGACTTCTTCATCCATTCCGGGGACACCATTTATGCGGACAATGCCATCGTGGCCGAGGCAGCACTCGATGACGGTCAGATTTGGAAGAACCTCACAAGCGAGGAGAAGTCGAAGGTTGCCGAGACGCTCGATGAGTTTCGCGGAGCGTATCGCTACAATCTGCTGGATGAAAAGCTGCGCCGCTTCAACGCCGAGGTTCCCATGCTGGCGCAGTGGGACGACCACGAGGTGCGGAACAACTGGTTCCCCGGCCAGCAGTTGCACGATGATGCCCGCTACACGGTGAAAAGCGTCGATCTGCTCGCGGCGCGGGCCAAGCGCGCATTTCTCGACTACATGCCGCTGCGGTTTGATGCATCCGATCCGGAGCGAATCTTCCGCTCTTTCAAGCGCGGACCGTTGCTGGATGTGATCATGCTCGATGAGCGCAGCTACCGAGGCGTGAATACGCCCAACCGACAGACGAACCCGAGTGACGAGACGAAATTCCTTGGATCGGCGCAACTGGAATGGGTGAAGCAGCGGCTGCTGTCTTCGAAAGCAACGTGGAAGGTCATTGCCAGCGACATGCCCGTTGGGATTGTGGTCAAAGACGGCGCGAATTTCGAGGCGTTCGCCAATGGCGATGGTCCGGCACTGGGACGTGAGCTGGAACTCGCCGGACTGCTCAGTTTCATCAAAAAGAACCGCATCAAGAACGTGGTCTGGGTGACGGCGGACGTGCATTACTGCGCCGCGCACCACTACAATCCCGCACGGGCGCAGTTCACGGACTTTGAACCGTTCTGGGAGTTCGTGGCCGGTCCGCTCAATGCGGGAACCTTTGGTCCTGGTGAGATGGACAACACCTTTGGTCCAGAGGTGAAGTTCACCGGCATCCCGAAAGGCATGAAGCCCAATCGTTCGCCGAAGGAGGGCCTGCAGTTCTTCGGTGCGGTGAAAATCGACGGCGCAAGTGGTGCGATGACGGTCAGCCTTCACAACATCGACGGCACGAAGCTTCACAGCGTCGAACTGTCGCCTGAAGTGTGACGCGTCGCGTCACGCGAGCACTTCTGGAATCACTTTGCCCTCCACGTTCGTGAGGCGGCGCTGGATGCCGTTGTGCTCGAAGGTGAGGCGTTCGAAGTCGAGTCCGAGCAGATGGAGGATCGTGGCGTTGAAGTGATAGAGCGGATGAACGTCCTCGATGGCCTTCTGGCCGAGTTCATCGGTGACGCCGTGGCTGACGCCAGGCTTCACGCCAGCGCCAGTGAGCCAGCAGGTGAAGCCGTCCGGATTGTGATCGCGACCCTTCGCGCCTTTTTGGAAGAAGGGCATGCGACCGAACTCGGTGCACCACACGACGAGCGTGTCCTGCAGCAGGCCGCGTTGTTTCAGATCGCGGATCAACGCCGCGGCGGGCTGATCGAGGATGTTGGCGTGCACGTCATACTGTGCCTTGAGATCGCTGTGGCCGTCCCAGTTGAGTTTGCCGCCACTGGCATACGCGCCGTTGAAAAGCTGCACACAGCGCACGCCACGCTCGATGAGGCGGCGAGCGAGGATGCAATTCTTCGCGAAGGCGGCCTTGTCGGCGTTCTTGGAATCATCCGCGCCATACATCTTCAAAATGTGTGCGGGTTCGGTGCTCAGATCGTTGATCTCCGGGACGCTGAGTTGCATGCGCGCGGCGAGTTCGTAGCTGGCGATGCGCGCGGCGAGCTTTTGATCGCCGGGATTCGCCTCCAGATGGCGTGCGTTCATCTTTTGCAGCAACGAACGCGCGGCTTGATCGGCCTGCGCGGACACACCGGGCGCGGAGAGATGCCGCACGGGGCTCTTCGAACTCATCGTGGTGCCTTGGAAGGCGGCGGGGAGGAATCCCGGGCCCCAGTTGTTCGCACCGTTCTGCGGCACGCCACGTGGATCGGGGATCGCGACGTAGCTCGGCAGATCCTGGTTCTCGCTACCGAGCGCATACGTCACCCACGAGCCAAGCGAGGGAAATCCATCGAGCGTGAAGCCGGTGGAGAGAAAATTCTCCGCAGGACCGTGCGTGTTCGACTTGCTGGTGAGCGAGTGGATGAACGCGATGTCGTCCGTGAGCTCCGCGAGATGCGGAATCATGTCGCTGACCCATTTGCCGGTCTGTCCACGTGGTCGGAAGGCATACTGCGGCCGTGCGAGATTGCCTGCGGGACCTTGAAACGTCACCGCCGGGCCACCGGGCAGCGGTTTGTCGTCCCACTTGATGAGTTCGGGCTTGTAGTCCCACGTCTCGAGCTGGCTCACCGCACCCGCGCAGAAGATGACGACGACGTTCTTAGCCTTCGGTGCAAAATGCGGCTTTCGCGGCGCATACGGCCGTGCGGGATCGATCAATAAGCCATCAGCTGCCAACAAGCGCGTCAACGCGATCGAACCGAGCGCCGTCGCACTGCTCGTCAGGAAGCGGCGACGGTCGAGCAGGTGATGGCCTGCGGGCGAGAGATGTTCGGCGGAGGAAAGCATGGAAGGCGGACTGACACTCTTCCAAACGGTGCGGAATTTGATGATACTTCACGCGAGATCGTGAAGTCACCACAGCTTTTCATTCATGGCGATCACACAGACAAGCTGGGCGAGACTGTCGATGCCGAGGGCGCCACGTCTTTTCCCGCACGACAGCCAGAGCCGGCGGGATGTAGCGTGCTCGCCGTCTTGTGGCGGCAGCCGCTGTTTTCGATCGTAGCCTGCCGATGGACTTGCCCGACTGGTCACACTCGCCTTACTGCTGCTCAGAGAGGTTTGAATTCTGCCTCTTCACGAGCTGTTCCGGGTTTCCTTTCATCTCGCCGATTCAACGGTGAAGACGGGGTTTAACGAAGGTCGTCGCGGCATCCCTCCGGGGATACATCCGCATCTCACCCCCACCTTCACCCGATCACATTCCGCTGACCTGCTGGCGACGCTCTGCGTTCGATCCCGGCTTTCTATTTTTTGTCAGCAAACACCGCACCTCGTCGCACTACGCTGCTGTGGCGCGTCAATCACTCACACCACCAACCAAACAAAGAAAGAGCATACCCATGAACACAAACATGATGAACACACCGCGCCTCCTCGGCGCATGCATGGCGGCAGGACTCCTGCTGGCCGGACTCACGCAGGCCCATGCGGCCACGCGCACCTATGAACTTGTCGGCACGACGACTGCCGGGGGCGCACAGCTCAGCGGCGGCTTTACCTACAATGACGTCACCCACCTGGTGGAAACCGTCAACATCTCCACCACCGCTGATCCGGCCGCCGGCCTGGTCGCCGACACCTTCGACTTGGTGGCTGGTCTCCTCACCTACGGACCCGAACACCAGATGGTGGCTGTAAGCACCACCTCTTCACCCTCGAACGCCATCGTACTCAACTTCGGTGCCTTTCTGGGCACGCAGCCGGAATACGTCTTCACGCAGGCACCCTCCCCCGGAGGCATCACCTACATCTATGTTTCGGCCAGCAGCAGCTATCTCATCGTGAACGGGAAAGCCGTCGAGGTGCTGCCCGTCGTTGACACCGACGGCGATGGCCATCCCGACGATGCCGACGCCTTCCCGAACGACCCGACTGAGTGGGCGGATACCGATGGCGACGGCGTGGGCGACAACGGTGACGCCTTCCCGCTTGATCCCACCGAGTCGGTAGACACCGATGGCGATGGCGTGGGCGACAATGCCGATGCTTGCGACACTTCTGACCTGAGTTTGACCGTGGTCATTGATGGGACGGACACGTTCGTGTTCAACGAACTGTTCGATGACGGCTGCACGATCACCGATCTCATCGTGGATCTGGCCGCCTCCGCCGGTAACCATGGGGCCTTCGTCAGCGGCGTGGCGCATCTGACCAACGACCTGAAAGGCCAGGGCGTGATCACCAACAAGGAGAAAGCGGTCATTCAGAAAGCCGCCGCGCAGTCGAGCTGGTAAACTCCGTCCATTCCGATTCGCATTCTCGAACCGCCGTCGGCCTCGTGCTGGCGGCGGTTCTTTTTGTCGTTGGCACGAGAGGTAATGCGGGTTTTCATTACAACCGGCTATGGTGAGTTTCGTTCATCGACCTCAATGATGCGCACCGCGCGATCGCGCCCGTCGGTGGCGAGGAGGCGGCCGTTCGGGCTGAAGGTGATGGAGCGGGTAAGGCCTTCGACACCGATGAAGCTCTGCAGCAGCGTGGCATCGGCGTAGCGCCAGAGCTTGAGGCTGTGGTCGGAGGAGCCGGTGGCGAGGATGGGCTGCGTGGGATGAAAGCAGGCTGCGCTGATGGTGGCGTCGTGCGCACGGAAGCGATGCTTCACGGCGAGGGTGTCGGCATCGAGGATGGTGACGAAGCGCCCGCTGCCGCCGACGGCGATGAGGCGGCGGTCCGGCGAGGCGGCGAGGGCGTAGAGGGCGCTGTTGTGATCGTGCGAGGCGAGAACGCGGCCTGTTTGAGAATCAATGAGGGTGATGGTACCCTTTTGCGTGTTGTCGGGCTGAAGTTCGCTGGAGATGGCGACGATGTGGCCGCGTGTGCCGGCGAAGATGGCTTTGTAGGCTTCGTGTTTGAACTCGTGGATCACCTTGCCGGTGCGGGTGTCGTGGATGATGAGACGACTGCGAGGCGAGGGCAGCGTGCGCAGAAGGCGCTCCCCTTTGACGTCAAAGTCGAGGTGCATGGTGCCGTCGTTCTTCAACTCAGCAGGGCGGGACCCTGTTTTGACGACGCCGTCTGTTGTGGTCTGCCACAACTCGAGCACGGCCTCGGGTGTGGTGAGGCTGTTGCGTGAGTAAGCGGTGGCGATGAGGCCACTGGCGAGGTGGACGGCACTGACCTTGTGGTCCTTCGTAAAATCAGAAGGCAATGCCTTGGGATCACGTGGATCAGATACGTCGTAGCGAGTGCCGAGGCCATCCTTCCCGCGGGCGAGCAGCATGGCATCAGAGAGAAAGTGGCAGGACCAGCCTTCGTCACTGCCTGGCCAGATCTCGGCGAGCGGTTGATCGCGGAAGTGCCAGAGTTGCGGCGGAGACTGCTGCGTGAGAAGGTGGCTGCTGCTGTGATTGACGCTGAGTGGCAGATACCCTGTGTAAGCCGTGATGCCGTGGAAGGTCCCCGTGGGCTCGAGATCACTGGGATAAATAAGCGACAGCGGGCGGCTGACAGTGAGGTCTTGCGCGGCGCTGCCTCCGAGGAGGATGATGTTCCCTGCGCCGCTGTAGGCCACCTGCGCGATGGGCATGGCGTCGACGCGGCGGCGTTTGATGAGGACGCCGTTGTTGGAATGATACACCTCCATGTCGCCGGAGATGAGGCCGATCGCGAGCCGTGCAGCGTCGGGGCTCGCTGCCATGGAGTTTGGGTGGGCGTTGAGACGCCCGAGAAAGGCGGGGCTGCCATCGGTGAGCTTGAGGCCGTTGAGGACGTAGCTTTGGTGCTGGATAAGTGCGAGGACAAGTCCATGTGAGGCAAAGACCATGCGCAACGGACGGAAGGGCTTTGTCCAACGCACGGCGCCAGTGGTGGTGTCGATCAGATGCAGCGCGCGCGTATCGAAGTCAGCGAAGGCTGCCAGTGTGCCCGTGGCATTCAGTGCGAGGGTTTGCAGATAAGGATTCTCGGCGGCATCTGTGCGCGAGACTGGAAAGGTCTTCAGCTTTGATCCGGTGGCGAGATCGTGCAAAGCGGCCTCGCTGGCTGAACTCGTGCGACTCAGAAGTTGTTTGCCATCACCGGAGATGCTGATGCGCAGTTCGCCCGCGTGATCGGTTTCGATGACGCGGAGAAGTTTTTTCTGTGCGACGTCCACGATGCCGATCCGTCCATCGCCATTGGCGATGGCGAACTGCGCGGGAGTATTCGGAATCGCGCACACATCCGTCACCTGTTCGCAGAAGCCGGGGATCGAGAGCGTGCCGAGCGATGAATCCTGCTTGGTAGCCAGATAGCGCCAGCTTTGATCGCGCAAGTATGCTGGCACGACCTCCAGCGCGTTGGTCATGCTGGTGATGTCACCCTCTTTGAAATCGACATCGGCCAGCGCGATCTGCGCGGTGGCGAGGGAGTGCCGGGCCACGCGTTCACCGGCCATGACTTTCCAGATGAAGCCGAAGCTGATGATCAACAGTGCGGCGAGGGCAACGGTAACCACCTGGTGCCGCAGCATCAGGAGCTTGATCTGCTTCAGGGTTCCCGCTTCCTCTGCGCTGGTGGCGCGGCCGCTCGTGTAGGCGTCGATGTCTGCTCCAAGCGCGGTGACGCTCGCGTAGCGACGGGCCTTGTCGAGATGCAGCGCCTTCATCGCGACAGACGACAACGCGGCGGGCGCACGACCGGCGCGAACGTGCGGCAGAGGTCTGATCTCCGTTGGGTCGAGCATCTCTCCTTTTTCAAAAGCCTTTCCACGGCTCCCGGAGCGCGATTGGAAAGCCGTGGGTGCGGTGATCTCGCCGCGACTGACTTTTTCCAGCACCTCCAGTGCTGTCTTGCCCTCGACAGGCGGACGCAATGTGAGGATGGCGTAAAGAATGCCGCCCAACGCATAGATGTCCGAGCGTTCATCCACATCCTGCATGCTTCCACGCGCCTGTTCCGGAGACATGTATTGCGGCGTGCCGAGCACCGCGCCGGCGAGCGTCGCAGAAGACGATGAGACCATGCGAAGGGGAGACAATGAGACATCTTCAACTTCTCCCTGGCTCATCGTCTTGGCGAGTCCCCAGTCCATCACCATGACCTCGCCGAATTCGCCGACCATGATGTTCTCCGGCTTCAGATCACGATGCAGCACGCCCTTGCTGTGGGCGAAGGCGATGGCGTCGCAGACTTTGCGGAAGATGTCGAGCAGGCGCGTGAACGGGAAGTCGCGCAGAGCATCAGCATCCTCTTTGCGCAGGTCATTGAGGATAGCCTGCAGCGTGCGGCCCTTGACGAGCTTCATCGAATAAAACAGCGGCAGGCCGTCCTCCCACACGATATCGTAGATGGGCACGATGTTCGGATGCGCGAGCATGGCGAGCACCTGCGCCTCGCGCAGAAAGCGTGCTCTCATTCGCTCATCGGCATTCGCTTCCAGCAGCATGACCTTGATGGCCACGGTGCGGTCCAGCTTGGCATCCTTGGCCTCCAAGACGCTGCCCATGCCACCCGAAGAGATCTCGCGTCCGATGTCGTAGTTTTCGACACCGAGAGCGGGCGGCGTGGGTTCGGTGTGTTCGGGCATCGGACTATGGATTGGCTTTCGATTCCAGGCCCGGAATGCCGGACACTGTTTCACTCATTCTTGCATCGCTGGTTAAGCGCCGCGGTCAGAACCGTGTGGGACACGTAGCCCAGTGCCATCACGAACACCGGGACCAAAATGTCAAAAATCTTGGCCGGGTGGCCCGAGCTTGTCGGGATCCAATGCACGATGGGATAGGTAAGCGCGGCGATGAGCCACACGAGCCAGTTGCGGGAGACGAGTGATTTCGATTCGTGTGAATTCATGGCGTGTGTGGCTGTTGAGAAGCCGAGTATATGGATCACAAATCTATTTTGCCAGCACGCTTTGCAACCACGCCAGCTCGCCGGGGATTTCCCCGGGTGTGAGGACGGTATGGGCGACTTCCTCGCGCAGAAGCGTGCGGAACTTCACACGCAGGCGGTGGATGAGGATGCGCGTCGCGACTTCGCTGGAGCCGATCTTTTCGGCGACTTCGCGGCAGGACGGCGGTTCGTTGTCCCACATCAGATAGGGCAGCAGGAGGTCGAAGACCTCTTTTCGTCCCACCGCTTCGTAAGCCTCGCGGAGCTTCACACGCACACTGGCCAGCAAATCCTGCGCCCAGACCTGTGTGAAAAACGCATCCAGATCGCTCTCGGTTTGCGGCTCGTGCGCATAGCGCTCTTCCGCGGCCATTTCATCGAAGGACACATGAAGCACATTGCCGCCACGCTTTTGCGCACCGTTGTGCCGTGCGTCATCGCTGAGCAGGCGTTTCAGCACGCCCAGCAGCCAGGAGCGGAGCTTGCCGGCCTCCTGCTGTGCGGAGAGGAGGGCGTTTTCGGTGATGAGCCGGTGGAAGAAGGCCTGAGTCAAATCCTCCGCGTCGTGCGCAGCGTGGCCGCTGCGGCGCAGGAAGGCGTAAATGGGATACCAGTAGCCTTTGCACAGCTCCTCCATCGCTGCTGCGGCGTCCTCGGGATTGCCGTTCTGCAACGCATGGACGAGCGTCCAGTGCGTCGATGGGAACGAGGCGTTCAGGCTGTGATCAGGCGCGGACATTCTGGCAACACGGAGTGTCACCCTGTGGCGAATCGCATTCCGGCATTCGGGGGTAACTCTGGCATCTGTTTCCCCGGTGAGAAACTGGAATTCCCGTCCTCAGGCGGATCATCTGCCAAAAAATGCGGCTCTGCTGAAGCACCGCTCCGGAAATCGGAAGGTGGGACTCGCAAGCGTCCCGCCTTTTTCGCGGCCGGGTCCGGAGGACTGCCATCTGTGGGGCCCGAAACCCGCCTTTCCTTCATGCTTCGCAAATCAGCATTCAGGCATTCTAAAGAAAAACGCGGGTCAAGTGAAACGCCCGCCCGGAAACCGGGACTGAAGTGGCGGCGCTACTACCGGGCGGCCGCGCGAAGCGGCTTCTCGGCAGTCAGTGCCCCTCACTCACACTCCAAAAGAAAAAGAATGAAATCCAAAATCAATGCCACCAAGGCCCTTAGCGGGCTTGTCACGGGACTGCTGTTGTTCATCTCAATGGCTTCCCAGGCTCACTCCGCTCTGGTGTTGACCGCTGTCGGCATTCCCGAGACCGGTGAGTCCACATGGACCTTCTCAGGCAGCTACGTCGTCACCACGGGGGGCACGGTGAATGCGAACACCACTTCATCAACGATTGGCATCACCAATTGGGCCGGCGTTGGCGACTATTTCAGAAGCTACCCTCTTCCGGGCTCCGTTCCGGATGGGCTTCACGCTTTCGATCCGGGTGGAACGGTGCAACTGACCGGCTCCCTGAGCGGTGCTCTTTCGATTGATTCAGTCTTGCTGGTGCATGGCGGCGGCAACTTGGACAGTTGGGGTTTCGCATCGAACTCCTCACACACCTATCAAGCCGGCGAGACGCTGACCTTCAGCGGCACCGCCGTTCTGCCGGTGGACATTCTTGCGTTAGGTGGCGACTACCACTTTCTGCCGTTGAGCTTTTCGAAAACTCTAAGCGGCGCGACCGTGAATTTCACAGCACAAGCCGTCCCCGAACCTTCCCGTTCCTTGCTCCTGCTCGGCGGGCTGCTTGGCATGGTGATCCGCCGTCGGCGCAGCCGGTGCATCACGGCATAAACAGGAACTCGTTGCTGTTGAACAACGCCCGGCAAAGCGCGCTGAGTCCGTATTCGCGGACGGTCGGTCCGGTGTCGTGCAGTTCTGCGGTGGTCGGGGAACGATTCAGCGCGAGCTTGTAGGCGCTGGTGATTTGTGCGGCGATGTCATCTCCGGCTTCTTTTTGCAAGCGTGTCGCGAAGGCGCTGGCGGTGTCGAGTGTGAAGCGGCTGTTGAATAGGTTGAGCGCCTGGATCGGTGTGGTGCTGGCGCGGCGGATCGCGGTGCTTTGACCGGCGTCAGGACAGTCGAACGCGCCAAACACGGCCTCGGGTTCACGGCGGACTTTGTGCGCGTAGATCATGCGGCGTTTGTTGTCGGGTGTGAGGCTATCGACTGGTTCGAAGCCGCTGAGGCCGCCGCGTTTGTCGAAGAGGTTGTAGCCGCGGCCATACATCTTCAAATCCAGCAGACCGCTGACAGCGAGCATCGAGTCGCGGATGGATTCGGCTTCGAGTCGGCGGGAAGGGAAGCGCCAGAGGAGACGTGCGTCGGAGTCGATGGTGTTGGCGGAGGGAGACTTGTAAACAATGAGACTTGGAGACAATGAGAGGGAGTCGCTTTGTCTCCCTGTCTGATTGTCTGAAGGTCTCATTGTCTTGGATGACTGCCGGTAGGTTTCGCTCATCACGATCAGCCGGTGCATGTGTTTCACACTCCAGCCGCTCTTGATGAACTCGGCGGCGAGCCAGTCGAGCAGTTCGGGATGCGTGGGTTTCACGCCCATGCGGCCGAAGTCGCTCGGCGTTTCGACCAGACCGGTGCCGAAGTGGCCCTGCCAGATGCGATTGACCATGACGCGGGCGGTGAGCGGATTCCGCGGGCTGGCGATCCAGTCGGCGAGAACGCGGCGGCGTTCCTGCTCGGCGGTTTCATTTGTCAGTGTCACCGTTCCCAACGCAGAGAGCACGGCGGGCACCACGGACTCCTTCGGCTGCTCGGGATCGCCACGATTCAAGAGATGGATGTCATCCGGCGTGCGGAAGGTGCCGGCGAAGACCTTCTGTTCGGCACTGATGCGTTGCAGTTGTTCATCGAGCGGCCGCTTTTGATCGATGAGACGCTGCGCCTCGGCGATTTCGTCTTGGCGAAGGCCTTGCGTGGAAAACGCGGGCTGCGTGCGATCACGCTCGTCATAGCGCTGGCGGTCGTCGGAATCGGCGACGACGCGCCAAGCACCGGAATCGTCGGCGGTTTCGATGACGTAGCTGGTCGCGAGGCGGTCCTTGAATTTGCCCTGTCGATCACGGCCCCACACGACGCGGTCGATCTCCTGCTCCTGCGGGAACTCGACCATCACCCAGCCTTTGCCGACTTCGTTCGACATCCAACTGCGCGAGTTGCCGTAGTTGCCGTCGTTCACGAAACGCTGCTCATGGCGGTCAGCGCTGACTTTCTCACCAGAGACTGTGATGGGGGCATTCAGCGCGATGTTTTCGCCCGTGGTGGTGAAAACCTCGAGTTCGTCGATGCAGGGTTCGAGCTTGTTCGTGTCGCGGATGGTGAAGCGCACGCGTCTGGCCTTCACGGGCATGAAACGATCGCGATTTTCACGCGCATCGATCATCGGACGTTTCACGCCTGATTTGGCGATGGGAACAAAGCGCGAGAGCTGCTTCTCGATATCGGTGAGCTGTGCTTTGACCTTCTTCAGTTCCTCGCGGGCCGCGAGAGCCTCTGGCGTGCGCAGTTCGCGATCGCCATACTCGACTCCGGCGACGAAAGCCTGCATCGAGTAGTAATCCTTCGCGCTGATCGGATCAAACTTGTGATCGTGGCAGCGCGCGCAGCCGATGCTGAGGCCGAGGAAGGTCTGGCCGATGTTCACGACGATCTCGTCGATGGAATCCTGCCGCGCGAGACGCTTCGACGGCTCGTCCTTGCCGATCTGTCCCGGCAGCAACACCGACGCCGTGACGAGGAATCCCGTGGCCGCGTCCTCGCCCATCGCATCGCCAACGATCTGCTCTTTGATGAAGCGATCGTATGGCGTGTCGTTGTTGAACGCGCGGATGACGTAATCGCGGTAAGGCCACGCGTTGGGACGCTCGGTGTTCACTTCAAAGCCGTGCGTGTCCGCGTAGCGCACGACATCCAGCCAGTGCTGCGCCCAGTGCTCGCCGTAGCGTGGTGAGACGAGGAGACGCTCGACAACCGCTGCGTGATCTTTGCTCTTCGAAAACGCGGCGACTTCCTCCGGCGTTGGCGGCAGGCCAGTGAGATCGAAGGTCACGCGACGCAGCCAGGTGACCGGATCGGCGGGTGGGGATCGATGCAGACCTTTTTCGGTGAGCTTCGCGTCGATGAAGGCATCGATGGAATGCAACGAAGACTTCGCGAGAGGCTTGAAGGCCCAGTGATCACGCCGGTCTTCGAGTTTCGCGAGATCGACTCCATCGGGCCAGTGCGCGCCTTCGTTGATCCAGCGCGTGAGCGTTTCGATGTCCTCGGAGGCGAGCTTGCCCTTGGGAGGCATGATCTCATCTTCGTCGGTCGTCGTGATGAAGTGGATCAGGGAGCTCTTTGCCGCATCGCCTGCTTGAATGTCCGGCGCATGCTTGTCGCCGCCTTTGAGCGCTTCCGATTTGATGTCGAGCCGCAGGCCGGACTTCTGCTTCTTCTCACCGTGGCATTCGTAGCAGTGCTTTTCGAAGATCGGCCGCACCTCGCGCACGAAATCCACCGGCGCGGCGGACGCGCTGGTGGTGACGAGCAGCAGGAGGGACGGGAAACGCATGATTTGTTTTAACGGCCTGCGTCGTCGCATTCAAACATCAAGCGAGCAGGGCCTTCAGCACCTTGCCTTCGCTCGTCGGGCCGATGAGGCGGTTGTCGAGGCCCTGGTAGGTGAAGTGGAAGCGATACGGGTCGAGTCCGAGCTGGTTGAGGATCGTCGCTTGCAGGTCGCGGATGCTGACCGGTTTTTCGACCGGGTAGTAGCCGAACTCATCCGTCTGGCCGTGGGCAACACCGCCTTTGATGCCGCCGCCGGCCATCCACATCGTGTAGGCATAGGGATGGTGATCACGACCGACGAAGCCTTTCTTGAACTCGGTGCGCACGTTGTTCTGCATCATCGGCGTGCGGCCAAATTCGCCGCCCCAGACGATGAGCGTGTCATCGAGCAGGCCGCGCTGCTCCAGATCGAGAATGAGACCGCTGATGGCGCGGTCGATCTGCTGGCACTTGATCGGCAGCGTCTCGTCGATGCTCTCGCCGGGCGAGGAGCCGTGATGATCCCAGCCCCAGTCGTAGAGCTGCACAAAGCGCACGCCGTTTTCGATAAGGCGACGCGCGAGCAGGCAGTTGTTCGCGAAGGTGGGATCGTCGCCCTTGTAGAGAACACGGGGATCTTCGACGCCCTTTTCGGCCGGCGAGACGTAGCCGGGCTTCGCACCGTAGAGTTTGAGCACGTGCTCGGGCTCTTTCGAGATGTCCATCACCTCCGGCACGCTCATTTGCATGCGATAGGCGAGTTCGTATTGAGCGATACGTGTGAGCGTTTCGGAGTCGCCGCTTCGGGCGTGTTCCGCCTCGTTCATCTTGGCCACCGCGTCGAGCATGCGACGGCGCATGGTTCGGTCCATGCCCTTCGGGTCGCTCAGATACAAAACCGGATCACCGCTGGTGCGGCATTGCGCGCCCTGATAAACGCTCGGCAGGAAGCCGCTGCCCCAGAGCGATTTGCCGCCGTCGGGAGTCTTGCCACCGCTCAGCAGCACCACAAAGCCCGGCAGGTCTTCATTCACGCTGCCGAGACCGTAAGTGGCCCATGATCCAATCGACGGACTGCCGAGTCGCGGCGATCCCGTGTGCACAAAGAGCTGCGCGGGCGCGTGGTTGAACTGATCCGTGTGAACCGTGCGGATCACAGAGATCTTGTCGATCACCTTCGCCAGTTGCGGCAGCAACTCGCTCATCCACTGGCCGCTTTGACCTTGCTGCGCGAATTTGAACTGTCCCGCGAGCACCTTCGGCACGCCTTTGATGAAGGCGAAGCGCTTGCCTTCGAGGAACGAGGCCGGTGCGTCCTTGAGGTGAAGCTTTTGGAGCTCCGGTTTGTAATCAAACATCTCCAGCTGCGACGGCGAACCCGCCATGTGCAGATAAATGACGCGCTTCGCCTTCGCCGGGATCATCGGCTTCTTCGCCTCGCCGGCGAGCAACGAGTTCAGCGCCATCGCGCCGAAACCAAGACCGGTCGTCTGAAACAAATACCGCCGCGTGATGCTGCGTGCGTGGAGGAGATCAGGAGTCATGGCTCAGTTGCGGGTGAGGAATTCGTCGAGATTCAGGATCGCGTTCGCGGTGACGATCCACGCGGCAAAGTCGGCGGGCGCGATGCCCTGCGGTTGATTTGCGCGCGTTGTCTGAATCAAGTCGGCTGCATTTTGCGGATGCTTTGTGAAATCAGCCTTCGCATCAGCAAAGAGCGCGAGGAGCGGTTTTGCCTCTTCCGCTTTCACCGGACGACAAAGCGCGATTTGCAGGCCAGCGGCGGCGGGTTCGTTGCCAGCCGCGAGCATCTTCGTGGCGAGCGCGGCGGCGGCTTCGAGATAGACGGGATCATTCAGCGTGACGAGCGCTTGCAACGGCGTGTTCGTTCGGATGCGACGAATCTGGCAAACTTCACCACTACCACCATCGAAGGTGATGAAGGACGGATACGGCGTGGTGCGCTTCAAATAGGTGTAGAGGCCGCGTCGATGACGATCTTCGCCTTCGGCGTCGATCCACGACTTGGCGCTGTAAGTTGAGCGCCAGAGACCGGCAGGCTGCGGCGGCATCACTGGCGGGCCACCCATCTTCTTTGAGAGCAAACCTGAAACGGTGAGCGCGGAGTCGCGCACCATCTCGGCGCTGAGGCGATAACGCGCGCCGCGTGAAGCGAACACGTTGCGCGGATCGGCTTCGTTCAACTCGGGCGTGGTTTCCGAGGCCTGGCGGTAGGTATCGCTCATCACGATGAACTTGAGCAGCTTCTTCAACGACCAGCCCCCATCGCGATACTCGGCGGCGAGCAGATCGAGCAGCTTCGGATTGGTCGGCAGCGTGCCGAGCGCGCCGAAATCCTCCTCGGTCTCGACAATGCCAATGCCGAACAGCCGCGCCCACACGCGGTTGGCCCACACCCGCGGCGTGAGCGGGTTGTCATTGTTCACGAGCCACTTCGCGAGGCCGATGCGGTTCAGCGGTGCATCTTGAGGAAGTTTGCCGAACTCCGCGAGCACGGCGGGAGTCACCGGCGTGGTTTGATCGAGGAAGTTGCCGCGATTGTGAATCTTCGTCGCGCGTTGCTTTGCGGCGGGTAGTTCGCGCATGATTGGAATGGCGACGATTTGCTCATTGGCAGCCTTCACCGCGTTGCGGGCTGATTTAACCGCGTCTTTGAGCTTGGCGATCTCCGGTTTGTCGGTGGCGGGATCTTCGCGTTCTAGGTCTTTGTCCTTTAAATCTTTGCCGCTGGTCTTCGCGAGTTCTTCGCGCAGTTCGTTGAGCTTCTTCGTGGCGTCCTCAACGGCCTTCGTCTGCTCCGGTGTGGGCTTCGAGAGTTTCGGCGAGTCGTCCGGCAAGTCGGCATCCTGCGTCTGGTTCAAGATGGCGTAGAGGCGGTAGTATTCCTCGTTGCTGATGGGATCGTATTTGTGGCTGTGGCACTTCGCGCAGCCCATCGTGAGTCCCATCCACACCTGGATCGTCGTATCGACGCGGTCCTTCACCGCCGCGACGCGAAACTCTTCATTGTCGGTGCCGCCTTCGTCGTTGGACATCGTGTTGCGATGAAACGCGGTGGCGATGAGCTGCTGCTCGGTTGGATTGGGCAACAAATCACCCGCGAGCTGCTCCAGTGTGAACTGATCGAGCGGCATGTCCGCGTTCAGTGCGTTGATGACCCAGTCGCGCCACGGCCAGATCGTGCGTCCGAGATCTTTCTCATAGCCCTTGGTGTCCGCGTAACGCGCGAGATCGAGCCACATGCGTGCCCAGTGTTCGCCGAAGGCTTTGGAGGAGAGGAGGTTGTCGACAAGCGCCTCGTAATCTTTGTCCGACAGGTCGGACTTGTCTGACGAGTCGGACGGTGGAAGGCCGGTCAAATCGAGTGAAAGACGTCGCACGAGCGTAGCTGCAGGCACGCGTGGCCGCAGCGTGAGCTTTTTTTCTGCCAGTTTCTCCTTCACGAGCGAGTCGATCGTTCCCTGTGGTCGTATTACGGGCTCGAAGGACCAGTGGCGGCCCCATTTCGCGCCTTCGGCGATCCAGCGGCGCACGATCTCGATTTGCGCAGGTTTCAGCGTCTTGTGCGACTCCGGCGGCGGCATGAGA
This sequence comes from Prosthecobacter sp., assembly GCF_020439865.1. Classification (GTDB taxonomy): domain Bacteria; phylum Verrucomicrobiota; class Verrucomicrobiia; order Verrucomicrobiales; family Verrucomicrobiaceae; genus Prosthecobacter. The sequence continues at coordinate 87,618 of NZ_JAGRPF010000079.1, forward strand.
TCGTCTTCGTCCTTGGTGACGAGGCGGGTAAAAACACTGCTCTGCTCCGGTTTGCCACCGAGCACGGGTGCTTCGCCATCTCGGGGCTTTTTCGCCTCGGCCTCGATGTCGAGCCGCAGCTTGGCCTTCCGTTCCTTTTCGTCCGGTCCGTGGCAGGCGTAGCAGTTCGCAGAGAGAATGGGCAGCACGTCGCGGGAGAAATTCACCGGCTCGACGGCACGGATCGCTTGGACGGAAATCAAGGCAAGGCAGCAGACGCGGAGGTTCATTCAGGGGACAGTGTACGACTGCGATTCTGGCAAATCGCAGCAATCATTTGCTGGATGCTGCTCTGCGCCGCCACCACGCGGCGAGCGAACTGCCGATGACGCAGTGGCATACGGCCGAGAGCGCCGCAGGCACCGGCGTGAGCGGATTGGCAAAGTGCGTGGCGGCGAGCTTGGCACCCAGACCGGAGTTTTGCATCCCCACCTCGATGGACACCGTGCGCGCGTCGCGTTCGGGCAGCTTGAACACGCGAGCGAGCACATAGCCGAGGCCAAATCCCAGGCCGTGAACGAGGAACACGGCGGCCAGCAGCAGGAGTGCGGATTCGGAAATGGCCTTCTTTTGCGCTCCGACAATGGCACCGACGATCAGGATGATGAAGAAGATGCTCACCAGCGGGGTGACGGGTTCGATTCGCCGCACGACGTTGCCGAGAAAGTGATTCAGCAGCAACCCGGCGAGGACGGGCAGCACTACCACGGTGGCCATGTCCAGCAGCATGTCGCCCACGGGAACCGGCACCTGCGCCCCTGCGAGCAGGTCCGTGAGAAGCGGGGTCAGGCCCACCGCGGCGAAGGTCGAGCAGGCGGTCATGAGGACGGACAGCGGGAGATTGCCACCGGCCAGATGGGTGATGACGTTCGAGGCTGTTCCTCCGGGGCAGCAGGCGACCAGGATGAGGCCGACGGCAAACGGAGGGGGCAGTTGCAGCAACGTGGCCACGCTCCAGCCCGCCAGCGGCATGATGACAAATTGAAGGCCGATCCCGACGAGTGCGATCCACGGCGTGCGCAGGGCATCGCGGAAATCGGCGAAGCGCAGGGTCAGGCCCATGCCCAGCATGATGATGCCCAGCCCCTGCGGGATATAGGCCCGGAACCAGATGAAATGGGCAGGCACCAGCCAGGCCCAAATTAGACCGATGGCGAGCCAGAGGGCGAAGGCATTGTTGAGGCGGGCAAGCATGAAGAGCGGATCATCGGCAGAGGGGCGGCCAGTTCAAGCCTTGGGCCACCTTTGCACTTTTTGCTTCCCGATTAGTTAAGAATGGCTTATTATCAACCGATTAGGTCCTTCGGCGTCGAGCTTTGGGACATCGTGAAGTCACCACCGATACATGCCTCCCCTTGTCCTCCAGGAACGAATTTCCGCTCGGAAGAGCGACTTCGAGCCGTTGCTGCAAATGGACGATCTGCTGCGTGAGCTGATCGCTGCCGGCGGTCCGATGCCGACGGAGTATGCGCTGCTGAACCGCACATTGCGGCAGCTTGGCGACGCGGTGCGGGCGAAGGTGATCGCGCGTGACGATGTGATGGCCTATGCGCATGACATCACGAGCCGTTACCTCGATGGCACGATGCAGTCCCGGGCGTTAGGAAAGAAGCACGGTTACAGCGGCGACTTTGAGATCATCGAGGCGATCTACACGCTGCAAACCGCCCAGGAGCCCCATCTGCGCCGCTGGGACCTGTATTTTCATTCGCAGGCGGCCCCGAACGCGGTGCGCAACCGCAAAGCGTATTTCCATCAGTTGCTGAACTCCCACTCGGCGGGGCGTCCCAAGGCACCTCTCAACGTTCTGAACGTCGCCAGCGGTCCGGCGCGCGACGTGCGCGAGTGGGTGCTGGACAATCCGGAGCGCGAGGTGTTTTTTGACTGCGTGGACGCGGAGATTCATGCAATCGAGCACGCGAAGAAACTGTGCGCACCGTTTGCGAAACGCGTGGAGTTCTATCACCGCAACGTGTTACGCTTTATTCCTGCCAAAGGCTATGAATTGGTATGGTCGGCGGGTTTGTTCGACTACCTTACCGACCGCACTTTTGTTTACCTGCTCAAGGCGCTGATGACGGTGACGAAGCGCGGCGGAGAGGTCGTGGTGGGCAATTTCTCTGACTTCAACCCTAGCCGCGACTACATGGAGTTGCTCGGAGACTGGGTATTGCATCATCGCACCCGTGATCACCTGCGTGAGCTCGCGTTGGAAGCTGGGGCCGCGGCGGATTCCATCGAGATCCAATGGGAGCCTGAAGAAGTGAACCTGTTCCTGCACGTGCGCCGCTAGGGCAGGGGAAGCCATTCGCCCGTGGACCAATCGAGAAACTCCGTGCCGCGAAACTGCTTTTTGTAGTCGTAGACGCTGGGCTCGTGCGTGGCGTAGCCGGGATAAAGCCAGCGCAGGCCGGACTCGCGGCAGTGCTGGATCTCCAGCAGCATGGTGAAGATGCCGAGGCTGCGTCTGGCGTCTTCCGGTTCGAAGAGGCCATAGACGCTGGAGGCGGCCCCGTCTCCCATGTCGAAAAAGCTGGCGGCGAGGAGTCGTGGCCCGTTGAAGACACGCACCATGCGGCAGTTGCAGGGGCCTTTTCCAGGATCTGGGCCTAGAAAGGTCTCCAGCGCTTCAGGAATGTTGTGAGTAAAGCGCTGTTTGTGGCGCTGAAACAGGGCGCGCAAATCATCATCGAGCACGGCCGGACCGAAATCGTGATGCAGGTCGGCATTTCTACGCAACACCCGGCGCTGGCTCTTGGTGAAGGTGCAGGACACAAGATTGATGCGCAGCGGCGTTATCGTTTGAGCGCCGCCGTCGCTCGTCGGCTGCGTGCTGTAACGAAAGAAATACCTGCCAAAATGCCGCCAGCCCGCCGCCCACAGCTTGTCCATGATTTCCGCAGGCACAGAATCGCAGATGAATGCGTCGTCGAGGGCGGGCGTCATAGGCTCTCATTATACCAGTCCCGCAGTTTGACAATCCCGCCCATGCCCACACACTCGGGACACGGCAGCCCCTCACGCCCATGAACCTCCTCCAACGCATCGAACGCGTCTTCTTCTGGCTCTCTTCGGCCTCTTCTGACAACCTCGATCAATGTCCGGCGTGGGAGCGGCGCAAGTATGTGGCATTCGGGGCGACGGTGCTTGTGCCGTCCACGTTCGCGATCATCGCATGTGCGTATGCGCTTTCCACGCTGACGGACAATTGGTGGATCATCGCGCCGGTGTCGCTCGTGTGGTCATTCATCATTCTCACGGTTGACCGGGCGTTGCTGGCGACGTACCGCGCCTACCAGTCTATCTTCCGCAAGGCCGCGCAGTTTTCACTGCGCATCGTGGTGGCGGCGCTGATGGGCATCACCATCTCGCATCCGCTTACGCTGCTGCTATTTAAAGACACCGTGACGTCGGTCATTGAAAAGCATCGTCAGGGTGAGATCGAGTCAGCACGTGAGACTTCGAAGCAGCAAAAGGCGGCGGTGGAGGCACGAATTGCACCATTGGAGGCAGAGATCGCGAAACAGCGCGAGAACTGGAACGCTACCTTCAATGCCAAGTTCCTCGATGAAAACGGCAAGCCTGTCGAAAAGCCGCTCTCTGACGACGAAAAGAAGGCCAAGGCCGAGCGTGAGGCGAAAATTGCCGAGGCGGTGGCTCCGGGTAAAATGCGTCTTGAAGCTCTCGACAAGGAGACGGCCACCATCAGCGCCGACTATCAAAAAATCGCGGCAGAGCTCAACCATTGGCAGACGGAGTTTGAACGCGAGGTCAACGGTCAGCGCAGCGGCATCATCGGCCTCGGTCCGCGGGCGAAGAGCATTCAGGAGGACCAGCTCACCTGGCGCCGTGCCGAGTCCGCACGTCTGAGCGGCGTGCTGGATACGATGACGAAGAACCGCGTGGTTCTTGTGGCCGAGATCAAGGCCGCCGAAGACGGCGTGAATGCTGCGCTGGATGCCAAGGCCGCGGAAGAAGCCATACGCAACAAGGCTGAGCAGGATCGAATTCAGGCCCTGAAGGAAAAGGTGCAGACGGAGCAGGCGGACGCATTTGTCGGCCAGCAAAATGCCATTCGCGAGACGCTGAAGGCGCAGATCGACGCCTTGCTGCTCCAGTTGCAAAACTACCACGCCGAAATCACCCAGCTCGTGAAGGACGAGGACACGCGCATCGCCGGCATCAGGGCTGAGCCGCGGCGCGACATTCTCACGCAGACGCTGGCGTTGCATGAGCTCTTCGAAAACGGCCAGCAGGGCGGCATGTTTGCCCTCGTGGCCTACCTCGTGCTCACGGCGCTGTTCATGCTGGTGGACACGATCCCGCTGGTCGTGAAGTTCTTTTCCAAACCAGGTCCGTATGACACGATGCTGGACCGCGAGGAGGTGAAGTATGACGGTGAGCGTCAGGCCTTCTTGAACAGCTTCAACGGCTACATGAAGGAGCTGAGCCAGAGCAAGCTGCTGCATCTCACGCAGAACAAGCCGCTGGAACGCGCGCTGATCGAAGGTGCGGACCGCACGCGTGCTGCGAAGGGATTTCTGGAGCACCTCATGGAGCTGGAGCGGGCGTTTGAAGAGAAGAACCGACTGGCCCGTGAGCAGGCGGCGGCAGGAGGCATCACCCGCACCACCGACGCTTTGGAAGACATGGCGAGCAAGTTCTACGCCGACCTGCACAAACGCATGGAGCAGTTCTTCAACGAAGACAGCGGAAGCCGGACCCCTATCACCGGGCGGGTGTAGCCGTTGCTGCCGGGCAGCAAGAGCAGCGGTTTCGAGCCGTATCTTAAGGTGTGAAAGCACCGCCTTCAGCTCTGCCATTCAGCCGCCGCGCCATGTTGCGTAACTCGTGCGCGGGATTCGGCTATCTTGCTTTGCAGGGCGTTCTTGGACTCGATTCGGCTCAGGCGGCGGTGGTTGATCCGCTGGCACCGAAGCAGCCGCATTTTCCGGCCCGGGCAAAGCGGGTCATATTCTTGCTGATGAAGGGCGGGCCCTCGCAGGTGGATACGTTTGACCCGAAGCCGCTGTTGGATCGTGATCATGGCAAGCCGCCGCCGTTCGCGCTTCCGCGCGTAAAATTCGCGCAGACGGGCAATCTGCTGCGTTCGCCTTGGAAATTTCGTCAGTATGGACAGAGCGGTCTGGCGGTGAGCGATTTGTTTCCCCATGTGGCCAAGCATGTGGACGACATGTGCATCATCCGCTCGATGCATGGCACGAACCCGGCGCACGGCGGTGCGTTGCTGAAGCTTCACACAGGCAGTGACACGTTCGTGCGACCGAGCATGGGGTCATGGGTCAGCTACGGCTTGGGCACCGAAAATTCCGACCTGCCGGCCTTTATCACGATTTGCCCGACATTGGCGCATGGCGGCGTGAACAACTGGGGCTCTGCCTTCCTGCCGGCGCACTGCCAAGGCACGCCTTTGGGCAATGCGAGCGTTCCGGCTGATCAGGCGGTGGTAAAACACATCCATAACAAGATGCTGTCGCCAGAAATGCAGCGTTCGCAGCTCGATCTCGTGTCGCAGATGAACCACTCGTATCTGGAGACGACCGGGGCGAATGCCGCGCTGGAGGCGCGAATCAATTCGTTTGAACTGGCCTACCGCATGCAATCGACCCTGCCTGATTTACAGGACATTTCCGGTGAAACCGAGGCGACGCGGAAGCTGTACGGCCTCGACGATCCTGTGACCGCGAATTTTGGCCGGCAGTGCCTCATGGCGCGACGCTTCGCGGAGCGCGGCGTACGTTTTGTGCAGGTGACGCACAGCGATGGTTTTGTGCAATGGGATCAGCACGGCGATCTGCTCAAGGGACACACGAAAAATGCCGCCGAGGTGGACAAGCCCATCGCCGGTCTGCTCGCCGATCTCAAGTCGCGTGGGCTGTTAGAGGACACGCTGGTGATCTGGGGCGGCGAGTTTGGCCGCACACCCGTGGCGCAGGGTGCGGACGGCCGCGATCACAATCCTCATGGGTTCACCATGTGGCTGGCGGGCGGTGGCAGCAAACCGGGGACCGCGTATGGAGCGACGGACGATTACGGATACTACGCGGCGGTAGACAAGGTCCACATCCACGATTTGCACGCGACCGTCCTGCATCTGCTCGGACTGAACCACCTGAAGCTCACCTACCGCTATGCCGGACGTGATTTCCGTCTGACTGACATAGCAGGCGAGGTGGTGAAAGGCTTGATCGCGTAAAAACGGAAACGCGGAATGTGATTGTTCACATTCCGCGTTGAAACAGGAAACGAAGACAGGCAGACGGCCCGGGACTACTGGATGAAGAAGAACTGCCTTGTGTTCAGCACCGTCCAAAGCACGTCACCGCGGTCTGTGGCGTCGGCATTGTCCACGATGGGCTTGAGCAGCGCGCGCTCCTCCGGAGTGGCCTTGCGGCTCATCAGGCTCAGATAAACAGTGTCGATCACCGCATCTGCACCGTTCACTTTGACCTTGTCCATGGCGCGGGAGATGACGGTGTAACGGTTCAGCAAATTGGAAAAAACCTTGCCGTTCAGAAGCATGAGCGCCTGCCCAACGCTGGCTTCGTCATTCGCGTTTTCGACGAGTTCGCGATCGCTCTGGCCGAATTCGCGCAGGAAGTGGCCGTTGGGAGCCGGGCTGCGCAGGTCTGCGGCACGGAGCATGTAGGTGTCGCGGAAGCTCTCCCATGCGGTGAGGGATGCCTTTTCGTTTTTGTCATCCACGTCAAAACGTTCGGCGTCGGCCTTGGTGCGGGCCTTTGCCTGTTCTTGGAGCTTGGTGCGGCGCTGTCTCGCGAGGATTCCGAGCGCTTCGTCCATGCTGAGGACTTCTCCGTCCTTCTTGGACTTGAGGGCGGTCTCGACCTCCCTGACAAATTCCTCGTCCTTGCTGAATTCGCTGAGTTTACCTTCGTGCGCCAGTTCGGCAAAGCGCTTGAAGCCGGTGTCATAGACCACGGCATCCACCGCCTCGTCGATGCGCTTGCGCTGGCTTTGGATGGCCCTGCGGGCTGCGCGGATGGCATCTTCATCCTTCTGCTTCGACGCTGCTTCCATGCGCTCCTGGGCTTCGCGGACTTCGGCGGCGAGTTCCTTCTGCCTCTGGGCGACCTTGACGGTGCAGTCCTGGAGCTGTTTCGGCGTGAGGCTGTTCAACGCGCGGTCGAGCCACTCGATCCGGCGCAGGGAAACTTCGGCAGCGACCTTGGTCTCGATGCTCGGAGCGTCGGGATTGGGCTTGTAGAGCGTGACCATGCTGTCCCAAATCTGTTCGGCACTCATGCGGCGGAGGAGCGGGCCGGGGAAGTTGTAGATTTCGCCGAGTTCGACATCTTTGGTGTAGGCGGTGCGCTGGTAGGCGGCGGAATTCAGGATGACGCGCAGGTAGGCCTTCATGTCGTAGTTCAACGACTTCATGGTGTCTTCGAGGAAGGACATCAGTTGCGGATTGCTCGGCACGGTGCTGTCGGTGATTTCATCGACGGGTTCGATGAGTCCCTGGCCCATCAGTTTTTTCCAAAGTCGGTTGGCGATCACCGTGGTGAAGCGCGGGTTGTCCTTGCTCGTCATCCAGCCGGCGTAGGCGGCGATGGGGGACTTGTCCTTTTTCATGATGTCTCCGTCTTTGCTAAAAGAGGCGGGGATGAAGGGCTTGATCTCCTGCTTGGGTTTCGCGTCCGTGTATTGGTAGTCGTGCGGCAGGCGCAGGGTCTTGCGGTGCGACTCGTCGAGCACGGTGTTGTAGCGCAACGGGCGGAGGATTTCCGTCATGGCCCGGGTCACGTCCTTGCGCTCGATGCCCGCCGGCAGATCAAACTTGGACACCGGGCTCTTGTAGCTGCTCTTTTTGCTTTTGCCCGCACCACCGTAGATGGCCTGGGCGAGCAACGGATTGGTGAGGCCGTTGGTGCCCGTCATGCCGTAGCTGTAGGCGGCCATCTGGTAGTAATCCATCTGCGACCACTTGTCGAAAGGGTGGTTGTGGCATTGGGCGCAGACCATGCTGGTGCCGAGAAAGATCTGGGTGGTCACCGCCATGTTGTCGAGAGGCATGTTGTAGTCGCGGATGTAGAAACCGACGGCGCCATTCTCATACGTCTTGCCGTCTGCGGATACGACCTCACGCACCATCTCGTCGTAGGGCTTGTTTGTGCGCAGCGAGTCCTTCAGCCACTTCGAATAACCGTAAAAGGCCGGGAGGCTCTGGCCGCCGCCGACCATGTTGCTCTTCATGCGCAGGATGTCGCCCCAGTAGTTGTAGTAGTTCTGCACGTAGCCGTCGCTGGCGAGAAGCTGGTCGATCAACTGGGCGCGCTTGTCGGCTTCGCTGCTCTTCAGGAATTCGGTGGTTTCACGCAGCGTCGGGATTCGGCCCACGACATCGAGGTAAACACGGCGAACGAAGACCTCGTCGCTCGCCGGGGCGTTTGGCTGGATTTTTTCCTTGGCGAGCTTGGCGTTGACGAGTTCGTCGATCTTGCTGGCGGTGGCCTTGAGGTCAGGGGCGGCGCCGGACGTCATGGTGAACGCCATGGACGAGACGAGGAGAAAGCTGAGGGGATTGATCTTCATTGGGGGGGGGGCAATGGGGTTGCGCGATAACGTCCTGCCCGAATAGGTCTTTCAGGCGCCTGGGCAATGATCCTGCCAATTAACTGAGATTCTGCTGATTTTAGCTTTGACAATTCAGGCTGCTTTCCGACAGAATCAGGGATTACTTATGAAATTGCTCCTGCCCATCGCACTCCTCGCAAGTCTCGCCTCCTGCACAAGCCTGAAGAACAATCCGCGTCCTTCGGCCGAGCTTCCTTGCCGTGGTGCACCAGCAACGAATCAAGGACTGGCTTATGTGAGCGGAGGAGTCGGTCAGGGAGTCACCAGCACCTTGGATGTGACCGATGACAGCCTTAACTATGGCGGGAAAGTGGTGGATCGACAGGCACGTGATTACACCAACATTGGCATGAACGCCGTCCGTCGCACGGATGATATCGCCTATCGTGAGGTCAATCGTTATGCAGACTACGGCATGGACACGGTGGATGACGGCGCTGTCTACGGTGCGAGGGCCATCACCCGCTGGCCAGGCGTCGCGACCGGAATGATGAAACGTGGTCTCTTCTCCACAAGAAGGGTGTATCAGGCCACGATGAACACCTATGGAGAGACCGTGAATCGCGGCTACTTTGGGTTCTGGAACATCTTCAATCCGCCTGAGCCCAAGCCCTACATGGTTGGCAGCTTGAATGATCTGCACAACGCCTATGCGATGCCGGGTTCCAGCTGGCATTGCAGACTGCCTCAGCTTCCTGTTGAGCCGGAACCGGAAGTGACCGCGGGCAAAAACCCGGTCACCTACTCCAAGTAAGTGGGATGATTTCATGCGGGAGCGGTCGCGAGACCGCTCCCGTTTTTTTTGATCTGATCATGCCACTCAAGACGGTGTTTTTCGATGCAGCAGGCACCTTGATCAGCCCTGCGGAACCGGTAGGAAGCACATATGCGCATTTTGCGGCCCGGCATGGTGTCCTGGTGAAACCGGAGGGCGTGATGGGGGCGTTTCGCGAGGTATGGAAGGCAACTTCGCCGCCTTTGTATCCTGTGGGCCGGACGGCTGACGATGATGATCGGGAGTGGTGGCGCAGTCTTGTGGGCGCTGTGTTTCTCAGAGCTCTTGGCCAGCCCCTTCCGGAGAGCACGCTCTCAGGACTTTTTGACGAACTTTATTTCCACTACGCTCAGCCCGAGGCTTGGAGTGTGTTTGACGATGTTGTGCCTGCTTTGAGCGACCTCGCGGTCGATCATCGGCTGCTGGTACTGTCGAACTTTGACCGGCGACTGCGCGATATTCTGGCCGGGCACGGCTTGCTGTCATTCTTTGAGCGGGTGATCATCTCCAGTGAGGTTGGTGCCGCGAAACCCCATCCTCGCATGTTTCAGGCGGCACTTAAAGCGGCGGACAGCCCGCCCGACCACTGCCTGCACGTCGGAGATGATGTGAGATGCGATTTGGAAGGTGCTGAGGACAGCAGAATTCCGTCGTTTCATGTCAAGCGGCCCGAGAACGGCCTCGACGTCCTGGTGCAGAAAGTCCGCACCGGGGCATATTCCGGCTTGCACTGGCCCCTCCTGTGAATACATACCCGCCCCCTTCGGGAAATGCGCAGGTAGCTCAGCGGTAGAGCAGTTGGCTTTTAACCAATTGGTCGAGGGTTCGATCCCCTCCCTGCGTACCACCCTGTGACGGAGCAACTCATCGTGCAATCCCTTCAGAGGAGTGGGGCTCCCTTGTGACGAGCTAGTCCGCGGTTGGTGCACGTGTGATGCACGGTGGCTGATAGGCTTCGGCGTTTTCGCAACTGATACGGGCGAAGAATTCCAGTGACTTTTCAATGACGCGCGGCAGCTGCCGGTCGGACGTGATGATGTGATAGCTGTCGTTGAGCGTGAGTGTTTCGACCTCGGAGCGCAGATGGCGGATGAGGTAGGCGGCGTTGTCGGGACCGGCATAGTCGTCCTCGCGCGAGTGGATGATCAGTGTCGGCTGGGTGATGACGTTGAGACGTCTGAGCACGCTGTTGACGAGGCGGCGATGTTCGAGAACGGAGCTGCCGGGCGTGGACGCTGTACCTGCGATGGCGCTGTCGCCGCTCAGGATGGCGGACTGGACTTTGTCCCGGATTTCCGGATCCTTGATGCCGTGCGTTGGCAGATCGGGGAAAGGGATCAGGTTGGCAAATGACCGCATATGGACGAGACGGAAAATGCGCGCGTACCACGGTATCGCCCAGCCGCTTAGCCACAGTGTGGGAGCGTAAAGCGCGATGGCGTTGACAAGGAGGGGGTGCTGGCTGGCGAGATACAGGCTGAGGATGGCGCCTGCGGAGAGACCACCGACGATGATCGTCGCGCAGCGCTTCTCAAGGTCAAGCAGTGCATTCTCGGCTGAACGTGCCCAGTCGCGCCAGCAAGTTTTTCTGAGGTCATCAAAAGTGCCGCAGTGGCCGGCGAGTTGGGGAACAGAAACAGTATAGCCACGGGCATAAAGAGCATCGGCGAGGGCGCGCATTTCGAACGGTGTGCCATTCAGACCGTGCAGAAGAAGAATGCCGGTATCGTTGCCAGGCAGGATGTAGCTGTGGTCTTTGATGGGGGATGGCAGGTTAAGGCCTGGCGTACGCTATCTTTGAGATATTGGTCATGGCCGTTTGTGAGGTGGATCTGATTCTAAAAATGTATCCGCATGGCCAACATCTGCTTATCCATGTGACTTCTTTGTTTTTGAGAGATGCTCGATCATGTAGTTCTGCAAAAGTCCGTCTGAAGCACTTTCTTCAACCTGGTTGTGAGGCACGGAAGAGATGTCGCCAATCCGTTTCCGGCAACGCACGCTGCCGCACTGACAGCTCATATGCCACATCCACGAATAGAAGGACGGGCGAACGGTGAGAGAATAGTCAAAGGTCAACTCCTCGCCTGCCATGATGTCGCGCCGCGTCACGAGATCGGAATCGCGCATTATCGCGCAGTTCGGATCGCAGCTGTGATTAAACTTGTTCGAGATGGCATCGAGATCGAGGTACAAAAACCTGCCAATCTGAAGGGGGTCGTCATTGCGGATTTTGGATGCGACTATGCCGACGACGATTTGCAGCAACGTCATGCGGCGGCCGCTGAGTGTGTAGATGTGGCAGCCACGTGGCAGGGCCCGAGTTGCGAATACGCCCTGGCCTTTGCAGCCAGCGGATTTGATCTCGATGTTGGGGCGATCAGTGTCGGACATGGTGTCGAAATTTTCTCGAAGGTAGGTCGATCGACCCACGAAACCGGTCCGGACTTGGCCGTAAATCGCAAGGTTTTTCTTCATCCGGGAAACTGCATTTGAGAGGGAAGGAACGTGGTTCAAACGGGCCTGAGGGACTGGGCCGTTGACATGCGTTGGGAGGCGGGGGGGGAGGCGTTGTGGATGAGTGAACGTGTGAACTGGAGGGGAAGCAGCCCGCCCCTGTCCCTTTACCAGATGTATCTGTGGACTGGCGGATGAAACTTCGCGGAAGCAGCCAGCGTTAACCGACGCTCATGAAATATACTTTGCTCGCATTTCCGGCCCTGCTTCTTTACTCAGCTGCCATTGCTGGTGACTGGAATCAGTGGCGCGGACCGGAGCGCAATGGCGTTTCGCAGGACACGACTCCGATCGCTGAAGCTTTCCCCACCGAGGGACTCAAAAAACTTTGGGAGAGTGAATTCATTCCCAGCAACGAGTACGGCGGTCACGGCAGCCCGGTGGTCAGCGGGGAGCGAGTGTTTCTCAGCGTGGTCTGGCATGAGCGGGTGCCGTCTGAAACTCGTGAGATCGACACGGAGGTGATGCAGCAGCTCAACTACCGCGGCACTTCGCCGGAGCTCGCCAAGAAGCTTGAGGAAACGCGCATGAACCTGCCCAAACTTCGCGGCGAAAAATTCGATGAATGGGTGACGCAGTGGCGAAAGGACAACCTCACGGAGAAGGAAGAGATCAACATTGGTTCCTGGGTGACTTCGCGTTTCAAGGCGGGAAAAACCGCCATTGCGCTCGAGTGGCTCGACAAAATGTCTGGCAAACAGGGCAAGCCGTTTCCGAATGCCGAAGCGTACGCCAAGTGGCTCGATAATGAGGGCTTTCCGCCGGAAGTGAAGGAGAAGATGATCGCCGTGGTGCCGAACACCGTGAAGGTCGCGCAGGATGTGATTCTTTGCCTCGACCTGAACACTGGGAAGCAGATCTGGAAATACACGAAGCCCGGCAAGCCGAGCGGGCGTCAGTCTTCCAGCACCTGCGCCGTAGTTGATGGAAAGGTGTATGCTGCGCTGAGCAGCGATTTGATCTGCGTAAACGAAACCGACGGCAAGCAGGTGTGGATCGCGCCTCTGTCTTTAAAAGGCCCCGCTGCGTCACCGCTTGTCGTGGGTGATCGCGTGTATATGGCTGCCGGAGCGACCTGTGCGTTTTCCAAAGATGACGGCAAGCTCCTTTGGGAGCAAAAGGAGGCCAAAGGCAACGTCGCCAGTCCTACATGGTGGGTGCCGACGAATGGGAAGCCCGTCCTCGTCATCAATGGCAACAACGCGCTTTACGGAGTCGATCCTGAGACCGGTGCGGTGAAGTGGAAAGCGGAAGGCGGCAGTCAGAGCACGCCGGTGGCCAGTGGCGACTGGCTGGTTCTTTACAGCGGCACGGAAGGTGTCGGGCTGCGTGCCTACAAGATGCAGGCTGACGGCACGCCGAAGGCTGCCTGGTCACACTTCTGGGTGACGCGCCGTTACACCGGCAGCCCCATCATTTATGAAGGCAATGTGTACCTCTGCTGCGGTGAGAAGCATCAATGTGTCGATCTTGAAACAGGGAAGGTGAAGTGGGTCGAAAACCAGATCAACAGCACCATAACCTCTCCGCTGCTCGTGGATGGCAAGCTGCTCGTCTATGAGAACAATGGCACGCACGTGCGCATGATCAAGGCCACCAACAGCGCCTATGAGGTGCTGGGCCGTGCCAAGACGGAGGCGATGGGTTGCTCTTCGCCCGCAATCGCGAATGGTCGTCTCATCGTGCGGCAGAAGGACAAGCTGGCATGCTTTGACCTGCGGCCTGCGCACTGATCAGCGCTGCTTCAGACTGACGCCGGACGCGGTTAGCGCAATCTGCGGCGTTCCCTGTCGCACGAATGCCAGCCCGATGCCGTCTCCGGTTTCCGGATGGATGGCGACGCTAGTGATTGTTCCAACCGCCTTGCCTTCGGTATTTAGAATCTCGGTGCCTGCCGTCAGCGGTGCTTCCGCTGCCCACGCCATGAGTTCGCGCGGCATCTTTCCGGTCGTTTTGATGCGTGAGAGCACCTCCTGACCGATGTAGCAGCCTTTGGCAAAATCCATCGCACGACCGGTGATCCCGGCTTCAGGCGGGAAGGTGTCGGCGTTCAGTTCGTTCGGCCAGCGCGGCACCTTTTGGAGGACACGCCAGGTTTCGAGATCTTCCTCAGTCAGGACGGGACAGGGAGACTCGAAAGTTTCTCCAGCAGGCAGCCACACATCACATCCCTCGATGCCGAATCGTGTCGAGCGCAGGCCCTGAGTAGATGCATCGCCAAAGACATGCCAGAGCTGCCAGTCGTCCGTCACGTCAGTCAGTTCCACATCATCCGCGACGATGTAGCGCTCCAATCGCATGCCCAGCGCTTCGCGCAGATCCGGTTCCGCATCCAGCAGCAGTGCGTCGGCCGTCGAATGCACAAACACATCGGCAGCGATGCGGCCTTTCGCATCCGTCACGCAGGCGTAGATCGTTTCGTCTGATTTCGTCCGGCGCACATCGTTGGTGACCTGCCCGTTCAGGTAACGCACCCGGTCCGCGCCCGTGAGCCGGAACTTAGCGCGGGCGGAGAGATTGGCAGCGGCCCCGTGGGCGGTGATCTGGTGGAACGATTCGGCGGTCATGCGGCATGAATGGGCGGGGTATCAGGCGCCGCAAGCTGCCAAAATTTAGGGATTACGTTGACGGATCATTGGCGCACGACACTGTCGCCGCACCCTCTCTCATGCGCATACATCTCCTGCTTTTTGCTGCTGTTTCCTTGATCAGTTTTGTCCCGCAGGCCGCTGCACAGGATGCAACCGGCAAGGTCCGTGTCGTCACCCGCAATCTTGAACCGTTCTCCTTTGAAAAGGACGGACGCCGCGTCGGCTATGCGGCGGAACTGTGGGAGCAGCTTGCCCGTGAAACGAAACTGGACTACGAAGTGCAGGTCGTGGCCACCGCGCAGGAGATCATCGATGCGTTGAAAAACAAAACGGCGGATGTCGGTGTCGGAGCCATCAGTGTCACGGCCAAGCGCGAAGCGGTCATCGACTTCTCGCAGCCGTTCTATGAATCCGGTCTGCAGGTGCTCGTGGCGGGCTCCAGCGGAAGTTTTGCGGACAACATCTTCTCCCTCATCTCCAACCTCTTCAATCTCCAACTGATCGGTGCCTTCGCACTGCTCATGATCACGATGTTCATCATCTCGCATCTCGTCTGGCGCTACGAGCACAAGGTGAACAGCGACATGTGGCCCGAGGACTACAAGGCAGGCATGTGGGAGTCTTTTTGGTGGACCATCAGCACTCTGCTCGTCGGCGGCGCGGACAACAAAGGTCCCGTCGGAGTTGGCGGCCGCATCATTGCCATTGTTTGGATGCTGTTGAGCATCGTGCTCGTTTCTTTGCTCACTGCTTCCTTCACCACCACGCTCACGGTGAATTCGCTCAAGGGCGACATCAACGGCCCCGGCGATCTTCCGGGACGCAAGGTGGCCACGGTCAAAGGCAGCACGGCGGAAACCTGGCTCACGGCCAAAGGAGCGAAGGTGGTTCCTCTCGCCACACCGGGCGAATGCGTCATTGCGCTCAAGAGCGGCGACGTGCAGGCGGTCGTTTATGACGCTCCGGTGCTGCAATACGAGGCAGCGAAGCTGAATGACGAAAAGCTGCAGATGGTGGGTCCCGTGTTCGAGCGTCAGAACTACGCCTTCGCCCTTCAGCAGGACAGCGCCCTGCGCGAACGACTCAATCAGGGCCTTCTGGACCTCACCGAGCGTGGTGCCGGCAATGAACTGCGGAAAAAGTTCTTTGGTGCCGATCAGTAAGCGGGTGATCTTCCCCCGCTCCCGCCATGCCTGCTTCTGAAACTCCTGCTCCCGGCATTCTTGCCACCATCGGGGGCGTGTTTCGGAAGAACCGGACGCCATGCCTCGTGCTGAACCTGTTCGCCGTGGCTCTGGTGGTCAGCTACTATCAGGTGCCGGATCTGGCGGGATTCTGGGAATCGGTGGGCACGTTCAAGACGCACTGGTCGTTCGCCTTCTCCTGTGTCTCGACGATGTTCGCCGCGGCCATCATGCCCACCGGCATTCAGTTGGCGATGGGAACGCTGCCGAAGGAGAGCCGCTGGAAACGCCTCCTCTTGCTCATGCTGTTCTGGGGTTATCGCGGCATGGAGATCGACCTGTTTTATCATCTTCAGGGCTGGCTTTTCGGTGATGGTCACGACGCAGTCACGCTGGTGAAAAAAGTTCTCGTGGACCAGTTCATCATGAGCCCGGTCTGGTTTGTGCCCACTTATGTGGTCGCCCTGCGCTGGGTGGAGATGGGCGGTTCGTGGGCGCGCACGCGCCCCACGCTCAACCGTGAGTTCTGGACCCGCACCTGCCCCACCGTGCTCCTCACCAACTGGCTCATCTGGATCCCCGCGCTCGTCCTCGTTTACAGCCTTCCTGCAGCTCTGCAGTTTCCGCTGTTCTCCGTCGTCATGTGTTTCTTCATCCTTGTGGTGACGGTGATGACGAGTCGGAAGAATGAGGGGTGAAGAAGTCGGGGGCGGAGTCGATGTTTAGTCGGCTCGCAAGCGGCATGGGCTGATGGCGTAGATGCCTCGGACTTACTTCCAAAACTTCTCCACCGCCGCCACGAGTCCTGGGATGCTGTTCTCCTTGGCTTCGACATCGACCTTGAGGCCGTGTTCTTTGATGGCGGCGCTGGTGATGGGGCCGATGCTGGCGATTTTGATGCCTTCGGGCAGCGGGACTTTGAGATTGAGGAAGTGATCGACGGTTGAGGCGCTCGTGAAGGTGATCATGTCAGCGCCTTCGGCCTTGAGGCGGGCGAGGGCTTCAAGGTTGTCCTCGGTTTCGGCGATGGTGCGGTAGGCGATGCATTCATCGACGATGGCACCCATGCCAGTGAGTTCGTTAGCCACGATCTCGCGCGTCTCTTCGGCGCGGACCCAGAGAACTTTGATGTTCTCCATGTCCTGATGGTCTTTGAAGGCTTTGACGAGGCCTTCGGCGACGTAGTTCTTCTTGTCGGGCATCAGATCGACCGCGAGATGGCGGGCCTTGATCTTTTCCGCCGTTCCTGGTCCGATGCAGGCGATGCGCACGCCGCCGATGCTGCGGGCGTCGTTGTAGAGCTTGTCGAACATGGTGAAGAAGGCATCCACGCCGTTCGGGCTGGTGAAGATGATCCAGTCGTAGGTATGGCAGTCCTGCACGAGTTCGCCGAAGGACAGCTGATCTTCCACCGGCGCGATGCGGATGGTGGGAAGCTCGATGACGTCGGCTCCAAGGGCTGCGAGCTGTTTGCTCAGTACACTGGCCTGCGCCCGCGTGCGGGTGACGACGATTTTTTTGCCAAACAGCGGACGATCTTCAAACCAGTTCAACTGCGGACGCTCGGTTACGACGTCTCCGATGATGGCGACGGCGGGCGCTTTGAAACCTGCGGCCTTCACCTTGGCGGCGATGTCTGCCAGCGTGCCGACGAGTGTCTGCTGATGGCTGTGGGTAGCCCAACGAACGAGAGCGACGGGGGTTTCCGGCTTCGCGCCGTGCTTCAAAAACTGCGCGGTGATCTCTTCGATGCGCTCGACGCCCATGAGGAACACCTTGGTGCCGTCCGCCTGCGCGAGCTTGGCATAGTCGAGCGAAGTGTCGGGCTTCGTGGGATCTTCGTGGCCGGTGAAAATGGTGAGCTGGGACGCGTGCGAACGATGCGTGACCGGAATGCCCGCATAGGCCGGTCCGGCAATGGCGGAGGTGATGCCTGGAACGATTTCGAACTTCACGCCCGCTTCATGGAGCTCGGCGGCTTCTTCGGCACCGCGTCCGAACAGCACCGGATCGCCGCCCTTCAGGCGCGTGACCGTTTTGCCTTCGGTGGTGAGTTTGACGATGAGCTTGTTGATCTCCTCCTGTGACAGCGTGTGGTCGCCCGCTTTTTTGCCGACGTAGATGCTTGCCGCACCCTCCTTGGCATAGCGCAGGTGCGCGGGGTTGCAGAGGTAGTCGTAAACGAGCACGTCGGCGGCCTCGATGCATTCCTTGCCCTTGAGCGTGAGAAGTCCGGGATCGCCGGGACCGGCGCCGACGAGATAACAGATGCCAGGGGTGGTTGTTTTGGAGGCCATGATGGGAAAAGGGCGGGCAAGGTGTCGAAACCACGGCTCACCGCAAGGAGGGATGACGACTTGTCAGCAACGATGCCAAGGCCTAGTGATGCGGGCATTTCCGCCTGCTTCACTCCTCATCTGCATGCCACAAGCTCCGATCGCCCTCGCCATCCCCTCCGCCTGTGAACCGACCGAACCGGTCCTTCTGGCGATTTCCGGGGGGCGGGATTCGGTGGCGCTGCTGCATTTGATGCGGGAGGCGGGATTCACGAATCTTATCCTCTGCCACCTGAACCACGGCCTGCGCGGCATGGAATCGACGGGAGACGCGGCCTTTGTGCGGCGTCTGGCGAAGAAACACGAGCTGAAATGCGAGATCGAGGAGGTGGATGTGGCCGCGCTGGCGGAAAAACGCCGCATCTCGACCGAAACGGCGGCACGCGAGGCCCGGCATGCGTTTCTGCTGCGCATGGCCGAGAAGCACGACGTCTGGGTCGTGCTGGTGGCCCATCATGCAGAGGATCAGGCGGAGACGATTCTGGCAAACCTGTGCCGCGGCACAGGTCTGGCCGGTCTGGCGGGCATGCATGCGGTACAGCGGCTGGATTCCGGCCTGCACCTCGTTCGTCCCATGCTGCAGGTGCGACGCAGTGAGATCGACGCGTATTTGAGATCCAAGCGCCTGAAGTTTCGCGAGGATTCGAGCAATCAGTCGCTGAAACATCGACGCAACCGTCTGCGGCATGAGGCCCTGCCGTTGCTCAATGACATTTTCGCCCGCGACGTCGTGCCGCAGGTGGTCCGGCTGGGATCGCTGGCCGAACAGGATGACGACTGCCTGCAGCGTCAGGCCTTTGCGTTCTTAACTGCTCCCTTGGCAGTGAATGAGGATCGCTCTCTGTCCATCACCAAGGAGCTGCTCGCCCTTCATCCCGCCGTTCTGTCGCGTGTGTTCGCACTTTGGTTTCGCGAAGTGATGGAGCTGCCGGGCATCGAGAATGACGACATTGAAGCCGCGATGTCGATGCTCGCACCTGATGGCGCAGCCAAGATCAATCTGCCTCACGACAAGCACCTGCGCCGCAAGGCGAAGAAGCTGTGGGTGGAGTGATCAGCCCTCCAGCGTGTTGATGAACAAACCGGAGCGCAGCTTCGGCTCAAACCACGTGCTTTTCGGTGGCATGATCTGGCCGACATCGGAGATGGCCATGAGCTGGCTGACGGTGGTCGGGAACATGGAGAAGGCCACGGTGTGCTCCTTGGTGTTCACGAGTTTTTCCAGCTCCGCCGTGCCACGGATGCCGCCGATGAAATCGATGCGCTTGCTGGTGCGCGGATCGTCGATGCCGAGGATCGGCTTGAGCAGGCGGTCCTGCAGGATGCTGACATCAAGCTGGTCGATCGGGCTGGCATCCTTGGCCGGTTCCCAGGTCAGCTCATACCACTGGTCCTTGAGATACATGCAGCACTGGCCTGGCTTCGTGGGAGATTTCAGCGTGGTGGGCTTGATCGTGAAGACTTCGCCGACCTTCTTGAGGAACTCCTCGCGGTCGTTGCAGTTCAGGTCCTTCACCGCACGGTTATAAGGCAGGATTTTGAGCTCGTTGCCGGGGAAGAGCACGCAGAGGAACCAGTTGTAGTTTTCCTCGCCGGTGTGGTTCGGATTGGCTTTGCGGCGGAGCTGGCTCACGCGGAAGGCGCTGGCGGCGCGGTGATGGCCGTCGGCCACGTAGGCGCAGGGCACCTGGCTTTCGAACAGGCTGGTCAATGACACACAGAGACCGAGCGAGAGACGCCAGACCTGATGACGCACGCCGTCGGGCGCATTGATATCATAGATGGGCCGTTCGGCCTTCATGAAGCTCTCAATCAAGGCGCTGATGCCGGCACGTTCGCGGTAGGTGAGGAAAATGGGGCCGGTGTTCGCGTCGAGCGTGTCCACGAGGTTGGTGCGGTCGTCCTCTTTGTCCTGACGCGTCTTCTCGTGCTTCTTGATGATGTCCTTCTCGTAGTCCTCGGTGTGGCAGACGGTGACGAGCCCGGTCTGGCTGTGGCCGGCGATGGTCTGGCGGTAGAGATACATCGTGGGCTTTGCCTCGCGGACGAGTACGCCCTCTTTCTGCATGCGCAGGAAGCTTTCCTTGGCCTTGGCATAGACCGGGGCGGAATACGGATCGATTTCAGGATCGAGGTCGATCTCGGCGCGGTCCACATGCAGCAGGCTGTTGGGCTTGCCTTTGGCCAGGGCGGCGGCTTCTTCACGATTCACCACGTCGTAGGGAACGGCGGCGACTTCGGGGGCGAATTTCGGGGCGGGAACGAGACCTTTGAATGTGCGGATGCGCATGGGGCGGGATAAGATGGCGGGGGAGGCTTGTCAATCCGCACTCTTGGGCTGATTCGCCTCATGATTCTGACGGGCGATCTTGCGTGCGGCGGAGACGACATGCGTGCAGGCCTCGATGCAGAGCAGGGGAATCGCGTTCGGGGCGTGATTCGGCTGCGTTTTGGACGCGGCTTCGTTCGCCATCGGCTGCGTGGAGGTGAGCGGCCAGAGAATGCGGCGGAGGCATTTTTCATTGGCGCAGCATTTTCCGATCATCGCATGCGCCTGCTCGTCGGTGATGGTGTTCGCAAAGCGATACATGCCGGTCTGGCGGCCGAGCATTTCGCGCAGCGGCACGGCGGCGAGTTTTTCCCGTTCCAGCGCACGCGCCATGCCGATGGCGGCGGGGTAGAAGAAATCGAGGGCCAGGCGCAGTTCGTCGAGGTCGGTGAGATCAAGCCGCCAGCCACGATTCAAGGTCGGCGCGGAATGCAGCGGGCGGAAGGTGCCGCTGGCATCGTTGCGGGCAATGAAGAGGGCGTCATGCGCCTCGTGGTGGACTTGCAGGTCCTCTTTGCCACGATCGGCAATGTGGCAGAGCGAGTAGGAGCCATCGGCGTTGGTGGTGATGACGATCTCGCCGATCTCATCGAGGCCTGAGTTCAACCAGAAGGCCAGGGACGACTTCACCTCGTCATTCGGCATTCCGATCTTGTCAGTCACCTGATGCTTCGCGTCGAAATCGTTCACCTGATCGAGAATCACGTCCGCCATGAGCGGTTCAGTGCCGATTGCGCCGCTGTAATACACCTGGCGGCCCTGAAGCTCGTGAGGGTTCTGGTGGAAGACGCCGATCTCGCTGAGCGCGGCTCCCACTTCTTCGCGCATGCCGAGCAGCACCGGGATGTCCTGAAAGCTGTGCAGGCCGTCGGCGATGAAGAACGGCACGACGACGACGTTCGGTGCAGTGGTGAGCTTTGCCCACTCGGCGACGAATGGCGCCTCCTCCATGTAAGCGTCGATCACTTCGGCAAAGCCGTAGTGCCCGGCGCGAATGAGCGCCACCTGATCCTGAATGGCCTTGGTGGAGTTCTCGTTCAGGCTCGTGCCATGGCCGACGATGACGAGGCTGGTCTGATCCCGTGGCACATGCGGCGCCACTTCATCGGCACGCTGAATGAGCAGTCGCGTCATGTTCGGGTGAATGCCCACCGGATCGCAGTAATGGATCGTTTTGCCATCGCGATGCGTGGTCGGGCCGTCGAGGCGCAGTTCGCGCGGCAGCACCTGCTGGCAGAAGTAGCCTTCGCTGATGAAGTTCGGCACGATGTAGATGACGTCGCTGTCCACCATCTCATAGACCTCGCGCATGTTCGGCTCCTCCTTCCAAAAGCAGCAGACGACCTCACGGAACAGGCCGCGGCGACGGATCGAGTCGGCGTGCAGGTGCGTGGGAGAGCTGGAGTCCGGATTCGTGGTGGAACCGTGACCGACGATGATGAGGGCGGCGTGTGAGTGGGATTTCAATGGAATGATTTATTCGTCAGCCGTGGCGGAAGCGGACGTCTCTAATTTTGGCGGCCGGCAGCTTTTCCTGCAGGCGTTTGAGGATCTTGCCCTTCTCCTGCATCAGCGCGTGATGGGCGGTGGGCTGCATGAGGCGCACGGTCAGTACGCCTCGTTCAAAGGTATCCGGGCGCGTCATGCGAAACAGCATGGCGCCGACGATCTCCTCCCACGCGGCCAGGATGTCCTCCAGTTTCACGCGGTTGGCCATGCCGGCCTTCGCCATGATTTGAGCGGCGAGGTCGCCCACCTTGAGCGTCGGCAGGTCCATCAGCGGCCCGTCCTCCACACCGCGCCATGCGGCGATGAGGTTGTGGCGCCTGCGCATGGCGGCCGTGGGCTTGCGGTTGTTCATGGGGGCATGCTAGACCGCAATGGGCGGGTGCTAAATCGCAAATTTCAAATCTCGCATTCCTCCCCATGCCCGCTAAGGGTCTCATCCCCCGATTTCAGCCATCATGTCCGACGTTACCCTCCCCACCGACCACACCGATCCCGTCAACGCCCAGATCCTCTCCGTCAGCGAGGACCGGGTGAAGGGCTTCCATCAGCATCCCTTCCAGTTCATCGCGCAGGAGAGCGGCGTGCCCTTTGACACCGTGGTGGAGCGCATCCGCGCCATGCTCGCCGCCGGCGTCATCCGCCGCGTGCGCCAAACCCTGCTGGCCAACAAACTTGCCGAGGGTGCGCTCGTCGCCTGGAAGCTCCCCGTGGACAAGCTCGACGCCGCCTTCGACTTCCTCTTCAAACAAGACCCCTTCAGCGGCCATGTCGTGCTGCGCAGCACTGACCGCGAGGTCAGCGGCAGTGATTTCCGTCTGTGGACCACGCTCAAGGTCCCGCAGGATCGCAACATCAACGACCACTGCGACGTCCTGAAGCGTCTCATCGGCGCCGACGACTACTACACCATGCAGGCCCACGGCATCTTCGCCCTCGGCGTCGGCCACGTCCGTCGCAAGACGATGGAGCCCGGTGAAAAGGCCGACGAACCGGCCAAGATGATGACCACGAACATCGCCGACCTCGACGCGGAGGAGTGGAATGTGCTGCTCAATCTCAAAGGCGATCTCAAGCCCGAGGAAATCGGCCCCGAGCCGTGGGCTGGCCGCGCCAAGGATGCGGGCGTCACTTTGGAGAAGTTCTGCGAAGTCGCCAAGCGGCTCGATGAGAAAGGCGTGATTGGTCGCTTCTCCACCTTCCTCGAGCACGTCAAACCAAGCGCCACCGGCCAGCGCGTCACCCGCTTCAATGCCCTCTTCCACTGGAAAGTGCCGAAGGGCATGGAAGAACGCGCCGGCGGTGAAGTCGGACGTCATCCCATCATGACGCATGCTTACTGGCGTGAAGGCGGCGAGCGCTTTGCCAACGTCAACATCATGGGCGTCATCCACGGCACCGACAAGGACACCGTCCTCGCTCACAAGGCCGCCATCGACAAGCACCTCGTCGAGACGGGCATCCCGGTCGAGTACACCAACGTCTTCTGGGGGGGGCGGAGTGAGATCAAACCCAGCGAAATCTCCCCGATCGTGTTCAAGGAATGGCACGCCAAATGGAAAGACGTGGCCGGTCCGGTGGTGTGAATCGGGGAGGAGAGCTTTTTGCTCAACGTCTCGATTTCCGGGGGACTATGTTTTTGAAGCACTTCGGTTCCGTTCGACAGTGTCATCGCATCCGTGTCACCCGCCGACGCAGCGCAGGATGAGGTTTACGAGGGGCGGCGGCACAAACCAGCGGGAGCGTTCGAGCACCTTGCCGGTCTTGGGCTGGGAATAGGTGCTGGATTTGCTGGGGCTCTTCTTCTTCGGGCGACTTTGCGTCGGAGTTTCGGGATCGGTGGGATCGACGAGCAGCGTGTCCACCACGATGCTGGCGGTGGGAGTGCTGGGAGGGGTGACCTGATGGCGGATGGCGTAGTAGGCGGCGCCTTTGCTGGTGCCGGAGACAAAGTTGTACGTGTGGTAGCCGGTGCTGTCGGGCTCGTTCGTGACACGCGTACGGGAACTGGAATCGACGAGGAGGACGCTGACAACTTGATCGTCGTGGTCGGTGATGAGGCAGAGGTGATCATAACCACCGGGGAAAATGCCGGAAAAGTCATGCGAACGGAAAGAGTCAAAGGGGAGGCCGGCGGTGACAACCTTGGACTGGGAGCATTGCAGGCCTTCGAGCTTCAGCAGCTTCTTGACCGTGTTCAACTGCGTGAGGAAGGGGATGCCGGGATACACTTCGAGCGCAGCATCGGCGGCGGTAGATTCGCTGGCAGAGCCTAGTGTGCCGAAGAGTCTGGCGAGATCTTTGCGCGTCATTTCGCCGCTGCGCTGCGGAGTGTTCCAGCCCGTGGCGAGCCGGACGTTCACGGTGGCCGAGATGGGCTTTTCCGTCTTGGGGGCGGCCGCCGCCGCGGGCATTGGCGTGGCTGCGTCGGGTGTGGACGAATTGGCGGTGGTTGCGGGAGGCGTCGGTGCAGGGGCGCTGTCGGCTGAGATGGTGAGTTTGATTTGTTCCGGTTTGCTGATGAGAATTTGCGGCTTCTTGCTCGCATCTCGAGAGAGCGTGATGCGGCCGGTGAGGGAGACTTCCTTGCCTTCGTACTGTTTCACATCGCCCACATCGGCCTGTTTGCTGACGAAGATGACCCCCGCGAAAGTGTGCTGCGGGAAGTTGCCGCCGAGATTCACATACGTCGTGCCTGTCTTGGAGGTGGAAACACCGAAGACTTTGCCGGTGACCGAGGCTTCCTCGCCGATGTGATTCGCTGCCTCCGAGTCGGGGTAAACCGGCGGCTGCTGGGCTGTGGCTGTCA
Source organism: Prosthecobacter sp. (assembly GCF_020439865.1). Lineage (GTDB taxonomy): Bacteria > Verrucomicrobiota > Verrucomicrobiia > Verrucomicrobiales > Verrucomicrobiaceae > Prosthecobacter. Next base: position 112,320 of record NZ_JAGRPF010000079.1, read on the forward strand.
GGACGCCGAGGGCACAAGCGAGAGTGATGAGTTTCAAGTTCATACCGTCTTGGATGGCAAGCTGAACACTCGGCTTAAGTAAGTCAATCCTTTTGCCTTGCTTGTTTTTCCGCGGTTCCCGGTATCAGTCGATGCGCGTGGCCCAGATCATTCCGGTCCTGTTCAGGAGATGGTGCAGCCATTTCTTTTTGACCTGAAATGAGAAGCCGCACTCTTCGAGGCAGTGTTCGATCCTGCGAAGGCTATGACCGGGATGAAACAGGTGAAACTCCAGCATGATCCGCTTGAAGCGTCGCAGCACGTGGCGGCTGGTGTGCTCGAGGATGGCATACTCGCCGCCTTCGCAGTCCATCTTCAGGAGATCGCATTGATCGAGTTTTTCGCTCGTCATGATTTCCTCGATCGATCTGCATGGGACACGGCAGATGTGCAGCTGCTTCCGAGCTTGTCTGATGTTTTGGATTGCCAGCATCAGATGCATGAATGTGGAGGGCTGGAACTGATGGGAACGGTTTAATCCCGCGAACCGGCGGTCTTCAATCAGTTCCAAGGTGCTGGACGGCGGCCCCGCCGCGCAGCGATGAAGACGAACGTTGGTGATGCCGTTTTGTGCGAGGCTGTATTCGAAGCTGTCCGCAGACGAGGTGGGTTCCACGCAGATCATTCTCCCGCTGGGGATCTGTGGGGCCGCCCAGTGTGCGAATACTCCAACGTGGGAGCCGAGATCCATGATGGTATCAGTGGGACGGAGGTCGAATCCGGGATGTCGATAAACCTGCGCCTGAAAAATCTCCTCGATGATGCAACCCGCATCTTCGAGGAAGTCGGATGAGCTGAGGTGCAGGCGGGTGCCGTTGGGGAGTCTGATCACCGAATTCTCCTGGGAAGAAAGGACGGCGGGCATGGATGGAAGCGGGAGAGAACGGCAAAACAAAAATGCCACCCGCTTTTTACAGCGGATGGCATTTGGATCACAAGCCTTGGTTGCGAAAACTTACGCGACGATCGGGTGCAGGTTGTCTTTGCACCACTGACCGTTCTGCTTGGTGACGCCATCAGGGTCATCGACGGCGACGTGGGCTTCGTCTTCGCAGATGATCCAGCCGGAGTAATTGCGGGCGACGAGCCACTCGGTGATTCTGTGGAAGTCGAGCTTGCCGGTGCCCATCTGTGCCCAAGGCTCGGCGCCGTTGCCGGAGAAGTCCTTGTAGTGGATGTGGTTCACGAGGTGCTGCCACTTGTTGAGGGTGGCGATGACGTCCATGCCGCCGCGGATGATGTGGCCGACGTCGGGTGTCCAGCCGGTGACCTTCGGGTCGAGGCTGCTGAGGACGACGTCGTAGTCCTCCTGGGTGCGGACGAGGGAGGCGGGCGGGGAGTTCGGGTGGTAGGAGCAGACGAGGCCGGCGTCGTGCGCACGTTGGGAAACGGCGTTGACATTTTTGGCGACGTTGAGGCGACGCTTTTGCAGATCATTTGTGCGGCCGGAGGGCAGCGTGACGGTGCCGAGCATGGCTCCGGGGAAATGCTTGAGGTAATTGATCGTGAAATCAGCGGCTTCCTTCTCATTCGGAGCCTCGTTGTCGCCATCCCATGCGCAGACGAGCGCGAGTCCGCAGAGCTTCATGTTGTACTGCTGGAGCGTGTCCTTCATCTTAATCGGGTCGATCTGCGGGCCGAGCCAGTACTTGGAGCAGCCGAGGGCGCTCTGGGAGATTTCAAGCACCATCGGCTCGATGCCGGTGAAGCCCGCCTCGGAGGCGACCTTGATCATGTGATCGAGTTTGTTGTCGTAACCTTTGCCCGTGCCCTGCATGAACCAGGTGTAGACTTCGGAGCCGAATTGAATTTTGCCCATGATGTTGAGTGTGGTTGTGGGTTTGCGTTGGAATGAAACAGCGGGCTCGTGGCCAGCAGGGGGCCATTTGAAACGAGCGGCGGCGGACTGTCTAGCGCCAAGTCGCGCTGTCCGCCAATCAGGGATGCTCGGGAGGTGGTGGCAGCGCGGAGGGGATCTCCATGCTGTCACGATGACGCAGATCATGCCAGAGCTCGGATACGACATAGATGCTGTCACGCCGTCGGGTTTTACTCAGAGACAGCGGCATGTGCAGGCGGCCTTTTGAGAGCCCGCCGCGGCGCATGACCACCACTTCGGCGTCTATCACAATGTCGTGCTGTTTTTTGGCATCGAGTCGTATGTAGGGGCCCAGCAGCAGGCTCGCCCGGGTGGTCCCGGCGGTGGCTGTCGGTTTGAACTCGGCTCGGCCTTCAAAGCCGCGTGGTTCCATGGGCGCCTCGAAACCGTCTTTGCTGCTGAGGCGCAGACTTTTGATTTCAAACCACCGCTGATCACTCTCTTTCCCGAAGGCGTGCATCCGCATCTGGTAGGGGCCGACTTCGGCGACGACGGCTCCACCGATCACCATGGCATTGAGGGCGATGCCAGACTCTTTGCCCTGAGGCATGAACTCCGCTCGAAATGCACTGCCGCCCACTTCGGGGGCAGGAGACGTGGCCGCGTATTCGACCCGGGTGGTGAAAAGATGGACGCAGGAAGGAACCAGCAGCAGGCAGAGGAGGGAATTCAGCGGGCGCATGCCGACCAGAATGGAGGTTCGAGCGGTGACGGGCGAGTCCGAAATGGGGGGCCAGAATGTTTGAGTTGGGGTAATGATAAGTAATGTTGACAGTAATAATAATATTTTATATATTTATAATAACATGTTTTCAGTCCGACACTTCATCTTGATCGCGGCCCTCGCATTGCCCTTCGGCACTATGCGGGCCTTGGACTGGAACGAGCTCAACGACGGAGACCTCTCCGGTGACGGCAATGCGCCGACCTTCATTCTTTTCACGGAGGGGGACAACCTGATTGAGGGCACGATGGGAGCCTTGGGTGGGGTAGGTCCGGTGGACGCTGATGTTTGGACGTTCACCATCGCGGCCGGCTACTACCTGACGGGGATCAACTTGGTGAGCTACTCAGCACCCACATCAGGTAATCAGTCCTTCATGGCAATCGACGACGCCAGCACGATCAACATGAGCGACCCCTCCCAGCACCTCAGCAACGGCTTGTGGACCGAAGAATTGGACGGATTTGGCAATACCTATACCAATCTGCTGGCCATTCTGGATGCCGGTCCCGAGTTTGGTGGCACCGGATTCGACGGTCCTTTGGGACCAGGAACTTACACGTTCTGGATTCAGGAAGGCTCCGAGCAAATTCAATACTGCATCGATTTCGTGGTTACTCCCGTGCCGGAGCCCGGAAGCGTCCTGCTGCTGGGGCTGGCGGGAATGCTGGCGTGGCGTCGTCGCCGGTGAATGGCGGTATCGCCGATTGCAAAAAGCTTTCGTCGCAGGTAATGCGCCGCGCGCATGATTCGAAATCTCCTGTTCGACTGGTCGGGCACGCTGGCGGATGACCTGCCCAGTGTCCTGCGTGCCGTGAACGGCATGCTGGGCGCCGCCGGACAGGCGGCGCTGACGTTGGAGGAGTTTAAATCACGTTTTCGGCTGCCCTACACGGAATTCTTCGAGGAGATGCTGCCAGGCGTTTCGCTGGAGCGATTGCAACAGCTTTATCTGGAGCATTTTCCGCATGCACACGAAGGCGTCACCTTGCTTCCCCATGCTGCGGAATTCATTCGTTACTCGGCAGCCTCAGGGCGGCGCATGGTCGTGCTGAGCAGCGCCCCCACGGAGCATGTCGAGGCGCAGGCCCGGGCGCTGGGGGTGCGAGATGCGTTTGAAATCATGCGCTGTGGAGTCATCGACAAGCGATCGGAAATTCTCACGCTGCTCGCCGATCTCGACATGCGCGCCGAGGACACCGCGTTCATCGGAGACATGCGGCATGACATCGAGGCGGGGAAGGCCGCCGGCGTTCTCACAGTTGCCACCTGCACCGGCTACGAGAGTGCCGGGGCGCTTTTGACTGCAGGCCCTGACCTGCTGGTGACAGACTTGTCCCGGCTGCCCCTTTTACTGGGCCGACATGCCGAACAAGTGAACTCAATCCCGGTTTCCACTGTTGGAGCGCTGATTCTAAACAAAGCCGACGAAATGCTGCTGATTCGAACGCACAAATGGAGCCATCGCTGGGGCATTCCGGGCGGCAAAATCAAACGCGGGGAAACCTGCGAGGACGCGCTCGTTCGCGAAATCACCGAGGAGACGGGGCTTGCATTGCGTGACATCGAATTCGTGATGGTTCAGGACTGCATCGAGCCACCCGAGTTCCAGCGTTCCGCGCATTTTCTGCTGCTCAATTACATCGCGCGCTGTGCCGATGAGGGGCCCCGGGTGGTATTGAACGAGGAGGCTCAGGAGTTCCTGTGGCTGCCGCTCGCGGAGGCGCTGCAGATCGAACTGAACATTCCCACGCGGGTGCTCATCGACGAGTGCGTGCGGCGTGGACTTGTGTCATGATCCGCCGATGAACCCGCCTGATGAAATCCGCATCTCCGCCCTGCGCCTAAACACGCACATCGGAGTGCCCGACGATGAACGCGCCGCCAGCCAGACACTGGAGGCAGACATTGCCATTCGGGTCCAGGCGAAGTTCGAGTCGATGCAGGATGAGATCGCTGCCACCATTGATTATGCCGCCGTTGCCGGGCGGCTTCGAGAACTCGCGGACGAACGTCCGCGGAGGCTGATCGAAACGCTTGCAGCGGAGATGGCGGCCTGCGTTCTCAATGAGTTCGGGGCCTCAGGCGTCACGATTGAGTTGCGCAAACGCATCCTCCCAGACACCGATCATGTGGCCGTGCGCCTGGTCCGGGGAAACTGAACGCCACGCGCATCGGGCGGTCGAAGACTTCGATCTTGCCAGTCAAAGCCGACCCGCCTAGTATCGAGGCCGGTTAAGAATTCAATCCTGCCAAAACAATGACATCCCTGCGCCTATTATTAGCGGCCCTGTTCGCCACGACTGCTCTGGTTTCCTGTGGTTCCTTTGAACGTGTTGACGCCCGCTACCCCACTGTTTCGCAGCAGGATGCCTATGATGTGAGCTGGGGGCTGTCTCCGCGCAAGTCACGTGGCAATCCGAAGCTCAAGTATCATTACAATGCCCGGGACGAGTATTCCGCACCGGTGAGCGCCGCTCCATCAGCGCCTGCTGCTCCTGCGCCTGCTCCGGTCGTCTCTCCATCTCCCAGCGCCGCTCCGATCAGCCCGACGATTCCCGCAAACTTGCGCTGATCGATCCTTCTCAATCCCCCCCCTTCAACGCCAACACTACGTGAAGACCCCGCTCCTGACCTGTCTCCTTGCCTTTGGTTTCCATGCCGTGCTGACTGCCCAGCAAATCAAGGCACCCGAGTCACTTCGGCCGAGCACTGCGCCGGCGGTTCCTGCGCCTGACAAGCCCGCGGCGGCGTCCACCGCAGAAATCGAAAGGCTGGCGGAAGAGGCTCAAAAGTCTCTGTTCCAGTCAGTGGACAAGTCGGGTGGCTCCAGCTCTTCGGCCAGTTCTTCGTTTGCCTCCTCCGGTCCCATACGGCTGCCGGCCCAGCGCCCGGAAGACCCCTCGCAGTGGGCGAAGGATTCGGTGCGCAAAATTGCGGTGATGGACATCGCTTTTGGCGGCTCCAAAGAGACTGTCATGATCGAGTTGTATCCGAACGATGCGCCGCAGACCGTGGCCAACTTCATCGATCATTGCGACAGCGGATATTACAATGGTCTGGCCTTCCACCGCGCCATCGAAGGCTTTCTTGTTCAGACGGGGGATCCTTTGACCTCGGACGAGTCGGCACGCGAGAAATGGGGAACCGGTGGTGAGGACAAAACGATTCCTGCCGAGATCAAACGCCCGCATCGCGTTGGTGCCGTGGCCATGGCGCGTCGTGCTGACAAGGTCAATCCACAGCGCCGCTCGAACGGATCTCAGTTCTATGTGGCGCTGGGCAATTACGGAGCGATTGACGGCAAGTACACTGTCTTCGGCCAGGTAGTGTCTGGCTTGGAGACCCTGCAGCGCATCTCCATCATGCCGGTCGACGCCAACGACTGTCCTGTTGCGCGTATCGAGGTGAAGTCCATCAAGGTCATCGAGCAGAAAGGCCCCATGCAGGTTCAACCTGTGGTGGATGGTGAGCGTTACATGAAGCCCAACTCGGCCAGAGGGTTCGTCGGGCGTTTCCTGCACCGCGTCTGGTAGTGGACGGGCATCTGCCCGTGCAACTTGGGTGAGTTTTACCGCGCTGGGATTTCGAAGCACACTGCTTCATGGTCATTGCGCAGGAGCAGCCAGCGTCCCGCGAGCGTCGGCGGATTCCAAGTTTTGGAACTCAGGGCTTCAAGCCGCGCCACTTCCTCAAGCTTCTCGGGATTGGCTTTGACCAGCGCTACGAAGCCTTTTTCCGCCTGCATGAGCATCCACTGGTCACCCACGCGGATCTGCTGGCCGAAACCATAGCGGCCTTCGCGCCAGACACGTTCACCGGTGGCCAGGTCCACGCAGCAAAATGTGCCTTCGTCCACTGCGTAGGCGTGTGTGTCAAAGACGCTTGCGCTGCTAAACTTCGTGCGCGGTGCGCTGCTGCCCCAAAGTGATGCTACGGCGAGTTTGCCATCTGCACCGGCCTTGATCTCCAGCAGATGGGATTTCACGCCGTAGCTGGACGTCACCAGCAGGCGATCGGGGGCAGTCTGCACTGGCTGGGCCACTTTGGGGAACTGCCCCGGCCAGTCAAAGCTCCACAAAACAGTTCCGGTGCCGGGATCATGTCCGGTGACCGAAGCGTTGTTCACGTTCACGATTTGCTCGCGTCCTGCCAGCTTCAGTGCCACGGGCGAACAGTAGCTGCCGCCGTCTTTGCCTGCCTGCCAGACGATCTCCCCGCTTTCTTTGCGATAGGCTGTGAGGGAGGTTCCTCCCACGCCTCCGCTGCAGATCACCAGATCGCTGTTGATGAGCAACGGCGACGAACTTTTACCCCATTGCAGGTTGGTCGAAGCATTGGAGTCCTTGAGTGTTTTCCGGCTCCACTTCACCGCGCCGGTGGTGAGATCCAGGCAATTGAGAAGGTCCATTGCTCCCACGGTGAAGACCGTTCCGTTCGCCACATCCACCGTCGGTGTCGCCCGCGGGCCGATGCCGCCCATAGGTTCGTCAAACCGCACTTCATCGGCATGGGACCACAGCAGTTTACCTGTGGCAATCTCGTAGCATGTCACGCACTCTTCCTTGCCTCGCTGTTCCTGCGTCAGGGCGCGATTTCCGACCACGGCAAAACCCGACCAGCCATCGCCGATTTCAATGCGCCACACCTCGCGCGGCGGATGCGCCTTCCAATCCGTCTGCCAGTTTGGCTCTTTCAGCAGGCCATCGCCGCGGTCGCCCAGAAAGCGTGGCATTTCCGCGACTCCCTCGGGGACCTTGGTCTCGGTCGTGGTTTTTCCTGCGATGCTGTGAAGCTCAGGCAGCGACTCTTTTTTCTGCCAGCGCCAGGCCAGGCTCGGCAACGCCGAACCGTCCGCCGACCCATCGTAGCGGAACAGACTGAAAAAGCCGACGATCCCGGCAATCACGAGAAAGAGCCGTTTGAGGCGTGCTCCTCTCTTATGCAAAGCCCACCACAGCCCCGTGAGCAGCAGCCACAGCGGCAGCAGAATAATCACCGACGCAGCGCGCAAAGTGTGGTTCGTCGTCCAAAGCCATGTGGTGATGCCACCGAGAATCAGTGTGAGGATGAGCGGGAATTTGGGAATCATGGCGGTGAAAGGATGGCATCTTTACGCCGGTTGCCGCTGAAAGGAAATGCTTGGCGTAATTTCCCGTATGTCTCATCCTCCAATCGAGACCTGCCAACCATCATGAAGCCATTTGTCCTTTCATTCCTTGCCACCTGCATCACAGCCTTCTCGCTGCACGCCTCCGATCATGTCGTCTATGAGCCGGCGGGTGAAGCCAAAGGCAAGCACATCGTGCTGCTCTCTGGAGACGAGGAATATCGCAGCGAGGAAGGCATGCCGATGTTGGGCAAGATTCTTAGCCAGCGTCATGGTTTCAAATGCACCGTGCTCTTCAGCCTCGGAGCTGATGGCACCATTGATCCCACGGCTGGCGGCAGTTTGAGCCATCCCGAGGCGCTCGATTCGGCGGACGCCATCGTCATGCTCCTGCGCTTCCGTCATTGGGATGATGCGACGAGCAAGCGATTCGAAGCCGCCATCAACCGCGGAGTGCCGATCATCGCATTGCGCACCAGCACGCATGCCTTCAACGGGTATCCGAAGGACAGCCCGTACGCGGCCTGGAACTTCAACAACAATGGCGGCTGGGGGCGCAAATTCTTGGGAGAAACCTGGGTCAGCCATTGGGGTAAACACAAGGTTGAGGCCACCAAGGGCATCATTGAAGCTGCGAATGCAAACCACCCCGTTCTGCATGGTGTGAGCGATCTCTTCGCCAACACCGATGTCTATGAAGCCGCGCCTCCTGCCGATGCGGTTGTTCTGGTGCGCGGTCAGATTCTTCAAGGTATGACCGCGGACACTCCTCCTGCGAGCTACACGAAAGCGACCGCCGCCAAGGTCGAGCAGGATGTGAACACACCCATGATGCCCGTTGCTTGGGTCCGCGTGGTGAAAAACGATGCGGGAACGGAAAACAAAATCCTCGCCACGACCATGGGCGCCGCCACCGACCTCGCGAACGAAGGGCTTCGCCGTATGGTCGTGAACGGCGTCTTCTGGGGCCTTGGTCTCGCGGTGCCGGAGAAGGCCGATGTGTCGATCGTCGGCGACTACAATCCCACGATGTACGGTTTCAAAGGCAACAAGGCGGGCCTCAAGCCGGATGATTTCGTGTTGGCGAATTGAAACAGCCTGCCAGCCTGGTTGATCGAGCTCACTTCAGCTCAAACACAAACGGCAGGTTCTGCGCCGACATCATCTCCTTCTCCTTCGCCATGTAGCGTTCGGCGAGTTTGGCAAAACTGCCGTCGGCGCGCATGCGGGCGAGGACTTCGTTGACCTTCGCTTTGAGTTCGTCGTCGCCCTGTTTCAAACCGACGGCCCAGACCTCTTCGCGCAGCGGGGCGAGCAGTGCACGGGTCTTTTCCTCGTGCTTGAGCTGGTAGTTCATGATTGAGAGCTGGTCGTAGATCCATGCGTCGACATTTCCGTTCACGACTTCCATCACACAGGAGACATCGGCGTCGAGGGCGGTGATCTTGGCCTCTTTGAGGTTTTCGCGCGCCCAGCTTTCGCCCGTGGTGCCGAGGCGGACGACAATCTTGCGTCCGGGCGTCTTCAAGTCAGCAGCGCTTTGAACGGTGGAACCTTTTGCGGCCAGGATCGAAAGGCCGGTCTTCACATACGGCTCGGAGAAGTCGATCGACTTGCGTCGCTCCGGCGTGGCGGTCATGGCAGAGATCACGAGATCGATGGATCCCGTTCGCAGCGCGGTGATGAGCCCGTCGAAGTTGATGTTTCGAAACTCCACCTCACGTCCGAGAGCCTTGCCGATTTCTCGCCCGACTTCGACATCCACGCCGCTGATCTGGCCATGCTCATCGACGAATTCAAACGGCGGATAGGTCGCATCCGTGCCGATGATGAGCTTGTTGCTGCGCGAGCAGGCGCAGAGAGAGAAAAGCAGACTCAGGGCAAGGAATCGAAGCATGGGAGGAATCAGGAGTTCAAATCGCCGGCGTAGTCGCTGGGCATGCGCCAGTCGCCACGTGGCGAGAGCGCCACGGATCCGACTTTGGGGCCGTCGGGAACGCTGGAGCGCTTGAACTGGTTTTGCGCGAAGCGTTTGAAGAACAACGCGAGCCACTTGGCGATGGTTTCATCGTCGTATTTGCCCACAAAGGCCTGTGCGGCCAGCCAGCGAATCTTCTCCGCACCGCTGCCGTGACGCACGAAGTGGAACAGGAAAAAGTCATGCAACTCATACGGCCCGATCGTGTCCTCGGTCTTCTGCCGCAGCGATGCATCCGCCGCGAGCGGCAGAAGTTCCGGCGTGATCGGTGTGTCGGCGATGTCGCGTAGGATCGCGCCTGCTTTGTCTGCAAACGGGCCTTCCGCGCACCACTCGATGAGATAACGCACGAGCGTCTTCGGCACGCCGGAGTTCACGTGATACATCGACATGTGGTCGCCATTGAAGGTGCACCAGCCCAGCGCCGCCTCGGACAGATCGCCGGTGCCGACGACGATGCCGCCGGTCTTGTTGGCGATGTCCATGAGGATCTGAGTTCGCTCACGTGCTTGCGAGTTTTCGTAGGTCGCGTCTTGCTGGGTCTCCGAGTGTCCGATGTCGGCGAAGTGCTGATGCACTGCCTCGTTGATCGAAATCGTGCGCAGTTCGATGTTTAACGCCTCGGCGAGTTTCTCGGCGTTGCCCTTGGTTCGCGTCGTGGTGCCGAATCCGGGCATCGTGATCGTCAGAGCAGCGCTCTGCGGCATGCCGGCGCGTTTGATCGCTTCCATCATGACCAACAGCGCCAAAGTTGAATCGAGCCCGCCGGACAATCCGAGCACCGCGGTCTTGGCGCGCGCTTGTTTGAGCCTGCGGGCCAGTCCGGTCGCTTGAATCGCGAAAATTTCCTCGCACACCGCTGCGCGATCCACTTTGGCGGACGGTACAAATGGATGCGGCGTGATCGTGCGCAGCAGTTTGTCATCGTTGCCGAGCGCAGAGCCGAGATCGAAGACGATTCGACGAAAGCCGATGCTGCCCGCCTCATCGCGGAACGACGCGCTCTTCAAACGATCATGCGCGAGATGCTGGACGTCGACATCTTTGACCGCTGACCGCGTTTCGAATGCGAAGCGTTCACTCTCGCCGAGAAGAATGCCGTTTTCAGCCACGAGGCAGTGGCCCGAATAGACTACATCGGTGCTCGATTCACCCGCACCCGCGCCAGCATAGACGTAAGCAGCAAGGCAGCGCGCCGATTGCTGCGCGACGAGGTGCCGACGATACGGTGCTTTGCCCAGAACTTCCGTGCTGGCCGATGGATTCGCCAGCAGCGTGGCTCCGGCGAGCGCGAGATGGCTCGACGGCGGGATCACCGTCCACAAGTCCTCACAAATTTCGACGCCGAGCACGATGCCCGGCACATCCAGCGCTTCAAACAGCAATTCGGCGCCGACGGGCACATCTGCACCATTCAAACACACCGTGCTGGCATTCAGCGTGTGTGCAGGCGAGAACCAGCGGCGTTCGTAAAACTCGGACGAGTTCGGCAGAAACGTTTTCGGCACCAAGCCGAGCACGCGGCCCTTTGCCAGCACCGCAGCGACGTTGTAAAGCCGGTCTTGGACGAGCAGCGGCAATCCAACGATCAAAACGGTTGGCAGATCATGCGTCGCCTGCGCCAGTTCGCTCAAACCACGCACTGCCGCGGCCCGCAGCGCCTCGGTATGAAACAAATCGGCGCAGGAATAACCTGTGAGGCTCAGTTCCGGGAAAACGACAAGTCTGCAGCCGCGATGCGCCAGCGATCGTGCTTCTTTGGCAAGGATCGCGACGTTCTTCGAAACATCTCCCAACACCAGTTCTGGCGACACCGACGCCACGCGCACGAAACCAAGTCGTTCGCGAGTGCTGGTCGGGGAAGGGGATTCCTGCTGCATTCGAGAGCTTAGCACGCGGGGTTTGGGGTGCGCGAGAGGGAATTCACTCTGTCACCACCCGTGCCTTCAGTTCCGGCGTCGGCATCATGCAGGCCTCGTCCTTGCCGAACCAGCGGTAGCGGTTGCGAGCGATGAAGTAGTAGGCGGCGTCGCGCATCGCACGCGGCAGCGGTTTGAACATGAGGGCGAGCTTCCATGCACCACCGAGCGTGCGTGCGATTTCGAGAGCGGCGTCGCTGGCCTGGAAGGCTCCGTGAGGTGTGATGAAGAGCATGGCGTTCGGCGATTCGGGATCGAGACCGTGCTGGGTGTAGAGTTCGCGGCCCAGCGGGCTTTGAATCGGCGCGAATTTGATTTTCGCGGTCGGATCACGACGCATGATGAAGCGCACGCTGGCATCGCAAAGATGGCAGACGCCGTCGAAGAGCAGCAGGTGATCGTGGCTGGGATCGTAGTGGGACACGGCTAGTCGATCTTACTCGGGACGGGCCGCGGCGTCGCGGCCGAAATCCAGAACAGGTAGGTGAAGACGAGCAGCGTGCTGAAACCGAGGGTGAAACTCCAGGTGTGGGAATGTTGAAACGGATCGACGAGCCGGGAGATGATGTCTTGAAACAGCCGCTGTGGTCGCTGCAGGATGTCCCAGCTGTTCCAACGCAGGAACCTGCCGAGGTAAACGCCGAAGCCGCTGAGCGCGAGCGTGCCGAGCACGACACACCAGCCGACGAGCCGCGAAAAGCGTTGAGCAAACCAGTGCTGTACGATTTGCAGCGATTGAAAGCCGAACCCGAGCGAAACGAGGCCGAAGGAGAGCAGCATGAGCAGATCCAGCCACTTGGGCACGTTGCCGTTGTGCTCATTGAGATGCATGAGGTCGGTGAGGACGTAGGGCGCGTTCGGGAAGAACAACAGCCAGACGGCGAGCAATGGCAGTGCGAGGCTGAGTCGTGTGATCCGGCTCAAACCGAGGCTGAGGCCGAGGGGAATGGCCGCAAGAAACAGGTTCCAAAGGAGGAAGGCGTAGTAGTGATGTCCGGCGAGAACGAAGCGCGCCTTAAGCACCACGAGGCACCCCAGGCAGGCGAGGAGATTGAGCAGCAGAACGCGGAAGGACATGAGGCTGCTAAGATAGTCGGACAGATGCCACGGCGGCAAGTGAGTGATGCGATTGTGAAGATGAATTCATGGGGACTTCATCAAGGAGAGGCACTTGCCAAGTGCCGGGTGCGGATGACGGGACTTGGCAAGTCCCGCTCCTTGACGTGCTCACGCGGCTTTCCGCCGTGATTGCTTCGCGGCTTTGAGCTGGCCGCAGCCGGCGGCGACGTCGATACCGCGTCGCTGGCGGATGGTGCAGGGGAATCCGGCGTCCTGGAGGATGCGATGAAAGGTGTCGGCGGAGGCGTCGTCGCTTTCGGTGCCGGTGTAGCCTTCGGTGCGGTTCAGCGGGATGAGGTTCACATGCGCATCAAGACCGTGAAGGAGCTCAGCGATGCGTTTCGCATGTTCGGGCGTGTCGTTGACGCCGTGAATGAGTGTCCACGCGAAGAAGATGCGGCGGCCGGTCCGGGCATTGTAGCTGCGGCAGGCGGCGATGAGGTCGGCAAGCGGCCAGCGCTGGTTGGCGGGGATGAGCTTGGCTCGTTCCTCCTCGGTGGCGGCGTGAAGGCTGACGGCGAGGTTGTAGGGCCGGTTTTCCTCCGCCATGCGCAGGATGCCGGGCACGACGCCGACGGTGGAGACGCTGATCTTGCTGGGACCAATGTTCAGGCCGCGGGTGTCGCAAATGATGTCGAGCGCGGTCATCACCGCGTCGTAGTTGTGCAGGGGCTCGCCCATGCCCATGAAAACGAGATTGCGCAGGCCCTTTTCCCCCTTGGTCCGCAGGATGCGCTGAGCATGCAGCACTTGGGCGACGATTTCACCTGGTCGTAGATGCCGGACAAACCCCATCTGTCCCGTGGCGCAGAAGACGCATCCCATCGCGCAACCGGCCTGGGTGCTGACACAGGCGGTGTGGCGGCCGGTGTAGCCCATGATGACAGTTTCGATTTCCTGCGCGTCGGCCATGCGGAGGAGGAATTTGTGTGTCAGGCCATCGCTGCTCGGAGTGTCGGACGAGACGGGTGGCACGTCGAGCATCCAGGAGCCTTCGTGGAGCACTCGAGTGAGCCATTTGCGCAACGGAGGCGCGAGATCTTCGCGGACGAGGGGATCGGCCATCGCACGGAACTGGAGCGTGTTCCAAAGTGTGCCCGCATGCGCCGGACGCAGCCCTTCACTGACCAGCAGCTCGCGGAGCTGGTCGAAGGTCAGGTCATGGAGAGAACGAGTCATGTTGAAAATGACGAATCTCAGGTGAGAAACGGGTTTTCCATCCGCTCGCGGCCAATTTTGGTGTCGTCGCCGTGACCGGGGAAGACGCGGGTCATGTCGGGAAGCAGGAAGAGTTTTTCTTCGATGCCGGTGAGGAGCTGCTGGGTGGAACCGCCGGGAAAGTCGGTGCGCCCTACCCCGTCCAGAAATAGGACATCGCCGTCGAACAGCAGGTTCTGGGCTTCGAGATGAAAGCACAGGCTGTCCGGCGAGTGGCCAGGCACGTGGTAAAGTTTCCATGTCTCCCCAACAGCCTCTAGAGTGTCTTTCCCTTCGAGAATTTCGTCGACCTCGAAATCGGGAACAGAGAAAGGGCTGCCCGTCACCGCTCCGTAAAGACGCTCCAAAGTAAGGTCGTGCGAAAAGGCGACAAAGGCAAAAACCCGGCAACCATGGTCCGCTTTGACCGCTGCGGCGTCCAGAACGTGGTCGAAGTGCTGGTGCGTGAGAAACAGGGCGTCCACCTTCAGGTTTTGCTTCTTGAGCCAGGCAGCAACGCCGTCGGGCGCGTCCACCAGCACGGTGCCGCCGGGCAGGGAAAGGAGGTAGCCGTTGGTGGCGGCGATGCCGCCGGTGTAAGCAAGGATTTCAGGCATGGGGAAGGCGAAAGACGGGAAAGCGTTGGACATTTCAACCCAGAAAAGGCAAAATCTGAACGCAAAACGCGCCGCGAGGTTCGTTATAGATTCGGACGTTCCCCCCATGACTCGCTATCTACCCACCCCCGTCGCGACTGCGGCTGCCGCCCTCGCACTTCTCATTCCCTCGGCCAAAGCTGAGACCAATTTCGGACAGGTGGCCATGCATGTGGCCTACATGCTGCAAAATCACCACTACTCGAAGCAGGACTTCGACGACAAGGTGTCCGGCGAGATGCTGCACAACTATCTGAACATGCTCGACTTCAAGCACATCTTCTTCACCGAGCAGGATGTTGCGGGTTTCAAAGACAAGTATCAGACCACACTAGATGACCATGTGCTGATGCGGAACATCAGCCCAGCCATTGAGATCTATGACATCTACAAGGAGCGGGTGAAGGAACGCGTGGACTTCCTCAAGAAGGCGCTTGAAAACAACAAGTTCACCTTTGATTCGAATCGCACCATCCAGATCAAGCGCGACAAGGCGCCATGGCCGAAAGACAAGGCCGAACAAGACAAGCTCTGGCTCGACATCATTGAGGACAATCTCCTTGCTGAACGCCTCGCGGACGAAGTTCGTGAACGTGACGAGAAAAAGAAGGCGGAAAAAGCGGCTGCCAAAAAATCGGACAGTGCCGATGCAAAGACCGAGCCCAAGGAAAAATCGGCGGTGGCTGGCAAAGTCGTTCCCGAGGCTCCCTCTGCGGATGGCCAGAAGATCGCTGCTAAAACGGAGATCAAAAAAGACGAAAAGGATCTCACTCCGAAGGAGCGTGTGCTCAAGGATTACGAGCGCCTGCTTGAGAGCATTGACGAAAACGATTCCAAGGACGTTGTGAACTTCTTCCTCTCCAGCCTCGCCACGGCCTATGACCCGCACACCGAGTACATGAGCACCGACGAGAGCGACAATTTCAAGATCCACATGCAGCACAAGCTCGTTGGCATCGGTGCCCTCCTTGGACAGAAGGACGACGGCGCGGAAATTCAGGGCATCGTTGTTGGTGGTCCGGCCGACAAGCAGGGTGAACTCAAGCTGAATGACCGTATTATCGCTGTCGCTCAGGGCGACGAGGAGTTCGTCGATGTGAAGTACCTCAAGCTCCAGAAGATCGTGGACATGATCCGTGGCGAAAAAGACACCACCGTGCGCATCAAGATTGTTCCGGCTGACGACCCCTCAGGGAACAAGATCATCGCCATCGTCCGTGACGAAGTTCCGCTAAAGGAGAAACTGGCCAATGCCGAACTTCTTGTGACTCCGCCTGATCTTGGCAAGACGCTCAAAGTCGGCTGGATCAACCTTTCCAATTTTTATGCCGACATGGAGAACGGCACCGTCAGCACCAGCGTTGATGTTGAGAGGCTGCTTCGCCGCCTGATGAAGGAAAAGATCGACGGCCTTGTGCTCGACCTCCGTGACAACGGTGGTGGATCCCTCGACGAAGCGATCAAGCTCACGGGCCTTTTTGTTCCTGCGGGACCTGTGGTGCAGGCCAAAGACTGGCGCGGCAGCATTTCCTGGCGCGACTGTGAAAACGAAAAGCCCGTCTATGACGGCCCTATGATCGTGTTGACCAATAAGGCAAGCGCCTCGGCTTCCGAAATTCTGGCAGCCGCTCTCCAGGACTACCGCCGTGCGCTGATCGTCGGTGACAAATCCAGCTTCGGCAAAGGCACCGTGCAGACGATCCTTCCCGTCGAGCGTTACATGCCATTCTTCAGCGACAAGAAGGGGGCCGGAGATCTCAAGGTTACCATTCAGAAATTCTACCGTATCGCCGGAGGATCCACTCAGCTCAAAGGAGTTGAGGCGGACATCCCGCTGCCCTCCATTCGTGACGTGCTGGACATCGGCGAATCTTCCGCCGAGAACCCGTTGCCATACGATACGATTCCTCCTCGCAAATACCCGCTCTTCCGCAAGGACCCGTTCCCCATCGACGAGATCAATGCACGCGTGAAAAGCCGAATCGCCGCCAACCCGGAGTTTCAATACATCGTGGATGAGTCAAAACGCTTGAAGGAAAAAATCGACCGCAACACCGTCACGCTCAATTTGCAGGAGCGCGAGAAGGAGCGCCTCGACACCGAAGCCCGTCGGGACAAACAAAACGAGGAACGTGAGAAACGCACCAAGGCGGTGGCGGAGCGCATCAAGGATGACGGTTTCAAAACCTATCATCTGACCTTGGACAATGTGGACAAGCCCGAGTTGGTGCCCGAATCCTCCTTCACCAAGGAAATGAATTCCGGCATGCGCACGGCCTCCAAGGACGACGACAGCGGCAACGACGAATCCAAGTTCCCCTATGGCGTCGAACCAGTGAAGTTGGAGACCATCCACATCCTGCGCGACCTTCTCGAACTCGACCACAAGCCCACTACGGCGGCCAAGAGCGAGGACAAGACGCAGGTGGGTGCCAAGCCTCAGGCGCAATAATCAGCAGTCCGGGTTCCTTCAGCTTTTCTGAAACCGAGTTGGACGAGTTGTCTTCCGCATCCGCCGAAGCATCGTATTTGGAAGTCGAAGGCCTGAGTCGTCTGATTTTTGAGTTTGTCCGTTCATCCATCATCCCGCACTTATGCAAGTAGGCATCATCACCGTCTCCGACCGTGCCAGTCAGGGCGTCTATGACGATCTGGGTGGTCCGGCTTTGAAACAAGCCGCAGAAGGCTATGGCTGGACCGTGGCGGCCGAAGCGATCGTGCCGGACGATTTGAGCCGCATTCAGGAGGCGGTTCGTTCCTTTTCAGCTCAGGGATGCGGACTGGTCCTTACCACTGGCGGAACAGGCATTGCCGAGCGTGATGTCACCCCTGAGGCCATCCGTGGAATCATGCGGGTCGAAATTCCGGGGTTTGGTGAGCTCATGCGCATGAAGTCTCTGGAGCTCACGCCCAATGCGGTCCTGTCCCGCTGTCTCGCGGCTGTGGTGGAGCGCAGTCTGGTCATCGCGCTGCCCGGCAAGCCGCAGGGGGCCGTCGACTGCCTCGGCTTTGTTCTCGGGGCCATCCCGCACTCGGTGAAGCTTGCCCAGCGTGTGCCGACGAGCTGTTGAAGGCCGTTCGTCGGCGAGTTGGAAGGGGAAATGATTTGCGGCTGGACTTGTCGGCTGGCTTTCGTTTAAAACGGCATTCATCCACCAACCTCCGCCATGAAACGCATCCCCGTCTCGTCCCGTCGTCAGTTCATCGGCCGCACGGCCGCCGCCATCGGTTTCCCCACCATCATTCCGGCCAGCGTGCTGGGACAGAACGCGCCTTCGAACAAGATCACCATGGCCGTTTTCGGGTGGGGCATGATGGGGCCAAGCAACACAGGCAAATTCCTCCAAGAGTCCGACTGCCAGATCGTCGCCGCCTGCGACATCGACAAAAAACATCTCGAAGCCGCGCTGAACACCATCAACGGCGCTTACAAGAACAAGGACTGCAAACCTTACCACGACTACCGCGAGGTGATGGCGCGCAAGGACATCGATACTGTCATGATCGCCCTGCCGGACAACTGGCATGCGCTGGTTTCCACCGAAGCCGCTAAGAACGGCAAGGACATCTATGGCGAGAAGCCGCTCGCCCGCACCATCGCCGAGCAGCAGGCCATCGTGAAGTCCGTGCAGAAGCACGGGCGCATCTGGCAGACCGGTTCCTGGCAGCGCAGCGAAGACAATTTCCGCATTGGCGCGGAGATCGTCCGCAACGGTCTCATCGGAAAGCTCAAGGAGGTGCACGTTGGCCTGCCGAGCGGACACAACGATTTCGCCAAGACCGGCGACAAGCGCAGCGTGACGCCACCACCGCCGGAACTTGATTACGAGATGTGGATCGGCCCGGCGACGATGCAGGACTACATCGAGTGCCGCGTGCACAAAAACTGGCGCTGGGATTACAACATCGGCGGCGGCCAGCTTCTCGACTGGATCGGCCATCATTGCGATATCGCTCACTGGGGCATGGACATGGACAGCAGCGGTCCGAATGAGGTTAATCCCATTCAGGTGGACATGCCGCCACGCGCGGACATCTGGAATACGGCCACGAAGTATCGCGCCGAAGCCAAATATGCAGGCGATATCACCATGATCATCGCCGGTGGTCACGAGGACATCAAAATGGGTACCAAGTGGATCGGCACCGACGGCTGGGTCTATGTGAATCGCGGCGGCACCTACGACTGCTCCAATCCGGAGCTCAAACAGATCATCAAGAAGCGCGAAGGCGACAAGGTCGTCGAAGCCGCCAGGGCGCCGAAGCTCGGCGACGACATCATCAAGACGCGCCTCTACGCCACCCCCGGCCATCACCGGAACTTCCTCGACTGCGTGAAGAGCCGTCAGCCAACGGTCACACCGGTCGAGACCGCTCACCGCAGCGCCAGCCCCGGCCATCTCGCCCTCATCTCCTTCCTCACAAACCGTTCCATCAAGTGGGATCCGGCCAAGGAAGAGATCATTGGCGATGCCGACGCTTCGAAGCTCCTCAGCCGCGAGTATCGTGGCCCGTGGAAGCTCGAAGCGTGATCAATCGTTACCGACTTACTTCAAAGGGCTGCCGCGAGGCAGCCCTTTGTCATTAATTGGCTACGCGATCACATCGTGCAGCACATTGCCATGCACGTCCGTGAGCCTCAAATCGCGGCCGCTGAAGCGATACGTGAGCTGTTCGTGATCGATTCCCATCAGATGCAACACCGTGGCCCACATGTCATAGACCGTGCTGACGTTCTCGATCGCGTGATAGCCGAAGTCGTCCGTGGCGCCGTAGATGTGGCCGGGTTTGATACCGCCGCCTGCCATCCAGATGGTAAACCCGTAGGGATTGTGATCGCGTCCGTCGCTGCCTTGCGCGAAGGGCGTGCGGCCAAATTCACCGGCCCACACGACGAGCGTGCTGTCGAGCAGGCCGCGTGATTTGAGGTCTTTGACGAGCGCGGCGATGGGTTGATCGACCTGATGCGCCATGTTGGCGTGGCCCTTTTTGATCTGGCCATGCTGGTCCCACGGATTCGGTCCTTGGCCGCCGCCAAGTGTTTGCGGCAGACAGCTCAGTTCGACAAAGCGCACACCGCGCTCGACGAGGCGACGCGCGAGCAGGCATTGCCGGGCGTAGGCCGTGCGCGGCGAGTCGGGGCCGTCCATGCCGTAGAGTTTCTTGGTCGCTTCGGTCTCTCCTGAGATGTCGCAAAGCTCCGGCACGGCGGACTGCATGCGCCAGGCCAGTTCGTAATTCGAGATCGCGGCTTCGACGTGGATGTCGTTCTGCGAGGCTCGTGCGAATCGGCGGTCCATCGAACCGATGAAATCAAGCTGCCGTCGCTGGCGGTCGCGCGGTTGCTGCGACTGAATATTGGCCACCGCCTCGGCTTCATCCGCGATCACGATGCTGGCCTGATGCTGCGCGGGCAGGAAACCGTTGCTGAACAAACCTACGCCGCCGTGTGGAGCCACCGCGCCACCGCTTTGCAGCACGATGTAGCCGGGCAGATCGCGCGATTCGGTGCCGAGGCCGTAGCTCGTCCATGCGCCTGCGCTCGGATAGCCGAGAAACGGGAAACCCGAGTGCATGAAGATATTGCCCTGCGCATGCTCGCTGAATTTCGCCGTCATGCTGCGGATCTGGCAGATTTCATCCGCGATGGTCGCCATGTGGGGGAACAGCTCGCTCACTGGCATGCCGCACTGACCGTGGCGATGAAACGCCCAGTGCGAGGGCTGGACGGTGCCGTTGTTGTTGAACTGCGTCTTCTTCACCTCGCCGGGCATTGGCTTGCCCGCGTATTTTTCCAGCAGCGGCTTCGGATCGAACGAGTCGATGTGCGACACGCCGCCGCTCATGTAGCAAAAGATCACGCTGCGCGCCTTCGGTGTGAAACGTTTCGCCCGATGCACCACGTGCGTCTCCGCCTGCATCAATCCCGCCAGCGCCGCCATCCCAAAGCCTGTGGAGGCGTTGGCGAGCATCTGGCGGCGTGAAACGAGTGAATTCATCAGGCGATGATGTCGCGTAGCACGTTTCCATGCACGTCGGTGAGGCGCAAATCGCGTCCGCTGAAGCGATAGGTGAGCTGTTCGTGGTCGATGCCCATGAGATGCAGCACGGTGGCCCACATGTCATAGACGCTGCAGACGTTCTCGGTGGCGTTGTAGCCGAATTCGTCAGTGGAACCGTAAACGTGGCCGCCTTTGACGCCGCCACCGGCCATCCAGACGGTAAAGCCGTAGGGATTGTGATCGCGGCCGTTCGTGCCCTGCGCGA
>NZ_JAGRPF010000080.1 GCF_020439865.1 Prosthecobacter sp.
ACTCGAAGGCGATCTCGGCCCGAACACGAGCTTCAGCAGCCGCGTGCAATGCGTCGTAAATTTGTGCGGCCCCGAAGACTTCACACAGGCCCTCATGTTCGACAAGGAAGGCCAGCCCATCTGGAAAGACGATGCCGTGAGCGGCCTGCTCGGCGGCAATGCGCAGGAAAAACATGCGGAGGCCGTTGCGGCATCACCCGTGACGTATGTGAGCAAGGATGATCCGCCCTTCATCACGTTTCAAGGAACCAAGGACCAGCGCGTATCGTTCCGGCATGCGGAGACGATTCACGCCGCGCTGAAAAAGGCGGGCATCAGCTCGCTGCTGGTCCCGATCACCGACGGCGGTCACGGCTCGGTGAATCATCCGGAAGTGAAAGTGCGCGGACAGCAGTTCACCGACCGGATTCTGCGCGATTTCGAGATCGGCATCGACACTTCGCCGATTCCCGCACTGCCAGAACCGGCGAAAAAGAAATGACCACCGCAGTGCCGCGGCGCTGAATCCTCTACTTCGAGTCACGCTTGGCCTGCCGGCGGCGACCGCGGCTGGAGGCGTTGGCCTGCACCCGAAGCTCCTGACCTTTGACAGCCGGATTGACGATCCCCTTGAGAGCGACTTCAGAATTGGCCAGCGGTGCGGCGGCGGGGTTCAAGACGACCTTGCCGCCTTTCTTGGAGCGCGCGCGCGCCGGCTGGTTCTTTTTGCTCTTCGGCGCCGGTTTTTCGATCGCCTTCGTGAGCTTGTCCAAGGAGCGCGAAAGGTTGTCCTCCAGCTTGGTCAGCGCCTTGCTGAAGCCGTCCGCCTTCTTGCGCACCAGCTTGAGCGCAGAGGCGCTCTTCTTGCGCATCTGCGCCTCGCCGCTGTGGATCCATTTGTTCAGCACCTCGCGGGCTGCGGAGGTGTGGCTGGAGGTCGCGTGGAGTTTCTCCTCCAGTTCGTTGATCAATTTGCGGGCTTTGTCGAAGTTGATTTGCATGACGGAAGGTTGGTTGTTGGGTCCGGCGAAAGCATGGAACCCGCTGGAAACAGCACAACTGGAATTTATGCGCGTCCTTTTGCGTATGTTCCGCCCATGAGACCCGAACTGCCCGTCCTTTTGCTGCTCCTCGCCCTTCAGACCGGAGTCGCAGCGCCGAATCCCAAGCCCGAGTTCCAGTATCAGACGGATGGCGTTCAGATCAGCATCCCCACTGCGGATGAACCACGCGTGAAGGCGTTTGGCCCGGATACGATCAAGGCGGCGTCACAGTATCTCGAAGGCGGCGCCATCACCTGGGTACGCGAGAAAAACTGCATCAACTGCCACACCACAGGTCCCTACATGACCGAGCGTCCGGCGCTGACGCCACTGCTGGGCAAACCCAACGAGGAAATCCTCGCCGACTTCATCGAATCGGTGCCGCCGAAAGTTGCGCCCGTGAAGGAAGCCGAGAAGGACGGCCTCAAATATCACCCTCGCTCCTACATGAGCGTGTGGTGCTCGCTCGGCCTCGCCGAATGGGACAAGCACGTCACCGGCAGGCTCTCCGAACCCACCGACCGCTCCCTGCGCGACATGTTCGAACGCCAGTCGGCGGACGGCTCCTTCGTGAGCTACGGCGAGGTCGAGATTCCGCACATCACCACCGACTTCGAACTCACCCTGCAGGCCGCCCGCGCCGTCACCGCTGCACCCGGCTGGCTGGCGAATCTCAAGGACGCCGACCTGCTCGCACGCGTCGAGAAAATGAAAACCTGGCTGCGCGATGCAAAACCGAAGAACGACTTCGACCGCATCCTCAAACTCCAGCTCGCGCATTACCTGCCGGAACTTGTCCCCCAGACTGAGTGCGAGGCCGCACTGGCGTTGCTTTCTTCCAAACAGCACGCCGACGGCGGCTGGAGCACGCGCGACATGTCCGCGCTGAGCGACTGGCATTTCAAAATGAGCGACACCGTGCACAAGCTCATCACCGGCCTGCCCGACGCAACGAAACCGGAGAGCGACGCCTACATGACCGCGCTCGCCATCGTGCTCATGCGACAAAACAACGTTCCGGCCAATGATGAGCGCATCCGGCGCGGCATTGCGTGGCTGAAAAAGGAGCAGCGCGTTTCCGGTCGCTGGTGGATGCACTCGCTCTATCGCGGAAACTATCACTACATCACCTACATCGCGACCTGCCAGGCCCTGAAGGCGCTCGCGATGTGCGACGAACTCAAATAGTCGTCCGCATGCGCCGGTAGGCCGCAGGCGACTCGCCCGTGCGTTTGCGAAAGTGCTGCGTGAAGCTGCTCGCATCCACGAAGCCGCACTGCGATGCGATCTGGCTCGCGCTCAGAGTCGTTTCTTCCAGCAAACGCACCGCGGCCAGCACGCGAGTCTTGAGCAGGAACTCCTGCGGCGTGATCCCGAAGGCGCTTTGAAAGCGACGTTGCAACTGCCGCAGCGACTGGCCGCAGGATCGCGCGACTTCTTCGATCAGCAGCGGCTTCGAAAAATCACGGCGGATGATTTCGACCGCCTGCGCCACCGTTTGAAACACCGGCAGGCTGCGTTCCGCCTCATCGGGCCGGCGCAGCGTGCCCATCACGCCTTGCACGCGGCCGCGTTTGTCATAGAGCGGCAGCTTCGTCACGAGAAACCAGTCCGGGATGCCCTGCGAGTCCCACCACAGCTCGATGCGCTCGACAACCTCCGCCTTTCCGGCCAGCAGGCGCTTGTCGTCATCCACATAGGCCTGCGCCATCGTGTCGGGATTCAGATCGAAGTCGGTGCGGCCGATGATTTCGGAGTCGTCCGGCATCCGGTAGCGCTGCATCAGCCCCTGGCTGGCGAACATCAGATGCCCCGCCTTGTTCTTGGCGAAGAAATAGACACCCGGGATGTGGTCGAACAGCCGCTGAAACAACAGCGTCGGCTCCAGCGTGGCCATCCACGCCTCGCGCTCCTTCTTCCAGCGCGCGATCTCGGCCGCGGAGCGCTGCAGGCGTTCGCGTGGCTTCAGGGGTGTCGCATTTCGCATCATCTTTGTCGTGACGATGATGCCCGGCTTTGCTTTGCTATGCAACCGCGCAGCCAGCGCTGTCGCAACCCTCCTGCCAACGCCATGAAACCCATCGTCCAGATCTCCCTCGACCTCACCAACATCGACGAAGCGCTCGAAACCGCCGCGCTGGCCATGCGCGCCGGAGTGGACTGGCTCGAAGCGGGCACGCCGCTCATCCTCGCCGAAGGCCTGCATGGGGTGCGTGCGCTGCGGAAGGCTTTCCCAAACACGCCCATCGTCGCCGATTTGAAGACCATGGACGGCGGCTACCTCGAAGCCGAGATGATGGCGAAGGCTGGTGCGACACACGTCGTCGTCATGGCACGCGCGCATGCGGAGACGATCAAGTGCGTCATCAAAGCCGGTGCCGACTTCGGCTGCAAGGTCATGGGCGACAACATGGTCTGCGAAAGCATGATCGAGGGCGCGAAGTTTCTCGAAGACCTCGGTTGCGACTACATCATCCATCACATCGGCTACGACGAACGCCGTGGCATCGCCGCCGCCGGCCACCGCATGCCGAGTCCGCTGGATCAGCTCCGCGAAGTCGTCAACGCCGTCAAAATTCCTGTGCAGGCCGTCGGAGGTCTCAGCCTCGAACAGGCCATCCAATGCCCGCAATACGGCGCTCCGCTCGTCGTCCTCGGCGCGCCGCTCACCATCGACGCCGATGCCTTCAAAACCGCCGACGGCAATCTCGAAGCCTCGCTGCGCATGATCTGCGAAGCCGTGCACGCGCAGGACGTGCCTGCGTTCTAAGGCCAGCTATTTGGTCTCCGCCTTAACCACGCGGTTGATCCCGTTGGCGGTCAGCTCGTTGGCGTTCTCCCATGATTTTCCGTCATTGAAGAAGCTCATCTTGCCGGGCCAGCTTGAGCCGATGAAGCGTTTGCCGTCACTCCAGATCACGTTGCCTTTGCTGCTCATCTCCGTGGTCTTCCACGCAACCGCATCCGTGGAGGTGTAGGCCGTCTTGTTGGTGCCGGCGATCAGGGAGCCGCCGGCATTCACGAGCCAGCTCACCTTGCCTTCACCCGGCAGTTCCACCGGCGTCCACTCGATGCCGTCCTTGCTGCGAATGAGCCCGACATTGTTGTTGCCGGTCATCATGACGAAGTGCCCGCCACCGAAAACGATTCTCCCCTGCCCCGGCAGATCATTCCGCTCGTGGGTGATCTTCTCACCATCTGGCGTGACGACGGCCCAGCTCAC
Organism: Prosthecobacter sp.; assembly: GCF_020439865.1. Classification (GTDB taxonomy): domain Bacteria; phylum Verrucomicrobiota; class Verrucomicrobiia; order Verrucomicrobiales; family Verrucomicrobiaceae; genus Prosthecobacter. The sequence goes on from NZ_JAGRPF010000080.1 coordinate 4,246, forward strand.
TCCGCCGATGCCGCCGCCGTTCCCGGTCAGAACGAAAACGCCATTGCCAAAAGCACCGCCACGAAAATGCGTGTAGCCCTTCGCGGCGATCTTCGCTCCGTCATTCCACTTCATCGCATCCGTGGACCACATGAGCCTTCCGCTGGGATACGACGACGTGCCGACAACGAACCGGTCGGCACCGAACACGATCGGATTGATGCGCGCCTTGTCCTTGTGCGTCTCCGCCCACTCGCGGCCGTCTTTGGAGACGAGAATGTGTCCTGCAGCCGTCGCCCCGCCTCCACCGCCGCCGGTGACAACGAACTGCCCCTTCGCCCAGACGGCGGACATGAGATTGTTGCCATCATCCTTGCCCGGCTGCGCCCATTCGGCTGTGATCTCCCACGTTTTTCCGTCGGTGGAAATCATGCGACGACCACCATAGCCGACAGCCAGCCAAAGATCAGCCGCTTGAGCTGCCAAGGCGACGAACAAAAAGCAGAAGACGTGTTTCATGATGGGGAGACGTTGCACCAGGCTCAATCCTGACACGCGAAACACTCATCCGGCCAGGGATAGCTGCCGGGTTTCACACAAAACAGCGGACCTCCCGGCGGACGCAGACTCCCTACACCAGTGAAACCTTCGGGCACGACCTCAAAGCGTGTCCAGCCCATGCGGCGAATGAACGCCATCGCCGTGGCACCGCCTTCGAGACCGATGCGGAGATCCGGTTGAACGTCGATGAGCGGAAGCGCGGCATCCATGAGCTCTGCCGTCAGTTGTTCCGGGCTCACATCCCGACGTGGACCGATGGCAAGCATGAGCCTCGATGTGGTCTGCCAGATGGCGGGTGACACCGGTTCATCGATGGTTTTGACCACAAAGCCACGCTGCTGCATCTCCTCGGCGCGGCGCATCTCCCAGGCTGCCAGACTGCCGCACACGAGCAGCGACGCCTGCGTCTTGGCTTTAACCGGCATCACCGGCGAGCCGCCGATCAGTTCGGTGAAGAAGTCCGCCGCTCCCGCCGCGAGCGTTCCCGCACCGGGCGTGTGTCCCAAATCTTCCCGCGTTCTAACATCCGGCGTGTGGATCACGGTCGAACGCCCCAGCAGCTCACGCACGACCGCGCTGCGCCTCGGATGGTCGGGATCCTGTGCAAACACCGTTTCATTCAGCGGCATCCCGTTCACCCAATAGCGGCCATCAACCACGATGCGTCCCTTGGACGGATTCGCGGGAACGAAGCAGCAGTCTTGCTGTCCCGTGACGGCCAGGATGGCCTCGATCTCAGCCCGGATGTGACCGCGCAGGACGGAGTCGGTCTTTTTGTAAATCCACGTCGGCTTTGCCGCGACGATCTGCCGCGTGATTTCGCCGACGATGCGCGCAGCCTCGTCTTCGGATTTCAAACGCGTGTCAGTGTCCACGGCAACGACCTCGGCATCGGTGCCGGGATCAAACTGCGTCTGCACCTCGGCCTTGAAGCCATGCGCCGCCGCAATGCCCGCAAGTTCCGCAGCGCCGGAGAAATCATCGGCGATGATGGTGATCATGATTCGACGACCACCTCGGTCTTGATCGAGTTGGCAATGAAACACTCCTCGTGCGCGAGATGGTGCAAACGCGCGACCTCGGCCTCTGACGGCATGTTTTCTCCCTTCCAGACGATTCTCGGCCGCAGAACCACGCGGCTGATCCACAACCTGCCCTGCTCATTCGTTGTCATCACTCCCTCAGCCGCATCTTCATAGCTCTCCGGCTCAAATCCGGCATCCAGCGCGATGTGCAGAAACCACAGCATGTGACAGCTCGCCACCGAGGCTACAAAGGCCTCCTCGGGATCGACTCCGGCCGCATTCGACCACGGCGCAGGCACGATGTGCGGCGAGGGCGATGCTGCGACGACCGCGCCGCCGTCGAAGCACCAGACATGCTCGCGCGAATACTGGCGCTTGAGGAAGTCAGGGCCGGTGTTCTGCCAGCGAATGGTGGCGGTGTGCGATGACATGGGGGAAGCGGTTTACGCCGCCATCTTCGCCGCGAGCCGCACTGCTTCAACCAAACTGCTGCCGGTCGCCCGGCCCTGCCAGGCGATGTCGCAGGCGGTGCCGTGATCGACGCTCGTGCGGATGATGGGCAGCCCCAGCGTGGTGTTCACCGCGGTGTCAAAGGCGAGCGCCTTGAGCGGGATGTGTCCCTGATCGTGATACATGCAGATGAACGCATCCGTGCTGCGGCGTTTCGCAGGCAGGAAGGCCGTGTCCGGCGGCAGCGGTCCTTCGATGGTGATGCCCCGCTCGCGCGCGGCTTCGATGGCAGGAATGATGATGCGCTCTTCTTCACGATTGCCAAACAGGCCGTTCTCTCCGGCATGCGGATTGAGTCCGAGCACGGCGATCTTCGGCTTCGTACCACGGATGCGGCGCATCGCGTCAGCCGTCAGCTCGATCACATCGAGAATGCGCTCCTTCGTGAGCAGTCCGGGCACTTCGTGGTAGCCGCAATGCACCGTGACAAAACTGGCGCGCACTTCGTCGCTGTATTGAAACATGCAGGCGCGCTCAGCGCCCGTTTTGTCCGCAAAGATCTCCGTGTGGCCGGGATACATGATGCCGGCAGCCCGCAGCGCCTCCTTGTTCAGCGGCGCGGTGGCCACGGCGGCGACTTGCTTTGCCATCGCGGCCTCGATGCTCTTCTCGACGTAGCGATAGCCTGCCGCGCCGGTTTTGGCACTGACCGTTCCCGGCGTGAAGTCTTCGGCATCGAATCCGAACAGGTCGAGCACGGCGGGTTCGTCGATGCTCGCACATTTCTCCGCCCACTCGATTTCACTGATGATGCGCTTGGGCGCCGGAAGGTTGGTCTGGCGGGCGCAGCGGGAGAGCAGCCGGGCATCACCGAACACAACCGGTGTGGCGAACTCGCGGACTTCTTCGTTGGCGAGCAGTTGCAGGCAGACTTCGGGGCCGACCCCGGCGGGGTCTCCCATGGTGACGGCGATGAGCGGTTTGGGCATGAATCAGTGGGTTAATGAGGCTGCGACCTCGCAGCGGGCCGCCACCATGCCGCGATGGGCGATGTGAGCAAGGCGGTGATCTTTGGCTTTCGCGACTAAGACGCCGGACCCGCCGCCGTCGCTGCACGGAGCGCCTCAGCGCTCCTTCTTCCGCATCTTCGGCTCCGTCGAGGCACCGACCTCCTTGCGCCACGCGTTGAGCCTGGCGAGCAGGCGATCGCGATCATCAGGACGAGTCTCGGCAAGGTTCTTCGACTCACCGGGGTCGTTTGCGAGGTCGTAGAGTTCGATCTTCTTCTCCGTGGGAAAGTCGAGAAGCTTCAAGTCGCCGACACGGATGGCCGACGAAAACCAGTCGGCGGTGCTGCTGGGGCGCGGCGCGGGGTTGTGCCAGTAAAAGGTGTCTCGATCAGGTGCGGCGCCGGTTTGCAGCAAGTTCACGAGGCTGAGGCCATCGGTGCCGGCTTTTTCAGGACGGGAGATGCCCGCCATGTCCGTCAGCGTTGGCATGAGATCGAGCGTGCTGACGGGCGTGGCGATCTCGGTGCCGGGCTTTACCGTGCCCGGCCAGCGGATCATGAACGGAATGCGCAGACCGCCTTCATACAGGTGGCCTTTGCCCGCACGAAGCGGACGATTCGAGGTGGCGACTTCACGCTTTCCACCACGTGCGGACAGGCCGCCGTGATCGCTGGCCAGCACGACGATGGTGTTGTCTTCGAGGCCGAGCTTCTTGAGCTGGTTCAACAAACGTCCCACGCCGTGATCCACACTCTCGATCATCGCCGCGTAAGTCGCGTTGTTCTGCACGAGGAGGTTTTCTCCCGCGCTTTCCTTTTCCCATTCGACAGCGGGTTTCGGCATCGTGGTGAGCTTTTCCTCGTAGCGCTTCGTGAGATGCTTCTTGGCCTCGATGGGCGTGTGCACGGCGTAGTGCGCGAGCACGGCGCAGAAGGGCTTGTCCTTGTTTGCTTCGATGAACTTCATCGTCTCCTGCGTGAGACGGTCCGTGAGGTATTCGCCTTCGGGCGCATCATCGAGACCGACGATGGCGTCCTTTTCGTCGTGTCCTTTCGATTTCGACACCGTGTAAGGAGCGAAAAAGGATCGCGTGGCTCCAGCGGCACCCGCGGCCACGATGGTGTCGAAGCCGGCCTTGTCGGGATTCGAAGCGCCTTCGCCGAGATGCCACTTGCCGCAGTAGAACGTGCTGTAGCCCGCCGCTTTGAACGCCTGACCGATCGTCGCATCGCGATCCGGTTCCACATGCGGACTGTCCTTTTCTCCCTGCACACGCGCCGGATGCTTCCCGGTGAAAATGCCGAAGCGCGAAGGCACACAGCGCGGATACGCCACATAGGCCTGCGTGAATTTCGCACCGCTCGCGGCGAGGCGGTCCATGTTTGGCGTTTCGTAAAGCGCGGAGCCGTAGCAGCTCAGATCACGCGAGCCGAAGTCATCGACGAGGATGAAGAGGACATTCGGTTGCGCGGCGGACGCTGATGGCTGCACCGCGGAGAATGATCCGAGAAGCAGCAGCGCGAGAAGTGTTTGTTTCATAGGGATGCAGATGGTTCATCGCCGCCGCCGACAAGTCCAGCCGAACAGGCCCAGGGCAAGCAGCATGACGCGCGAGGGCTCAGGCACGGAACTGGTGCTGAAGACGATCCCAACGGAGGCGATGTCGTCGGTGGCCGCCACGAAATCGTGCAACGAGGACCAGGTGCTTCCGGTCACCGCACTGCTGTAGCTGACGAGCCGTCCGTTTCCGGCAGCACTGGCGTTTGGAGTGAGGTAATTCGAATCGAGGGTGAAGGCGCCACCGGACTGGGTCGTGGCCGCTTCGATGGCAAATGCGGAGGTCAGGCTACTTGCAAACACATAGGACAGAGCGGAGCCGGTTCCCGCAGGATCGGTCTGCGTGGCTGTGTCGGCGACGAAGATCATCTCACCAGTGTCCGGACGCAGGACGTAGAGTGCGCTGTTTGCGGTGAGGGCGCTGTTGCTGGCCAGCATGCTGAAGTCATAGGTGCCGCCGACGAGCACGGACGTATAAGAGACATAGGCGCCGTAGGTTTCCTCGGCGCTGAGTGTTGAGGACACGCCGCTGACGCCTTCCGTGCCGGTCCAGGAGTAGGTGAGCAGGTTGTTGGCGAAGCTCTTGTTCGAAGCGGTGGAGAGCACGACGAAGTCACCGGCCTGCACAGTGACATTCGAAAAAGTCGTATGCCCGGTGACGGAGTCGTCCGAAGCGGTGGACGGTGATCCGACGAGCGTGATGGCGGCCTGCGTCCAGGTGCTGGTGGCTAGAAGGGTGCTGAGAAGAAGGATGCGTTGAAGTGACATGGCTGACATGGTTTCACTGCCGGTCGCCACGCCGTTTGCCGCACTTTCGGAAAGTTTTTTGCGCCGAAGAGCCCGCCGGACTTACTTCTTCGCACCGCCGATGAATTCGTCTCGGGAGACGAACCCGTCTTTGTCCTTGTCCTGCTTGGGGAAGCGATCCTTGGCGGCGGCTTGATCACCGCCCTGGCCGGCGAGGTAGTCATCGAGCGTGAGCTTCGCTTTGCCGGGATAGAGGCGGTCGTAGCGTTTGTCGCGGGGCTCGTTGGGGTCATAGCCGCCGGACTTGGGCTTGGTTTTCTGCACGGTCTTCGCGGACTTAGACGGTTGCTCGTCGGAACCGACGGGCGGGAGGTGTTTCTGGAGCGAGGCGATGAGTTGGGCGTGCTCGGGTTTGTCTGCGAGGTTGACAGTCTCGTTGGGGTCGTTGTTTTCGTCGTAGAGTTCGACGAAGCCGATGTCGGCGCCGTTGCGCTTGCGCCAGAAGGTGCAGCGCCAGCGTTCGGTGCGGACGCTGTATCCCATCAGCGATCCGCCGTGATCCTTCGACGACTTCGGATACTGGCTGATGGCGGGCTTCTGCATCGGCGCGTCGGGATTGTCGAGGTAGGGCTTCAAACTGCTGCCGCCGAGGCCGGATGGAATCGGCAAGCCGCAGACGTCGGCAAGCGTGGGATAGACATCGACGAACTCCACGGGCGCGGCGCAGTGCCGGCCTGCGGTGTTGCTTTTCGGCATGGAGATGAGCAGCGGCGAACGCGCGGCGATCTCGAAGTTCGTGTGCTTGTGCCACAGGCCGTGCTCGCCGAGCTGCCAGCCGTGATCGCCCCACAGCACGATGACCGTGTTGTCAGCGAGGCCTTCTTTCTCCAGTGCATCGAGGAGGCGACCGACCTGCGCATCGACGTAGGTGATGCAGGCGTGGTAGCCGTGGCGCAGCGTCTTCGCGAATTCAGCGGGGATGGGATTCTGCTCCGGCACTTCGAGGTAGGAATGCAGCTCGCCATTCGTGTGACCGACGAAATCCGGTGTGCCGTCGGGCATGTGGTCGATGGCAGGCAGCGGGATGGCATCGGCATCGTGCATGTCCCAGTATTTCTTCGGCGCGACGAAGGGCAGATGCGGCTTCACAAATCCAACCGCGAGGAAGAATGGTTTCCCCTCAGCCTTCAGGGCGTTAAGACGCTTCACCGCTTCAGCGGCGGTCGCGCCATCGGGCAGTTCGTCATCGGACTTCGGACTCACTTCATAGGCGGGGCCGGTTTTGATTTTGCCTTTTGCGTTCTTTTTTCCTTCAGTCTTCGAAACGGGATTCGCATACTCGCTTTCGACACCGTCAAAACTGGTGACGGTGTGCTTAGTCCAGTCCTTGGGATCGACGCTGACGAGACTGCCGCTCGCAAACCAGCGCGGATCGCTCCATGACGGGCCGTCTTCGAAACCATGATGCTCCAGCTTTCCGAGCGCGACGGTGTGATAGCCGCTCTGGCGGAAGTGCTGTGGCAGCGTCACGCAGTCCGGCTGCGCGGCGCGGAAGTGCGTGTTGAGATCCCAGACCTTCGTCACATCCGGCCGCAATCCGGTGAGGATGGCCGTGCGCGACGGGCTGCACACCGCCTGGGCACAGTAGGCTTTGTCGAAAACGATGCCGCGCGCCGCGAGGCGGTCGATGTTCGGCGTCTTCGCGTAATTCACGCCGTAGCAGCCGAGATCCGGCCGCATGTCATCGACAGCGATGAAGAGGACGTTCATGGGCTGCGCCGCAAAGACGGCAAGCAGCGGGCAGAGAGCGGAGAGGAAGAAAAGGCAGCGCATGGTGGTGTGGTGAGATCACTGCCGGAACGTCCCACGTTTGCCAACAAATGTTTCGCGAGCGCCGGCGGCCATCACTTGGCCACTTTCTCCTCGCCGTGCGCATCGGCACTGCTCCCTTTGGGCGCAGTCGATTTGTTGCGGGTGGCGAGGAAGGAAATGAGGTCGCGCAGGGACTTCGGCGGCAGCGACATGGCCATCGGCGGCATCGCAGAAACGGGCGGGGCGACGGCTTTGATCTGCGCAAGGGCATACGTGGTCGGTTTGCCGTCCATGGCGATCACCGTGAGTCTTTCCGGGCTCTCCTCTGCGATGCGACCGGCGACGAGCGTGCCATCGGCGAGCGTAATGCTGGAGAGGCCGTAACCGGCGGCGATTTCGGCGTTCGGATTCCACAGGGATTCGACGAGTTTTTCCCGCGGGAGACGCTCGCCCACGAGATCGAGCGGCGGGCCCTGGATGCCGCCGTCGTTGCCGATTTTGTGGCATTGCAGGCAGGCACCTTGATTGCGAAAGACGACCTCGCCGAGTTTCGCATCTCCGCCGTTGATGCTGAGTTTTGCCACAGCGTCTGGAGCCGTCGCGGAGAAGGCGGCGGCCTGCTGCTGCGCAGTGGTATCGGTCGAACTTTGCAGCGCGAGAAAGAGATCGAGCCACAACTCGCTTCGCAGGCCGTTCGATTCGCGCTTTGTCCAGCGATCAAGCGCCTCGGCTGGTTGCAAAGCCGCGAGGATTTCCACACCGGCACGGGCGGCGGGGATCGGCGCGGCATCAATTGCTTTGCGCGCGGCATCGGCGATGCCATCCAGCTTCAAGGCGAGCCCCTGGCGCAACGCCGCGGCGGCGACCTCAGGTTTGGCGTCGGCAAGATGCGCGGCGACGACGGCGCGCGCTTGATCAGGTGCGGTTTTGACGAGGCTTTCGAGGGCGGCGACTCGCACGGCCGGTTGCAGCTTCTTGTTCTGCACCAGCGTGATGAGCGTGGCCGGTGCCAGCACTGTGCCCGTGTCATCCGCGAGCTTCAATTCGAGTGCGGCGAGCTTCGGCGGAGGATTGCCGGCGAGGAACTGCTTCAACGCCTCGCCGATCGTGCCGCCGAGCTGCTTCATGCTGCGCGCCTCGCCTTTGATGGGACGATAACCGCCCAGCACGGGATCGGCGGTGATGCGCTTCTCCCACATTCGCAAACCCTGCAGCGCTGCTTCGCGCGTGCTCAAGTCGAGTGTGGCATCTGCGGCGAGTGCAAGCAGCCGCTCCGCATGCTTCGCGGTGCCGAGGCGGTAGTTGGCCGCGACGACACGGCGCTGAATCGTGGGTGGCAGTTCGGCTACTTTTGCATAAGCGGCCACGGCTTCACCGGCTGTCGTATCCACGGCGGCGGTGTCGTAAATGGCTCGCAAAGCTTCATTCCGAATCGCCGCATCGCTGTCGGTGAGAAAACGGACGAGTTCTGCACTGGCAAGCCGTCGCAGGCAAAGCAGCGCCATCAAGCGCACCTCGCGATTGGCATCGCCAGCATGCGCCACGGCGCTTTCAGCGGTGCCGATGCGGTCCAGCGCGGTGAGCAGGCTGTGACGCATGACGGGATCGACACCCGTATTCGTAGCGACGCGTTTGTAGAGCGCTTCGATGACCTCGGCATCACCGCGTTTTGCCACACGACTGAGCGCGATGGCCACCAGCGAGCGAACTTGCGCGTCGTCATCGCCGAGCATCTCAAGCAGACGCGCACGGACAGCATCGCCCTGTGCATCGCCGAGGACGCGTGCGGCATTCGCCCGCACCTGCGCGTCGGCATCGCGGCTGAGTTCCACCAAAGCGTCCGTGGCATCCGACTTCTGCTGACGCACTAGCTGCCCCAATCCCCACACGCCATTCAGGCGCGTCGTGGTCTTTTGCGCGGGATCCTTGGCGATGGCGAGCAACGCGGTCTTGCCGGCATCGCCGCGTTTCACGAGTTCGAACTGCGCCATCTGCCGCAGACGACGATCGGGTGATCGCAGCGCCTCCATGAGCTGCTCCACGCTTTCTTCAGACACACCACGTTTGAAGCGCGCGGCCATCTCGGCGGCGGTGGCCTGCAAGGCTTTGTCCGTCGGCGTGATTTTGTGGATGGCGCCGTTCGCGTTCACGGTCCAGCCGCCGCCGAAATCGCACAGGTAAATGCTGCCATCGTAGCCCAGCTCCACATCACTGGCGCCGACGCCTTCGACGAGAACCTCCTCGGAGGCGAGCGTGAGACCTGCGCCGGCCGGTTTCACACCGAGGGCCAGCACCTTGCAGCTCTGCGGTGCGCCGCCGTAATCGGTGAGCAGAAATTTGCCGCGCAGATCCGCTGGAGCTGCCTCGCCGGTGATCCACGTCACACCGGAAGGACCGCGTGCCACATGCGCCGCGGGCGGATACACCCACTGCGGCTGCGCGTCATTGAAGGTGTCATACATGCGCTCGGCCACCCACATCGACTTCGCGGGATGAAAGTCCTCCCAGTCGAGCGCATCGACGTATTGGTGCGGGCTTTGATGCCGCATGTCCCAGCCGGAGTCCGTGCCTTCCAGCGCATAGACCAGGCGCGCTTTGTCGCCGATGTCGCCGGTGTTGTCGAAGGTGAAAAGGTTGCCGTGCTCGTCGAACGCAAGCTCGGTGGGATTGCGCAGACCGTGGCAGAAAACTTCGAAGCCACTGCCGTCCGATTCGCAGCGGAAGATCGCGCCTTCGCTCGGCCTCGCGACGACCTCACCTTCTTTCGTGGTCACGTTGTAGCCGCGATCGCCGACGCTGAAATACAAGCGCCCGTCCGGTCCGCGCACCACGCCATGCAGATCGTGGCCGATGAACGAGATCTTCACGCCGAAGCCAGTGACGAGATTTTCATTCGTGTCGGCGACGCCGTCATCGTTCGTGTCCGTCAGCTTTCGCAGGCTCGGGATGCAGGTGAAGTACACCGCGTCATCCTCCGGCAGCACTGAGAAGCCTAGGCCGTCGAGCTGCTCGTAAAAACTGTCGGCGAAGACCGTGCGCTTGTCCGCCGCACCATTGCCATCGCTGTCCTCCACTCGGATGAGACGATCGGGCGTATTCGTCCAGAAGCCTTCGGGGAAGCGTCCCGGGATGGAGTTTTGCAGCTTCTCACGATCCGCCAGTGTCCGGGACTGGAAATCGCCGCGGATGAACTCATTCACGCCGCGCAGATCGGCCACGCCCTGCCAGAAGCGGTTCACCTCCGCCACAAAGAGGCGGCCTTTGCGATCGATGCCGAAGCTGCCCGGGTTCTGCACGAACGGAAAACGCACCCAGGTCGTTGCGGTGAGCCCGGGATGCTTGACCACGCCCGAGAACGGCTCCGGCTGGTTCTTCATCGGCGGCAGATCCTTGGCCAGCGGCATGAAGCGCTGCTGCATCTCCTGCGGCGTCAATGCCGAGGCGAGTGTGGCGACGGTGAGGAAAAGAAGGGGATGCAGGCGAGTCATGGCGGATGTGACTGGGAATGTACGACCCAAACGGCGCGGCAGATTCTCCGCACCGCTGAGCGAACCGGACAATCACTGCCGCCCGGGACGAGATTTGCCAAGGCAAATGCAGTTCAATCCGCCATGCGATGGCTCAGTAATCGACCGACTTGTCGAACACGAGCTGCTTCATGGCCTCGCCGGGTTTCATCTTGAACTGGAACTGGCGCGTCTTGCCTGTCTTCTCGCCATCGGAGAAAAGAGGAAAGCGGCGGATGAAGGTGTTTTCGACGAACTGGTATTGATCGCCTCCGCCGTAACCGGAGAGCAGTTTTGCGTCGTCGGTCACATCGCGGAAGTTCACCATGCCGAGGGATTTTTTGCCGAAGGTGGTGAACACGTAGGCGCGGCCAAACTCCTGTTTGGTTTCCTGCGTGATGACGGCGATCTCGGGTGAGTCGTCGCCGTCCATGTCATCGCACTGCACATCGACGACGAATCCCTGCACGTCGATCGTGATGGGATCATTCGATGCTTGAAGGCCTGAGGGCGCGATGGTCATCCGGTTGTTGGTCTCCGCTGCGGGCGAGGTAACCTTGAAGCGCATGTTGCGGTAGCTGACCTCCTGCATGAAGACGGCGGCGTCCGGGCCCGGGGCAGGCGTGGGAGCGGCGGCCGTCTTTTCCGGGGGTGTCGCAGTGATCTTGAAGACGATGTCGAAGTTGGCGGTCTCGCCTTTGCGTGCCGCGTTGCGATTCAAAAAGACCGACACGCTGTGATCGCCTGTTTTATAAAGCTGGCCCACATATTCACGTCCGCCGGTGGCGGAGGTAAAAAGCGCTTCATCACCTGGACCACGACCGGGAATGTAGATGTTGTAGTCGGCGGCTTGATTGTCCGGACGCAGGCTCACCGAAAGAAACTGCCCGTCGCGGGCATTGAGCTTGTAGAGCATGAATTCATCACCTGTGATTCGTCCGGTGACCTCGGCACTGCTGGCGCCCGGCTTGAACTCGACGCGCACGACTTTGGGTTCCTTGGCGAAGCCGCTGGCAAACGACATCAATGCGACGGCGGTGGTGATCATTCGGAGATTCATGAGGATGAGGGATGGGGTAAAGTGGAATGTCCCGACGGAAGCGATCCGCCGGGACAGAAGGCATTATGATGGGAAAGAGGCTTGGATTATTCACCCATGCCGGCCGCCCAGGCAGGATAACCACCGCGCACTTCGTAGGCCATCACGCGTCCCTGCTGCCTGCCGGTGCGGGTATCGAACAACTGCACGGTCGCCGGACCGTGGTTGCCACGGGACTTCACGACGATCTGCTGCTGCTCGTTGATGAAGCGGGTGTTCTCCACGTTCGGCGAGGCGGTGTAGATGGTGGACACGCGGCGTGGTCCTTCCATGATGGTGACAGAACCCATGCCGCGCTGCGCAGTGAACGGCTGGCCATAGTAGGGCCGGGAGCCCTGCGGACGTCCTTGAGAGGAGTTTTCCAGGGCTTGTAGAGCGGCTGGATCAATAACGCACTGGGTGAGACTGACGGCGAGGACTGGAGCGGAGATGATGGCGAGCAGTTTCATATGATGTGATGTCTTGACGACGGGCGAATGTTCGCTTCGCACGTTGAGGTGGATGCAGTGTTTCTGCACTGATGCACTGCCGTCACCAGAGTCACTTGCCGCGAAATTTTGGAATTTTTCGCATCAGGCGCTGATCTCATCACTTCACCGCGACACCATACATCGCGCGATGCGTCGCCTCGCCGACGGGATACGGAGGTCCAAGCGTGATCGTCCCGGCAGTGGGCACGGCCTTTTTCCAAACCACGTATTCCACGTGGATTTCGCCGTTCGCGTCGGTGGTCATGCCTTGCACCACGGGATTTCCGGCCCAGGGACCGCTGCGCAGGCGCAGCCCGGTGTCGATGAAGTCGCGCCGCACCCAGTTCGGCACCTCGCCGCGGGTGTCGAGCATCACATACACGGTGCAGGCGTGTGAGACATTCACGTCGAGCTGCAGATCGCGCTCGTGGCGGTCGGCTGAAAACGTGCCGATCACATCCGCGCCGAGGAGTCCCGCTGGGAACTCTGTTCCCGGCATCGCCTGCCAGCGCGGGCGGCCGAGCGTCGAATACGGTCGCACGCCGGGCTTCATCGCTCCGCGTTGGATCGTGTAGAAGCTGCGAAATCCGTCGTCTTCGATGTTGTCCGACACGCCGGTCACCAGCGCGTCCGGCGGCGGTGGTTCGAGGACGAACGCCGACTCGCCACGCGTGGCGATCAACGCCTGCCGCCGCACGAGCGCCTGCGAACTCACGCGCACGGAGTCTCCGGCTTTGAGCGTGAGCACGCTCTGTTTCTGTGTCGTGCCCTTCGGTTCATGCACCTCCACCTTGCCCTGAAACACCGCCACATCGGTGTCGCCATCGTCCAGCACGCTCACCCCGAAGCGCGTGCCGAGATCGACCACGCGGGCGCTGGGCGTATCGAGCGTGAACCCGCTGCCCGCCGGGCCCACATCCGCCGTCACACTGCCGGCGAGCACACGCGCATGCATGTCATCGACAAACCGCAAATGCACCGGCGCGACGAGATCCAGCACCACACCGTTCGCGAGACGAAGCTGGGCCGCGCCATCCGCCAGCGCTAGATCGCGCAGGCGACGCGTGCTGCCGATCGACCATGAAGACGCCTTGCTGCCGGAGATGGCCAGCACATCCACCTTCACACCTCCGGTGTTCCACCAGAACGCACTCCACGAAACCGCGACTACGGCAGCCGCCGCCGCGAGCCTTGCCACTCCGCCGCTCCATCGGGTCGGTTTCGGCTTTTCGCGCGTCGCTTCGATGGCAGCGGGCTGCACCGAGGCCAGCAGCGTGGCATCCACATTCGCATGGCTCAAAAAATCGCGCCGCAGCGCCGCGTCCGTGCTCATGCGTGTCTCCAGCAGGCGCACTTCATCCGCATCCGCCACACCGGCGAGGTAGCGCGCCATCAGGTCCTGATTCTTTTCGTGATCGGGATTCATGTCAGCCCCTCCTTCGCGAGTTCCTTCTTCGTGCATTCGATCAGGGCCGTGCGGATGCGATGCAGCGATTTGTAAACCGCCATCGCCGTGCGTCCGAGGCGCGCCGCCAGCTCATCCATGCGCACGCCCGGCGCGTAGGCGCTTTCCACCAGCGTGCGCTGTTCGCCGGGAAGCTTTTGCAGGCACGCGTCCAGCGCCTTACGTTCCTCGGTCAAATCATCCGCCGCATCCTCCGCCTCCGCAGCGAGCAGATCGAACATTTCATCGCCGAACACATGGCGGTCGCGCCGGCATTTGCGCAGAAACTCCAGCGACTCCAGCCGCGCCACGCCGAAGGCCCAGCGCCGGAAGTCCTCGTGTGCACTCAGCGTGTGAAAGCGCTTCCACAGCGCCGCCGCCACCTCCTGCATCACGTCCTGCGCATCCTGCAGCGTCGGGACCAGCGACCGCACATAGCCGCGCAACGCGGGCTCGTGCTCCACGTAGAGCCGCAGAAAAGGCGCGTGAGTTTGGAAATCGGGATCGGGCATCTGCCGGTAACACTGCCGCAGCCGGAATGATTTGCCGCGAGAAATTCGGGCGCATGCGCGATGTCACGGAGTCCAAGCCTGCTTCACCTTCGTCTCCTCCAGCATGCGCTTCGCGTCGAAGTGCGGATTCTCGCCGGGGACGGGTGCGGGGATTGACTTCATCCAGGCGCGGAGTTTGGCCTGCATGGCCTGCGCTCGTTCGGGTTCGGCTTCGGCGAGGTTGCGTGTTTCGCCGAGGTCGGTGCGGAGATTGAAGAGTTCGAGTTTGTGGCCGGCGTGGTAACGCGGTTCGTCGTCGAACCAGTCGCCGAAGGACTCGATGAGCTTCCAATCGCCTTCGCGAATGACGGCGCTGGGCGTGACGCACCAGCGCAGCTCGTAGAACGGCATGTAGAAAAACAACGGGCGCTCGGGAATGCTGCCGCCGTGGAGGAGCGGCAGAATGTTCACGCCATCCAGCGTGTGATTCGCGGGCACGGCCGCATCGGCCGCAGCGAGAAACGTGGGCATCCAATCCGTTACATGCACGGGCGTCTCGATGACCTGTCCCGCTTTGACCTGCGCGGGCCAGCGCACGATGCAAGGCACGCGGATGCCGCCTTCATACGCACTGCCTTTGCCGGAGCGGAGCGGAGCGTTGTCAAACTCCTCCAGCTTCACTTTCAGCGGCACGCTGCCGTCCGTGGGATCGCCGATCAGACCGGGCGGCGAATACACCGTGTCCACGCCGCCGTTGTCGCTGAGGAAAACGATGAGCGTGTTCTCGCGCTGCTGCATTTCATCCAGCGCGGCCATCAGGCGGCCGATGCTGTTGTCCATATGCTCGATGGCCGCGAGATAAGTGGCGTTGAACATGCCCGTCTCCGGCGCACCGGCATCGCGATGCTTTTGAATGAGATGCGCAGGCGCTGAAACCACACCATGCAGCGTGTGATGCGCGAGATAGAAGAACCACGGCTTCCCGCGATGCTCGCGAATGAACTCGATCGTCTGATCGGTGAGATGATCGACCCACTTGTCGCCTTCGTTTTGCGATCCGGGTCCGCGAGGCGCAACGAAGTCGAAGCCAAACGCCTCGCCCGCCTTGAGCTGCACGTAATCGCCTTCCGCGCCGGTCGTGAGATGCCACTTGCCCGCCATGCCGGTCTGGTAGCCCGCAGCTTTGAGCGACTTCGGGAGGTTCGGCCATTCGTGCGGCAACTGCTCGCGATACGCAGGCTCCGACAACCGTGCCCACGGCGATCCATACCACGGAATGACATGCCACATGCCGTTGCGAGCCGTGTGCTGGCCGGTGAGCAACGCCGCACGCGTCGGCGTGCACTGCGACATCACATAAGCGTCCGTGAACCGCGCGCCTTCACCTGCGAGGCGATCCAGATTCGGCGTCGGCACTTTCTTCGAACCGTAACATCCGAGCGTGGGCCAGCCCTGATCATCTGTTAAAATGAGAAGGATGTTCGGGCGTCCATCCTTCGCAGAAGCTTCGGAGGACAAGGCCGCGAATGCCGAAACGTGAACAATGAATGCCGAGACGAGGAGCAGGACAGGCTTCATGGCTTCGCGTATGGGTTGAGCCATTCCGCAGCGAGGTCGGTCCACCGGGTGATCGGCATCTCCGTGCGACGAAGTCCGTAGCCGTGCCCGCCATGCGGAAACAGATGCAGTTCCGCCGGCACCTGCGCCTTGGTCAGCGCGATGTAGAGCGAGGTGCAGTTCAGGGAGTTCACGCGGTCGTCCTGCGCCATGACAAAAAACATCGGCGGCGTGTCCTTGGTGATCTTGAGGTAGGTCTTCAAGGCGTCGCTGTCCTTGTCGTAAAATCCGGCGGGATAGATCGGCAACGCAAAGTTCGGCGCGCAGCTTTGCTCATCGGCAGCGTCGGTCTTCGAGTAGAGACGCGCATCGCGAAGAATCGTCGTAAGTCCCGCGGTCTCACCGCCAGCGGAGAATCCCATGATGCCGATGCGCATTGGATCGATGCCCCACTCCGCCGCGTGGGCGCGTGTCATGCTCATCGCGCGCTGCGCATCCATCACCGGGCCGACCGCTTTCATGGGTGCATTGCCGGATTCATTCAACGTGTCGCCATGCTCCCGCGTGGGAACGCGATACTTCACGACGATGGCTGCGAAGCCGATGGAATTGAGCCACTCCGCCACCTCCGTGCCTTCCAAGTCCCACGCGAGAATCGAAAAGCCGCCGCCGGGGCAGACAAGCACCGCACAGCCGTTCGCCTTCGCCTTGTCTGGCAGATAGACGTGCATCTGCGGCGTGCTCACGTGGCCCAGTTTGATGATCTTCCTCCCGGCGATGAGCTTGTCCTCGGGCTTCGTCAGATCACGCTCCACACCGTCCACCTTCGCGGCTGGACCGGGCGGTGTGGACGGCCAGAGATCGAGGATTTGAGGCTCCGCGGCCTGCGACAGACCGCAGCAGGCAAACAAGATTGCGGAGAGGAGTCTCACCGCAGCCCCCGAAAGCGGAGTCGAACGACTGAAGCGGATGAGGAGCGATGCGGATGGGTGGTTGGCGGGCATGACCGCTTAGCAACGAACTGGCAACACCCGTCCTGACGCGAATCTGAAATGCCAGCCCCGGCGACGCCGCTGTCGCATTTCACTCATTCTTTGTCGTGACGACCCCACGAGACTGCTTCATCGTTTGCCACCATGAAATCAGCCGCCGTCGTCAACTTCGCGCCCGAAAAGGGCTCTGTCGAAATCCGTGAAATCGAAAAGCCGACGATTGGCGCCGAGGATGTGCTCCTCGAAGTCGCCAACGTCGGTGTTTGCGGCTCCGACCTCCATCAATGGACGGCCGACCACTCATGGCCCGTGAACTATCCCGTCGTGCTCGGCCATGAGTTCGGCGGTCACATCATCGAGGTCGGCAAGGAAGTCGAAGGCTGGAAGGAAGGCGATCGCGTGGTGTCTGAAACTGCGGCGATCATATCCAAGGACAATCCGATGACACGTCGCGGCCTCTACAACCTCGACAACACGCGCAAGGGTTTCGGCTACGGCGTGAACGGCGCGATGACGAAGTATGTGCGCGTGCCCAGCCGCATCCTGCATCACGTGCCAGATCAGCTTCCGTTTGAGCAGGCCTGCCTGACTGAGCCTTGCTGCGTCGCTTACAACGCCGTCGTCAAAAACGCCCGCATCGAACCCGGTGATCGCGTCGTCGTGCTCGGACCGGGAACCATCGGCATTCTTTGCGCGGCGATGGCCAAACAGTGCGGCGCACAGGTGGCGATTGTCGGTCTGCAGCAGGACGCGCATCGTCTCGAACTCGCCCGCAAGCACTACGGCTGCGAGGTCATCATCGGCGATGCGAAGCCCTGGGCGATGGAGCGCGACGGTCTCGGCTGCGATGGTGTCATTGACGCCGCTGGTGCGAGCGTCACGCTCAAGATCGCGCTCGACATCGTGCGTCCCGCCGGATGGATCAGCAAAGTCGGCTGGGGTCCGCAGCCGCTCGGCTTCAACATCGACCCGCTCGTGCAGAAGAACATCACGCTGCAAGGCAGCTTCAGCCACAACTGGCCGATCTGGGAGCGCGTGATCGCGCTTCTCAGCAGTGGTCAGTTTGACGTGAAGCCCATCATCGGTGGTGTGTGGCCTGTTACCGAATGGCACGAGGCCTTCGAGAAAATGCACAAGGGCGAGGTCGTGAAGAGCGTGCTGCGTCCGGTGTAGTTTCATCATCCATCGAAGCAGTCCCGCCGTCCGCAAAGTTCATCATCAACCATCGTTCTAATCAGCCCATGAAGACCATCCTTTCCCTTGCCCTGCTCGCCACCACCGCGTTCGCCGCCGATTATCCGCGCGTCATTTTCTCCGACGACTTTTCCGCCGACGGTTTCGGCAAGGCCTGGGGCCACTACAAAAGCTCCAGCGTCGTTAAAGACGGCGTGCTCGTCGGCATCACCGCGCCGACTTCCGATCACAGCGCCGTGGACAACATTCGCATCGAAGGTGAACGCGACCTCGAAGTCTCCGTGAAGTTTCGTTTCGTCAGCGACAAGGCGAAGAGCTTCAACGTCTGGTTCGACGACAAGAACTACAAAGGCTCCCACGCCGGCCACATCTGCCAGGCGACCATCAGCCCCACGAGCGTGAACCTCGCCGATGCCAAGACCGGTGGTTTCGACCTCACGGGCGGCCTCTACGACCGCAAGAAGGCCAACCAGCTCACCGACGACGAAAAGAAAATGCTCGCCTCCAAAGCATCGCGCATCCCCGTGAAGCTCAAGCTGGAGGGCTGGCACACGCTCGTCGTGCAGACTGAAGGCGATGAACTCCGCGTCAGCATCGACGGGAAAAAGATCGGCAGCTTCAAGTCCCCCGGCATCAATCACGACACGAAGTCCCTCATCAGCCTCACCACGAACGCCGTGGACGTCGAATACGACGACTTTAGCATCAAGGGCGTGGCGAAGTGACCGGAAGAGGATGAGTTTCACATGGGAGTCGCGTATTCTGCCACTCTCATGCGATCTTTGATTCTAGCGTTCATCTATTTCACGACTCTGCTCTCCGCCGAGGTCATCGAGACCGATCTGCTCATCGTTGGCGGTGACGAATCCGGCTGCGCCGCTGCTGTGCAGGCCGCTCGACTCGGCGTGAAGCGCATCGTGCTCGTCAATGACATCGACTGGCTTGGCGGTCAGTTTTGCACGCAGGGCATCGGGCCGATGGACGAATGGACGCTCGTGAATGGCAAGCGCATCGAGTTTCCGGCCACGGGTGCCTTCGCCGAGATTTTGGAACGCATCCACACGCACAATCGTCAGACCTACGGCCTCGCGAAACCCGGCAACAGCTGGTGTGGCAGCAACACGATCGAGCCAAAAGCGGCGGCCAAGATTTTCGAGGACTGGCTGGCTCCGTATGCGGCGCAGATCACGATTTTGAAGGGCTGGGAGCCGATGAAGGTGCTGGTGGAAAACGGGTGTGTCGTTGGCGCGGAGTTTCGTCAGACCAATGCGACAACTCTGACCGTGAAGGCCAAACTTACCGCCGACTCCACCGACTGGGGCGACGTCATCCGGCTCAGCGGCGCGGCTTACATGGCCGGGCCGGATTTGAAGAGCCGTTTCGATGAACCGAGCGCGCCCGAGTCGCTCGATCCCGACGGCGAGCAGGAGATGAATCCGATTTCATGGTGCCCGCTGCTGCGCGAGACCGGCAAAGACAGCACGATTCCAAAGCCCGCACGCTACGATGCGCATTCCTTCACCGACTGGCAGAAAGCGCCGCCGTGGGGGGACTGGGACGGGAGCGGCGGCATCTAGAACATGGCCGGCTGGTGCTTTTACACGCATCGGCGCATGGTGGACCGCTATCACAACAACCTCGCACTAGGAACGGAGGCCGTGATCCTGAACTGGCCCGCTCACGACTATCCGTTGAGCACGCTGCCGCAGCATGTTGTGGAAGCGTTGGAAAAAGACGAACCCGGCGCATCGAAGAAGAACATCGTCGCCATGACGTCTGCGCAGCGCCGCATCGTCTTCGCCGACGCAAAGCAGCGGGCGCTGGAGTTTGTTTATTGGCTGCAAACAGCCGTGCATGATCGCGTGGGCGACTTTCCGCAGTCGTTTCGCTACATGAAGCTCGCCGACGATTACGGCACCGCGGATCATCTGCCGCCGAAGCCCTACATCCGCGAAGGTTTGCGACTCGACGCGCTCTACATCCTGCGCGAGCAGGACGTGCGCACCGAGGTCGAAAAGCCGCTGTGGGCTCGGTCGATGCCCTTCGACGGCGTGTTTGGCTACCAGTTCAACATGGACTTCCATCCCACGCGCCGAAAGTTTCGCGACAATGATCCCGCGCAGCCGTGGCAGCCGAAGTTTTTCGGCACGCGCAACTGGAACGCGCACAGCGACCGCACGATGTTCCCGCTGCGCGGACTCGTGCCGGTGAAGATGGATGGTCTGCTCGGCTGCTCGAAGAACATCGGCGTCACAAGCATGGTGCAGTCATCTCTGCGACTGCATGGCCAGATGATGCACGTCGGCACCGCCGTGGGCACCGTGGCCGCGCTCGCGCTCAAAGACGGTCTTCAGCCGCGCGACATCGCCACCTCGCCGAAACGTGTCCGAGAGGTGCAGCGCACGCTGTTGCACGATGGCACGCTCATCTGGCCCTGGCACGATGTGAAACCCGACGACGCGCATTTTGAAGCCGCCAATCTCCTCACCATCGCCGGCATCTGGCGCGCCGATCCTGACGACGTCTTCTTCAAGCCCGATCAAGTTGTCACGCGCCGCGAACTCGCCGGTGCGCTCGTCCGGTTGATCCGCTCCACATCGCAGAGCAAGGACTGGCCCGAACTCCCCGAACAAGCGCGCTTTACCGATGTTCCCGCCGACGCAACCGATCGCGCGTTCATCGAAACCATGATCGCCTGGGGCAGCTTTGGGCCGCAGGAAACGACCTTCCACCCCGACCAGCCCTTGACCTGGGCCACGCTCAACCGCTGGCTCGCCGCGCTCAAGCTGCCGACGTTCAAAACGCTCGCTCATCCCAAGGTCGCCAGCTATCCGCTCACCCGTGGCGAATGCGCCGACTATCTCTACCGTGTTCTTCAACAACTCGGTGAAGCTTTGCCGGATCGCTACGACATCGACCCGGATGACGCGATGCCCTTCGACGAAGACAACAACAAGGTGCCAGACCGGCTGGAACCGCCACGGTGAAGTCGCAATTCATACACTCTTTGTCGTGGTGAAAGTGGGCGGGAGTTCGTTATGCTCAACGCATGACGTCCAACCATGATACCCGTCACAGCCGTCGCACCTTCATTCAGGGGGCCGCCATCGCATCTGCGGCGACCATGTCCGCGCCGGTCATCAGCGCCGAACCGAAATCGACCCACCAGACGTCGCGCACGATCGAAACCGACGTGCTTGTTTGTGGAGGCGGTTGTGCCGGCAGCGCGGCGGCGTTGGCGGCAGCACGTGCCGGGGCGAAGACCTTGCTTGTCGAGAAAGCGCCGTTTGCAGGCGGCATCATCACGAGTGTCGGCCTGCCTTACTTCGACGGCATCGCGCACATCACCACAAAGCGCATCGTTGTGCGCGGCATCGCGCTGGAGCTGCTGTCAAAATCGGGCGTGTGCGCACCGGATGCGCAGACGGTCGCCAAGCACAACCCGACGATCCCGAACACCTTCGAGTTCAAGCTGCTGCTCGACCGCTCGTTTCAGGAGCAGAAGGACAACCTCACCGTGCTGTTCAACAGCTTCATCTGTGACTCGCACAGCAGCGGCGACCGCATCGAGAGCGTGACCATCGCCAACAAGGACGGCCTGGTGATCGTGAAACCGAAAGTCGTCATCGACTGCTCCGGTGATGCCGATGTGGCTGCCTGGGCAGGTGCTCCGTTTGAGCAAAATGCCGAGGTGCAGCCGCTCACGCTGCATTTCCGCATCGGCCATGTGCAGCGAGTGCCAGACATCAGCAAGCTCTGTCGTGAGGCTCTCGTCAAAGCGCAGGAGCGCGGCGAACTGCCGCAGTTTTACGGCCCCGGCGTGATGTTCATGTATGCGAATGACGAGATCTACATCCACGGCGTGCGTGTCCCGGCGAATCCCACCGACGCCGCCGACCTCTCCCGCGCCGAGATGCAGGGACGCGCCGATGCGCATGCGATGTTCCGCGCCTGGAAGCGCGATGTGCCTGCCTTCAATGACTCCTTTTTCGTGGAGGCCTATCCGTGGATCGGCGTGCGCGAGTCGCGCCGCATCCTCGGCCAGTATGTTTTGAACGAGGACGATCTCATGAAGGCGCGCCGCTTTGACGACGCCATCGCCACCGGCTGCTGGTATCTCGATCTGCATCCGAACAAGACCGTCATCGGCAGCGCGAACGATTTTGATCCCAAGAAGGTCCAGCCCGAGCCCTACGACATCCCGTATCGTTCGCTCGTGCCGCAAAAGATCAGCAACCTACTCGTCGCCGGCCGCTGCCACAGCGCCACGCGCGGCGCGCACGCCTCCACCCGCGTCACCGTCACCGCCATGGCGATGGGCGAAGCCGCCGGCGTCGCCGCCGCGATGAGCTTGAAAGAGAAGACCTCCGTCGCCATGCTCAACGGCCAGCGCGTGCGCGAAACCCTCGCCGCACAAAATGCCGGCCCCTTCACTGACTCCTGATTTATGACCCGCCTCGAAAACAAAGTCATCCTCATCACCGGCAGCGTCACCGGCATCGGCAAGGCCATCGCGAAACGTTGCGTGGCCGAGAGCGCAAAAGTACTCGTCCACGGCCTCGAAGCAGACCTCGGCGAGCAAACGGTCGCCGAGCTCGGCGCGGACAAGGCCGTGCTTGTGCTCAAAGACCTCGGCGATGAAGATGCGCCGCACATGCTCGTCGAAATGGCTATTTCCGCATTCGGCAAGCTCGACGCCGTGGTGAACAACGCCGCGCAGGTCGGCCTCGGCAACATCCATGACACGGACGCCAAATGGTTCCGCCGCATGCTGGAGATCAACTGCGTGGTGCCTTATCTGCTCACGCAGGCCGCGCTTCCCCACCTGCGGAAAACTCATGGCAGCGTGATCAACATCGGAAGCGTGAACGCGTGGAGTGGCGAGCCCAATTTGATGCCCTACTCCGTCTCCAAAGGCGCGCTCATGACCCTCACGCGCAATCTGGGCGACACGCTCATGCGCGAGGACGGTGTGCGTGTGAATCAAATCAACCCCGGCTGGGTGCTCACCGAGAACGAGGCCAAACGCAAACGCGAGCACGGCCTCAAAGACGACTGGTATGCCGACCTGCCGAAGGTCTACGCCCCCGCCGGCCGCATCCTCTGGCCCGAGGAGATCGCCGCCTGCGCTGCCTGGCTCCTCGCCGACGAGTGCGGCCCCATCAGCGGCCAGGTGTTCGACTTGGAGCAGCATCCGTTCATCGGCCGCAATCCGCCGAAGGACGCCAGCACGATTCCAACGAAGTAAGTCATGTCGCGTCTCACCCATACAACCAGACCACTCCTGCTGGCGCTATGGGCCTCGACTGCCGCCCTGTCCGCTGCGCCGCCGAACATCGTCTTCATACTCGCCGACGATCTGGGCTACGGCGACCTCGGTTGCTATGGCTGCGAAGACATCCGTACGCCGAACCTGGACAAGCTCGCGACTGAGGGCGTTCGCTTCACGGATTTCTATGCCAATGGCAGCGTCTGCACGCCGACACGCGCGGCGTTCATGACAGGACGCTACCAGCAACGCATCGGTTTGGAAGACGCCGTCACCTATCAGGAGATGGGACGCGGACTGCCGGAAAAAGGCGAGACAATCGCCGACGCGTTGCGCAGTGCCGGCTATGCGACGGCGATCATCGGCAAATGGCATCTCGGCTACGACCTCGAACGCCGTCCCACCCAGCAGGGCTTCGATCATTTCTTCGGCTTCCTCGGCGGCAATCATCATTACTTCCAGCACATGGATCGTGTCGGCGTGCCGGATCTGTGGGAGGGCAACAATGCGATCCAACGCGAGGGCTACACCACCGACCTGCTCACCGCGGATGCGATCTCGTTTTTGGACAAACAGGATCGTCAGAAGCGGCCGTTCTTCCTGTATCTCGCCCACGCCGCACCTCACTTTCCCTGGCAGGGGCCGAATGACGTGAACAAGATCGTTGAACCGAAGAAGCCGTCCTGGCAGCAGGGCGATCGCGAGACGTACGCTGCGATGGTGGAGCGACTGGACCAGGGCGTCGGCGAAGTGCTCGCCAAGCTCGATGCACTTGGCCTGCGCGATCAGACGCTGGTGGTCTTCTCCTCCGACAACGGCGGTCATACGCATTCGCACAACCTGCCAATGCGCGATTTCAAAGGCACGATCTGGGAGGGCGGCGTGCGCGTGCCCTGCATCGCCCGCTGGCCCGGCGTGCTGCCTGCCGGCACCACGACATCGCAGGTGGCGATCACGATGGACTGGACGGCCACTTTCCGTCGCCTTGCAGGTTTGAGTGCTGATCCGGCGGGCGAGGACGGCATCGATCTCATGCCGGTTCTCACAGGCAAAGAGCCCGCCCGCGACCGCACGCTGTTCTGGCGACGCACCAACCGGCGCGAAAAGGGCGTGCAGGAAGGCCGCGCCGTCCGCCAGGGCCGCTGGAAGCTCGTCGAACTGGCTGGCGGGCAACGCGATCTCTTCGATCTCGTGGACGATGTCGGAGAAACCAAAAATCTCATTCAGCAAAAGCCCGAACTCGCCGAGCAACTGCGGAGAGAGCTCGACGCTTGGGAAAAAGATATCGCCGCTTCCGCTCACTGACTTCCAAGAAACACATTCGACTTCACCTAACCAACCACCATGCCCAAACTCGCCGCCTTCCCGAAAGCCTTCATGCAGGCCCTCTGCAAAGAAGGAACCATGACCGTCTCCGAATGGATTCAGCTCGCCTCGAAGCTCGATGTGCAGGGCCTTGAGTGGTACGCGGGCTTCCTCGAAATGGCCGACGAGTCGAACTGGCCGCGCTTTCGCACGGAGGTCGAGGACACCGGCAAGGTGATCCCGATGATGTGCTGCTCACCCGACTTCACGCATCCTGACGCCGCCTTCCGAGAAAAGGAGATCGCGAAGCAGAAACGCTGGATCGACATGACGCACACGCTCGGCGGATCGTATTGCCGCGTGCTCAGCGGCCAGCGCCGGCCTGAGCTGAGCATCGACGAGGGCGTGAAGCTCGCTGCTGACTCGATCTACGCCTGCCTGCCCTACGCGCAGGAGCGTGGCATCACGCTGATCATCGAGAACCACTACAAGGACGACTTCTGGGAGTATCCCGAGTTCGCGCAGAAGATGGACGTCTTCTGCAAGCTCGTCGATGCGATCAATCATCCGAACTTCGGCGTGAACTACGACCCGAGTAACACCTACCTCGCGGGTGAGGATCCGATTGAGCTGCTCAAACGCGTCTCGCACCGCGTCGTCACCATGCATGCAAGCGACCGCTATCTAATCGAAGGCACCATCGAAGACCTGCGCAAAGAAGAAGGTGGTGCACTCGGCTACGCCAAGCGTCTCCGCCACGGTGAGATCGGCAAGGGCATGAACGACTACGACGCCATCTTCAGCGAACTGAAGAGCAAGGGCTTCGACAGTTGGATCAGCATCGAGGACGGCGTGGACGGCATGGACCAGCTTCACCGCAGCGTGGAGTTCTTGAAGAAGAAGATCGCGCAGCACTGGCCGTGATTGATCACCCCTCCGTCACTCCACCACTCCAACAACCCAGTCCATGAAGCCGCTCATTCTTCTCGTCGCATTCCTTGCCGCCGCCGTTTTCGCCGAAGTGCCCAAGGATTTCCAGCCGCCCGCCGGCATCAAAATGGAGAAGGACATCGCCTACATCGAGGGCGGTGATGAGGCGCAGAAGCTCGACATCTACCTGCCGGAGACACCATCGGACAAACCGCTGCCGCTCATTGTGCACATCCATGGCGGTGGCTGGCGCGCGGGCAGCAAGTTCCCCTGCCCGGTCATGGGCATGGTGTTCAAAGGCTACGCGGTGGCGAGTGTCGAGTATCGCTTCAGCCAGAAGGCGATCTTCCCCGCGCAGATTCAGGACTGCCAGGCCGCGATCCGCTGGCTGCGTGCGCATGCAAAGCACTACAACTTCGACACCGAGCACGTGGGCGTCATCGGTGGTTCCGCAGGCGGACATCTCTCCGCACTCGTCGGCACTTCGGGTGGAAAGAAGGCCTTCGCGCCGATCGGCGGCAATGAGGATCAATCCGACCGCGTGCAGGCCGTGTGCGACATCTTTGGTCCGGCGGACTTCAGCACGGTCGTGCAACAGGCGACCGAGGACAAAAACGTGAAGAACATCTTCGCCTTCAACACGCCCGGCGATCCGTATTCAGGCCTCATCGGCACGAAGCTCGATGACAAACCCAAAGCCGATGCCGTTAGCCCGGTGCATTACGTGAGCAAGGACACCCCGCCCTTTCTCATCCTGCATGGCACCTACGACGCGCTGGTGCCTCTCGCACAGAGCGAGGAGATGGCTGCCGCATTGAAGGACAAGGGCGTTGAAGTCTGGCTGCAAAAACTGCCCGGTTCCGGTCACGGCGGCCCGGCCTTCACCAAACCGCAAGTTCTGCAGCTCACGCAGAACTTCTTCGACAAGCATCTCAAGGGTGCAGACGTGAAAATCGAGCTCGTGCCTGAGGCAGAGTTGGCGGTGGAGCCGCCGAAGCCAGCGGTGAAGTAGCTCAAAAGCAATGGCCGTCGCTTCCAGGGCTGAAGACAGCGGCAGTTGAGCATCAAGCCTTTCCTCGTTCATTGCCTAATGCTCTTCTCCAACCGCGTCCGTTATCGTGTGGTCGGCTTCATGCTGGCTCTTGGGGCCGTCACTTATCTTGACCGCGCGTGCATCGCCACGCTGTCGCCGGACATCAGGCGCGACCTCGGGCTCGACAAGGAGCAGATGAGCTGGATCTACAGCGCCTTCGCCATTGCCTACGCGGCGTTTGAGATTCCGACGGCGTGGTGGGCCGACCGCATGGGCACGCGCCGGGTGCTCACGCGCATTGTGTCGTGGTGGTCGGCGTTCACGATGGCCACCGCCGCCGCGTGGAGTTTCGGGTCGATGCTGGTCATCCGCTTTCTGTTTGGTGCCGGTGAGGCCGGCGCGTGGCCGAATATGGCACGAACCTTCTCGCGCTGGATTCCGAAATCCGAACGCGGCACCATTCAGGGCATCTTCTTTGCCGTCGCGCATGCCACGGGAGGTCTGACGCCGCTGATCGCGCTCGCGGTGGCGGGCCTGTGCGGCTGGCGCTGGACGTTCGTGATCTTTGGCATCCCCGGCATCGTGTGGGCCATCGCCTGGCATCGCTGGTTCCGGGATGATCCCGAGCAGCATCCTGCGGTGAGTCCGGCGGAGTTGGAAAAGATCGTCGCAGGCCGTGATCCAAGCACGGGACAGCACGAAGGCTGGGCCTACTGGCGGCAATTGCTCAGGCATCGCAACACGCTGTTCCTCTGCCTCATGTATTTTCCCAACAGCTTCGGCTTCTACTTCTGCATCACCTGGCTGCCGGACTATCTCCGGGAGCAGCACGGTTTCGATTCCATGCGGCTCGGCATCTTCACCGGCCTGCCGTTGATCCTGAGCATCGCGGCCGACTTGCTCGGCGGACTGGCCACAGATACCGTCACCCGGCGCTTTGGCTTGCGCATCGGTCGTGCCGGCGTTGGCGCCGCCTCGTATCTTGTCGCCGGCATCGCCATGTTTCTCGCCACGACCACCT
Source organism: Prosthecobacter sp. (assembly GCF_020439865.1). Classification (GTDB taxonomy): domain Bacteria; phylum Verrucomicrobiota; class Verrucomicrobiia; order Verrucomicrobiales; family Verrucomicrobiaceae; genus Prosthecobacter. The sequence continues at coordinate 31,698 of NZ_JAGRPF010000080.1, forward strand.
CGCATCCCGAACTCGCGGCATGGTGCATCGCAGCCGCGGTGGCGGCGAGCATGTTCACCCTCGGCTCCTCATGGGGCGCGGTCATCGACGTCGGCGGCAGTCACACCGGCGTCGTGGGCGCCGCGATGAACACCGCCGGCCAGATCGGCAGCATCGTGTGTCCGCTGATCGTCGTGTGGCTGCAAAAGCACTACGACTGGAATGCACCGCTGCATCTCATCAGCGCTCTGTTTCTGGTGGGAGCGGTTTCCTGGTGCTTCATCAATCCGCGCCGGAAGATCTTCGAATAGGCATTCGCAAACAGTAAACATTATTTCTCATGAACTCGGTTTGTCGGCGAATCTCAGTTTGTAGTCATGCGAATCTAGATAAGCACGCTGGAAAGTAACATGTTTTAAGCTGGGCATCTCTGCCAGCCTCTCGACCGCAGCATACGTTTTCTCCTTCGGATGGTCATAGCAGCCAACAATGACTCGTTTGAGGCATTTGGGGTCAATGCTTAGATCAAGAGGCTCTTCCGAATTCAAGCGGTCGTTTGCTGGAATCCTGATTCGCACTTCTTCCTCGTAACTCCACTCAAGCGCCTTCGTCGTTAAGACCTGAAGAAGCGTTTCCTCAAATGAAGCCATATCTGGATGAAGTGCTGGAATACTCGGCGGGCTGCTGCGATAACGAACTTCATAAGCCTCAGTGGCAAGATCGACTCCTTCGATCATCTCTGCTGTTTCAAACTCCATCACTATTCCACGGTGCTGTTCGGCATAGTGTGACCACATCAAGATGGAATCTTCCCGGTGAGAACAACAAAGTATCCGAAAGCCTTTCGCTATTTTCCCCACTAAGTCCCACTTCAAATCGAAGGCCTTCTTGGTCCATCCTTCGGGTGTTTGAAACTTTTGAAATCGTCGAGGCAGTTCGCACGCGTGGTATTCTTTGGAGCTTTCTTCTCTGCTGAGTCCTTTCTTGCTGCCAACTTTGATGAAGTAATCTTCAACCATGTGGTCTGCCAATAATCGATCCAATACCAGTTCTTCGGGAGGCTGCTCAATTCGGGGCGTCATCTCAAATGGGTCATTAAATTTCAACGGACTCGCAAAACGCATGGTTTTGTTCGTCAGCGTGGCCAGGGCCCCAATGGCGTCGAAATAACGAAAAAGCCTCATGGTGAGCAAAGAAGGAATGTTGATGGGATGGGCAAGCCACAAAACGCCTACTTTACCTTTACCGCCCCAGATCTGAGCATATCGCTACGCCGTCATCATGATCAAAACCTGAGCTGTCTTCCTTGGGACACGGAAGTGTCGCATTCCTCATAAGATTTGTCGTCGAATCCGTGGTGGAGCTGCGTTCTCCTTCGGCATGATCCGCGTTTCAACCATCCTCCTCACGCTCTCCCTTCTCACCACCGCCGTCTTTGCTGAAGACTGGGGCTCGTATCAGATCGTCTCCGTCAGCGCACCGGAGTTTGTGCTGGAAGCCGTGGGCGGCACGAAGGATGGCGATGTCGTTTCGATTCAAAAGCCCAACGGCGCGGCGAACCAGAAGTGGATCATCCAGCCCAAAGGCGACGGCTGGTTCTGGCTGATGCCGGCCTCGCAGCCGGGACTCACGCTGACCGTGGCCAATGGCGAAAAGAAGATCGGCTCGAAGATCACCATCGAAAAGGACAACAAGTCGGATGCGCAGCTTTGGTCGCTGATGAAGCAGGACAACGGCAGCTATGCCCTGGAACCCAAGCATGCGCCGGGGATGGGACTCGATCACCTCGGTGGCAAAAAGGAGGCAGGTGCGAAGATCGATCTTTGGAAACACAACCCGAACGACCAGCATTTGCAGTGGTTCATCCGTCCGCTCGCGGGCAGCGGCATCGCGGAGGCGAAGGAGGCGGAAGCACCGGCTTACACGCCGCCGGAGATCAAACCCGAGGACATCAAGCCGGGCCGGATCGAGGTTTTTCAGTTCACGCAGAGCAAGATTTTCCCGGGCACCGTGCGCGAAGTGACCGTTTTCATTCCCGCACAGTATGACGCGAGCAAGTCGGCCTGTGTTTATGTGAAGACCGACGGATTCCGACCGCAGGAGAAGGAGCTGCTGGAGACGATGATCGCCACGAAGGAGATTCCCGTGACGGTGGGCGTGTTTGTGAGGCCCGGCGAGGTTCCCGCGCCGATGAAGGGCACCGCAGGCCGCCGCAATCGTGACTTCGAATACGACGCGGTGAACGACAACAACGCGCGCTTCTTTGACGAGGAGGTGCTGCCGTTCGTCGCGAAGCAGTATCAGCTCAATCTCAGCACTGACGGCAACGACCGCTGCATCGCGGGTGGCAGCAGCGGCGGCATCACGGCGTTCGCGGCGGCGTGGAACCGGCCCGAGGCGTTCAGCCGCGTGTATTGCGTGAGCGGCAGTTTCGTCGCCTTCCGCGGCGGGCACGAGTTTCCCACGATGGTGAGGAAGTTCGAGGCGCGCCCCATCCGCTCCTTCCTCACCACCGGCACGCACGACATGGAGAACGTCGCGGGAGACTGGTTCCTCGTCGATCAGGAGATGGACAAGGCGCTCGTCTTCTCCGGCTACGACTACCGCTTCCGCATCATCGAAGGCCGCCACGGCGCGGGCTACATGGAGAACTGGCGCGAAGCCATGGCCTATCTTTGGAAAGACTGGCCCGAGCGCGTGAAGGCGGGCACAAGCGCTCCGCGCGCGCAGGAGATCATTCTCCCCGGCGAGGACTGGCAGCTTGTTGCCGAAGGTTTCAAAAGCACGCGCGGCCCTTCGACGAACGCGAACGGCGAGGTCTTCTTCGCCGACACCACGGAGAACAAAATTCACCGCATCGACCTCGACGACTCGGTGAAGGAGTTTGCCGCCGACACCGGCAACGCCCACTGCGTCAGCGTCGGCGCCGATGGCAAGGTTTACACCGTCTCAGAAAAGTCAGGGAAGGTCATGAGCTACGGCGTCGATGGAAAAGGCAGCGTCGTGCTCGAAGGCCAGACGGGGCACAGCATTCTTGCGCATCCGAATGGCAGCCTCTATGTCACCGACAACGACGACAAGAAGCCGAACAACGGCGGCAGCGTGTGGCTTATCAAGGATGGCAAAAAGACACAGGTGGACAAAGGCATCAAATTCGCCACCGGCATGGCCTTCCGCCCCGACCAGTGGCTGCTCTCCGTCGCCGAAGGCCACTCAAAGTGGGCCTACAGCTATCAGGTCGCTGACGACGGATCACTCATCAACAAAGAGCGCTTCTTCCACCTGCATGTGGCCGACTGGGAAGATGACGCAGGCGCGGAATGCATCTGCTACTCGCTCGAAGGCCGTCAATTCCTCGCCACGAAGAGCGGCATCCAGATCAGCGCCGACGACGGCCCCACCCAGTTCATCCTCACCGTTCCCGATCGCAGCCGCGTCACCGGCGTCGCCATCGGCGGCAAGGACAAAGACACGCTCTACGCTTTCTGCGGCAACAAGATCTGGAAGCGGAAGATCCAGCAGCACGCCCTCGGCGCATGGAGTCCGTGGACGAAGGTGGTGCCGAACAAGCTGTGACCGGCATGCTGTACGCTCCTCACGCGATCACGCATATATAATTAAGGAAGGGTGGACGACACAACCAACGTTCCATGGCTCCGCCCATGAAGCCATTCCTCGTTCTTCTCTCTGCGTTTGTCATCGGACACACGTCGTTCGCGGCCTCACAGCGTCCGAACATCCTGTTCATTCTCGCCGATGACATGGGTTGGGCGGATCTCGGCTGCTACGGCGCAGATCTGCACGAGACACCGCGCATCGACGCCTTTGCGAAGGAATCGGTTCGCTTCACGAATGCGTATGCGATGTCGGTCTGCTCGCCCACGCGCTCGACCCTGATGACCGGCAAGCATGCCGCGCGCCTGCACTTCACCATCTGGGCCGAAGGCGCCCAGCAGGGCGGCGCGAAGAACCGCAAGCTGCGCGAGGCACCGTCGATCTGGAACCTGCCGCACACGGAAACAACCATCGCGAAACACCTGCAGGATGCGGGTTACCTCACCGCGCTGGTGGGGAAGTGGCATCTCGGCGACTGGGAGCATTACCCCGAAGCACACGGTTTTGACATCAACATTGGCGGCACCAACTGGGGTGCTCCGCAGACGTTCTGGTGGCCCTACAGCGGCACAGGGAGGTTTGGACCGGAGTTTCGCTACGTCCCGCATCTTGAGTTTGGCAAACCCGGCGAATACCTTACCGACAGGCTCACCAACGAGGCGATGAAGGTGATCGACCACGCGGGAGACCAGCCGTTTTTCATCTATCTGGCGCATCACTCTGTTCACACGCCCATCGAGGCCAAGGAAGACGACGTCACCCGCTTTGACGCGAAGCTGAGCCCCGAAATGCATCATCAGCATGGTGTTTATGCGGCGATGACGAAGAACCTCGATGACAACGTGGGCCGCATTCTCGATCATCTCAAGAGCCGTGGCCTCGACAAAAACACGCTCGTCGTTTTTGCCAGCGACAACGGAGGTTACGTCGGATCTGACAAGGCCAGCGGACGCAACATGCCCGTGACCAACAACGCACCGCTGCGTTCCGGCAAGGGATCGCTTTACGAAGGCGGCATCCGTGTGCCGCTCATGATCCGCTGGCCGGGCGTGTCGCAGGCAGGTGCAACATGCGACGAACCCGTGGTGACCATGGACATCTTCAACACGCTGCTGGCATCCGCCGGCCTGCCGCAGCCTGCTGATGTGACGGATGGCGTGGATCTCACGTCGTTGTTGAAATCGCCGACATCAAAGCTGCAACGTGATGCCCTGTTCTTCTATTACCCGCATTACTACCACACGACTACGCCAGTGAGCGCCGTGCGAGCGCGCGACTGGAAGCTGCTGGAGTTCTTCGAGGACGACCATGTCGAGCTCTACAACCTGAAGGACGACCTCGGTGAGGAACATGAGATTTCCAAAGACCATCCCGAGAAAGTGAAGGAGTTGCGCGACCAACTGCACGGCTGGCGTGAATCCGTCGGCGCGGCGCTGCCATCAGTGAATCCTGATTTCAAACCCGGTCCAGCCAAGGGAAAGGCGAAGCGCTGAACGCTATCTCCAAACTTCAACCACCACGCAAACCATGAATTTTATCCGACCTCTCGTTTTCATCACCTTCGCGCTGTCTTTGACAGCGAACTCCGTGTCCGCCGCTGAAAAGCCCAATGTCATCGTCATCATGACAGATGATCAGGGTGCGGACGATGCCGGATGCTATGGGGCAAAGGATATCGAGACGCCAAACATCGACGCCATCGCGGCGAGCGGGGTGCGTTTCACGCAATTCTACTCAGGCGCACCGGTTTGTTCGCCATCGCGCGCGGCCTTGCTCACGGGCCGCTATCCGCTGCGTGCGGGGCTCGTCGGAAACGCAGGTTCGCAGCACGGTGGCAAAGGCGTGCCTACGGAGCAGGTGACGATGGCGGAGATGTTTAAGGCCTCGGGCTATTCGACGGCACAGATCGGCAAGTGGCATCTCGGCTACCGCGATGGCGAAACGCCCAACGCGCAGGGTTTCGACCATGCTTTCGGTCACATGGGCGGCTGCATCGACAACTTCTCGCACTTCTTCTACTGGCAGGGGCCGAACGTGCATGACCTCTGGCGGAATGGTACCGAGGTCTTTCATCCGGGTCGCTACTTCGCCGACCTGATGGTCGAGGAGGCGTCTCGTTTCATCGAGCAAAACCGCAAGCAGCCGTTCTTCATCTACTTCGCGCTGAACATGCCGCACTACCCCTATCAAGGTGATGTGAAGTGGCTCGAACGCTACAAGGATCTGCCGTATCCGCGCAACCTCTATTCCGCCTTCCTCTCCTCCTGTGACGAACGCATCGGTGCATTGATGAAAAAGCTCGATGACCTCGATCTGCGAAAGAACACCATCGTGGTGCTGCAGTCCGACAACGGCCACTCCACCGAGGAACGCGCGCACTTCGGTGGCGGCAGCGCGGGACCGTATCGCGGTGCGAAATTCAGCCTCTTCGAAGGCGGCATGCACCTGCCCGGACTGATTTCGTGGCCCGGTCATCTGCCCGAGGGCGTCGTGCGCGAGCAGATGGTGCACAGCTGCGACTGGTTGCCAACGCTTGGCAAACTGTGTGACGTGAAGCTTCTCAATGAGGACATCGACGGCAAGGACATCACATCGGTCATCGAGTCCGCCGACGCACCTTCACCCCACAGTGAACTGCATTGGCTCGTGGGCGGAGGCAAACGGCCGCAATGGGCCGTACGTCAGGGCCAGTGGAAGCTCATTGGCAACGTTCAGGACACGTCCGGCGGCGAACTCAGCGATGAGGACAAAAAATTCTTCCTCTCCGACCTCGCCACCGACATCTCGGAGAAAACCAATCACGCGAAGGAGCATCCTGAGATCGTCGCGAAGCTGCTGAAACTGCATGAGGACTGGGTCGCTTCCTACACGGCCCCAGAGTCCACCGCTGCACCCGTGCAGGACAGCAAAGGCAACGAGAAGTAAGGCCTGAAGCCCAGCCTGTTCTTCTCCCAGCATGTTGCGGTTGCGAAATTCAGCGGCAAGGCGCAACGATGGGTCAACCATGAAGCACCTCCTGTCTCCCTGCCTTGCCCTGATTGCCCTTTCGCTGTCCGCCCAGGAGCCGGAGCGCATCCGCGATGTAATCTACACGAAGCACGACGGCGTCGCGCTGACGATGGACATCTTCAAGCCGGAGAAGCCGAACGGAGCGGGCATCGTCAAAATCGTGAGCGGCGGCTGGAAGTCGAACCACAAAGGGATTAACGACGGTGGATGGCCCAAGGCGGGCTACACGACGTTTGTGGTCGTGCATGGCACGCAGCCGCGGTTTCAGGTGGAGGAGATCGTGGCCGATCTGAATCGTGCCGTGCGCTTTGTCCGCGCCAATGCCGCCGCGTATGGCGTCGATCCTCAGAAGCTCGGGGTCACCGGCAGCAGCGCGGGCGGTCATCTCAGCCTCATGCTCGCGACCCGTGGCGGACCAGGTGATCCAAAGGCCAATGATCCGATTGATCGCGAAAGCAGCGCGGTAAATGCCGTCGCGTGCTTCTATCCGCCCACAGACTATCTGAACTGGTTCGAACCCGGCGACAACGCCGTGGGAATCGGCAAGCTCGAAGCCTACGCGGCTGCGTTTGGCCCGAAGGCGGCGACACCTGAAGGACGCGAGGCACTCGGGCGCGAACTGTCTTCGATCTACTGGGTGCACAAAGAACAGCCACCGATTTTCATCGTGCATGGCGATGCCGATCCGCAGGTCTCGCTCACGCAATCGCAGCGCTTTCTGAAACGTTGTCATGAAGTCGGTGTCGTGTGCGAACTGGTCATCCGCGAAGGCGCGGGCCACGGAGGATGGCAGGAGATGGCCCAGGACACCGAGCGCATGGTCGAGTGGTTTGATCTGCAACTGCTCGGCAAGCAACCTGCCAAACCGTTCACGTTCGATGTCTCGTCACTGCCGAGCACGCCGGTGAAGAAAAAGTAAGCCTGCGCAAGCCAAGCAGGCCGCAGCGTATGTCTGCGGATGCTTTTTCGTCTTTCCTTGCTCTCGATCACCACACTGGCCGGCGCGGCGGAGCTGTCGTTCAATCGCGACATCCGCCCGATCCTCAGTGACAACTGCTTTTACTGCCACGGCCCGGACAAAAACAATCGCAAGGGCGACCTGCGGCTCGATGTGCGCGAGGAACTGATCAAGCTGGGGCCGCAGACCCTGATCGAACGCATCACCACCACCGATGCCGATGATCTGATGCCGCCGGCGGAGTCGCACAAGAAGCTCTCGGCGAAGCAAAAGGACACATTGAAGCAGTGGATCGCCGAAGGGGCGAAGTATCAGCCGCATTGGGCTTTCGTGCCGCCGGTGAAACCGAAGTCGGGAAACTCGATTGACGATTTTGTCCGGGCGGAGTTGAAGAACCATGACCTTCAGCCTGCGCCGCGGGCTTCGCGGGAAACTTTGATGAGGAGGCTGGCTTTGGATCTCACCGGACTCCCGCCGAAGCCATCCGACGAGGCTGACCTGAATGATTTCATCGACCAGTTGCTGCAATCACCGCACTACGGCGAACACATGGCGGTCGGTTGGCTGGATGCGGCGCGTTTTGCGGACACGAACGGCTACCAGGTGGATCGTGATCGCGAGCTGTGGCCTTGGCGGGACTGGGTGATCAAGGCGTTCAATGCGAACATGCCATTCGACCAGTTCACCATCGAGCAGATCGCGGGCGATTTGCTGCCGGGGGCCACGCTGGAGCAAAAGATCGCCACGGGGTTTCATCGCAATCACATGCTCAATGAGGAGGGCGGCATCATCGCGGAGGAGTTTCTGGCCGAATACACGGCCGACCGCGTGGAGACGACTGCCGCCGTGTGGCTGGGCCAGACCTTCAACTGCGCCCGCTGTCACGATCACAAGTTCGATCCCTTCACGCAGCACGACTTTTACGCGATGAAGGCCTTCTTCCACAATGTGCCAGAACGCGGCGTGGGGATTTACAGCAATCCGGTGCGCACCAATGCGCCGCCTTTCGTGAAACTGCCTGCGCCGGAGTTGGAAGCGAAAATTGCCGCGCTGAATGCGAAGCTCAAACCGGTCGAAGATCAGCTCAAAGGCCTCGCGGCAGGTGATATCGAGCCTTGGGCGAAAAAGCTCGCGACGAAGAAGATCGACTGGCGGCCGCTGGAGCCGCAAAAAGCCACCGGCGGCGACAATCCGCCTCAAATCGCCGACAAGGCCGTTTTGGTCGGCCCGCAGGAAACGCGGGCCAATAACATCGTGATCAACGCGAAGCTGCCAGCGGGCAAAATCACCGCGCTGCGTCTCGAATGCTCCACCACGGCTCCTTCGGCCAGTTTTCAATGGAGCGAGCTCAAAGTTGGCAAAACGAAGCTGCACGCCATCGACGCCACGCATGCCAACGTGCTCGACAACGACCGCAAAACCAAGTCCGTGCTCTCGGTGGGACCCGACAAGCCGGTGCAGGCGCTGTTTGAGCTCGAAAAGCCTCTCGAAGCTGCCGAGGTGGCGATCTCGATCGGTGTCGAGAATGCCGGCGGGCCTTCGCAGTGGCGTTTGTTTGTCACCACGAATGCGACGGAGCTGATCGCGCCCGCGAGCATCGTGACGATCTCGCAAAAAGAGGCCTCCAAACGCACCGCGGCGGAGCGCAAGCAACTCGCGAGCTTTCGCATGGCGCAGATGCCTGAGCATCGTCGTCTGAGTGAAGAGAAGGCTGCTTTGAAGAAGCAGATTGCCGCGGCGGAGGCTGAGATTCCGACCACGCTGGTTATGGAGGAGCAGAAGGAGATGCGTCCCACGTTCATCCTGATGCGTGGGGCTTATGACAAGCCGGGTGAGAAGGTCGTGGCCGCCACGCCGGCGGTTTTGCCTGCGCTCGCTGCCGATTTGCCACGCAATCGCCTCGGTCTCGCCAAGTGGCTCGTGAGCCGCGAGAATCCGCTCACGGCCCGTGTGATCGTGAACCGCTTCTGGCAGCATTTCTTTGGCACCGGCCTTGTTCGCACGAGCGAGGATTTTGGCTCTCAAGGCGAGCCGCCGAGCCATCCAGAGCTGCTCGACTGGCTCGCGGTGACGTTTCAAGAAAGCCGCTGGGATGTGAAGAAGCTTGTGAAGCTGATCGTGACGAGCGAGACGTATCAGCAGAGTTCGCGTCATTCGTCGGATCAGTCCGATCTGTCGAATCAATGGCTCTCACGCGGACCGCGGCATCGTTTGAGTGCGGAGGTGATTCGTGATCAAGCTTTGGCTGCGAGCGGGCTGCTGGTGGAGAAGACCGGAGGTCCGAGTGTGAAGCCGTATCACCCGCCGGGGCTTTATGAACAGGTCGTGGCGCAGCGCGACAATCCCAAGGCGACCTACCAGCAAGGGAGCGGCGATGATTTGCACCGTCGCAGTCTTTACACCTACTGGAAGCGCAGCGTGCCGCATCCCGGCATGCTGCTCTTTGACGCGCCTTTCCGCGAGACCTGTGCGCTCCGTCGCTCACGCTCGAACACGCCGCTGCAGGCGCTCAATTTGATGAACGACCCGACCTATGTCGAAGCGGCTCGGTTTCTGGCGCAACGCATGATCAAGGAAGGCGGCACGAGCATCGAGTCACGCCTCGCGCATGGTTTTCGACTGCTTCTCGGACGAAAACCGAGCAAACAAGAACTCCAAGTCCTTGCCGCTGCGGTGGAGCGATCTATCAAAGACTTCACGAAAGACGCAGAGGCCGCCAAACAGCTCCTCAGTTTCGGAGAGGCCAAGACGGACGACAAACTGAGCGCTGCTGAACTCGCTGCCTACACGACGGTCGCCAGCACGCTGATCAACCTCGACGAAACCATCACCAAGGAGTGACCTCATGAGCACCGAATCCTCCCTCGCCCCTTTTTCGCGTCGCAACTGGCTCAAGAGCCTCGCGCTGGCATCGCTCGCGAATCCAAAACTCTTCGCGTCGCCTGCTGCACACTTTGCGCCGAAGGCGAAGCGCATCATCTGGCTCACGCAGGCGGGTGCGCCGTCGCAGCTCGATCTGTTTGATTACAAGCCGGGGCTCGCGTCGCAGTTCGACAAGGATTTGCCGAACTCCGTGCGTGGCGAGCAGCGGCTCACGGGCATGACGGCGGGGCAGAAGCGCTTCCCCATCGCGCCGTCGGTGTTCAAGTTTGCGCAGCATGGCCAAAGCGGCATGTGGCTGAGCGAGTTGCTGCCGCACACCTCGAAGTTCGCCGATGAGATCTGCCTCATTCGCTCGCTGCACACGGAGGCGATCAACCACGATCCGGCGATGACGCTGCTGCAAACCGGGCATCAAATCGGTGGTCGGCCCGCGTTTGGCGCGTGGGTGTCGTATGGTCTCGGCTCGGACAACGCGGACCTGCCCGCGTTTGTGGCGCTCATCTCTCGTCCCAGCGGCCCCACGAACGCGCAACCGCTGCACGAGCGCATGTGGGGCAGCGGTTTCCTGCCTTCGAAGTATCAAGGTGTGCGCATGAGCTCCGGCAAGGACCCCGTGCTCTTCCTTTCCAATCCGCCCGGTATCACCACCGAGCGACGCCGTGCCATGCTCGACGATGTCGCCGCACTGAACCGCCTCAAGCTCGCCGATTACCACGATCCCGAGACGCAGGCCCGCATCGATCAATACGAGATGGCCTTCCGCATGCAGTCTGCCGTGCCCGACCTCGCCGATCTCTCCAAAGAGCCCGCCGACATCTACGAGCGCTACGGTCCTGAATCGAAGAAGCCGGGAACGTATGCCGCGAACTGCATCCTCGCCCGCCGGCTCGCCGAGCGTGGCGTGCGCTTCATCCAGCTCTACCATCGCGGCTGGGATCAGCACAACAACCTGCCCAGCGGCATCAAGAGCCAATGCCACGACACCGACCAGCCCACCGCGGCGCTTTTGGCCGAGCTGAAAGAGCGTGGCATGCTCGATGACACGCTCGTCATCTGGGGCGGCGAGTTTGGCCGCACGGTCTATTCGCAGGGCGTGCTCACCCGCGACAATCACGGCCGCGATCACCACCCGCGCTGCTACAGCGTCTGGATGGCCGGAGCCGGTGTCAAAGGCGGCCACGTCCACGGCGAGACCGATGACTTCAGCTACAACATCGTCAAAGACCCCGTGCACATCCACGACCTCAACGCCACCGCGCTCCATCTCCTCGGCCTCGACCACACCCGCCTCACCTACCGTTTCCAGGGCCGCGATTATCGCCTCACGGACATTCATGGAGAGGTCGTGAAGGGCGTGCTTGCATGATGAAGCAGCTGACGCATTTCGCCTACTCTTTGTCGTGGAGTTGGAGCGGCCCGGGCTGTTATGATCGAGGCATGAAGTCCCTGCTCGCGCTTTTCATTTTCGCCGCCACCACGTTCGCCGACGACTCGGCCAGGCTCATCGCGTTGTTCGCCAAAGAGGGTGTCGTGACCATTCCGGCCGGGGATTATCACCTGGATGGCACAACGCCGATTCCGCTGCGGTCCAACACGACCGTCATGGCGCATGGCGCGCGGTTCATCCTGCCGGACACACTGCCGGAGAAGGCTCGTGTGGTGCTCTTTTCAGGCGAAAACATCGCACACTTCGCGTGGTATGGTGGGGAGTTCGTCGGCCATGTATTTAATCCGGCGCAGAAGGAAAACTCATGGGAACCGAACGCAAACACGAAGGGCATCGAGATTACGACGACGATCGAAGGCGGCACGCATGACATTTTGTTTCGCGATGTGAAGTCGAACGGCATGGCCGCGGCGGTGATCGGTGTGCACGGCCAGTACGGCAAGAAGAGCGAGGCCGATGTCGAGTTCTACGCCGAGCGTGTTGCGGTGGAAAGCTGCACGCTGCTGCGCAGCGGGAAGTTCATGTGGGACTACGGCTACCTGTGGCAGATCATGACGTTTCCGGAGGCGTATGAACCATGGGAGGTGGAACGTGCGAAGAAGTATTTCCGGACCGACCTCATGCGCGAGGTCACGATGCGAAGCGGCGATGACCGCGTGAAGCTCGACAACACCGTCCGCCCCATCGCCGTGAGCCAGACAGACGACCCGAAGGAGGCGCTGACCTTCATGGGAGCGGGTATGCCAAAAAACATCGTGCGCGGCCTGCAATACTTCGTCATCGAAGCCACGCCGGAGTTCATCAAGATCGCCGACAAGCCCGGTGGCGAGCCGATTCAGTTCGAGAACGATGGCAGCGGCCAACTCGCCTTCAACATCAGCGGCACTTACCTCGGCGCGTATTCGCCGACAGGCGCCGGACCGGGCAAGGGGGCGTTCGACATCGTCGGTGCGCGCGATGTGCGTGTCACCGGCTGCCAGTTGAACGCCATCGGCGATACGATGCACATCCAGCGCTGCAAGAACATCATCTTTGCAAACAACCACATCCTCGGCAGCCGCATGGGCGCGTTCTTCCTCGCCGAGTTCTGCCAGAACGCCACGATCACCGGCAATCTCGTCGATGGCACCAACGGATCGCGTGTGGTGAGCGTGGAAAAGAGCTGCACGGATGTGACGATGACCGGCAACACCTTCCGCAACGGCGGGCGCGGCGCGTGGATCAACCAGCCAGTCAATTTCGTGATGACCGGTAACGTCTTCGTCAACAACACCACCAAAAACGAACCCGACATGCGCCGCGGCCGCATCGCGTATCGCACCGCCAAGCCCAGCACGTTCCCCGAGCTTTACTTCACCATCTACGAGCCGGACGCGACCTACGGTCCGAT
>NZ_JAGRPF010000081.1 GCF_020439865.1 Prosthecobacter sp.
CGGTGCCGAAAGCAATGCAGCGAACCGTTTGCCTATGGCGCGAAGACTGCTACCCTCGCGGCCCCCTTCCCCAAAAAACCCGCCCATGACCCCAGACAAAATCCGCAACATCGCCATCATCGCGCACGTCGATCACGGCAAAACGACGCTCGTTGACGGCCTGCTGCGCGCCAGCGGCAACTTCCGTGAGAACCAGGCCATCGCCGAACGCGCGATGGACTCGATGGACCTCGAACGGGAAAAGGGCATCACCATCAAGGCGAAGAACACCTCCGTTCATTGGAACGACCACATCATCAACATCGTGGACACTCCCGGCCATGCCGACTTCGGCGGCGAGGTGGAGCGCGTGATGAAGATGGTGGATGGTGTGATGCTCGTGGTCGATGCGTATGAAGGCCCGCAGGCGCAGACGCGTTTCGTTTTGAAGAAGGCGCTGGAGCAGGGCATCAAGCCCATCGTGCTGATCAACAAGATGGACCGCCCGCACATCGAACCGCAGAAGGTGCATGACAAGGTGCTGGAACTCTTCCTCGAACTCGACGCCACCGAAGACCAGTTCAACGCAGCCTTTGTTTATGGCAGCGCACGCGCCGGCTGGGTGACGGATTCACCAACGGGCGAGCAGCACGACATGACCTTCCTGCTCGGCAAGATCGTGGAGCACATCCCGGCACCGAAGGCGGAAGTCGAAGGCAGCTTTGAAATGCTGGTGTCGAACATCGACTGGGACAATTTCGTGGGCCGTGTGGCCATCGGCAAGATCACCCGCGGCAGCGTGAAGCTGGGCGATCGTGTTTTCCTGCTCGGCAAGACGCCGGAAGACAAGGCCGTGCCGGTGAAGGTGACGAAGGTGTTCCAGTATACGACTCTCACCACCTCCGACTCGGTGGAAGGCACCGCAGGAGACATCGTGGGCATCAGTGGATTTGAAGACGTGGACATCGGCCAGACGGTGGCCGGAGCCGCGGACGCCCCCGCCCTGCCCTTCGTGGCGATCGATCCGCCGACCATCGTCATGCAGTTCGCCGTGAACGACGGCCCTCTCGCAGGACGCGAAGGCGAGCATGTGACCTCGCGCAAGATCCGCGACCGCCTGGACCGTGAGCAGAAGATGAATGTGACGATCAGCGTGAAGGACACGGACACCGCCGGCATTTTCGACGTCAGCGCCCGTGGCGCGATGCAGATCGCCGTGCTGGTGGAGCAGATGCGCCGCGAAGGTTACGAACTTCTTCTGTCCCGCCCGATGGTGATCATGAAGCGCATCGACGACGAGCTGTGCGAGCCGTTTGAGACGCTCTATGTGGACGTGCCGGACGACTATCTCGGCGGCGTGATGAAATCGATCTCCGAGCGCAAAGGCAAGATCGAGGACATGAGCGCCCACGGCGGACGCACCAGTCTGCAGGCCTATGTGCCGACACGCGGCCTGATCGGCTTTGAATTCGAACTGATGAACCTGACGAGCGGCCACGGCATCCACAGCCATCTGTTCCGCGAATACGCACCGCATGCCGGTCCCATGCAGACCCGCAGCACCGGCACGCTGGTCAGCACGGAAGCAGGTGAATCCACCGGCTACGCGCTCGACACCATCCAGGTGCGCGGCAAGCTCTTCATCGGTGCAGGCGAGCAGGTCTATGACGGCATGATCATCGGTGAAAACCCGCGTGCTGACGATCTGCCGGTCAATCCGACCCGCAGCAAGCAGCTCACCAACTTCCGCGCCGCCGGCAACG
>NZ_JAGRPF010000082.1 GCF_020439865.1 Prosthecobacter sp.
GTCACGGCGGCTTTGACCGCCGTGAAGTCAATGAAGGGTCTTCCCATATGTGAATGAGCTGTGTTGGTGTTTGCGGGATGTTTGCGTTTTGCAAACACCTCCACGGCTCATGGTATCAGGCGGCTTGTTCTGGCGGGAGTTGACGGCGGCTGAGGAATGTGGTGCAACGTTAATGGCTTGAGTAAGGCAGCGACATCATCAGGTTCGATCACCCGCAACCATGGTGCCGCTTTGAAAGCGGCCCGCACATGCTCGCGACGCTCGGCTCCTGCCATGAGCATCAGCAGGCAGAAACGACGGGCACCCAGCCATTCACGATGCCGAGCTGAGGCGTGGGTTGCCTCGTAGGCTTTTGCCTTTCTGAGCAAACAACTCTGCCTCAAGTCTCGTCGCTCAACTGGCATTGTCCCTCGATCCGCCTCCAGGAAGAAGATCATTCGCGAGGTGTTTCCATCCGAGCGGTTGGTGTCGAGAGCGAAAACCTTGTCTGGCACCACGCCGACACGACGCTTGCCAGGAAGATCAACCGTCCAACGAAACGGCTCGCGGCGATTGGCTCGTTCTTTGGGCTGGGGGAGATCGCCACCATAGACGATGCTGATTTCTTGATGCGATCGGCACTCCAGTTCGAGCGCCGCCATGAAGTCGCTGACCATGAGCGTGTGTTCGAGGAAAAGTCGGCCCACTTGCTTGTTGCGAGTCGTCCAGTCCATGCGTTCAAAGGGCATATTGAGGTCACGGCGGAGACGGCCGGCTCCACGAGAGGCGAGGCCATAGATCATGCTGCGTGATCCGCCTTGGTGGTAATAATCGAGCTGGCAGTGGGGCCGGTCGAGGTAGCCATGGTGGTAGAGCAGGTTGAGCCGACGAAGCACCTGCTGTCGGCTGCCACCCACGAGCTTAACGAGCCACTCCGACTTGATGAAGCGATGCTCCGCGATGTTGCGCAAGAGTTCGAGGTCGCGTGGGGTGAATTGAAATGATCCAGCGGCTTCGGGAGCACGTTTGAAGCGTGGGAGCCGCTGCTGCGTTGCTGTCATTTCTGCATTCTATCATGAACAAAGCCTCTCCAGGGTGTGGAGAGGCTTCGGGGTTCAGGCTGTCATGATCGCTTCTTTGGAGTCAACGAGGGTGGCGCGGTTTTGAATGTAGTTCGCGGCCTTGGTTGCCTGGGCGGCGGCTTGGATAATCCAGCGTTTGTGTTCTTTGACACGCAGGACATCGAGCCAGCTTTGCAGGTAGGAGGCGGACTGTTCGTGGGCATCGCTCACGATGTGCGTTTCCATGCCGAGGAAAGCCGCCCCCATCTCGGCGACGAGTTCTTCCTGGGAATAGACCTTCCCTCCGAATCCGTCATGCTTGAGGAGGCTTTCACGATTCAGGCGATCAGGATGTCCTGTCGCGTGAATTAGTTCGTGAAAGAGCGTGAGGTAGTAGGCCTCGGCACTCTCAAAGCTCCCAAAAGGCGGCATCTGCACCGTATCGGTTTGGAGACTGTAACAGGCCATCGTGCGTGCTCCTTCGTGGATGCAGGGCGGATTGGACATTTCGGCGACGATCTGCTCGGCGGCTTCGATTCGTTCGCTCACGGGGAGCTGCGGAATCGAGTTCACTGGCGGGAAGTCGATGCCTTCGATCTGCACCGCGTTGAAAACGGTGTATTCGCGAAGGAACAGCCGTTTCCGCCTGGGTTCATCGGTTGCTTCAGCATCATCGGCTGACGATGACTTCGATTCACCGACTTTGATCACATGGGCACCGTGTTCGCCTTTGCGAATGTGACCACCGCGCTCCTGGGCCTGACGAAAAGTCAGCCAGTAGGGGGATGGCATGTGCCGCAGACCCAGTAGCAGCACGTTGATGCCGTTGTAGGTCTTGCCGGTGTGGAAGTTGCGCGGGATGCCGACTTCGCGCTGCCAGGGGCAGCGCCAGGGAACGACGCCGCGTTCCAGGTGTTCAAGGATGAGATCGGTGACAGCTTGATAAGGATCAATGCGGGACTCTGCGTGGCTCATGAGGGCTTCGGTTCGGGGTTGTCAGGAGAAGCCGACCTCAGGAGTGAGGCAGACTTCAGGCTGACAACCGCAGGCCCGTGGCAGCGCGGATCGCTCCGTCCGCATTGTATCAGAACACGGTGTGTTCATGCAAAATGCCGATTGCAAAATGTGGCTCTCGAAGTGTTTTGACCTCGGTTGAAATCAACAGCCCATCATGAGTCGATACCATTACGAAGTGCTGGCGGAGGAGTCCGCGTTTGAAGAGCTCGTTTGTGACATTTTGAATGCCATTCACAACACCACCTCGTTTCAGCTTTATCGGGGACGCGGAAGCAACCAGTATGGCGTGGACATCTACTCCAAGCCTTTGCGCATAATCGTGCAGTGCAAAAAGAAGGACACCAACCGCAAGGATGTGGATCTTCGCCGAGAGCTTGCTGCTGATCTGGAGGAGACGGCTTGCAAGGTGCGCGGCTGGCCGCATCCGTTCACCACGCTGCTTTTTGCAACGACTACAAAGAAGTATCCGTCGATCCAAGACAAAGCCATTGAACTGTCAGAGAAAGAAAATGTGGACATTCAGTTTCTCGCTTGGTCAGAGCTTGAAAAGCACATTCACCGCTTCGAACTTGTTCGAGGTAGATTCTATCCGCATTTGAAGGCCCCAAAACGGCCTTCCAAGGATGCGGTCGTCAATAGGCTCCCAATTCCCAAGACTATTGGAGCCAATGGCCTGATGAAATCTACCATTATGGAGAAATTCAACCGCCTGGGTCTCGAAAGAGAAAAGCGCTTCGGACGATCTGCTTATGCAGTCATGTATAAAAACTTTCAGCGTGAGATGAAGCTGGGCAAGAATCAAAAGTGGACCGTCATCTGGGACTGGCCGGAGTCCGCAGCCAAAGCCATCTGCGACTACCTGGATGGCAAATGGAACAATACAATTGCAGGACGAAAAGAGTCCGCGAAATCAAAACCGGACTACATTCCTACGCGTCCTCAACTTTTCGCGAAGGAAAAGGAGTGGCTCTCAGTTCTTGGTCTGGAAATGGATAGCGATGAGACACGTGAGCTTCTCGAAAGGTCCTTCGGAGTGGCCTCGCATCGTTCGATCAACCATTTGCAGCACTGGCTATTCGTCCTGCAACTAGAGCAGATCGTAAAGGATCACGCTGGCATCTAATACTACTCGATCTGCCGCAACCACCGCTTCAGCTTCTCCTCGACCTCGGCTCGCGGCGTGGCGAAGCGCTCGCGGGAGCGGCGGAGGAGCTTGGCTTTGCGGCCCTGGTGCGTCTCGATGGGCGGGGAGAGACGGGTGCGCTGGAAGTGGATGGAGCCGCTGGCGGATTGATTACGGATGAGGGTCTCGTAGCGGGGTAGATCGACGAACTGACGCTGGTGGAACTCCTCGCCAAACTCGCCGTGCAGATGCTCGGCATCGGCAAAGCCGACACGGAAGGCGACGAGGGTGCCGACATTGCCAAACACGGCCTCCCGCACGGTGGGGGAGAGCTGGGCGATGTATTGATGGCTCAGGGTGAGATTGAGCCGGTATTTCCGCGCCTCTGCCAGGATGGAGGTGAAGCTCTCCGTGGCGAAGTTTTGAAACTCATCGACAAAGAGGAAGAAGTCGCGCCGCTCGTGCTCCGGCTGACGATTGCGGGCCATGGCGGCGAGCTGGAACTGCGTGATGAGCAGGGAGCCGAGCAGGTTGGCCTTGTCGTGGCCGATCTCGCCCTTCGAGAGGTTCGCGAGGAAGATGCGGCCTTCGTTCATGACAAAGGGGATGCTCACCTTGCTGCGCACCTGGCCGATGATGTTGCGGATGACGGGGGAGAGGAGGAGCTGGCCGGCCTTGTTTTGGATGGGCGCGATGGCCTCGCGCATGAAGCGCGGCTCCCAGCTCTCGTATTCGTTCTCCCAGAAGTCGCGCAGGAAGGGATCGTCGATCTGGTTCACCACCCAGCGGCGATAGGCCGCGTCGGTGAGCAGGCGGTTCAGGCCGAGGAGCGTGGTGTTCGGGCAATGCGTCAGCGCGGCGATGGCGTTGTGCAGGATGTATTCCAGCCGCGGCCCCCAGCTTTCCTGCCACAGGCTTTTGAAGGCGCTCACGATGCCGGAGGCGACGAGGTGACGGTCTTCCGGCGCGGTCTGGGCCAGCAAATTGAGGCCGATGGGGTGATCGAGGTCGCCAGGATGAAAATAGAGCGTCTGTTCGGCCCGCTGCGGTGGGATGTGCAGGAGCAAATCCTCCGCCAGATCGCCATGCGGGTCGATGAGACCGACGCCGTGGCCCTGCTGGATGAGCTGGAGGATGAGATTGCGCAGGAGCGTGGTCTTCCCGGAGCCCGTCTTGCCGATGATGTAGGTGTGGTAGCGAGCATCAGCCAGGTCGAAGCCAAACGGCTGCTCGCCGCCCCAGACATGCCTCATGCCGATGTGAAGATCGTGTTCGTTCATGGCTATGTTCACGCCGCCCAGGCCAGCCGCCGCTCCAGAAAGGAACATGAATGAAAACCGGGCCAGCGATCACCCCCTCGTCAAAATGGGTGCCCGCCCGGCAAGTCACCCGGCAAACGTCTGTTGGATCGAGCCAGGCGGGTAACGGCAACTGGCCTCGACGGCTGAAGGGTGAATTCAGTATAGCATGAACAGAAGCGCTACTTCACGAGATCCACAACAGCGTGAAGATCGCATTGTAGCTCGTCATGGAAATAGACTGTTCTTGAACCTCTCCCGAAAATCTAAATGGCAGATGACGGAACCACGCTGCTGAATCTACTACTTCCATTTTATCAGGAACGCAGCGTCCTTGGTGTAACTCCCAAGCAAGTGACCCCGGCTCAATTTGCTGTTTCCTATGGAGCCAAACTCTTCGGCCATCCGATTTCTTCCACGACCACTCGACGATACCGTTCTTGATGCTGGCCGCAATGCAGTCATGTTTGGAATCTCGAATGAAACGAAGGGTGGTGGCGGTCAATGATGCCCGAAACAAGGTCGCCCATTCTTTGATCAAGCTCAAATCTGGATCAGCTTTCTCCATAAGCGGCCTAAACAGGCCTGTTGGCATTAGCAGTTCTGAAGAAAAATAGTTAGCCTCTGCCTCCAATGGGCTTTCTCGGTAATCACGCAAATCTGATGCTGAACACACAAACATCTGTGACTCGGACTCGTGCATAAGCCAGTGTCCGAGTTCGTGCCCAATCGCAAATCGGCGGGCACCTTCTTCTCTAATCTTGGGATTGAGGCGTATCCTCCCACCTTCCTTCCCGCGAACCAGTCTTGCAGATGCCCCGCTCACCCCATGTGAAATCACAAGCACTCCCAGCGCCATGGCAACATCATCAAAATCAAGTGCGCCTGGTGTTCGCCCGGCGAATCTCTTGTTCAAGCGAAACGCCTCTCCTTGAGCGCGCATGAAGTTTGGATCACGATTTGCCATTGCTCTCTGTGTTGTCCGAGTGGCTTCCAAGTTCTATCAAGTCATCATAAAGAGACTGTAGCTCCTCATCACTAGCTGACTCGAACTTGCTCCAATATGCTCCTGCCACTTGCGGACTGAGCGACTGGATGAGTTTGTGAATTTTTTCACGAACTCCCGCCAAAATTGAGCCAGACGGTTTTACCGCTTCCAGCCGAGCGAGGCGGTTCTGCCTTGCAGCCGCAAGTTCTGAGGCTGCGATATGATCGTCCAGCAATTCATGAATAGCTCGGAACGACGCCTGTGGCGAAATGGAACGGCGTTTGAGTTCCACTTCGATTTGCTGCTCCGAGAGGGCATCTATGTTCAAAACGGGTTCAGCGATATAGCTGTGCAAGTCTCGCAGAACATGCGCCGAATTTCGTGGTGACGGTTGGTCAGGCATGGTGAACCTCCTTGGGTGTCTGATTTTGGTTGGTGATGAATTTTTTCACTCGTGTGGATAGACGTTTTTTAAATGCGTCAATCTGAGTTTCAGGCACTCCAAGTGCCTTTGCTTGATCGGCTCTCTTGATCGTGCCGTCGAAAATGGCCTCAAACAATTGCTGCACTGGTTTGTCGTCCGAGAGTTCCTCTAAAAAATTGAAAAGCATTGTGTCCCACTCTTTCAACTTCTCGACCTCTTCGATAGTGAGGGTGGCGGCGTCGATTCTATCGAAAAAAGATGTCGAATCCTGGGAGTTATCGCTATCCAAGCTCCCTTCGCGAAGTATCCGCTGGTTCATGGGACGCATCGAGTCATGATTAATGTCGCTATCAAGCACACCCCTGAGATGTTGCTCCAACGCGCAAGCCGCCGGCTTCCATTTACGTTTACCGGTCAATGTCTTCATGAGCGCGTCCTGAAGGTAGTCCTCTGCCGATTTCCCGTGAAGCGGAAGACCGCCCAAGACACCATGCCAGATGTGTTCACGAATGCTGTTGTCAGCATATAGCAAAAGCTTCTTCCAAAGCGCCTGGGTAAGCTCTCGTTTTATTTGCTGGGGAATGTCATCTATTGGCGCACTCATCGGTCTGAGAAAAACTCTCCGTTTCTAGTTACTGCCGAGAATCGGTTGAAATTTTCCGTCGTCACAAACTTTTTTGCAGCCGCATCGGCAAATTTGCGCGGGTTCCCGGCAGAAGACGAGTGAAGGCCATCAACAGGGCCTCTCTTATATTATGCAGCCCCCCCCAAAAGAAAACGAAGGCCACGGCTCCGCCATGGCAGAACATGCGTCAAATTGCCGCCCCGCGCCAAAGTGGGCCGCTGTCATTGAAGATCGGCTCTTCCCGATGCCTCGTCAGAAGTTCGTGGCCAGGGACATCCTCGACCAGACTGCCTTTGGTCCCGACGTTGTTTTGCAGCGCGACCATAACAGTTCCAATGACGTCGTTATCGACGATGGGCAGATCATTAACCTCGGTGATGGTAACGTATTTCGTGTGATTCCACGCTGCGAGGCCAAGCCCTCCTCTGAATGCGTTGAGCCTGCTAAACGCGCTTTCGTCTTGGATGATGAGTGGAAAGTGACGGTGATTCCCGCGCAGACCGGGCGCACTCTGAAAAGACTTTTTGACCTTCCCGACGAAGTCGAGCTTCTGCGTGATTACGAGTCTCCCAATGACGTGGTCATTGCCAACGATGAGCATGTTCATCATGCTGAGGGCTGTGTCTTCACGGCAAGGAAACTGGTCCTGACGATCAAGGTTAACAACAACCCTGTTCGTTTCACCAAGCGACGTGTCACTGCTTTGGAGATTAAGCAGACCGCTATCGCGCAGGGTGTCCAGATCGGAGAGGACTTCGTCCTGCACGCGATTACTCCAGATGGAAATCAGGGGCCTGCCATCCCTGATGACAAGAAGCTGGTTCTCAAACCCTGTGATGAATTCCGCTGCGTCGCGGCAGATGACAATTCCTGAGTCTCCATGAAACCAGAAATCGAAAAGGCCATTCAAGAGATTTGCGTCTCGTTTGACTGTCATGTCGATGTGCAACCTGATAGTGAGGGTGGCGCGTTCGTGAAAGTTCCCAACCTCGATATTGGCTCGCACTATGAGCCTGAGCGTAGTTGGGTGGCATTCCGAATCACGTTCCAGTATCCCTTCGCGGATGTTTACCCTCACTTTCTGGTGCCGCATTTGAGGCGAAAGGACGGCAAAGATCTTACCAGCCCGCTCCATCCACAAAACCAATTTTGGGAACCACCCAGTGGCAGGGAGGCAGCGGTAATGCTGTCCCGCAGATCAAATCGTCGTGATGCAGCCGTGGATACAGCTGCATTGAAACTTCAACGCGTCCTGGAATGGCTTCGATCCCAACAATGAATTCCTATCGTTTCCGAATCAGTTCGGCAGACTTTGACAAACTTCATCGCCATCTATTTCCTGGGGATGGTGATGAGCATGGGGCTGTTCTGCTGGCGGGGATTTCCGAATCCTCGCGTGAGACTCGCTTTTTAGTGCGCCAAGTTCTCCTGGCAAAAGATGGCGTCGATTATGTGCCTGGTAGGCGTGGTTACCGGATGCTAACTTCAGATTTTGTTGCTAAGGCCTCCCATATGGCGGCGAAAGAGCACTTGTGCTACTTCGCCGTTCACTGCCATGGCGGACGTGACTCGGTTTCGTTTTCAGAAACAGATTTGGCATCGCACCAGCGCGGGTATCCGGCACTACTCGACATTACCTGCGGTGGGCCTGTTGGGGCTTTGGTGTTTGCGGAGAATGCTGTGGCCGGAGAGATTTGGACCCGCAGCGGCACTCGTCCTCTTAATGACATGACAGTTGTTGGGCTCAACTGTCGGGAGTTGTTTCCGGCCCCTTCAAATCAGGCCGCTGCGTTTGACGGGATGTTCCATCGTCAGTCCTTGATCTTTGGCCAAGTGGGGCAGAGACGCCTTGCTAAAGCCAAAATTGGCATCATCGGCCTTGGGGGCGTTGGGTCGCTGGTGAACGAATTGCTCGCGAGGGTTGGAGTGGGCGAAATCGTCGCTGTCGATCCTGAAAAGTTGGAACTCAGTAACCTCTCGCGGGTCGTCGGTTCCCGACGCTGGGATTCACAAGATTGGTTGGTGACCAGTAAATGGCCAGCTCTGAAACGATTCGGAGAGTGGCTGGCGACGCCGAAGGTTGAGGTGGCCCGAAGGGTGGCGCATGAGGCAAATCATGCCGTCCGTTATCACGCCATTCGTGGAGACATCGTGGATCGAGAAACGGCCTTGAAGATGGCTGATGTGGATTACCTGTTCTTGTGCGCGGACACGATGCAAAGCCGTCTGGTATTCAATGCCCTGGTTCACCAGTATCTGATTCCAGGAGTCCAAATTGGATCGAAGGTGACGGTAGGCGACGACGGGAAAGTGGGGGATGTCTTTAGCGTGTCGCGAATGATTCTGCCCTTTGCCGGCGGAGGCTGCCTTCTCTGCAATCAACTGATTGATGCAGGCAAGCTCCAGGACGAAGCAATTAGCGAGGAGGAGCGAAAACGGCAGGCATACATCAAAGATGTGAAGGCTCCGAGTGTCATCACCTTGAACGCCGTTGGTGCGGCTCAAGGGGTAAACGATTTCCTTGTTGGTTTTCAGGGCATGTTCCAATCGAGTGCCCAGCCAGGGTATCGTCAACACTTTGCTCGTGAGCGACACTGGACCAAAGTAGAACTTAACTATCATGCAAACTGCATTCACTGCGGAACTCACGCCAGTTCTGCATTTGGGAAAGGGGATCGAGCCTCTTTGCCATGTCGATAGGTTGTCTGCGGGACGAGCAGCAAATGGGTTGTGCGCAAACAGCTAGATCTTGCGTCGCCACGTCGTCCGCCGCCAGGCCCTCGTCGTGACTTTTTCAGCACCCGTCGTGTTTCGTGACGGGCGAAGCCCGCGTTCGTGGCCCCCACGTGTGAAGGGCGAGGGCAGTCCGGCTTTTCAGCCGGCTGGCCGGAGCGGCCGACTTCACGCGGTTGGTCATTGGCCGAGGGCGGGTAGCCCGGTGCTGGCCATGACCTTTATCCGCAGGTCGATCAAGTCCTTGTCGCCGTAGGAAACCGCGTGAAGTCGGGCGTTCAGCCCGAACACGTGGGGGCACCCGTCACAAGGCCTGGCAGCGATTCGCGGCTCAGTGAAGCCTTGAAACCGTCGTCGGTGCGGTAGCACTCGCCGCGATTTTTTCGCGCACCCCTACATACCATGTAAATAGGGGGGGATGTAGGGCCTCGTGGATGACGGGAGAGCGGCAATGGCCGGGGAAAAGCATGTCGCAGAATATTTGTTTCCCGACTCAAGGACACTTTCACGGCCTAAAAAAAGGCTTTTCGGACAGCCGGTGTCCTTGAGGCCCGAGTTCGGTCAGCCGTAGTTTTGAACCGTGTCCTTGATGATGAGCTCGACGATTGGCAATCGCCGCTGCGGTGCCTGAAAAGCAAAAGAGCTGCTTCGCAGCAGCCCTGGTAAGGTCGGTGGTCTTGACGCCTTTGGCGTGGTGTGGTGTTACTTGGGGAAGGTGATCTGATCGAGATCGCGGGCCGAATGCAGAATCCTGAGCACCTCGATGCCGGAGTCAGAAGACCGGAAGTAGAAGCAGTATTTGCCGAAGGGATAGCTGCGGCAGCCTTTGGAGAGTTCCGGGCGTGGCCGCCCGATGGTCTGCCACTTGGCGAGGTATTCGAGCTTGTCGCGCATGCGCTGCCAAAGCCTGTCAGCCTGAAAAACACTGTCCTGGGCGATGTAATCCCAGATGTCGTCGAGGTCGCGGTCAGCCAGCGCTGAGTAGGTGACGTTTGACATGGGCTTTAGCTAGCGGTCTGACGTGCCGCGTATGCCTGGTGCCGGCGTGCGAGCTTGGCATCCCAATCAATCTGGATGCCTTCACCACGATCCAAGGAGTCGGCAGCAGCCTGGATCTCCTGGCGGAGGGCTTCGAGCTTCACCTTGTCAGCCTCACTGAGGTCGGAGAGGTCTGGCGCGGTTTCTTCGACCTGAAGCAGCCGCAGTGGATACTCCTGCTGGAGATCGGTGAAAAGCTCCCGAACCTCATCAGGGGCGAGCTGATCGATCTCTTGGCGGATGTGTTCGACGGTGGAACTCATGATGGGTGCATTGTATCAAGCCCCTGTGGATTTGTCGAGGGGCAGGAATGGAGGCCTGGACTCACCGCAGGCTGTCGTCCGCCCTCACCTGCTCGGCGAGCTGGCGGAGGGCCTCCAGCATGGCTTCCTGGGCTCCGGGTTCGCGTTTGGCGCGGAGGCTGGCAACGCAACTCCCCTCTCGATGCGTGAGCTGGATGAGTTGGCTGGTGCGTGTCTTGAGTCGGGATGAAGACGTGGAGCCCTGGGTGGTGCGGAAGCTGGCGATGCGCTCGCGGATGCGCCCCACACTCTCCCCTGCCACGGCGGCGGTGACGAGCTGCTCCTGAAACTGCGAGTCCCCCACCTGGGCGATGCGCTGGGCCATCTCGTAGCCGATGCCAGGTGTGCTGCGCAGCTCTTCCTGAAGGCGTGCGGGCAACTCCAGCACGCGGAGCATGCCGGACATCCATTGCTCGCTCTTCCCTATCTGCCGGGCGAGTTCACGCTGGGACTCGGCGGCACCTGAACTGAGCAGGCTGTGAAGCGTCTCCGCCAGCTCGACGGCGGGGATGTTTTCCCGCTGGATGTTGGAGATGAGACTTTTGAAGCGGCGGGTGATCTGATCATCCGGCTCGCGCACGAGCACCTCCAGCTCGGTGAGGCCGACGGCCTTGGCGGCGCGGAAGCGGCGGTGGCCGGTGAGGATGCGGTAGCGGTCGCCCTCCTGGGTAACGGTGATGGGCTCGATGATGCCGTGACGACGCACGGACTCGATCATGTCGTCCATGTTGTGGAAGATTTTTCGTTCGTTCTCCGGGTCTTCGAGAAGGCGGTCGATGCTGACAATGAAGCGGCCTCGTTTTGGCAGTCCGCCGGTGAGGCCGGACTTCACGAGATCGAGACGGCTTTTGCCATCGGGTAGTTTGGTCATGCTGTTGGGGCGGTGACTTCCGCGCTCATCGCATGGTCGGGCGATGCGGCGGCGGTCTCCGTGTGGGCCTGCGGCCCGTTAGTGAATAAGTCCCGCACCTCTTCGACGAGGGCGGCCATGTCCTGCGCTCCTTTGGAAAGCGGACGATAGTGGAAGATGCTGCCTCCATTCTCGTCCACCTGCGCCATCCATCCGCAGGAGCGGATCTCGCTGCGTGCCGATGGGATGCCGTCATCCGCAAGCAGGGCCAGCACGCGCTTTCGCAGGCCTGGCAGGCGTGTGAGATTGCTCAGCACATGCAGCATGCGGAAGTCGGCGGTCGGGCGGAGCTTCACGAGCAGCTTGTAGATGCTGGCGTAGCTCTTCACGGCCTTTGTGCTTTCAAACGGCACGATGAAGGCGTCCGCTGGAAAGATGGCGTTCTCCATGATCGGCGAGATTTGGTTTGGCGAGTCGATGACGAGGAAGTCAAAGCGGTCGGCGATGTGCTCCTCGGCGATCAATTGCGTGAGCATGGAGGGATAGCCCTCCGTCTGGCTGATCTCACGCCCGAGGTCTTCCAGGCCGTCGGCGCTGGCGACGAAGGACATGTTTTCAAAGCCAGTGGGCTGGATGACCTCGGAGAGCGATTGCTGGCGCGTGAGCGCGGCCACGAGCGTGCCCTCCGGCGTGAGTCCATCCCCTGCGGCGAGCCATTGGGTGACCTGCGCCTGCGGATCGAGATCCATGAGCAGGACTCGATGCCCGTGACGCGCGAGGCCGCTGGCGAGGTTCATGGCGATGGTGCTCTTGCCACAACCTCCCTTGGCATTGATGACGGTGATGATGTTCATGGGTTTGGTTTGAATGATTGGCTGTTAAATGCGGTGTCCCACTGCCAGAAGTCCGGGAGGCCGAAGCACTGGCGGAAGGCACCGAGGCGGGCGTTGTCCGTGTCGAAGTGCTCCAGCACGCGACGCGACCACGGCTTCGGATCGGCAGCGAGCCGGTCACGCTCGCTCTCCCGCTGCGCAGTGAAACGCTGGTAGTCCTCGGGACGCGTGTCTCGCATCTCGGACTCCTTGGCCGCAAGCCAGCGGAGCCAGTCCCCACGGAAGCGCTGCTCGTGCTGCTCACGGCTCTGC
Organism: Prosthecobacter sp.; assembly: GCF_020439865.1. Lineage (GTDB taxonomy): Bacteria > Verrucomicrobiota > Verrucomicrobiia > Verrucomicrobiales > Verrucomicrobiaceae > Prosthecobacter. The sequence goes on from NZ_JAGRPF010000082.1 coordinate 12,584, forward strand.
GTGATGCTGGCGAGCTGCACCTGGAGGCGCTGCTTTTCCCGCTGGACGAGAAAGGCATCGCCAAGCTGGCGGATGGCAAGCGTGAGCGATGGAAACGGATGCCGCTGCTCGCGTGCGAGAGTGCCCAGCTCACGGCCCCATTGATCCGCACGGCCTTCCTCCTTCGTGGCACGGGTCAATCGCTGCACGAAGCTCTCCGCGGTCTGCGCCTCGCGTGGCGATGGATCATTCACCGGCTCGCCTCGATTGCCTCCATAGGCTGCGTAGAAGCATCGCGCGAAGTCCCATCCGGCCTGCGTCACGCTGGTGACTTCGGCTGACCGAAGTTTTATCGGTGCGGGCCATCGCTGCTCGATGGATCGGCGTAGCAGCCCCGCCGGACTGCGTGCCGGTGCGCGGTCTGGCATCCAGGCGATCTGCTGCTCGATCTCCTCGCGGCTGTGCTCCCGCATCAGCTTCGCGACGGTCTTTTCGCTGAAGCCGAAAGCGAGAAGCCTGTCTCGCAACTCCGTGTCAGCCGCAAGGCGGTTTCCAGTTTCATTTCCTGGTTTCGTTTTAATGTTGGTGCGGATTTCTGACTGATGTGCTGGTTCGGAATTCGGACTGATACTGGTCTGAATTTCTGACTGATGGACGGCTGGTTCGTTTTTCTGACCGTTCGGAAAATCGCACCAGCGAAGCGCATACACCGCCCGCCGCCGCTCGGTGGCCTCATGGCTGAACACACCGCTCTCCAGCCGCACGATGTAGTTCTTCTCCATCGCGATGCGGATGGCCTTGGCGAGATCTGAACGGCTGCCGAAGCGGGCGTAGTTCTCGATCTGCTGATAGGACAGTGCCACCTGCTGGCGACGGCGGCCATGTTTCGTCTGGAAGCCGATGCTGTGGCGGATGATCGCTCCGACGACTTTGATCACGGAAAGCGGCTCGCGGGGAATGAGCACGTCAAAGAACTCGTTCGGGATGTCGGTGCGGTTGCCTTCGCCTTCAAAGAAGCCATCGAAGTGCTCCAATCGCGTCGTGTAGGGCATGGATGACCAGCGGAGCTGGTAGCGGGCGGACTGCCCGGCATCATGCGCGTGCTTCGCTCGGCCTTCCGTGACGCATTCGAGCAAGTGACCCGCCAGAGAATCATCCAGTGCGGCGCGGATCATGTCACGGCTCACGCCGGCCTTTCGTTCCAGTTCCGAGTAGGTCACCTCGATCTGCTCCTCCTGCGGATTCCCATTCGCATCACACCAGCCGAGCGTCTTGCGCAGCAGATAGGCCACGATGCGCACCACGCCCCGGGAGAAGTGCGGGATCACGACATCGAAGAACTGGTTCGGCGTGTAGGTGGTGTTGGAGGTCGGTGCTTTGAATCCCTCGAACGCTGAAATCACCGGCTCGGGAGCCTGGGATGTTTGAAACGGTGCTTTTTGATCCAGAATGCTCAGCATGGCGGCCTACAACCGGATCACCGGCTGATCTTGCTCCGCCTCGACCTTGGCCTGCTGTTCTGAGAGCCATTTGGAATACCATCTGAGGATGGCATTGATGATGAAACTGCGGCTGCGCTGCTGTTCGCGAGCGAGGCGGTCGATGAACGCCAGCACATCACTCTCGAACTTCACGCCCGCTGATTTGCGCACGATTTTTTCCATGCCCTCATCATACCATGAAGGTGACCGGGCGTGTCACATCGCCCTGTGGATAACGTGAAACACGCGACTTCGGTCAGCCGAAGTTTTTCTTTCCGCACCCGTGCCCCCGCGTGGCCGGTGACGGAGCATGGGCCAGTCCTCGTGGAAAGGCGGGGAGGAGCTGGCCTAGCCTCCGTCGCTGGTGACGCGGCCAAGGGAGGCCGGGGCAACGGCTGGTCTGCCATTCGGACGACGAAGGAGCCGATGCCAGACGGGCCGTTGGCGGCGGGGGAGGGACGAGAGAAAGAGAAACAATGTGCTTCATGGTGAAACGAGCGTGGCGAGTGGCTGCGGTGATGAGAGGCTGGAGATCGGATGGCACTGACTCCGATTACCAATGGGCTGGAACCGCATCGAAAAGCAGGTTGAAATACTCAAACACCACCTTGGTCCGGTCGTATATCTGGCGTTCGCTCAATCCGGCACGTTCACACATCTCGTTCATTGGCACAAAACTACCGCTGATGAACTGCACCACCTCCAAGGGATTGATCTGCACCTGAACCTGTGGCTGTCCCAGTCATTCTTCCCTAGGCATCTCTGAAAGTTGTCTTGCTCCCTGATATGCTGGTGGTTGTCGTGGATTTGCCCTTCTCATCTCTCAGGCTGGCATTTTTAGCACGCTTTTCCGGTTGGTTTCGCTCGATTAAAAAAGAACAATGCAAGCAGAGTACATTCTGTATTGCCCTACCACTTTTGTGAGCTGTAGCACCTTGCGTTTTTGCTGAACATTATGTCACTTAATGGCAGGACGCTTAGAACTTCAAGTTAGTCATCACATACAGGAAGTTGGCATCGCTGCCAGCGCCGGTGTTGGCGAGGTAA
>NZ_JAGRPF010000083.1 GCF_020439865.1 Prosthecobacter sp.
CAACCTCGGCTCCGTCCTCATTGACAACCACCTCGACGACGCCGGCAACATCGACCACGCCAAGCTCCGCGAGACCATCCGCATGGCCGTCCGTGCACTCGACAACGTCATCGACATCAACTTCTACCCCACCGACGCCGCCAAGACGTCGAATACACGCCACCGCCCCATCGGCCTCGGCGTCATGGGCCTGCAGTACGCCCTCTATCGCAAAGGCATCCCCTTCGCCTCGAAGGAAGCCGTCGAATTCAACGACGAGATGATGGAAGCCATCGCCTACTACGCCTACGAAGCCTCCTCCGACCTCGCCGCCGAACGCGGCCAGTATTCGACCTACAAAGGCAGCAAGTGGGACCGCGGCCTCATGCCACAGGACACCCTCGACCTCCTCGCCAAGGAACGTGGTCAGGACATCGACGTCCCCCGCGGCGGCAAGATGGACTGGAGCGCCCTCCGCGCCAAGATCGCCAAGCAGGGCATGCGCAACAGCAACGTCCTCGCCATCGCTCCCACCGCCACGATCTCCAACATCATGGGCTCCAGCCCCTGCATCGAGCCCCTGCTCAGCAACATGCTCGTGAAGGCCAATCTCTCCGGCGACTTCATGCTCCTCAATCCCTTCCTCATCCGCGACCTCAAGAAGCGCGGCCTGTGGACCCCGGACATCCAGAACAAGCTCAAGTACATGGACGGCGAGATCGACGCGATTGAAGAAATTCCCGTGGACCTCAAGCGCCGCTACGCCACCGCCTTCAGCATCGACTGGGCCTGGGTCGTCGACGCCGCAGGGCGCCGTCAGAAGTGGATCGACCAGAGCCAGAGTGTGAACCTCTTCTTCGGCAGCAAGGAAATGAGCGTCCTCAGCCACATGTATCGCGGTGCATGGAGAAAGGGTCTCAAAACGACCTACTACCTCCGCACCCGCAGCGCCTCCAACATCGAAAAGAGCACCGCCGAGTTCCAGAAGGAGATCAGCAGCGCCGTCATCAACCAGGCCATCGGTGCCAAACGCACCTACAGTGCCGAGGAAGTCCAGGCCTGCTCCATCGAAGCCATGCGAAATGGCGGGACGTGCGAGGCGTGTCAGTAACGGTAACGCGCTCCTCGTCTAACTTTTAGGTGATTGAGCCAAGGCTAAAGATAGCCATAACTCGAAAATTAACGCGAGTCGCGTTTAGAAGCTTGACTTCCAAACGCGACCTGTTACTATCGTGAGCTCAACGCCCTAAAGTCATGAACGAAGACATTAAGAAGGACCGCAGTCCAAGTAGTCCAAAGCTCCCTTTGGACGAAGCCATTGAGCTTGTGAGGAAACTCCATGCGAAGGTTGGCAAGGCGAGTGTTAAGCAAGAGGTTGCAGTTGGCCCGCTGGGCTATAGTGGCATCAACGGAGCATCCCTCAGCATAATTGCCGCGATTACCCAGTATGGTCTGATTGATCGCGAGCGTGGAGGAAGCTTGGCCGTTTCATCATTAGCCCTTCAACTCCTCCACCCGACATCTAAGCAAAACGAATTGAATGCCAGACGCGTAGCGGCAAAAACTCCCCGCATATTTGCCGAGCTTTTGGCAGGTGGGTTCGCGCATTGCGATGAACTTGTGCTCACCAACCACCTCATTCACGGCGGTTTTACTCCTGACGGTGCCCGAAAGGCTGCGTACGTCTTCAAAAAGAACGTGGATTTTGCCAGCTTGGTGGAAACTGGGGGGGATGAAGAGGAAATGATTACCTCCCCCGCGTTCCAATCGCCGTCTGAAAGTCCCCCAACGGTAGCGGCGGAGCTTCCTTCTGTTTCTTCTAAACCTTTCGTGATCCCGGTGACAGGAAGGGGGGGGCAACTGACAGAACTCCCAATTCCTCTGGAAGACGGTGTTGTTGCGCGAGTGCCATACCCGATGTCCGAAGAATCATTCGATCTTTTGATTGGAACACTACAGCTCTGGAAGCGCAAACTGGTTGCCCATCACGATACTCCGAAGGCTGTAGAAGACAATCCACCATAAACAAAAACCCGGCAGCGTTTAGCGCTGCCGGGTCCTGTAAACGAATTTCCGCTGGAATAGGATTCAGCAGCGGAGCCGTTTGGAGCGAACTGAACGTCCACCCAGTGCAACCAAAGTGTGACAGACAGGCCGCGCGGCGTCAACCCTGAGTCCATAACACCCCAGATAGCTTGTTTCATCTCATTCATGAATGACCAACTTACACTCTGGCCAGAGGAACGCCCTGGATACCGCAAGATTTTTCGCCCTTGGCGAATAAATCCCAAAACCGGTCTTCGGGAATATCCCAAGCGCGCTCGCTTTTTCGTCATGTGGGTTCGCGATGATGGCGTATAAATGACGGCTACGGCCCCGTTTCGAGCAATCGGAACGGGGCTTTTCAATTTATGGACGTAAATATGGGGAAGAGGGGGAGAACAACACTCTATCGCCCTGCATTTCACCCAAGCCCACCGGGTCTTCCGTCATGCAGCCCCGGAGTGCCGAGCGACAGCGAGCGCTCTCCTGGGAAACGGCCACCCACGATGCCCTTCGCATCGCGAACCCCGTCGGGGTTCCGTCACCCGCATGTCTCCGGGAGATGTGAGGTGGAACCGGAGGACAGGAACACGAATCCCTTGAAACTCAGGGAGGAACCGGTGTTCCGACGACTCGGAAAAGCGTTTTCCCAGCCGGGAAAAGGGATTTCCCGGGTCGGAAACGCGCTTCCCCGGGTTTCGCCGCCGCTTTCCTTGCTTTCCCACCGAGTTTCCTGGCAAGGAAACCGGCTGTCCCTGGTGGGAAACCCGGTCCCCCGGGTGGGAGACACACGTTCCCTGCTTTCCCACCGAGTTTCCCGGCAAGGAAACCTCGCGACCCACCCGGGAAACCTCGCGACCGACCCCGGAAACCTCGTGACCCACCCGGGAAACCTCGCGACCGACCCCGGAAACTTCGTGCCTGTCCCCAGAAATCTCGTGCCTGTCCCCAGAAATCTCGCGCCTGTCCCCAGGAACCTCGCGCCTGTCCCCAGGAACCTCGCGCCTGTCCCCAGGAAGCTCGCGCCTGTCCCCAGGAAGCTCGCGCCTGTCCCCAGGAACCTCGCGACTGTCCCCAGGAAGCTCGCAACTGTCCCCAGAAACCCCGCGACTGTCCCCAGGAACCTCGCGACTGACCCAAGGAACGGGGAATACGTTTGTCACCAAACTTGAGGTTGTGGCCGCTGCCCGTGCCTACGCTTTCCTTGACATGGAAGCCAAAGAAAAATGCTCGTGTCGATTAATGATTGTTGACTGGATTCCTCACGACATGGCAATTTCGCGACCCATGCAAATTGACGAGCATATTTCATATCGCGGCATCATCGTCTTCATCCTTCTGGGACTGGGGTTCATGGTGATGGGGTTCCTGTCCAAGAAACAGGCTGACGAGCTGAGTGCAGGCAACCAGACGATCGAGGCGCGCGTGACGGAGTCGAAAGTGACCGAGAAAAAGGGAAAGAAGAGCCACCAGATCAAATATGCCTTCAAGCCGGGGAATGAGGGAGCGGACGTGACCCGCTGCGATTTCCTGGGCAGGAAAGACCTGTGGTCCACCCTCAGCGAGGAGGAATACACGACGGCCACCGCGTCCGGGAAAGTTCAGGTGCGTTACGCCACCGCCAATCCCTCCAACAATGAGCCGGCGTCGGCGGGGGCACGGAGTTCCAAGGAGATACTGGGCGCACTGGGCGCGGGCGGCGTTTCACTGTTGATCGGCCTCATCGGCCTGATTCGGAAAAAGCGGGCTGAGAGAGCCGGGGCCTGATCTTTTTTCCTCCAGCCTCATGACACCCCTTCGCTCCAAGGCCGCACCCCGGGTGTATGGCCTCATGCTGGTGGCCGCAGTGCCTTTGCTGGCACTGGCCGTCCACCTCTATCAAAAACCGGGCCAGCAAAACTACGCGTACCTCTTCGCGGCGTGTGCTCTCGCTGGCTTTCTCAACATCGCCTCCATTCGTTTCTCATTCGACGGCCAGACGATCCGGTATTTCAGCCTGATGACGAGGACAGTCATCCAGATGAGCGAAGTCACCGGCGCCAAGATTGGCTACAGCGAATCCAAGGGCAACAACGCCTTCTTTTTCATCTCCACGGCGAAACGAGGAGATCTCCTGCTGAACCTTTACCTGCTGCCGGACAGGGACGCTGCATACTTCTGCGAGTGTTTGATGGCGCTGGGCATCTACCCCGAGGTGGCGAACGGCAAGCGTTCGCTCTATCTGGCAAAACGCTTTTATCCCAACGGCTGGGCTCAGCCGGAGGAAGAGGAGTGACGCTTTTTCGCTGACAATCTGATGTGAAGGAAGGTGGCCCTGCCCTCCCTCACTTTTGACACAGCGTTTACCAACAGTCGGCGTCGTTTGTCCCAAGGATCATTCCTTGCCATCCGTGATCCACATCACGACACTTCCGCTGCGCATGAAACTCGTCCCGATTCTCCTCCTCGCCTTCGCCTCGGCCTGTTTCCTGCACGCCGCCGATCCCGCGCCGGTGAAAACGAAGACAGCGAAGCCGCTGCGCACCTGGCAGGACTTCCTCGCCGTGATTCCGAAGGACATGGAACCCGAGAACGCACGCAACTGGACCGACGCGCAGAAGGAGGTGGCCAACGGCCTGCTCAAAACCAAGCTCGTGGATGTGAAGCGTCCCGCGACGATGCGCTTCAAGGTGCGCGGGGTCGATTTCTGGGAGCGCTTCGTCGTGTGGTCCTACCTGCCGAACGATGAAGGCTACTACATCCGCGTCTTCGCCAGCCAGTGGAAGGAAAAAGACATCCTGCCGAAGCTCGCCACGCTGCGCGAGGGCGACCTCATCGAGATGACCGGCGCATGCGATCTCGCCAAATTCGAAAACCTCTGGAACACGAAGTCGCTCTCCCTCGGCATCGGCGAGGCGTCCTTCATCAAGCTGCTGCCCAATGGCAAACCCGCGCCCGCACCCGAACGCACGCCGGTGAAGCTCATCTCCGCCGTCTATGGATCCGGCACTTCGTTCACCGACGTGACGGAACGCGTGAAATCCTACCTCGACGAACCCGGCGCGCGTTTTTATGCCACTCCGCAGTGGCTCGGCGCCGATCCCACGCCCGGCTGGAACAAGGCGCTCGTCATCGTCCACGAAGTCGATCGTCAGCGCCGCACCTTCACCGTTGGCGAGAACGGAGAGGTCAGCGCGGAGCTGATCATGAAGTGAGCCACTTCGCGTCCCCGATCCTGAATCCACGGACCCGGCGCAGCGGGTCCCTACCAGCGCTGCGTCGGGTCCCCGCCACTTTCGTCTTCCCATCCGCGCTTCAGTTTCATCTAATCAAGTTCATCGAGCGGGAGCCCTTCGGGTTTTCGTCCGAATCCACCCTCAGCCATCCTTCGTCATGCCATCCAAACACATCATCATCATTCATGGGCGCGCCACCAAGCCCTCCGGCAGCAAGAAGAAGGACCTCGTCATGAAATCTCTGCTCCACGGGCTGGAGCGCGTGGACAAGAAGGCCTCCAAGGCCGTGAGCAACAAAAAGGTGAAATGCTCTTTTGTTTATTACGGCGACATCAGCAACCGCCTCATGGTCGCGGCCGGAGCCAAGGCCAAAAAGGATCTGACCGGCAAGAACGATCCCGAATATGACTCCGCCCCGTGCGAACCGCCGAACAGCTACGACGCCGATCTGGTCAGGCTGCTGGCACGCCCGACCGATGCCTTCACCAAGGCCGACTACCGCAAGCTTCTGGCCGACTACAAAGACCGCCGCTGGCTCGATGAAGCCGCCACCGTCACCAGCGCCGTGGCCAGCCTCTTCGGACTGAACGACGACATCGTCGCGAAGGCCACGCCTGACATGGGAGCCTACCTCCAGTCACGCAGGGTCGGCTCGGAAGTGCGTGAACGTCTTGCCGACCCGCTCAAACGTGCACTGCTCGAAGGCGACGACATCTGCCTGATCTCTCACAGCATGGGCTGCATCGTCTCCTATGACGTGCTGTGGAAGTACTCCCAGATGAGCGAGTACCGCAACATTCAGAACACCGGCAACCGCGTCTCCCTCTGGCTCACGCTCGGCTGCCCGCTGGGAGAACCGGGGGTCAAGAAGCGCCTGTATGACGCCGATGAGCCGGAGGACGGCAGGTATCCCCGCAACATCATTCAAAACTGGGTCAACGTGGCGGCCTACGATGACTTTGTGGGCCACGACGCGAAGATCGTCGATGACTTCAGCGAGATGCGCAGCCGCCGCTGGCTGAACTCCATCAAGGATCAGCGCATCTACAACTTCTGGACCGGTTCCGACGGCACGAACCCGCACAAATTCTACGGCTACCTGGATCATCCGGACGTCGCCCGGCAGATCGCCTCCTGGATGAGTCCCTGACTCCGTCCTGCTTGGCAGAGTAACGAGGTGTCCTGAGTTTCGGCGCTTGCAGCGGCATCGAATCGGCGAACCATGCATGCATGAGTTCTCCTCTTTCCATCGCCGAGCAGATGCAGGTCCTGCGATCCGGCGCCGACGTGGCCGCCTTTGCGCTGCGACATCTCGGTCTGCCGGACGAATGGCGTGACACGAACGAACCCGGCAACACGGAGCGCTGCCAGGACGCGGTGAACCGCGTCTTCACCCTCACACGTGCGGAGATCGAGGCGAGTCTCGCGACCCAAGGACTCGATCCGGAACAGCTCCCGCCGGTGCGCACCGCGGAGGACTCGCACGACGGCACCTACTTCATCGCCAAGCCGGAGGGCGGATGGGACTACTACTACCAGGAACGCGGCTCGCCATGGGCGGGCGTGACATTCGACGATCTCGGCGAAGCACGGAAGTTTCTCCTCAACGATTTCATTCCCGTCTGGCTCGCTCATCTCCGCATCCCCTGCCGCACGCAGGACGGGCGGATGATAACTTCCTTGTAATCAGCCGAGCAGCTCCGGCACATGGAAGAAGGCCAGGGGTTCCTCGTGGCAGGTGATCACCATCACGTCTCCCGCCGCGGAGAGATCGACGCCTTTGGGACCGCCCTCCTGCGGATTCGTGCGGCCTTTCAAATAAGTCTCCTCGCTGAGTGCGAACAGGGACCGCGACGGCGCGCGTTCCCCGCGCCAGCCTCCAGCGTGGTCCGCTTCATACACATGCACAAAGCGGTCTCCGGCGTCGGCGACGAAGAGACGGCGGCCGTCGGGAGAGAAGCGGACGCCGTGAGGATAGTTGACGCCCTTGAGCTCGCCCACGGCGCGGGTGGCGGGCGTGAGCGCAGCGTTGAGGTCAAACATGAGAACGCTGTGCGTGTCGTGATTGCTGATGGCGAGCCAGGATTTGCCGGCATCAATCGCGATGCCGTCGGGAATCCGAAAGCCCTTGTTCAGAAAGACCTCGTCATACGGCTGACAGGCGCCGGCGCGGAGAGGCAGGATGTGACGCGAGATCCGATGCGTGTAATTGTTGCACACAAGGATCTCAGCCTGGTCGTCTGACGCACTGAGCACGCAGAGCGAGCCCGGTGAGTTCAAGCGCCGCAGGAACCCGATGCGGGTCACCTCATGAAGCGGCTCTGCATCCACCACACCACCCTCAGCCGGACGCTCCGGTATGGCAAAGAGGGAGATGCGCCCGCCACGGTTCGCCACGAGCAGTTGATTCTCACCGATGAACTCGATGCCATGCGGTCCCCTGAACCGGCGTGATCGGATCTCGAGGCAATCCAAAAGCCGCACCAATGGCCTCGGACCGGAGCGGTCCACCTCAATGTCGAAAATGAGGCAGGTGTTCTTCGCAAATCCGGTGATGGCGAGTTTCCGGTTGTCTGGTGAAAAGCGCACATCCTCGGTGCGCCCGACGCCGGAAAGCGCCTCGCGCACCGCAGGCGGGGCGGTGAACTCCAACCGGGCGCGATCAGCATCATGCGGCGTTCCACTGCCTTTACCCAGAGCTATCGTCTCAGAAATGATCATTCCGTGCGGCATTTCCATTCCCTTACGACACATGCAGTCGAACCGGCTGCATGCTGCGGAAATGAAATGCGACACTCGAGTCGCTGCAGGCCCCACAGTGCCGACCAGGCTCAGATCTGCCCCAGCCCGTAGTCGGCAAGAACGACCTTGGCTGCATTGTAGCCGCACAGGCCGGTGACGTTGCCGCCTGGATGCGTGGAACCGCCGCAGAGATACAAGCCAGGAATCTCCGTGCGGTAAGCACCCGCGCCTTTGAAAGGACGATGATAGCCGACCTGATCGTTCGCAAAGGAACCCACCAGCAGATCACCGCGACGCATGTTTGGCAGCAGACGCTCGGTGTCGAGGGCGCTGCGGGTGAAGGAGCCAAGAACGGCCTCGCGCAGATTCGGTGCATAAGTTTGCCACAGCTCAAGCATCGCGCGGCCATGCTCGTCCTTCTTCGCATCCCAGTTTCTCGCATCGCCCTTCAGGGCATAGGGCAGCTTCTCCCACATGAAGGCGGTGTGCCCTGCCACACCCTGCGTGATGTCGAACTGCGTCGGGCAGGCGCCCCACATGACGGTGCGAGGGATTTCACCGCGCTCATGCGCGGCGACGATGTCGTGGAACTGCGCCACGTCATCGAGACCGAGGATCATCATGAACGCCTCGTTCAACTCCGGATGCTGCTCCGCGGCGGCGTAACGCGGCGGCTCGCGCAGGTTCAGATTCAGCGCAAACAACGGAGCAAGGAGATTGTACTCGAATCCAGCCGCACGTTCCCGCAAATGCGAAGGCGCGACATCGGCCGGAATGAGATCGATGAAGGTCTGCTGCGGATTCAAACCGCTGGCGACGAACTGCGTGGCCTCGATGCGATCCCCGTTCACGGATTCGACACCGCACACGCAGCCCTGGCGCATCAGGATCGAGCGCGGCTGCCAGCGCGTGAAGACAACGCCGCCATGCTCGCGCAAATCCATGCACAGCGCCTCCGCGAGACGCCGCGAACCGCCGACACACATCTGCGCCTTGCGCGGACTCGCGAGCAGCGCGGGGATCGAATGACCGAAGCCCTTCTGGCGCAGATCGACCTCACGCAGCCCGTTGAAGAACAGCAGACCCGCCCGCACCGCCGGATGCTCAAACTCGCGCATCACGAACTCGATCGGAGACAACGCCTGCACCTCCAGCAGGGTGCGCCCGTGTTCCGTCTGCTTCAGCGCCGCGAGACGCTCTTCCGGCGGCAGCGGCGCGTTCTGTGCCTCGGGAATGAGGATCTGCTCCACGATGGGACGAAAGCGCTCCGTCCATTCACGCAAACGGTCCGCATCCCGCGGCGAGATGGCGGCAAAGGACGCGAAAGTTTTTTCAAAGTCCGTCCACCACTCCAGCACGCGATTTTCCGGCAGGATCATCGCCACGTTCAACTCCGGCTCGAGATAGCGCACGCCGTAGCGCTCCACCTGCAGTTCGCGATACCATGGCATGGCCGTGATGCCGCGATGGAAGAAGGAGTGCGTGTTGTGCTTGAAGCCGGAGCCGAGCGGAACCTCCTCCGTCGCGAGACCTCCGCCTGCGACATCGTTCTGCTCCACCACCGCCACCTTCAGGCCCGCACGCGCGGCGTAGCACGCGAGCACAAGCGCATTGTGCCCGGATCCGAGAATGATGCCGTCATAGGTCATGGTCACCTCTCATAACGTGACCACGCCGGTGATCTCACGCCTTAGATCGCCGCACCGGGATCTTCGAAATCATCCGCATCAACGCTCCTCTGAATCATGCCCGCCGCCACCGTGTTGTTGGACTGTTCATCGACAAGGATGAAGCTGCCGGTCGTGCGGTTCTTGGCATATGGATCAAAGAAAATCGGCGACGCACAGCGAATGCGGACGCAGCCGATGTCGTTGAGCGCGAACTCCTTGCTCTCGATGGATTTTTCCAACGTGCTGATGTTCACCTTGTAGAGCACGTCGGTGACGATGGCGCGCACATCATTGGTGGTGTGGCGCAGATGGAAACGGCCACGCGGCTTGAGAATCTTCTTGTCCGCAAACCAGCAGATCATGGCGTCGAACTCATGCGTGGTCTGCGCCGGCTGCGCCGCTTTCACGATCATGCCGCCGCGGCTGGTGTCGATCTCATCGGCGACGGTGATGCTATAGCTGAGCTGCGGAGTCGTCTCCTCCTGCGGACCCTCATAGGTGTGCAGGCCGGTGATCTTTGTCGTCATCTCAGATGGATAGACAAGCACCTCATCGCCGACACGGAAGGTGCCGCTGGCCATGCGGCCGGCGAAGCCGCGGTAGTCATGCAGATTGCCGAGCTTGGCGTCCTCGCGGTCGGAGATCGGACGGATGACCCACTGCACGGCGAAGCGCGCTTCATCAGCGGCGGTCTCGGTGTGAACCTGGACGGTCTCGAGATGCTGCAGCAGCGAAGGTCCTTGATACCAAGGCGTGGCCTCCGATTTATCGACGACGTTGTCGCCATTGAGCGCGCTCATCGGAATCGGCGTGACGTTCGGCAGATTGTCGAGGCCCTTCGCGAAGGCCTGGAAGTCGGCGACGATCTTGTCATAGACGGCCTGATCGAAATTCACGAGGTCCATCTTGTTCACCGCGAGAACGATGTGCCCGATGCGCAGCAACGACGCGAGGTAGGTGTGGCGCATCGTCTGCTCGATCACGCCCAGGCGTGCGTCGATGAGGATGATCGCCAGATCCGCCGTGGAAGCGCCGGTGACCATGTTGCGCGTGTATTGAATGTGTCCCGGCGTGTCGGCGATGATGAACTTGCGCTTCGGCGTGGCGAAGTAGCGATAGGCCACGTCGATCGTGATGCCCTGCTCGCGCTCGGCGCGCAGGCCGTCCGTGAGCAACGCGAGATTCACATGCGCATCGCCGCGACGCTTGGAGGATTCTTCGACCGCGAGAAGCTGATCTTCGAAGATCGACTTCGAGTCATACAGCAGACGGCCGATGAGCGTGCTTTTGCCATCGTCGACAGAGCCGGCGGTCGTGAAGCGAAGAAGAGAGGATTCAGTGGGATTGACGAGAACGTCCATGATCTGAGGAAAGTGTGTGAAGTTGAATGCTGCGGTTCTCGGTGAATCAGAAGTATCCTTCCTTCTTGCGGTCTTCCATGGCGGTCTCGCTGCGCTTGTCGTCGGCTCGGGTGCCGCGTTCGGTCTGACGAGCGGCGGCGACTTCGGCGACGATTTCGTCGATGGTGCTGGCGGTGGATTCGACGGCGCCGGTGCAGGTGGCGTCACCGACGGTGCGGAAGCGAATGGTCATTTCCTTCACCTTCGGCTTTTCTTCGTCGAGCAGCGGGATGATGCCGGTGCTGGCGTCGAGAAGCTGGCCGTGACGTTCGATGATCTTGCGCTTGTGGCTGAAGTAGAGGCTTGGCAGCGGAATGTTTTCCTGGCGGATGTACTGCCAGATGTCCATCTCGGTCCAGTTGCTGAGCGGGAATACCCGGAAGTGTTCGCCGAAGTGCTTGCGGCCGTTGAAGATGTTCCAGAGCTCGGGGCGCTGGTTCTTCGGATCCCACTGGCCGAACTCATCGCGGTGGCTGAAGAAGCGTTCCTTCGCGCGGGCCTTCTCTTCATCGCGACGTCCGCCGCCGAGGCAGGCGTCGTACTGATGTTCTTCGATCGTGTCGAGCAGCGTGACGGTCTGCAGCTTGTTGCGGCTGGCGTTGTGGCCTTTTTCTTCCTGCACACGACCATCGTCGATGGACTTCTGCACGAGGCCGACGGTCAAAGACGCGCCGATCTCCTGCACGAACCAGTCGCGGTATTCCATGGCCTCAGGGAAATTGTGGCCGGTGTCCACGTGAAGCAGCGGGAAGGGCAGCTTCGAAGGATAGAACGCTTTGCGTGCGAGCCAGGCCATGACGATGGAATCCTTGCCGCCGGAAAACAGAAGCGCGGGCTTTTGGAACTGCGCAGCGGTTTCGCGCAGGATGTAAATGGCCTCGGATTCGAGGAATTGAAGATGCGTGATGGCGGACATGATTGGGAACGAAAGCCGAGTGGAACAGTGGAGAGGAGACAGGGGAGGGAGGGTGTCAAGACGCTGACTGCGAATGCTCAGGAATTGGCAGGAGACGGGCAGCAGTGCCCGACTAGATCCAGGCCATGAATTTGAGAAGGTTGCGAATGCTCAGGCCGGTGACGAGCAGGCCGACGAGGATCATGAAGGGCTTGTGCGGAATGCGTTTGGCCGCCCAGGCGCCGAGCGGTGCGGCGACCACGCCGCCGATGGCGAGACCGAGGATCATGCTCCAGTGGGTGAGGCCGATGGTGAGGAAAAAGGTAACCGAAGCCGCGAGCGTGACGAAAAACTCCACGGCGTTCACGCTGCCGACGGTGATGCGGACGTTGTTGCCACGCACGATGAGATTGGAGGCGACGATTGGACCCCAGCCGCCGCCGCCCATGGCGTCCACCAGCGCGCCGAAAAAGCCGAGCGGTGCGAGATGCGTGGTCACATTGCGCGGCGGCACACGCGTGAAGGCCTTGGCGATGATGATGACGCCCATGATGATGAGATAGCTGGAGACATACGGCTTCAGCACCTCGCCATCGATGGAAGCAAGCGCATAGGCACCGATAATGGCGCCGATGACCGCCGGGATCAGCAACCTGCGAAAGAGAAAGCGGTCCACGTTGCCAAACGCGTGATGCGAAAGGCCGGAGGCACCCGTGGTGAAACACTCCGCCGCATGCACGGTGGCGCTGGTGGCCGCCGGCGGCACGCCGAAGGCCATGAGCAGCGATGAAGCGCTGACGCCATAGGCCATGCCGAGCGCGCCGTCGATCAACTGAGCGACGAAACCGGCAACGACATAGAGAAGAAAGTCGGGAGGCAGATCCATGGGCGCTTACGCTTTGTCGGTGACAAGCTTGGCATGCAGACCGCACTCGTGTTTTTCATCGCCCTTAGCGGGATCGTAGTAGGTACGCTCGTTCGGCAGGTCGTGCTCGATGAGATAAGCGTCCATCTCGACCGGGGTCCAGTCGAGGATGGGGTTCACCTTGAGGCAGTTGAACTTCGCATCCCACATGAAGGGCTGCAGCGTGGCGGCACGCTGAGGATTCTGCTCCTTGCGCAGTGCCGTGATCCAAACCTTGGGCGCCAGTTCACGCATGCCGCGCTCGAAGGGCTCCAGCTTCATGATGCGACTGAAGGATTCGACGCGCTCCACTTCATCCGGCATCGGCACCTGGCCGCCATTGAGCGCCAGCCAGTGGGCGGCGGTCATGAGCGGAAGATAGGGCTTCAAATTGAGACCCAAGCGAGCCCGGCTCTTTTCCGCGAAGCGATAGGTTTCGGGGAGATTCGTCCCGTGATCGACCCAGAGGATGGGGATGTTGGCGTCCTGCTCCGTGGCGAGATGCAGAATGACGGCCTCATACGGACGGAAGTTCGTGGTGACGATGGCCTGCCCTTCGGCCTGCGCGAGGGCCGTCTGGATGATTTCCTGGGGCGATTTGCTGCGGGCGTCGTCGTTGAGGGCTTGGAGTTGCTCGGGATTCATGCGGGGCGCGGAGTATTAACCTTATTCTCGATGTGTAAAGTAGGAAATAGAAAGGGGTCGAGAATTTTGGGCACAAAAAAGGGCGCGGAGGTGATCCGCGCCCTGATGAAATAAGACTGATCGTTCCTGCTTACGCTTCCAGAGCGGCGGGGGCGATGTTCACGCGACGACCATCCTTGTCGAAGAGGACTTTGCCGTCCACGAGAGCGAAGATGGTGTGATCCTTGCCGAGACCGACGTTGCGGCCGGGGATCCACTTCGTGCCACGCTGGCGGAGGATGATGTTGCCTGCGACGACGGCTTCGCCGCCGAATTTCTTGACGCCAAGACGCTTGCTGTTGCTGTCGCGACCGTTCTTGACGGAACCTTGTCCTTTTTTATGGGCCATAAGGGTGGGTTGGTAAGGGGTTAGGCGTTGATTTCGGTGATCTGCACGAGGGTCAGCGGCTGACGATGGCCGCGGGTCTTGTGGAAGCCCTTGCGCTTGCGGAACTTGAAGGTGGTGGCCTTTTCAGCCTTGTGCTGCTTGAGCACCTTGGCGGAAACGCTGGCGCCAGCGACGGTGGGGGCGCCCACTTTGATGCTGCTGCCTTCACCGGCGACGAGCACCTGGTCGAAGGTGGCGGTTTCGCCTTCAGCAGATTCGAGCTTCTCCACGTCGAGCTTGTCGCCCACGGAGACTTTGTACTGCTTGCCGCCTGTTTTGATGATTGCGTATGCCATAACCTGAAAAAGTAAGTGTTGTCCACCCGTCCGGGACGAGGGGCGCGGAGATTTCCACAGGTCACCCCGTTCGGCAAGGGAAAACTTCCCGCGAACGTCGCAGAGGGGTGAAATCAGGCCGCAGGAGGCTTGGAACCTCCGAAAAAGTGGTTCAGGGCCTCCATCATGCCCTCGCTGGCTACGCGGGTGGCTACGAATCCGCCGCGTGAATGAACGATCTGTTTCACCGGATCAACCGCGTTGCCGGGACAGGCGATCATGCGGGCGTGACGCTGATCGAGCATGCTCAGATCATTGTAGTTGTCTCCTGCCGCAAAGCAGGCCGAGGAATCGAGCCCGAGCAGTCGTGCCAGTTCGCTCAGCGCGGTTCCTTTGCTGTAACCGCTATGGGAAAAGCGCAGGTAGATGCCGTTACGGTGATAGCCGATGTCCGGGAACTGCCGCGCATGCGTATCGATGTAGGCACAAATGCCGTCGAGTTCCGCATCAGTGGTGGCGACGATGCCCATCTCCCCTTCACTGCCGCTGATAAACGATGCATTCGTCTGCGTCTCGACCATTTGTCGGATGGCCTGCATCGAAGGCTGATGATCTTTGGCAAAGCGTTCCTGCGCTCGCCGCGCCTGACGGTTCCAAGAGCCGAAGTCCGTCCAGCGGCTGAAAAAGCCCGGTTTATAGATGTCGCACTCCTGCGCGATGATGAAATCCGGCTCTGCATAGATGCCGTGCTGCGCGAGGCCCTCGATCGCCTGACCGAGACTGCGCCCCGTGTTGACCACCCACGCCGCGCCCTGGCCGCGCAGCAGTTGAATCATCTGTCCGAGACCCGGATGGAACACAGGGTCGCTCTCCGGATGCACAAGCGTGCCATCGAAGTCGAAGCAGAGAATGAAACGATGTTTGGGGGTTGCCATGAATCAGGGGCGCGCATTCATGCCGTGAAAGGCGCCGGCTGCAAGACCGCGATGACACGCATGAACGCCAGCACACAGAGAGCCCACAAAACCGTCTCATACATCACGAACACCGGCAGGCGCATCTTCCGCCGCCGCGCACGATGCACCAGCGACTCGCTGGCCCAGAGGAGGCTGAGCACGAGCGGAGGATACAACGCGAGATGCCGGCTTCCCCAAGTCAGCACGGACATGTCCCAGCCAAAGTCGAGCGTGCAGGCGACAAAGGCGAGCACGGTGAACAAAACGAGCGGAGCAGTCTCCGGATGCAAAGCCTGCCCCGCATGGGCCGCACGCGGCGCCACGAACCACACGATCACCGTCAGCAGGATCAGGATGCTGGCGAGAACGATGACGAAAACACCTCGCTCGTGCGGCAGAGAATCAAAACTCCATGGCAGCTGAAGCACGGATTTGATCATCTTCAGACCGCCCTGACTCAGACGCTCCTTCATGGCTTCCGGCGCATGAGATGCGGTGTAATTCGCATAGCTCGGCAGTTGGTCCGCAGGCACCGCCTGCAGGGATTCGCGCGTCTGATGAGTCGCGGTCCATCGCTGAAGTTCTGTATCATCTTCGAACCAGCGCCAGAAGAACGGAGCGGCGTCTCCCAGCTTCTCCTTTGAGTGCGCCAGCATCGGCCCGGTGGTGATGAAGTGACACACGACGAGCACAATCATGCCCAGCCAGTGGTTGCGCCACACCCAGAGTGAAGTGCCGCGCTCGTGAGACCAGTGCGCGACGATCATGCCCCACAGCCAGCGAAGCGTGCTCACAAAGATGAAAACCAGGACCAGTGATGTTGCTGTGGGCAGTGTGAGATTTGCCAGGGCGGAGAAAAAGCCGATGACGCCGTAGAGCCAGAGCGAATTGCGCTTCAACGCCGCCACGCAGCACACCCATGTGAGCAGAAACAGAAGCTGAAACAGCACATCCGGTGAGAACACCGACGCCGAGGGCAACAGCACCCCGAATCCTATCGTCAGAATCGTGAGCAATGCCGCAGGGATCGAAAACGTACGCGCGGCAGCCAGACCGAGCATCAGCAGAAAACCCAGGCTCAATCCGGCAAGACATTGTTTGGCGGATCGCAGTACGCGCTGATCCTCGGCCTTGAGACGTCCGTCTGCCTTGGCGTGGTCTGCGTCGATGCTCCAAGCTGCGAGCCAGGGCCAGAGCGGACGCACCACGCCATCGGTGCGATGCGGCAGCCAGTCGTTCAACGGTTGTGAGACACTTTTGGAAAAGTCCGGGGTCAGATCACGCCTTGTGTCGATCGCAGCATTCAGATAGACCCGCTCCTCCTCAGGAATGTTCGACCCTGAGTCCTGGAGATTTTGAGACGCCTTGAGGAAGCACCAGGCGAAGAGAACCAGGCCCGCCATCATCACCACCCAGCGGCCGCCACGCAGCCATATTTTCGTGAGATGCAGAAACACGGACTTCACCGAAATGCAAACTGCGAGGTTGGCGTGAGAGCGGGTTACTTTTTCGGGCGCACCTTGATTTCCACACGGCGGTTCAGGCCCTGCTCTTCCACGGTGCCGGAAACGGGCACAATGGGCTTCGACTTGCCCATGCCCACGGCCTGAATGCGATCGCTGCCAAGTCCGAGCGAGTCACGCAGCCAGCTCACAACTGCGTTCGCACGACGCAGGCTCAGGTTGAGATTGAAGTCCTCACCGCCAAAGCTGTCGGTGTGCCCTTCGATGATGAAGAGCGAATCCGGGTTCTTTTGAATGAGGAATCCAAGCTTCATGAGGCTGAGACGCGCCGCTTCGGCAAGTTGATCGCTGCCGTATTCGAACAGCAGGTCGGTGGGCATCAGGATCGGCGCGGTGCTGCCTCCCATTTTGCCGCCACCGCCAAGAAGATCGTCGAGATTGCTGAAGCCCTTCACACGTGCGCCGGCGGCGGTGGACAGGCTCTCGCTTTTCACCGCGTCGAGCAGCCCGCTGTCCATCTTGCCGCCTTCACCGGGATCGAGGGCGCCGGCATCCAGCAGCATCTGCTTTTCTGAAACCGGTTTCGAAAGCACATCGCGCCGAACGCTCGCCATCTCGGCGGCAAGGTCGGGAGCGGCCACGGTTTGAGGGGCAAGGAGCTTCGCCATGTCGTTGCCTTTCGGCGTGCCGGGCGCACCATCGCCGGGATCGTTGGCGCGAATGAAGTTCGTGATCTCCTTCACATTGGGTGTGAGGTCGATTTCCTGGTTCGTGGGCAGCTCCTGAAGCTTGTCGAAGTCGTCCAGCTTGGGCTCGAAGGCCTTCATGTCCGGCATGTTGCCCGGTGCGATCGTTTCAGGAATCTGCTGGATGGCTTCCTGCTCCTTGAGCTTTTGCTCGCTGATACGGATGCGTTCCGGAACCTCGCGCGGCTGGGCGGGAGTGACGGCGGAAATGCCCAGTGAATCAAAGCCGACGACGAGCATCATGTGAAACACCACCGACAGAATCAGGGCAAACATGACCCACCACTTCAGGCTCCAATCCTCGCGGGAGCGAAAGGAGGACTGCGGAGTGGTCCATTCGGGGGGATGGGTGACTACGGCCATGACGCGCGGACGCTACCATGCGTGACAAAAGAATGCACGCGGCACTTTCGCCGTGACATCGCACCCGCCGCCTTCGTATCCTCAATTCGCATCCCACCCCAATACCACCATGAACCGACGCGCTTTCCTCACCACCAGCACCGCCGCTCTGGCGGGTTCTTTCTTTGCCCCTACGAGCAGCCATGCGCTGGATCTCACCCAGGCTCCCCTGCCCTACGCCCCCGAGGCCCTCGAACCCTACATCGACGCGATGACCATGGGCATCCACTTCGGCAAACACCACGCCGGATACGTTACCAAGCTCGGTGACGCACTCAAAGCCGCCAACATCAGCCAGACGGATGCCCAGGCACTCGTCTCGGACATCAAATCGCTGCCCGATGCCGCTCAGACCGCCATCCGCAACAACGGTGGTGGCCATGTGAACCACTCCTGGTTCTGGAAATGGATGGCTCCCGCTGGCAGCGGCCCCAAAGGTCCCGAGGGCAAGCTCGGCGAAGCGATCCAGAGCACCTTCACGAGCATCGACGACTTCAAAAAAGTCTTCGGCGAAGCCGCCGGCAAGCGCTTCGGCTCCGGCTGGGCCTGGCTCATCGTCACCAAGGACGGCGGTCTTAAAGTCACCTCCACTCCGAATCAGGACAACCCGCTCATGAAGGGCATCGTTGATGACGCGGATCTCGGCACTCCGATCCTTGGCATCGACGTCTGGGAACACGCCTATTACCTCAAGTATCAAAACAAACGCCCCGACTACGTCACCGCCTGGTGGAACGTGGTCAACTGGGCCGAGGTGGCCAAGGGCTACGAAGCCGCGAAGAAGGCGTAGTCGGCTTCACTCTCCGCGCTCATGACCGGTCTCATCGAGGTCAAGCTCATGGAGTTGAACCAGCTGTTCAACTCCATGGACCCCTCACCGTTCCATGAGCGCGACCTCGACCGCAACGCTGAAGAATTCATCGTCAGCTGGGCGCAGGAGCATCCGCGTCAGCATAATCTGAAACTCGTCCTGCATCTCACCAAGCGTCCGGCTGATCTGGACGAGGCGCGTCGCGTTGTCACGGAATCCGTCACCCACTACTTCGACTACCGTGCCAGCATGACGCTGCGTGAGTTCAAGCGCCTCATGCGCGAAGGACGCACCGCACTGCTCGTGGGACTGATCTTCCTCGCCCTCTGCCAGATCACCGCCACACTGCTCACGCCGCCCGCAGGAAACTGGCAGGCCGTCGCCCGCGAAGGACTCACCATCATCGGCTGGGTCGCCATGTGGAAACCGCTCGAAATCTATCTCTACCGCTGGTGGCCTCTGCTTGCGCTGCGCAAGCTTTACCAGCGTCTCAGCGTCATGCCCGTTGAAGTGCAGTGCGCTCCGTGAAACCCTTCAAACACAACTCATATCCGTTCACACAACCTCCCATGAAACACCTCCTCACCTCTCTCCTCCTGCTCGTCCCTGCTCTCGCGTTTGCCGCCGACCCGGTCAAACACGTCAAGGCAGACGAAGCCGCCAAGATCATCGCCGAAGGCAAAACCGTCGTCGTCGATGTGCGCACCTCCGATGAGTTCAAAGACGGCCACATTCAAGGCGCGAAGAACATCGACATCTTTTCGAACGGCTTCGAAGCCGAGGTCGCCAAGCTCGACAAATCGAAGCCCACGCTCGTCCACTGCCAGTCCGGCGGTCGCAGCACGCGTGCGCTAAAAACCTTCGAAAAGCTCGGCTTCAAAAACCTCATCCACCTCGACGACGGCTTCGGCGGCTGGGAAGCCGCAGGAAAACCGGTGCAAAAGTAAGTCAACGAGCGGTCAATCGACTCACCACCTCAGCCGCAAGAGCGAAACCGAAGGCGCCAGTGACAAAAGTCGCAGCACCAAAACCGGCGGCGCAGTCGAGACGGAGGCCGGCTTCGGCACCTTGTTCGGGCTCAACCGAGCACGAGCCATCCGCCCACGGATAGACGGGCTTCTCGGTGGAGAAGACGCAAGACACGTTCATCGTCAGCGGACGGCCTTCGGCGCTTTTGGCAAAGCCGTGATTGCGGCGCAGGCACTGACGCACGCCTTTGAGCAAAGGGTCAGTTCCAGCGTGGCCGAGATCGGTGATCTTGATGAGCGTCGGATCACGACGGCCGCCGGCGGAGCCGGAGGTGATGACGGGAAGACCGCGCGAGCAGCATTGCGCAATGATGAGCGCCTTGATCGAGGTGCGATCAACGGCATCAACGACGAAATCAAACGCCGGCTCGAGCAGACGTGCCACGTTTGATTCGGTGAGAAACTCGATGCAGCGGTTTACGCGGCAGGCGGGATTGATCTCGGCCACGCGGGCGGCCAGCACCTCGACTTTGGAATGTCCGACGGTGTGTGCGAGCGCCGGAAGCTGACGATTCGTGTTCGTGATGCAGACGTCATCCATGTCGATCAACGTCAGTGCACCGACACCACTGCGCGCAAGTGCCTCTACCACCCAGGAACCGACACCTCCGACGCCGACGATAGCGACGTGCGCTTTTTCCAAGCGTGGCAACGCCGCGGCTCCGTAGAGCCGCCCGATGCCGCCGAAGCGCTGGGTGTAGGGTTCATCCATGCCGCTTCATACGCGTCACGAACGCCGCGAGCAAGCGGAGCGCTTTAGCAATGATGTGCGCCACGGGTGTTCACGTAGAGCGAGAACAAGCTCTGGCTGGCGGTGATGAAGAGACGGTTCCGTTTCGGACCTCCGAAGCAAAGGTTGCTCGCGGTTTCAGGAAGCTTGATGTGGCCAAGCATCTTGCCTTCGGGATTGAAGACATGCACGCCATCGTAGCCGTCGCCGATCCAGCCCGCACTGGCCCACAGATTGCCTTCGACGTCGCAGCGGATGCCGTCGGAGTTGCCTTTGGCGGCTTTGTCAGACAGCACACCTTTGTTGGTGGTGAAGACCTTGCCGTTTTTCACTTTCGTGCCGTCCACCTCATACACACGGATGTTTTTCGGCGAGCCGGTGTCCACGATGTACACCTTTGTGTAGTCCGGAGAGAAACAGAGGCCGTTGGGTTTCTCCAGATCTTCGGTGATCTTGGTGATCTCACCGGCCGGATCGATGCGATAGACCGATTCTTTGAGGAAGAGCTCACCTTTGTTGCCTTCGTAGTCCATCATGCTGCCGTAACCGGGATCCGTGAACCAGATCGATCCGTCTGGATGCACGGCGCCGTCATTGGGAGCGTTGAGCGGCTTGCCGTCGAACTTGTCGGCCAGAACGGTGATCTTGCCGTCGAGCTCGTAGCGGACGACGCGGCGTGTGGCGTGCTCGAAGCTGATCTGGCGTCCCTGAAGGTCGAAGGTGTTGCCGTTGCTGTTGTTGGCATTGTTGCGCATCACGCTCACGTGACCGTCTTCGGGCAGATAACGCATCTGCGCGTTGTTGGGAATGTCGCTCCACACGAGGTAGTTGCCGCTGCCGTTCCACGCCGGACCTTCAGCCCAAAGCATGCCGGTGTGAAGGCGGCGGATGGGGGAGTTCCCCTGAGTAAGTTTTTCGAACGCAGGATCGAGCACGATGACATCGGGATCCGGATAGCGTTCCGGCGTCTGGCCGCTCCAATCACGAGCAAGGACGGTGGTGGCGGCGGAGACGGCGAAGGTGGTGAGGAAAGTGCGACGGTTGGAGTTCATGACGGCTTGGTTGTAGCGAGTAGAACGCCGGATTGGCAAGGGTTTTGGTCGAGCAGTATGAACGACGCGTCAGCTTGCCGCGCGCTGCTCAACAATCCAGCGGAGCAAGTCCGCAGTGTCCTGCGGATCGGTGAGATGAAGACGGGCGTCTGAGCGATGGTCGGTGCCGACGGCAAAGGTCCAGCCGTCGGGAAGTTCGCGAAAGGCGTCGAAGTCCGAGACGTCGTCACCCATGAAGGCGGCGGCGTTCGAGGGGATGCCAGATTCATCGAGGAATCGACGAAGGACGGAGCCTTTGTCCCAAGCGATGGCGGGGCGCACCTCCCAGATGCGACGTGCGGGGCGCACCTCCAAGTCGGGATGGCTGCACACGACATCGCGCACGATCAACTCAACCTCCGGATGGCGGACTTCATCCGCCTGCCGGTAGTGCACAGACAGAGTGATGTGTTTGTCCTCAATCCACACTCCGGGCAGATGGGCGAGCGCGGCGGTTAGCTGCGCCTGAACCTGACGCACGGCGGAGCCGGCACTGGCAGGAGCAGGTGCGAGGACGGTGGTGCCGTCCGGCGCGGTCATCTCGAGGCCGTGATTGCCAGCGTAAAGCACGCCGGGCAGATCGACCCGGCGGCGCAGATCCGCCAGCCCGCGACCGGAAATGAAGGCAAGCACGACACCGGGGCAGGCGGCGAGGCGCTGCAGGAGCACTCGCGTCAGATCCGGCAGCCGAACGTCATTCGCATTCGGCTGCAAGGGCGCTAGCGTGCCGTCGAAGTCCGAGCCGATGAACACCTGCGGCAAGGCGGCGAGCCAGGCGCGGATTTCCTCGCAACGTTCGGTCCAGTGGGGTGTCATGGTAAGCATGAAAAAGCCCCGGCGCATGGCTGCGCCGGGGCCGGAGGGATGAACCGGTTTGTTATTAAACCACTTCGACGATCTGACGGCCAAGCGCTTGATAATCCTTGGCGGCATAGCCCGGAACTGCGACCGGATACCAGCCGTCGGCATCCGGATGGACGGGCGGCTCGGACTCGGCGGTGATGATGGCGGGCATGTGCTGCACCTTGGAGTTGAGCACTTCGTCCCACTTGAGTTCCTTGCCGGAGTAGGTGGCCATGCGGCCCATGATGGCGGTCATAGTGGACTCGGCACCGTAGTAGGCGTTGTTGATCGGCGTATTTTCGCGGATGGCCGCCTGCAGGGTGTCGTGCTCGGTCTGATACGGATCGGGATCGAGACGCTTGGCAGCCTTCCCCTTGGCATCACCGACGTCCTTGCCGCCGGGGCGGTACTTCCAGATGGTGTTGCCCTTGTGGTCGTTGGCGTAGCAGCGACCGCTGTTGTCGAGGTAGATCTTGCCCTTGGTGCCGGTGAACTCTTCACGTACGGCGTTGGAGACGCCGGACTGATGGCGGCACTGGCTACTGACACGGACGCCGTTTTCATAGGTGAACTCGACAGCGTGGTGGTCATAGATCTGGCCATACTTCTTGTCCACGCGCTGCTGGCGGCCACCCATGCCCTGGGCGCTGACGGGATGGCCGCCGATGAACCAGTTGGCGACGTCGATGTTGTGGATGTGCTGCTCGTTGATGTGGTCGCCGCAGAGCCAGGTGAAGAAGTACCAGTTGTTGAGCTGATACATCAGTTCGTTCTGGTCAGGACGCTTGTCACGGAACCAGATGCCGCCACCGTTCCAGTACACATTGCCGGAAACGATGTCGCCGATGATGCCCTGCTCCTTGACCTGATTGAGGGCTTCACGGTAGCAGTTCTGGTAACGGCGCTGGAGTCCGCAGACGACCTTGAGATTCTTTTCGTCAGCCACCTTGGCCATTTCGAGCACCTTGCGCACGCCGGGGGCGTCCACGGCGACGGGCTTTTCCATGAAGATGTTTTTACCCGCGTTGACGGCGGCTTCGAAGTGATACGGACGGAAGCCGGGAGGCGTAGTGAGGATGACGAGGTCGCAGCAGTCGATGACCTTCTGGTAGGCATCGGCGCCGGCGAAGATGCGGGAGTCGTCCACTTTCACCTTGTCGGGCACCTTGTTGCGCAGGTTGCTGAGAGCGCCATCGGCCTTCTCCTTGAACGCGTCAGCGACAGCGTGAAGAAAGACACCTTCCTGCTTGGTGCTGAGAGCCTGACCGGAGGCACCTGTGCCACGACCGCCGCAGCCGATGAGGCCGACTTTGATTTGATCACTGCCTGCAGCCCAGGCAGATTGAGCGACGGTGAGAGCGCTGGCGGCGGCTGTGGTGCCGATAAACTGGCGGCGCGAGGTGGCCGCTGCGGGGGTGGTGGTCGGTGTGTTCATGGGTGGAATGGTTTGGGTTGAAGTGGCTTCTGATCAGGCGAGTGCGTTTTTGATGAGCGCGAAGCCTTCGGTGTACACTTGTTCGGTGCTGGGGAAGAAATCGCGCCAGACACGAGTCGCAGCGGCGAGATCAGGCAGCGCAGAACCGAATGCCTCAATCGTCATCCAGCCGTCGTAGCCGATGGCCTTGAGGTGCTTGATCTGCTCGACGATGTTGATGTGACCACGCCCTGGGGTGCCGCGATCGTTCTCAGAGATGTGCACGTGATTGAGTTTGCCTGAGGCAAATACTGTGTCGATGGCGGCCATCGGATTTTTCTCTTCGATGTTGGCGTGGAAGGTGTCGTACATCGTTCCGAAGTTCGGATGATCGACGCGCTTCACGTAGGCGGCTGCCTGCTCCATGGTGTTGAGGAGGTGCGCTTCGAATCGATTCAAGGCCTCGATGGCGCACTTCACGCCAGCGGCTTCAGCGACCGGCGCTATAGCCCGATGAACTTCGGCCGCGCCTGCAAGTTCGGCCTCGGAGGGAAAAGCTCCCGTAAACTGGCCAAGCACCTGATAGTAGGGCCCGCAAAGCGTCTGCACACCGGCATTATGGGCACATTCGAGCACGCGCTTGAGGTGATCGATCGCCCCCTGACGGTTGGCGGCGACAGGGCTGATCGCGTTGTGTGCTTCGTCAGGCAATACCGTGACAGCGGTACACTGCAGACCATTATCTTTAAGGACCTGCCCGATTCCTTTGAAATGACCCGGGTTGCTGACGTCAAAGATCGGAAGCTCAACACCATCGTAACCGGTGGCCTTCAATTTTTCGATGACTGGGTAGTTCGCCTCGGTGACGTGGCCGGTATAGAGCAGGAGATTGAAGCCGATTTTCATGAGTTGGGACGGGAAGCTAGGGAATGGCGGGCGGATTGGCAAGGGCTGTATCGTGAGATTTGCCGGAGCGTCCAAAAACGAGCGGCGTCCCCTCTTATTGCCGGAACCTTTCGGAATCGCAGCTCAGACCCACCACTGGCAAATTAGGCATTGAAAAGGATGCGCCTGATTTCATTAGTGAAGGGGCTTTCCGCCGCGCAGGTTCCGAGCCCGGATCTTCCTCCATCATCATGACTGCTTCTCGTTTCTTTGTTCTGTCAGCCTTTTGTCTCGCAGTAGTTTCGTGTGAAAACATGAACAAGTCTGGCAGCAACGATCCCTACGCCTCAAACTACGGCAACGATGGACACTACAACCCCTACCCAGGCCAGACCGGTTACGCACAGCGCTCCACCCCAACATACCAAACGCCGCCAGCTCCTGTAACTCCAGTTCAGCCAGAGCCTCCGGCCGACCCGTATGCTTTCGGGACGCCAAAAAAGACGGCTTCAAGTTCGTCTTCGGCACCCAAAAAGAGTGTCTCCAGTGGCACCACCCAAAAGAAGTCGTCGTCTTCAAAATCGACCGCCAAAAAATCTGGCTCTTCGAGATACACGGTTTCCAAGGGTGACACGCTGTATGGCATCGCTTTGAAAAAGAAGACCACGGTGGCGAAACTGAAGGCCGCCAATGGCCTCAAAAGCGACCTGATCCGCCCAGGGCAGAGTCTTAAGATTCCGTGATTGAACAATCGTGAAGATTTTTCGTTCCAAGCGGCCAGCTCCCTGAATAATATCGGGTCGGTTGCCGTCCATCCTTCGCCACTAATTTCCATGCCTGCCTCAGCCGCGACTGACCTTGGCGAAGTCCCAGACCTCGACTTGGTCAAGCGCAGTCAAGCAGGCGACACGCGGGCCTTTGACGTCCTTGTCACTCGCTATCGTGGGAGGATTTACGCCATGACCTACCACCTCATCCAGAATGAAGCCGAAGCTTGGGACCTCGCGCAGGAAGCCTTTATCAAGGCATGGCGGGCACTTCCCAATTTCAAGCTGGATGCGGGGTTTTATACGTGGCTTTATCGAATTGCTCACAACGTCAGCTACGACTGGCTTCGGAAAAAGAAGATCCAGGGAGACGGCGAGTTCGACGACGAACGAACCGAGCACCGGGTGGCAGCAGGAGCGGAAGCGACTCCGAAGGGAGATGTCGCGCCTGACACCGCCCTGCGAAACTCTGAACTGGGCCAGCGCATACAGGCGGCCATCGCAAAACTCTCCCCTGAACATCGTCAGGTCATCATCCTACGTGAGGTGGAAGGGCTGGCTTATGAGGAGATAGCGGCCCTCGTTCCCTGTTCGCTCGGAACCGTGATGTCCCGTTTATTTTACGCCCGCAAAAAACTTCAGGAACAACTCCAAGATGTTTATGATACCACCCTCTGAAGATCACACTCTCATCCGCTGGATTGATGGCGAGATGAATGAAACCGAACGCAAGGCTTTCGAAGAGAGCCTCAAGAGTGACACTGCGCTTGCCAAGGAAGCCAAGGATCTGCGTGCTTTGAGCTCCAGCCTTCGCGCGCACCTTCCCGCTGAAATGACCGTTCCTCATGCTGATTTTTTCAACTCTCAGATAGGGGTACGCATCGCCCAAATGGACTTGGACCAAGTCCGGACGGATTCCACGGAAGCTACATGGATGTCTCTAATCCGATGGATGCGCCAGCCATGGTTCGCGACTGCCGGCGCCGCAGCGCTGGCCATCTTGGGCTTTATCTTTTTCCGCCCATCAGGCGATGTGGCGGCACAAAGCATGATTCTGAGCTCTTATACGCCTGATACCCGCATTCAGGCACGGGCATTTCATGATGATGGAGCGGGAGCCACCGTTCTACTGTTGGACGGACTCGATGCGATCCCCGCAGACAAAAAGATTTCAGGGATCGATGTCCGCCGCAGTGAAATGGAACCAGAGGTTGCCTCGATGACACTTTATGACGCCAATGAATCTCAAGTCCTCATGATTTCCCGTGATGGTCTGGGCACCCCGTTAATTTCACCCCGTGGATGAAGACATTTCGATCATTGCTGCCACTAGTTTTCTTATGTGGGTCGGTCGCCGCGCAGGAAAACGCACTGACAACTAAGGCGGCACCAACAGCTTCGAAGCCTGCAACCGATGGTCGCGTTTGGGGAGCGCTTGTTTTTGCGACGAACGACGCCTTAAAGCTCAATGGAGGAAAAGAACAAATTCCGGCACATTTACCACGTCTGAACGAGAGACTGGCCAAAGTATTCCCTTTCCAGCACTTCGAGATTCTTGGTCAGCATCAGCAGGACATTTTCCGCGAGTACGAATCTTGGGTGGTTCCTTCAAGGGATCTGTTCATGAAGATAGACTCCAAGGGACTAGCGGAGAATGGCGGAATCAACCTGCACCTGCAGGTCTGGCGAGAACAACAAGTGCTGGTCAAGAGTGACGCTGTATTAAAGAAGGACAGCCCTCTGTTCATAGGCGGGCCGGCGTGGAAAGGCGGGCGCCTGATCTTCATTTTGTCATTGGAGAAAACAAAGGGCTGAGATCTTTTGCGTTACGAACTTCAGGTTCAAAACCGAGCCTGTTTTCGAGCCGTTGTTCAGCCTAGTTTCGGTTGCCGCAAATCAGGCTAGCTGGGGTTTTCGACATAAAAAAACCCCGCATCTCGATAGAGATGCGGGGTGATGTTTAATCTGGCAACGTCCTACTTTCGCATAGCCTTTCGCCATACTATCATCGGCGCAACAGCGTTTCACTTCCGTGTTCGGAATGGGAACGGGTGGTACCACTGTGCCATGGTCACCAGACTGCGGCTCATGACGCATCGAAGCGTATGAACCGAGTGTCTGGAGACACCTTCAGGGTGTTCCCTGACAACTGCATATAGGGTGAATTGAATTCGAATCGAGCCTTGGAACCAGGCTTCAGTTTGAAATGGAACAATGTAAGACAAACGGATGATTAGTACCACTGAGCTGAACGCATTACTACGCTTGCACCCGTGGCCTATCAACGTGGTAGTCTTCCACGATCCTTCAGGGAAAGCTTATCTTGGGATGGGCTTGGCACTTAGATGCTTTCAGCGCTTATCCCTTCCGCACATAGCTGCCCAGCGATGCTCTTGACAGAACAACTGGAACACCAGAGGTGCGTCAATTCCGGTCCTCTCGTACTAGGAATTGAACCCCTCAACTTTCCTGCGCCCACAGAGGATAGAGGACCGAACTGTCTCGCGACGTTCTGAACCCAGCTCGCGTGCCGCTTTAACCGGCGAACAGCCGGACCCTTGGGACCTTCTCCAGCCCCAGGATGCGACGAGC
>NZ_JAGRPF010000084.1 GCF_020439865.1 Prosthecobacter sp.
ATCATGCTCAACGACCAGGGCTTCGTGGCCGAGTGCACCGGCGACAACATCTTCATCGTGAAGAACGGCAAGGTCACGACGCCACCGGTCTCCTCCGGTGCGCTCGACGGCATCACCCGTCGCGCGGTGATGGAAGTCCTCGCCGAGATGGGTGTGCCCTGTGTTGAGGCCGTGATGACCCGCTTTGACATTTATACCGCCGACGAATGCTTCCTGACCGGCACCGCCGCGGAAGTGATCGCCGCCGTGCAGTATGATCGTCGTCCCATTGGCGACGGCGCTCCCGGCAAGCTGACGGTTGAAGTAACCAAACGCTTCAAAGCGCTGGCCAACAGCACCGGCACTCCGGTGACCTATGCTTGAGACTGCGCCGTCTCCTGCTGCAGATTTGAACTGGAATAATGGCACGTCGTGTGCAGTTTCTGCCGTCATGAACTCTGTTCGTCAGATCGCCGCCCTCTGTAGGTTCATTCTCCTGGCGGGACTTTTGCTCTGCGGCGTCGGTTGCTCCACGCCTGAGAAGGTGGTGGCGGAGAATCCGTTGAGCAGCCGCGCCTGGTGGAAAGGGGATGGCGTCGCAGGCAAGCCTCGAATCGTCATCAATCTGAGCACGCAGCGCGTGCAGTATTACAAGGGAGGCGAGCTGGTGGGCGTCTCACCGATTTCCTCAGGACGTGAGAGCCATGGCACGGTGACAGGCACCTACCACATCATGGAGAAAGACCTCCATCACCGGTCCTCACGCTTCGGCGTCTATGTGGACAAGGAGGGCAACGTGGTTCAGGACGATGTGGACACTGCCAAGGACTCGCCGCCTGCGGGGACGCACTATGTGGGCGCCAACATGCGTTACTTCATGCGCATCGTCGGTGGCATAGGCATGCATGAGGGGTATCTGCCGGGCTATCCAGCGTCCCATGGCTGCATCCGGCTTCCGACCAAGATGGCCGCAATCTTTTTCAACGAGACACCCGAGGGAACGCCCGTTCAGATCGTGGGCGCAGGCTCGCTGGCAGCCACGGAGGCGGCGATTCCGATTGGGATGGATGAGGCCGTCCCTGTGGCGCCTGTCGATAAGAAGAAGAAGGCCAAGGAAGAAGTGGTGACGGTCGAACCTGTGGATGATCAAAAGCTTACCGTCCGGAGGGCCATTGTGGCTGATGCCGAGCCCAAAAGCTCGTTCGGCTCGCTGTTCAACTGGTCCCGCCGTGTTCCTCTCGGGACCACGGTATACCTCGATCAAAATTCGCCACCAAGCGCCAGATACAAACCGGCGCGGTTGCGTAGTCGCTGAGCTTTGACGCTGGTGAGCGTGCTGCGTGCATCGAAGGCGCGTTGACGCGTGTCGAGCAGGGTCAGTACTTCGCTCAATCCCTTTTCATATTGGCTGAGGGCCAGCGCCTCGGCACGCTCCGCCTCGCTGGCGGCGCGTTCAAGGGCTCCTTCCTGGACTACCAGGAACTGTTCTGCAGCGAGTGCGGTCTCGATTTCGCGGAAGGCGGTGAGGACGCTTGCGGAGTACGTTTGCAGCACCTCTTTGTAACGGCCGCGCTGCAGGTCCACCCCGGCCTTCAGCGCTCCCCCTTGAAACAAAGTCTGTCCGACCTGGGTGCCGATGTTCCAGATGGCGGCCTCGGGACGAATCAACTGTTCGATCTGCTGCGAGGTGCGGCCCGCCGAGCCGGTAAGGCGGATGCTGGGAAGCATGGCTTTTTTTGCGGCGCTCTCGCTGGCGAGCGCGGCTGCAAGACGGCGCTCGGCGGCGCGTAGATCAGGACGGCGCAGCAGCATTTCCGAGGGCAGTCCGGCGGGAATGCCACGCTTCAGCGAGGGCAGCGAACCGATGCCGCGTTCGGTGCCCGCAGGATAACCCCCAAGCAGGGTCTCCAGAGTGCGGCGAGTTTGATCCACCGTGGCACGGCGCTGCTGAACGGTCGATTCGGCGCGGGCGAGATCGGCCCGGCTGAGGCTGACATCCAGCGCGGCGCGTTCGGGTTCGATGCCTCGATCCATCTGACGTTCGAGGATGCCAAGTTGTGTTTTGCGCGTTGCCACGTTGCTTTGCGCCAGCGCGAGCAAGGTCTCAGCTTCGGCCAGCGTCACGGCGGTCTGCACCGTGGTTGCGGCGAGCGACAGGCATGCTGCATGCCAGTCTTCTTCGGCGGCTTCAGAGCCCGCCTTCGCGGCGCGGCGCGTGTCCGCCACGCGGCCCCAGAAGTCGATCTCCCAGCTGATGTTCAGCCAGTTGCCGGTGAAGCGGTTGGCGATCTGGTTGTTGCCTGGAAAGCGCAGGTCACCAGGGCTCTGTGTGCGGCTGCCTGTGCCGGTGGAGGTCAGGGCGGGGAACAAGCCAGCGCCGGCCTGCATCAACTGCGCACGCGTCTGCTCGGCCCGGGCGGCGGCGGCCTTGAGACTGGGATTGGCCGTAATGGCCTGCTGCACAAGAGCGGACAGCCTGGCACTGCCGAATTCGTCCAGCCAGCCGGTGGCTGCGCTCTTTGGGATGCCCGGCAGCGCGGCCCATTTTGCCGGTGCGGTGCCGTGGAGCGCCTCAATGTCGGTTTTCAAACGCTTGCTGCCCAGCGGAGGGAAAAACGCACAGCCGACGCCGAGCAAGCAGAAGGCTGCGGCGCTCAAATGACGAAACGAAGTCAGCAGTTTAAATTTCGGATTGCAGACGGTGTTCGTCATTCGGTTTAATCCTTCATCATTTCACCATGATCCAGCCCACGACAACGAGGATCGGCAGCAGGATGGGGATGGAGAAACGGGCCATGTAGGCCAGGAAGGACGGTGCGTGGACCTTCGATTTATCAGCGATGGCCTTCACCATGAAGTTGGGGCCGTTGCCGATGTAGCTGCCCGCTCCGAAAAACACGGCGCCCAATGAGATGGCGATGAGATGGGGAGCGTTCTCGACTGCGAACTTCATCACGTCGGCGTGTGAGTCCACGGAGAGATGCTCCTGCCCCATCGACGCGGCGAGGAAGGAGAGGTAAGTGGGAGCATTGTCGAGGAAGGCCGAGAGAGCGCCCGTGGAGAAGTAATACTGCATGGGAGAAGTGATGTGCACCGCTTCGCCACTCTGCAGAATCTGCAGTGCCGGAATCATGGTGAGGAAGATGCCCACAAACAGGTATCCCACTTCCTTCACCGGACCAAAGTTGAAATCGTTCGACTCATGCACCTCGGGCTTGGTGGTGTAGTAGGAGGCGACGGCGGCGGCAAACATGACCAGCGAGGGCACCGAGAAAACACCAAGCACGGTGGTCTCCTGAATGCTCTTCGGCAGAAACACTGCGGCGAGCACCACGCCGAGCCAGACGAGATTCAAGAGGCCGCGGAAGAACCAGTCCTCATGAGCGGTCTCCATTTCACGCACTTCCTTGGGAACCCGGGCGAAGTTGCGAGTGTCGAAGATGAAAAACACGACCAGCAGGATTGTCACGGCCAGCGCCCAGGCCTGCCAGCAGTGCTGCAGCACCCACCAGAACGACACCCCGCGCAGAAAGCCGAGGAACAACGGGGGATCACCGATTGGCGTGAGGCAGCCGCCGACATTGCTCACGATGAAGATGAAAAAGACGATGTGAAATCCGGTGATGCGGAACTTGTTCATCTTGATCCACGGCCGGATCAGCAGCATGGACGCACCGGTGGTGCCGATGAAGTTGGCGAGCACGGCACCGATCAGCAGGTAGATCGTGTTCACCATGGGCGTCGCCTCGCCTTTGACACGGATGTTGATGCCACCGGAGATCACGAACAGGGAACCCACCAGCGCCATGAAGCTGACGTACTCATGCGCCGCGTGATGCAGCGGATGCCAGTCCTTTTGAACGAAGACATAGTAGCCCGCGGTGACCAGTCCGAGCGCAACGGCGACTTTCGGATAGTGATGCTCCCAGAAGTGGGCGGCGAAAAGCGGCATCAGCGCGATGCAGAGCAGCAGGAGGGCAAAAGGAGCCATCATGCCCATGGGAGGAAGTGCGGCGTGAGTCGTTGCGTTGGCGAGAAATAACATGCGTCAAAAGCGGAGGTTGGGTGGTCACAAGGCGTCGCAAACAGCGGGCCAGAAACGGAGGAATCTTCGCGGCGCAATGCGCGCCCGCCGGATCAATCCGGACGACGGTCCAGAATGCCCTTCGCTTTCTCGAGCTCGTTGGTGGCCCAGTCGCTTACTCCCGGTTCGTCGGTGTCTGAAGAGCCGGTGATGTGCAGGCGTCGGATGTAATGCTTGTCGAGGAAGGCAACGATCTTCTCAGAGACGCCGAGAATGCCGCGGTGGACGTGCAGCACGGGCTTCTTCTGCTTCTTGGCGCCGCTCACGGCCTTCTGGGCTGTGCCTGCAGCCTTGGCCGCGACCGTGAAGACCAGGGTGGCTTCGGCATCACGCACATTGGAGCTGACCGCCTCCAAGATGTTCTCCGAATCCGCCTCTTTGAGCTTATAACGCGGATCCAACGGTTCGTCCGTGGTGAACAGCCCTTTCGGGCACCAGCCGCCATGGGGGATTTCGTATTTCAACGCCCAGTCGAGCGTGGCACGTTCGACGCCCATCTGGGCCCCGGTGATGATGACGAGTTTGAATGCCATGTGAGAATTTCAGAAGAAAGCAAGACTGCGCATGCAGCAAGCTCGAAGTCACATTCTCTGGCGTTCTTTCACGCACACTACAAGCTGCCAAGTTGCAGGAAGCGGACAACAGGTGTCCGCTGTTCCTTAGACCGTGCGGCGCTTGCGTTTGATGTGGAGGTGAGCTGTAGCGCGCTGAATGGCGGCCATGGCTGCAGCGACTTCTTCCTGATGTTCGCCAGGCTTGAGAGTCTCAAGGGCCTTCTTGGCGCGCTCGATGGCTTCTTCGGCCGCTCTCTCGTCGATCTTGTCGGCGTCCAAGGCGACATCGGTGAGGATGCGTGTCACGGTGCCGGTAACTTCCACCAAACCTTCGCCGACGGCCATCTCGGTCGTCTTGCCATCCTTGGTGATGCGCAGCTCGCCAGGGAGAAGCGTGGTCACCAAGTTGGCGTGGGCGGGAAGCACTCCCATCTCACCTTCGTAACCCGGAAGCACGACAGTGTCGACCTCATCGGAGTAGATGCGGGCTTCAGGAGTGACGATTTCGAGTTTGAGGGGCATGGAAGGAGTTTTCTAAATAACGAATGACGACGGATTAACGCACTCAGTCTTTCTTCACGCTATCGATGCCGCCCTTCATGTAGAAGTTGGCTTCTGGGACGTTGTCGTGCTTGCCATCAAGGATCTCAGCGAAGCCTTTGACGGTGTCCTTGACGGAAACGTATTCACCTTTGGTGCCAGTGAAGATTTCGGCCACGTGGAAGGGCTGGGAGAGGAAACGCTGGAGCTTGCGGGCGCGGAAGACGGTGAGTTTGTCTTCTTCACTGAGTTCGTCCATGCCCAAGATGGCGATGATGTCCTGAAGGTCCTTGTAGCGCTGAAGCACGCGCTGCACGCCACGGGCGACGCGGTAGTGTTCTTCGCCGACGATTTCAGGCGCGAGGGCCTTCGACACGGAGGCGAGAGGATCCACGGCAGGATAGATACCCAGTTCGGCGAGGGAACGCTCAAGCACGACGGTGGAGTCAAGGTGAGCGAAGGTGTTGGCCGGCGCAGGGTCGGTCAAGTCATCGGCAGGGACGTAAACGGCCTGGAACGAGGTGATGGAACCGGTCTTGGTGGAGGTGATTCGTTCCTGCATGGC
>NZ_JAGRPF010000085.1 GCF_020439865.1 Prosthecobacter sp.
TTTCGCCACTATCGAACTGTCTAAATTAGTTCGGGCGGCTCAATGGACGCTGGTAAAGGGCTTCCAGTGAGATTTTTCCAGTCTGCAGAAGCAAGTCGGCCTCATTGGGCTTCAAGATGATGAGGCGACCTTTGTGCGGCGTGATTATGCGATGAGGAGACTCTACCAAGCGGTGATCGAGTGTGAGCAGGCAGCCGTCGAGTTTGTATCTTCCACGTAGCGGAAACATTTCCATTCTAGGATCGCCAACAACATCGGTAAACTGGCCGTACTCGAAGTCTTTTTCTCGTAGGACAATGTACTCTCCTGCATACCACCCACCTTTTTCATCCAAGGTATAACGGCCTTGCACGGCCTTGTTTGTGATTGGGACTGATGTGAAGGATGCACACCCCGAGAGGGAAACCAATAATGCAAAAAGCATTAATGTACGCAGCGGAATCATAAGCTTCTGCAATGGAAGCCAGGCGTTACTCGGTCTTGATCCCGACGTTCTTGTTTCCGTTGTCACGCACGGCATCGACCGTGTTGTGAAGCGCCTTCAGCGGAACGTCGTCGTCACCGGTGACTTCGATGCGGGCACCGGGATGTTCGGGGAGGAAAGTGCTGAGGTGGCCGCGAAGACGGCCCATGGCGACTTCCTTGTCACCCACCATCACGACATCGCCGTTCTTGATGACTTTGAGAGTGATGGTCTCACCGGAGGATGTGGCGCGGTCGCCGTCACGGGCACCAGTTCTTGGCGCTCCTTCACCTTCGCGGGTTCCGGTGCGGGGTCTGTCACCTTCGCGTTCGCCGGTTCGGGGGCGGTCGCCATCGCGGGCTCCGGTCCTCGGGGCGCCTTCACCATCACGCATGCCGGGCTTTTTCGTGCCTTCACCGTCACGGGTGCCCGTGCGGGGTCTGTCGCCGTCGCGTTCGCCAGTCCTCGGAGCGCCA
Source organism: Prosthecobacter sp. (assembly GCF_020439865.1). Lineage (GTDB taxonomy): Bacteria > Verrucomicrobiota > Verrucomicrobiia > Verrucomicrobiales > Verrucomicrobiaceae > Prosthecobacter. Next base: position 940 of record NZ_JAGRPF010000085.1, read on the forward strand.
TCGCCGTCGCGCATTCCGGGTTTGCGAGCACCGTCACCTTCGCGCTCGGCGGACTTTCTGGCAGCGCCGTCGCCTTCGGCGGATCGGCGGGCAGCGCCATCACCCTCGCGCATGCCGGGCTTTCTTTCGCCGCCTTCGCGTTCGCCCGCGGCGGGTTTGCCGGTTTCAGCGCTGCGGGAAGTTTCGCCGCCGCGGATCTTCGGCGGCACTTCTTTTTCCGCCGCACGTGCGGTGGTGAAGGAGTAGCAGACGAGGGTGCCGAGGGTAAGGACGAGCAAGGCCTGAAGCACGGGCTGACGGGTGGTTGGGGTGGCGATCATGAGGATGCGTTGACGCAGGGTGGGATGGTTGCGCACACATGGAGCCAACCCTGCGATGGCCGGTGGTGCGAAGAAGGTTTCCTGAATGCGGAGAAGCGTGTGGCCGTAGTCGAGACGCTCGGACGGCGCGAGGATCTCCAGCGCACCGGCGTCGCAACGCAGTTCGCGGTCCGCCTGAAAGCGCGAGACGACGAACCAGACGAGCGGATTGAACCAATGCAGCGCCTGCACGGCGGTGGCGACCCAGTTCCAGAGAAGGTCGCGCTGCTTCACGTGCAGCAATTCATGCAGCATCACATGACGAAGGCTACGTTCGTCGAAACGCGTGTCCCAATCCTCTGGCAACAGCAGTTTCGGCTGACGAATGCCGACCATCGCAGGTGTGGTGCCCGCCGGCATGAGGACGACTGACACCGCTTTTTTCACCCCGGCCTTGTGAGAAAGGCTGGCCACCAGTGCTCGCAGGAGCGGTTGGCTGGCACGAGGGCGACGGCGAAGCAGGGCGTTGAAGCGCTGCTGGCGAATCAGAGCGATGGCAAAGAAGGTGACAGCGACAACAAA
>NZ_JAGRPF010000086.1 GCF_020439865.1 Prosthecobacter sp.
AGGCCCCAGCAGCCCGTCCTGCGGCACATGCTCGCGGATCACGGCGACCACCGCCCGCACACGCGTCTGCTTCTTGCCGCGCACCACCTGCATCATGCGCGCCAGATGCGGGTCCGGCTGGTAGTTGAGCCACCGCGCCTCCTTCAGCACCAGCTCCCGCTTCTCCGCTGACACTTTCGGCGCTCCGCGCAACACGCGCGACACCGTCATCAAGGAAACACCTGTGGCGAGGGCGATGTCTTTCAGTGTGGTCGGCATGGTGTTACCATAACACGCCAGCGACTCGTTCAATGGGCTAAATGCTCCGGTTCACTTCGTTTGGTTGCCCATCATGGTTCATCGATTCTTCCTTTCGCTTATGGCGCTTGCCTCGTTCTCCGCTTTCGCGGAGACGCCAGTTTTCGAAATGGCGCACACCTGGCAGGGTATCCCCGGGATCGAACGCACCGCGAAAGGCCGCGTGTTTGCATCCTGGTTTACGGGTGGTCCCAAAGAGCCCGCACCTGAGAACATGGTGCTGCTTTGCTACAGCGATGATCAGGCGAAGACCTTCACCACGCCTCAGGCGATGGGTTTGCCGAAGGGCGGCACGCGCTGCTTTGATCCTACGCTGTGGATCGATCCGAAGGGACGGCTTTGGTACATCTTCAATCGTGGCAACAAGGACACCGCGCAGCACGATGTGTGGGCGCGCATCTGCGATGATCCGGATGCCGCGCCGCCGGTGTTCGGCGCGGAGTTTCGCGTCGGCTACGAAGGGCCGTATGCCTTCCGCATGAACAAGCCGACGGTGCTTTCTTCCGGCGAATGGATCATGCCCGTCACGCACGCGGTCGAACCGATTGAGGACTGGTTCGCCGGTCCGAAACAGCTTCAGGGCGTCGGCATTTCGACGGACGGCGGCAAAACGTGGAAGCTGCACGGTGCGCTCGAAGCGCCGCATTGGGCGCTGGAGTGCATGATTACCGAACTGAAGGACGGCCGCCTTTGGCTGCTCACGCGCACGGGCGGCGGCTTCCTTTGGGAAAGCCATTCGGAAGACAAAGGACGCACGTGGAGCAAGGCAGTGCAAAGCACGATCACGAATCCCGGCTCGCGCTTTTTCATTCGCCGTCTCGCCTCCGGCAATCTGCTGCTCGTGAACCACTTCAAGTTCACCGGTCGCAGCCATCTCACCGCACAGATCTCCACCGACGACGGCGCGACGTGGAATGAAGGTCTGCTGCTCGATGAGCGCAATGGCGTGTCCTATCCCGACGGGGTGCAGGACAAAGACGGGCTCATCTGGATCACCTATGACCGCGATCGTCAGGGCTCAGGCGAGATCCTGTTGGCGAAATTCAAGGAAGAAGACGTTGTGGCCGGGAAGAACGTGTCTGGCGAGGTGACGCTGAAGCAGATCATCAGCAGGCTCGACAAGCCGAAGCTCCTCCCTGCGAACTGGGATCCGGCGCTGGCGGGCGACATCGTCATGCAACGTCTCATCAACACCTCTGCGCCTCGCGTGAAGGGTGCGCATGATGCGGAGTTTGTCTGTGTGGGCGAGCGTGCGTACATCGTCACGGAAGCCAATGACTTGAAGGCGGGCGAGAGCGCAGGGTGGCCGTTCATCTATGCCACGATGTCGATCGTGAATCTGAAGACACTCAAGCTGGAGAAGGTCATCGACTTCGCGCAGAGCGAGCAGGTGTTTGAGAACGTGACGCTCCCCGTCGGTGCGTGCTTCGTTCCGCGCATCGTGCAAAAAGATGCGAACACATTGCGCTGCTACTTCACTAGCGAAGATCCGGGCAAGCGGCAGTCGCAGATGTGGTATCGCGACTTCGATCTGAAGCGCGACGACTTTGCACCGACGATTCACAAGGCGAAAATCAAAACCGAGGCGGGAACGTTTGATTTCCAGCCGCAGTATTTTCATGCGGATGCCGCGGCGCAGGGCTTCGCCAGGAAGGCCAGCGACTCGTCCTTCTTCATCTTCGATTCCTTCAAGAAGTTCGAAGGCAAGCTCTACGTCGCCTTGAACAACTTCAGCGGGAAACAAAACGCGCTCGCGCTCGCGCATGATGATCTCATCACCTTCGAAGTCCTCGGCCACTTCAATGAGCCACAGGCTGAGCAGCTCAGCGAATCTGCGGTGAATCGTCTGCCCGACGGCACGTGGATGGCGATCTGCCGCAACGACAAGGGCAACTACCACTTCACCACCAGCGCCGATGGCAGAACGTGGAGCATCGGCACGGAACTGCCGCAGGTGCCGAACGGCGCGAACTCGAAGCCGACCTTCGACAAGTTCGGCGGCGTCTATTACCTCGGCTGGCAGGAGGCGACCAAGTTCCAAGGGGTGAATCGCAGCGTCTTCAATGTGGACATCTCGCGCGACGGCAAAACGTGGCAGCGCAAATACCGCTTCGAGACACCGAAGTCCTTCCAATACCCGACCTTCCACGAGCACGAGGGCGACATCTGGCTCGCCGTGACGCAGGGCGACAAGGACGCGTCGCGCAAAGAGCGCATCATGTTTGGCAAACTCGAGGTCGTCGGCGAGTTCGAGTCGCAGAAGGGTCAGAAGCGCATCGACTGGCCGCCACCACCCCCGCCCGCTCCTGCGATGATGAAACACGGCGTGAAGCTCTTCACCGATCGCGAGTATGTCATCGACCAAATGCCCGACGCGGTGCGTGATCTGCCGTTCCTGCGCACGAGCATCGAGAAGATAGATGTCGAAGTCTCCAAACCGGGAACGCTTTACGCGCTCACACCAACGATTCGACCCAAAGCGGCAAGTCAGGAGGATGCGCTGCAAAAAGCCGGTTTCACAAAGGTCGATGTACCCGAAACGCAGCTTTTCCCCGGCGAGATCAATCGCGTGAGCCTTTATCGCAAAGCCGTGAAGGCAGGAGAGCGGTTCAGCTTTCGGAAGCTGGTGCTGCTGATCGAGGGCGACGGCGCATCACTTCGCGAATTCAAACCTTGATCACAGACGGGCCACCTTGGTATCACCGGACATGCAGCGCTTCTTCAACTGGTTCAACAACCTCTATCCCGTGTGGCTCGTGAGCCTCGCGATCGTTGCGTTCTTCAAACCGCAGACGATGCTGTGGTTCGACAAGCCTTGGATTTTGTGGTCGCTCGCGGCATCGATGCTCGGCATGGGACTCACGTTGAGCCTCGATGACTTTCGGCGCATCGGCAAAATGCCGGGCTGCGTCGCGCTCGGCTTCGCATCGCAATACACGATCATGCCATTGTGCGGCTGGTTCGTGGGATGGCTGCTGAAGCTTGAGCCCGGCCTCGCCGTCGGCATCATTCTCGTGGCGAGCTGTCCGGGCGGCATGGCGTCAAACATGATCAGCTATCTCGCACGGGCGAATGTCGCGCTCTCGGTCATCCTCACGCTGTGCTCGACGGTGATGTCCTTTGTATTCACGCCGTTATGGACGGGCTGGCTCGCGGGGACGTATGTGCCGGTGGACAAGCTGGGGTTGTGTCTCTCCGCGTTGCAACTCGTCGTCGCACCCGTGATGCTCGGCGTGCTCATCCGGTGGAAGCTGCCGCGCACGGCGGATAAGATCGGTGCCTGTGGTCCCACCGTCGCGGTGATCGCGTTCACGCTGGTCACCGGTGGCATCGTGGCGGCGAGCGCGGAGGCCATCGCGGCGAACTTCGGCAAGCTCGCGCTCTCCGCCTTCCTCCTGCACATCTTCGGCTTCGGCGTTGGATACTTCGTCACCAAAGTCCTGCGCTATCCCGAGTCCGTGGCCCGAACCGTGAGCATCGAGGTCGGCATGCAAAACGGCGGCATGGCGGCATCGCTGGCGAAGCAGCACTTCCCCACCATGCCGCTCGCCGCCGCGGCCTCCGTCTTCAGCGGAGTCATGCAAAACATCGTCGGCGGTCTCATCGCCTCCTGGTGGAAACGTCGTTCTGTCGAATGAGCCGTCGTGACATCTACTACTGGAAATGTGATCGACCCGCGGCGTTTCATGGAACGCAAACGCGAGGTGAATCCGATGCGGAAATCGAGCGACAGCTTCGCGAGGACTTGCGGCAGCACTTTGATGCCAAAGCAGTCACGCTGAGCGCTGGAGCCGGGCAGGGCAATCACCTCACCTGGTACGCCGACGTGGATGGCCGGACGATGTTTGTGCGTGTCGAGAACGGTCCGGAAAAAGATGGTCAACTTGCCGTGGAGTCGGAGTTGTTGGATCGCGTGCGTGCTGCGGGCGTCCTGACGCCGCGTGTGTTTGGCTGTGATGCCACGCGCAGCCGCGTGCCGTTCGCGTGGCAGGCTCTGGAGCGAATTGCGGCGCCCGATCTCAATCACTGGTTCAAGCGGGGGGCACTCTATGTGTCTCGCATCGCCTTCGACATCGGCGTGGCCGTGGCGAAGTGGCAGTCGATCACGTTGGAGGGCTTCGGCGTGCTCGATGAATCCTTGCGAGGTTATCACACGACGTATGCCGACTACTTCCGCCTGCGGCTCGATGAACATCTCGACTTCCTTGTCACGCGAGGATTCTTGAACAGAGAGCAGCGTGATGAAATCGCCGCCGAGATCCAAAATCATCAGGCGCTGCTTCAACTCGACCGTGGTTGCCTCGTGCACAAAGACCTCGCGCTTTGGAACATCCTCGGCAGCGAGAGTCAGATCGCCGCCTTCATCGACTTCGACGACGCGATCAGCGGCGATCCGATGGACGACCTCTCTTTGCTCGCGTGCTTTCACGACGAGGACTTCCTGCGATGCGCTTTCGATGGGTATCAAAGTGTTCGCCCATTGCCGGAGCATCATCTGCGTCGCTTCTGGCTGCATTTGCTGCGGAACATGATCGTGAAGGCTGTCATCCGCGTCGGTGCGGGTTACTTTGATCGCGACAGCGGCTTTTTTCTCATCGGCAGCGGTTCCTCGGGCGCGAGTTTGCGCGCATTCACGCTCGCACGGCTAGCGCTCGCATTGCGCGGCTTGCGGGAGGGCTGCGGCCTCGACATTCTCCAACCATGAAAAACCACATCGGCACCTTCATCTCCATCGGATCACCCGCGGTCACCGAGCTCGCGGCGGAATGCGGCTTTGACTGGGTCCTCATCGATCTCGAGCACGGCTGCGAATCCGAGGCCGCGCTGCCGAATCAATTGCGCGGTCTGCGCGGCAGCCAGACGCTCGGCATCGTGCGAGTGAGCGCGCCGCATCCCGATTTGATCAGCCGCGTGCTCGACTGGGGCGCGGACGGTATCATGGTGCCGCACGTGGACACCGTGGCGCAGGCGGAGCATTGCGTGAAGTCGGCCTACTATCCGCCCAAGGGAACCCGTGGTGTTTCACGCACGGTGCGCGCTTACGGCTACGGCATGCGTCTTCCCGGCGATGAGATGCCCAAGCCGATCATCCTCGCGCAGATCGAGACGGCGGAAGGCGTGTCGAACGCGGACGCCATCGCCGCCGTGGAAGGCATCGACGCTTTGTTCATCGGTCCCGCTGATTTGTCCTACGATCTCAAAGCGCGGAAGTCGCCGCACAGTTATGACGATTGCGTGAACACGATCGTGAAAGCCGCCAAAGACCACGGCAAAGGCTGCGGCATTCTCGTTCGTCACATCGACGACAAGGAGAAGCTCAAGGCGCTCGGCTTCACCTGGACTGCCATGGATTCCGACCTCTCCCTCGTGCGCGAGGGCTTCAGGCGGAACCTCGAGACGGCACGGGCGTGGTGAAATTGTCCGACTTTTCCCTTTGAATCGGCGATTCCGGCCTAACCTCGCCTCCCCATGACTGCATCCCCCCTCATCCAATCCAAGATTATCGAGCTTTGCGAAGCCCTCGTGGCCGACGGCGAAGTGAAAAGCGCCCGCATTCAAGCAGAGGCCTTTCTGGCCGACGAATCAGCAATGGCGCTCTATCGCGAGATGGCCACGCTGGGCCGTTCATTGCATCAGAAGCAGCATCAGGACGAAGAGCCGACCGCCGATGAGATCAGCCGTTTCAACGCGCTGCAGGATCGCTGCGAGGGCAATGAGATCATTGCGGGCTTCCTCGGCGCGCAAAACGTGCTCAGCGGCGTGGCCGAAGCGGTGAACACCTTTGTCGGCAAGAGCCTCGAAAGCGGCCGTGTGCCATCTCCCGAGGAGATGGTGAAAAAGGGCGGCTGTGGTGAAGGCTGCGGATGCCATCATTGATCGGAGCCATGAGAGTGTTCGTCCTCTTCGCTGCGCTGCTGGTCTGGACCTCGTCGTTTGCGGGCAAACCCCAGACGGTTCGCCTGCTTACCATCGGCAACAGCTTCTCCGCGAACGCGACACATTACCTCAGAGACCTCGCGAAGGCGGGCGAGCATACACTTGTTCACAACTCGCTCGTCATCGGTGGCGCGTCGTTGCAGGTGCATGCGGACAAGGCGAAGCTCCACGAGGAGAAACCGCAGGACAAGGCAGGGCTATATACCAGCGGTCGCGGCTTGAAGGAAAACCTCGCGCTCGACAAGTGGGACTACGTCACAATCCAGCAGGCGAGCATCAAGAGCCACGACTACGCGACCTACCAGCCGTATGCGGGCTTCCTGCATGATTACATCGCCAAGCACGCGCCGCAGGCGAAGCTGCTCGTGCATGAGACGTGGGAGTATCGCGTGGACGATCCGCGTTTCTCTGTTAAGGAGCCCAAGCCTGGCGAACCGAAGACGCAGCAGGCGATGTACGATGGACTGCGTGCTTCCTATGAGAAGCTCGCGTCGGAATACGGCGCGCGCATCATTCCGACTGGCGACGCCTTCCATCTCGCGGACACGGATCCGAAGTGGGGTTACAAACCCGATCCGAAGCCGTTCAATTCCAAAACAGCGAAGCAACCCGAACTGCCCGACCAGACCCATTCGCTGCACGTCGGCTGGCGCTGGTCGAAGTCGAAGGACGGAACGAAGATCACTCTCGGCCTGGACGGCCATCACGCGAACATGGCGGGCGAGTATCTCGGCGCCTGTGTCTGGTATGAGGTGCTGTTCGGCGACAGCGTGATCGGAAACAGCTACATCCCGAAAGGCCTCGACGCCGACTTCGCCCGCTTCCTGCAGGAGACGGCACACCAAGCGGTGCAGGCGCGGATGAAATGATGTCCAAAAGGCGGGCGTTGCATCCTTGTGGAAGCCATGACACGCATCGCCGCCTTTCTCCTCGCCTTCAGTTTGTCTGCGCATGCCGCCACGGAGGCGGATGTGATTGTGTATGGGGCCACGCCGGGAGGTTTTTGCGCGGCAATCGCCGCGGCGCGTGAAGGTTCCTCGGTCATCTTGCTTGAGCCGACGGCGCATGTGGGCGGTGTGAACACGGGCGGCCTGTGCTTTTCCGATTCGAATCAAACGGTGCGCAGCACCGTGATGGGACTCTTTGATGAATGGCACGCACGCGTCGAGAAGGACTATCAGCAGCGCGGTGTGAAACTGCCTTATCAGGTCAGCGTGAAGGACCACACGCACTGGACTTATGAACCGCATGTGGCGGCGAAGATCACGCAGGAGATGCTCGATGAAGCGGGCGTGAAGGTGCTGACGAAGCGTGTGTTGAAAAGCGTGGTCAAAAGCGGCACACGCATCACGCAGATCGCGACGAGAGACGGCGACTTCACCGCGAAGGTGTTCATCGACGGCACTTATGAAGGCGATCTGATGGCGGCCTCGGGCGTGAGCTGGACGATTGGCCGCGAAGGGCGGAAGGAGTTCGGCGAACCGCTCGCCGGAAAGCAGTATCCGAAGGCGAAGATGGCGATGTCCGGTATCGACGCCGATGGCAAGCCGCTACCGTTCATCACGACGACGGACGCCGGTCCGGAGGATGAGGGCGACAGAAACGTGATGGTTTACAGCTTCCGTCTCTGCGTGACGAAGGATGCCGCGAACCGCGTGCCGTTTCCGGAACCCGCGAACTACGATCCGGCGCGCTTTGAAATCCTGCGGCGCTACTTCGCGCAGGAGAAACGTCCGCATCTGCTGTGGGATCTGTATCCGCTGCCGGGGAACAAGTTTGATGCGAACAACGGCATCGGAAAACAGTTCTCCATGGGCCTCGTCGGTGCCTGCAATGGCTGGAGTGAGGCGAATGAAGCGGGACGCGCGAAGATCTGGGAGGCGCACAAGCAGTACACCCTCGAGATGTATCACTTCCTCACCACAGACGCCGCTGTGCCTGCGCACATTCGCGAGGAATACGCGCAACTCGGCCTCTGCCGTGACGAGTTCCCCGCCTACGATCACTGGTCGCCTCAACTCTACGTCCGCGAAGGGCGGCGCATGATCGGCGAATACATCATTTCGCAGAGGGACATCATGGATGATCCAAAGAAGGACGATCCCATCGGCGTCTCGTCATTCCCCGTCGATTCGCACGACTGCCAGCGCGTCGGCACGAATGAGTTCGTCGTCGATGAAGGCACGATCATGCCGCAGCGCATGGCCGGACGTCGCCACGGCTATCCGTATCACATTCCGTATCGCGCGATTCTGCCGAAGGCGGCCGAGTGTGACAATCTGCTCGTGCCTGTGGCGCTGTCATGCACGCATGTGGGCATTTCGTCGATCCGCGTGGAGCCGACATGGATGATCCTCGGCCAGAGCGCGGGCATCGCCGCCGCTTTGAGTGCGAAACAGAATCTCGCGGTGCAGAAGCTGCCGTATCCGGCACTGCGTGAGCGATTGCTGGCGCAAAAGCAGGTGCTGGAGCTGCCCGTGCTGCCGGACCTTCCGCCCGAGCCGAAAGGCACGGTGAGCATCGATCCCAAAACGCTGCCTGGCATCGTGCTCGATGACGCGCAGGCGGAACTCAAGGGCCCGTGGAGCCGTTCGTCCAACTTCAAGCCGCACATCGGCACCGGCTACGTGCACGACGACAAGCGAGGCGATGGCCAGTCCCTCGCCATCTTCCATTTCAAGGCACCCAAATCCAGCCGCTACGATCTGCGCATGGCCTACTCCGCGCACGAGACACGGGCGACGAAGGTGCCGGTGACGATTCAAAACGGCGAACGCAAGATCGAGATCACCGTCGATCAAACCCAGCCGCTACCCGCCGGCGAAGCGTTTCGCAGCATCGGCAGGGTCGAGCTCGACGGTGGAACCGAGACGACCATCACACTCAGCAACACGGGCACCGATGGCTTCGTCATTCTGGATGCGCTGCAACTTCTTCCGATCAATAACTGACTCATGCACACCCGCCGTCACTTCATCGCCTCCATCACCGCCGCGCTCGGCGGTTCCGTTTTCGCTGCTGATGGCAAACCGAAGACCATCGTGCTGCAGTCCGCGTGGGACACGGTGAACATCGGTGACATCGGCCACACGCCGGGAACGCTGCGCGTGATTGAGGAGCATCTGCCGCAGGTGAACGTGGTGCTGTGGGCGATGAAGCTGGATGAACGTGTCACGGCGATGCTCAAGGCGCGCTTCCCGAAGGTGGAGATTCTTCAGGGCAAGATCGACGGCAAAGGTGAGAAGGATCTCAAACTGCAGGAGGCGATCCAAAACTGCGACCTCTTCATCCGCAACTCCGGCATGGGGCAGGACCTCAGCTACATGAAGTTCTGCACGAAGCACGGCAAGCCCTACGGCCTCTTCGGCCAGTCCTTTTTCCCCACGATGGTCCAGGGCGAAGGAGCGGCGGAGCGCATTGAGCTGCTCAATGCGGCGTCGTTCATCTACACACGCGAAACGAAGACGCTGAACATCCTCAAGAACGCCGGGATCAAGACACCGGTGCTCGAATTCGGACCCGACGGCTGCTTCGGCATCGACGTTCGCGACGACGAGCGCGGACTCGCGACGATGAAGAAGCTCGGGCTGCAGGAGAAGAAGTTCATCACCGTTCAGATCCGCACCAATACCCCCAAGGCTCCGGGCGTGGATGATCCTCGCCCAGAGAAACTCAATCCGCTGCATCCCACGCCGCAGCAGATCGCCGATGACGAACGCCGTGCGGCGAAGTATCGCGAACTGGTGACCCGCTGGGTCAAAAAGACCGGCGGCAAGGTGTTGATTTCGCCGGAGACCATCAAGGAGATGGGCCACAACAAACGCCTCATCCACGACCCGCTGCCGCCGGAGATCCAGAAGCACGTGGTGAACCTTGAATACTTCTGGAACGCCGATGAAGCGGCCTCGATCTTCGCCCGCGCCCACACCATCGTCTGCCACGAGCCGCATTCACCCATCATCGCGCTCGCGAACGGCACGCCGATCATTCACACCTACTCGGAGTTTCATTCGCCGAAATGCTGGATGTTCAAGGACATCGGTCTCGGCGAATGGCTGCTCGAAATGGATGAAACGCCGGTCGAGAAGATGGTGGAGACGCTGTTCGCCATCGACGACGATTATCCCGCCGCGCAAGCCAAGGTGAAGAAAGCCATGGCCTACGTGCACGAGTGCTTCGCGAAATCGATGAAGCATGTAAAGGGCGTGCTGGGCGCCTGAGTTCACGTGTTCGCGGATTGATCTTGCCACGGTCGCGGCTGGATGGTGTTCTATCCGACTGCGATGAACCCAAGCGCCACCTCACGCCTTTTCTTCTGGTCCCTCGTTTCGGCGCTGGCTGGGTTTTTGTTCGGCTTCGATACGGTGGTCATCTCGGGTGCGGAGAAGACGATCCAGTCGCTCTGGAGTTTGAGCGACGGTCTGCATGGCTTTGCGATGGCCTCGGCGCTTTACGGTACGGTCATTGGTTCTTTGTGCGGCGGGTGGCCGACGGATCGTTGGGGGCGCAAGAGGACGCTCATTTGGGTGGGCGCGCTGTATTTCGCTTCGGCGGTGTGGTCGGGGCTCGCGCCGGATGTGTGGTCACTCATCGTCGCGCGGTTCATTGGCGGACTTGGCGTGGGCGTGTCTACGGTGGCCGCGCCGCTCTACATCGCGGAAATTTCGCCGCCGGAGCGTCGCGGACGGCTCGCCGGCATGTTTCAGTTCAACATCGTCTTAGGCATCCTCGTCGCCTTCCTGTCGAACTACCTGCTCGGCGGCATCGGCGCGAATGCCTGGCGCTGGATGCTCGGCGTGGAGGCGGTTCCTGCACTGCTCTACACGCTGATGTGCTTCACGCTGCCGGAGAGCCCGCGCTGGCTGCTGACGCGAAAGAACGACCGCACGCAGGGCCTCGCGGTGCTGCGCCTGATCCAGCCGGAGGCGGACGAGCCGGCCATTCAGGCGCAGGCGGATCACATCACCTCCGCCGCGAAAGCGACCGACACCGTGGCGCATGCGTTCTGGAGCCGGCGTCTCCGCGTGCCCATCCTGCTGGCCTTCCTGATCGCATTCTTCAACCAGCTCTCCGGCATCAATGCGGTGCTCTATTTCGCGCCGCGCATCTTTGAACTCACCGGACTCGGCGCGGAGGCCGCGCTGCTGCAGTCGGTCGGGATCGGTGTGGCGAATCTTGTTTTCACCTTCGCCGGTTTGTGGCTCATCGATCGTCTTGGGCGCCGCGCGCTGCTTTACATCGGATCGTTTGGCTACATCGCGTCTCTGGGGCTGTGCGCGTGGGCGTTTTTCACCGAGCACTACGCCATCGTGCCCGTGTGCATCTTCGCGTTCATCGCCGCGCATGCCATCGGCCAGGGCGCGGTGATCTGGGTGTTCATCGCGGAGATCTTTCCGGACCAGCATCGCGCGGGCGGGCAGTCGCTCGGCAGCTTCACGCACTGGATCTTCGCCGCGCTGCTCACCACCTTCTTCCCGAAGATGGTCTCCGCTTTTCCTCCCGGATGGGTGTTCCTCTTCTTCTGCGGCATGATGGTCCTGCAACTCGTCTGGGTGAAGCTTATGGTGCCCGAGACGAAGGGCGTGCCGCTTGAGGACATTGAGAAACAGCTGGGCATCGTGTGAGTTTGACTTCTCATTCACCAAGTCACAGACTGGGGAGTGGTTGTCGGAAACTTCGGATGAACGGACAGCACGGTCAAAACTCCGTGTGAACCGAGTCTCAACGCCTCCTCACGAAGGATCAAGTCTCGGTGTCCACCCATCGCAACCCGCTCAAAGCAGAAGTTTGCGCTCAAAACAGAATCGTGGACCTCTAACGAAGAATGACTACCCGCCAGTGCAGCCGCAGTTGCACAGTCTGGCGGCAACTGAGAAACCTTATCTAGCTTCCATTTCCGAAACTGGTGCTGATAGAAAAAGGCATCTTGGATCCGCCGCCAACTAATTTGCTCATCCTTCCAATAAATCAGAGCAACTACTTCAGTTCGATGTTCACCGTATCGAATGGCCGTGCTCAAGATGGATGTCTTGAACTGCTCTTTGAGGCTCAAGGCTGCTTTGATGGGTGTGGCCGAAACTAGTTTCTTGGCTGCCAACTCGAACCTGCGGGCAGGCATGAGAAGATTAGACGCAAAGAGATCCGCCTCAAATTCTTCGTCATCCTCGGCTCCATCGAACATTCCGCAACGCGACGAGTGGGCTGCTGTGCCATTCATTAATGCCAGCCGATGCTCAGGAATAAGCAGGTGCCCGAGCTCATGGGCCAATGTGAATCGCGCACGTGCAGTCCCTTTTTCGTTGCCGCGGTCAATATTACAGAATGCAGCAAACTTTCCGGCCTTAAACTCAAGCATTCCATCAAATGTTCCTTCGCCATATGAGCCAAAGATCACTGGCACTTCTTCGTTTGAGAAGATCGCAAGCGGGTCCACTGCTCCAGATGGGCAGGCCTCGTCAGCGTGCATTTCCGCGAGTTCTACAATCTCGCACTCGCGTTCCCTTGATAATTTGTTCGAGCGGACAGGCATCGGTTAGTCCCGATTTTCCATTGCGTCTCTGTCAGCCTCCATTTTCTTAATGATCTCTGGTGGAAGTTCTTTTCCGTTTCGTGCGGCGCGCGCGAGACCAGACATGGCACTACTAATGAATGGCTTTTGGTGAATCGACGCCTTCTTTGTCGATTTTCCATGAATCTGATCAAGCAAGCGCTGAAAAGAAGGAACTGAAGTGCTGGCGATTTCCGCAGCGTACGTCTGTTCGACGAAAGCTACAGCGTCCTCGTTTGTGGGGAGCAAATGACCGCTTTGCATCAAGGCTTGGCGGATCTCGGCGTCGGTGATTGTGGGCATGGTGAGCGGGTGAATGAGAATTAGCGGGATTCTTGGGCGCGAAGTTTGTCCAACGCTCTCTTTTTGCGTTGCCGCAGGGCTGTTGCGGTGAGTCCGTAGCGTCTCATAAGGCCATCGCGTACTTCGGAAGGCACATTTCCACCGTCTTCGCCAAGAGCACCGTAGTAAGCGTAGGTGCGTATGATATCGCCATCCTGTTCATTGAGTGCGACGAACGCTTCGTCAATTTTTCGCAAGGTGCTCGTTTTTACATACGGGGCAGCCTCATCATCGAGTGGATTCTCCGGAAGGTTTTCCACAGCATCGGTGAGAAGTGCGACCTGGTTCTTTACCAAACGCAGTTCGTCATGAAAGAGATTTGTTGCTATCTCCATGAGCCAGCTCCGCACTTGCTGTCTTTGCCGGTCAGCGTCATTTCCACTCTGGTCTTTGAAGCCTCCTGCATGGCGAAATGCCTTCTCGAAGGTGTCCAGGGTGAGTTGCTCGGGGTCGATTGCAGGATACGAGGCTGCCAATGTCTTGAGTCGATTCACAACAAATCTAGCATGCCGTTCGTAAAGCTTACCAAGTGCGGAATTCGCCTCCTTGACATCGACTTCCGCATACAGACCGATCGCACACAGGAGGTCGAGGTCTGA
>NZ_JAGRPF010000087.1 GCF_020439865.1 Prosthecobacter sp.
ATCTGACGGGAAACCACGCGGCGCTCTCCAGAGCGGGTGATGCCTGCATCCTGAATGGTATGCTCCAAGTAGAAAAGCACACGAGGCTGGTCGCTGGAGTCATTTTCATCCACAAGGATGGCTCCACGGCGCAGCAGATCGCGGTGACGCTCCAGCACGAGATCGAGCGCCGAATCGAGCAACGGATGTCCCGGACAAACGAAGGCTGCGAGCGGCTGGCCTTGCGGCTGGATGAGGATTTTCTCAAAGACGATGCGCTCATAGCGAGTGAGGACTGGCTCACCGAGACCGATGAGACGATCCCGATTTCTAATCGGTGCTGGAACATGCGAGACCTCATATCGCCGTGCCTCACGCAGCCGCGCAGTTCCGCCCAGCAGGCGAAAAGCTTCGAGGAAGAAAGACTCGATGTAATGCGGCTGAAGGCGGCGAGCATCGGCACGCTCCATGTCTTCGCGGATGCGGTAAACACGGCTGGCATCCATGGCATCGTGCGCCAGCGCCCTTTCCTCCAGCATGTCCTGAATATGTTTCTGGTCGAAGGCATTTGCCACCACGTTCGTGAGACGGGCACGAACGTCCGGCATCTCGCCATAAC
Source organism: Prosthecobacter sp. (assembly GCF_020439865.1). Taxonomy (GTDB): domain Bacteria; phylum Verrucomicrobiota; class Verrucomicrobiia; order Verrucomicrobiales; family Verrucomicrobiaceae; genus Prosthecobacter. Next base: position 599 of record NZ_JAGRPF010000087.1, read on the forward strand.
GAATGGCCTCGATGAGGAGTTCACGCAGTGGCCGGCCCTCAAACTGGACTTTACCCAGCACATCGAAGACCTGACCGCCGAGGGATTTGCGGGCCTCATCGAGCTTGTCGAGCAAGGTGCGATACACCTCCCCTTCGCGGGTTTCATCGGCGATGAGATTCCAAAGATGGCAGACCTCTGTCTGGCCGATGCGGTGGATACGACCAAAGCGCTGTTCCAAGCGGTTTGGATTCCACGGCAGGTCGTAATTCACCATCAGGTGAGCACGTTGCAGATTGATGCCTTCACCCGCAGCATCCGTGGCGATCAAGACCTTCACCTCGGGGTCGTGCCGGAAAGCCTCCTGAACTTTGAGACGCTCCTCGCGTCCGACACCGCCATGGATGGCGACGACGGCATTTTTGTCCCCTAGCAGGGTGCTGATGCGATCTTCCAGGTAGTTCAGCGTGTCCCTGTGTTCCGAGAAAATGACGAGCTTTTGCGTTGGTGACTTGTCGCCCGCCTTCGCACCAAAAGCAGGTGTGTCTTCGCACAGGCGATTTCCGAATGCGGCAGGCGTGAATATCTCGCCGAGCAAGTGGGATAGCTCGCTCCACTTCCGGTCTTCACCGCTGCGGCGTACTTGCAAAGCAAGGGACTCCAGATGCTTCAGGATTTCGATCTCCGCCTTGAACTCATGGATGGTGCCAGCGGCGGTGGCTTGATCGAGAACCTGTTCCTCCGTGGCCTCGACTTCGGCGTCTGGTGCATCATCGAGATCATCTAGGTCTTCGGCATCCAACGTCGGGCCAGATTCAAGATCGCGAGCCGAGAGAGCGGCTCCTCGTTGCAAGAGTTCCAGTTCCCGAAGTCTGGACTCCAAGCGCTCCCGACGGCGACGAAGCGACTGATAAATGGCCTCCGGCGACGAAGCGAGACGGCGCTGGAGAATGGTGAGGGCAAAGCCCACGGTACCAGAACGCTTGTTGTTCTGAAGCGCTTCAGCGCGGTTGAACTCCTGGCGAACGTAGTTGGTGACTTCTTTGTAAAGGGTGGCCTCTGCTTCCGAGAGTTTGTAAGGCACTGTGTAGGCCCGGCGCTCTGGGAACAGTGGCGTGGCATCGAACTTCAGCAGTTGTTCCTTCACCATGCGCCGCATAAGATCGGAAACATCCTGGGCGTGAACACCATCACGGAAGCGTCCTTCAAAGCGGTCTCCATCCAGCAGCGACATGAAGAGCTGGAAGTCGTCCTCCTTGCCATTGTGCGGAGTTGCCGTCATCAGCAAGAAGTGCCGGGTAAGCGTGGAGAGCAGTTGGCCGAGTTTGTGGCGCTTGGTGTATTTGATCTCCCCACCAAAATGCGTGGCTGACATCTTGTGCGCCTCGTCGCACACGATCAGGTCCCAGCGGCAGTCTGGCGCGGAGAGCTTTGCCTGAACGTCCTCGTTGCGGCTCAGCTTGTCGAGACGCGCAATGACGAGGTTGTTTTCCATGAACCAGTTGCCGGTGCGTGCTG
>NZ_JAGRPF010000088.1 GCF_020439865.1 Prosthecobacter sp.
ACCGTCACTGCGTCAAAACCGTCGCCCAAGGTGCGGAACATCTCGCGGTAATCGCTGAAGTGCTTCACACCCGGATGCGCCTCATCCGCCTTGTCGAAACGGTTCGAGTCCACGTCGCAGAAGCCGACGAACTTCACTGCCGGGTGCGTTCCCACGTTCTTCAAATCGCTGAAGCCCATCCCGTTCACGCCGACGCAGGCCACCTGCAGCTTGCTGTTCAGGTTTTGACCGCGGACGAAAGCCGGAAAGGCGACGGCGGCGGAAGCAAGCGTGGAGTTCTTCAGAAAGGAGCGGCGTGAGTTGGGCATGATGATCGTCGGTTGAAGGGTGTGCTTCAAACCTACGTCGCCACGAGGCCGGATTTGCATCAACGTTTTTTCGCCCTTCGAAAACGGTTTTGCCGCTCGGCTTCGGTGACGGGCGCAGTCTTTGGCTCTGGCGTCGAGGCGATCGCCGCCTTGGGCTCCGTGTTGGCCGGCGCAGTTTGCAAACGTTCCCGATGTTGCACCGCCTCTTTCGGTGGTTTGGCCGCAAGCGGACGTGCTTTCGGCTCGGTGCGTGCCAGTTGTGGCAGCTTCCAGCCGGTGCGGGTCACGAAGGCTTCAAACAACACGAGCAGTAACGTGAGAATGAACAGCCACACGCTGAGATCGGTAAATCGCGAAATCGTCGGACTGCGCCACGCCTGGCTCATCTCCAGCAGCTCACGTCCGCCGCTCGCGAGCGAAACGCGCCGCAGCTCCTCCACGCGCTCCTCGTCAAATGCCCACTCTGTGCTCGTGCCGACGATCGCCGGACCGAAGGCGATCGCCTGTCCTCCGACCTGCACCGCGCCACGCACCATCTCGCCTTCAGGCAGCTCCGTGCTGGCCTGGAAATGCCCTGGCGCGACGCGTTCCCATGCGAGCTCATGTTGCGACTCCGCACGCAGACCATGCGCCAGCACCACCCGCGGGGCCTTGGCGCGCAGCTTAGGTTCCCATTCCTCGTCGTAGAGCAAATCCAGCGTGAGCGTGTTGCCATCGATGCGATGCCGCACGCCGATCCCCGGCGGCAAGGCCTCGCCCATCAACCAGCGCACCTGCGTCTGGAGAAAGTCGCCATACTTCGGCCATGCTCGCACTCGCTGCGAGTGCCCCCCGCCGAGTGGAAAACTCACCGCCGCCGTGCGTCCCGTGCCACGCGGTCCGAAGGCGACGAGCGGCGCAGCGTATTCATCCTGCGTGATCAGCCCCTGGCTGGCCCATTCGCGCAGATAGCTGAGATTGAAACCATCGACCTCCTTCGGCCACTCCATCACTTGGTTGCTGATCTCAAACCAGCCGCCTGCCGCCTTGGCGGACACCGCTTCGGCGATGAACGCGCTCCGCGCCACGGCCACCGTCTCCTGGCTGAAGATGCTCGGCAGTTCCTCAGCCTTGTCCGTGTAGAAGATGCGCCCTTTGCCGCGCTTGGCGATGTCATCGAGGATCCATGCATCCACATCACGCCGAGTGCCGAGCGCAATCACACTGACCGTGCCGCTGTTTTTGAGGATCTCGTCGATGAGGTTCTGATAGTCGCCCGGTTGCTCCGAATCCGCCGCGTCGGAGAAGAGGATGATGTGCCGCTGGCCCACCGGCGCGTTTTTGAGCTGGTCCCACGCTGCTTTCAGCCCGTTGTAAACGTAGATGCCGCCACCCGTGCTTTCGATGCGGCGCACGGCGCTCTCCATCTTGTCGCGGTTCGGTCCCACCGGCTGCAGCGGCACCATTTCATGCGCTTCGCTGTCCACGGCGAAAACGGTCAGCAAGTCTTGCGGCCCGAGAAAGCGGATCGCGTTTGCCGCGCCCTCGTCCGCGAGCTGCATCTTCGTGAAGCCGTTCTGCACCGTCATGCCCATCGACCCGCTGCGGTCCATCACGATCGCCATCGCGACGACGAGCTTGCGGTGCTCCTGCTTCAACTCCATCGACACCGGCAGCAGCGGATCGAGGGGAGACTCGAAGTAGCCACCCGCGGCGAAGCTCTTCTTGCCACCGGCCATCAACACACTGCCGCCCTGCTCGCGCACGTAAAAGTCCATCGCAGGCAGAAAGTCGGACGGCAGCTCAAACGCGGGCACGTTGTTGAAGATGACACACTTCGCCCCCGCAATCTGACCCGGACGCAGCGAACGCAGCTCCGTGACGGTCTCGACCGTGAATCCCTGTCGTTGCAGCGTCTCCGCCACGGGATCATTCGTGTAATTCGTCAGCAGCAGCACTCGCGGACCACCGGCGATCTCGATCATCGCCTCATGACGGTTGTTGCCCGAGTGCGCGTCTTTCGCCGGTTGAATGATCGCCTCGTAATGCGCCACGCCGGCCGTTGAA
>NZ_JAGRPF010000001.1 GCF_020439865.1 Prosthecobacter sp.
CCCCACAGAGAGGTCTATGTCACCCCACAGAGGGGTCTATGTCACCCCACAGAGGGGTCTATGTCACCCCACAGAGGGGTCTATGTCACCCCACAGAGGGGTCTATGTCACCCCAGACAGAGGTCGGTGTCGGCAAGCAGCGTGTGGGAAGGCAAAGGCGGTGGGCGACGCGGAACGGGGCTGTCTTTCGAACACACCCAGAAACTCCGCGCCTCCTCCGCCCACAGACAAATGGGACGCGGCGCAGCGCGCCCCTACCATGAGACCCACGCGCGCGGGAGGCTGCGCAGGAGGTCATCGAGCATTTCGCCTCCGGCGTGAGTTCGATCTCGCCGGCGGTGAAACCCGGCGCTGACCTTCGCGCCGTTCACGTAGCGCCCGTCCAGCAGTGCATGGGAGCCAAGCACCCGAACGAGATGCTGCTCCACGCCCGTGCCGGGCGGCAGCACCTGGGAGGCGCTCTCGGTCATGCCGTCCAGCGGTCCCACCCACGACCATTGTGCCGCCACCACCCGGCTCAGCAGATGAAAGCCGGGATGCACCTGAGGATACCCGGCGGTCCCGTCAGGCACCGCCACAAGGCTGACCACCCGCAGATTGGGCGCGACTTCCAGCAGCCGCGGCCCGGAGTCCTGCATCCAGGGATCCTGGCTGACCGACCTCACATCCTCCATGACCTTCTTTCCAAGCGGATCCACCAGGCACACATACCATCGCGTCATCTGCGCGAACGGGGCTCCGCCGCGGTAGAGCCAGTCCCCCACGATGGAACCGCGCAGCACACCGGAAAAACTCAGCATCAGCCGCACCTTCTCCCGCTCGCGGAGCGGCAGCTTCCCGGCCTCGCTGGCAAACCACTGCATCCAGTCCAGCCCGCCTTTCGAAAAACCCGCCAGCACCGCGCGATCCACCTGCGGCAGTTCCCGCTCCATCGCAGCCTGCACCTGCCGCGCATCCTCCCCGACCGTCTCGTGCGGCGTCAGTTCGAAGAGGCGCGCATGCCAGCCCTGTTTGCAGAGATCCGCCACCACATTGGCAGCCACCTTTTTCGACAGCCCGGTCGAGGTGTGAAAGCCTCCCACGAAAAAGATGCCGGTCCGCCGGCGCTCCGCCATGGACATGCCCGCCATCGAGTCGGCATACGCAAACTGCTTGTCCGCATTGGTTCGCAGAAGCCGCTTTTCAAAGCCGCCGCCGTCCGCGTCCGCTTTCTCCAAGCTCGACAGCAGACGGTCGCGCGCCGCTTTCATCCCGTCTTCCTGACGCCATTCCCGCGCCTGCCGCAGCAGATCATCCTCGGCCAGATGAACGGACGCCTGCTGGCAGGCGGAAAGCGCCGCACCTGCCAGAACAGGAAGCACGCGCCGGAAGTCCACCTTCCGGTGCACGGCAAGTATGAGGCGGAGCATCATCCAACGCTCCTTCAACCACGGAGCACCCGCGATCAAGAGACCGGGGTGTGCATTTCTTGTGCTCGGCCTGCCCCGGGTAAAATCCTGTTCCGCTTCACTCCTTCGCCGCCGGCAGGAAACGCTCCGCGATCGGATCCACGCCACCGCGTTTGCCTTCCATCGGTTTGAAGCTGTTGGTCGTCGGATTCCATCCCGTCTGCATCGGATACGGATAGATCGTCATCTCCCACAAAGGTTTGCCGTTCTCCACGTGACGGCCGGTGAGCGCGAACGGTGCGGTGCCGGTCTCGCGCCAAGCACGCACCGCTTCGAGCAGATTCGGCGCCTGATTGATGCCGGGACCGCCGCCGTGGGCGAGGCCGGGAACGACGTAGAAGCGGAAGAACGACTGCACCTGATCGAGCCCGCCCATGCGCTCGATGACACGCTCGTAGTAATCAATCGAGGCGTGGTAAGGCACGACGGAATCCGCAGTGCCGAGCGTCATGACGAGCTTGCCGCCGCGCTTGAAGAACGCGCTGAGGTCGGGATTCTGCGCGTTGAGATACGGCGCGAGCTTCGCGGTGTAGGTGTCGATGTCCGCGCCGAAGTTGATCTCCTCGAGGTTCTTGTCTTTGCCGAAGACCCACTGGAACAAATACAGATGTCCGTGTGACGCCGCGATGGAACTGCCGAGCGGGATACCATTGAAAAGGCGCTCGCCTGTCACGGCATGGCGCGGGCCGTCGAAGAGTTTTCGCAAGGCCACGGCGTGATCATCCGTGAGCGTGGCGTCCTTCTTCCGCGCCAGCGCGATGACGGCCTCAATGTCCTGTGCGGTGCAGCGCGGATCGGAAACGAACTTGCCCGCCGCCAGCGGGATCTCCCGCGATGCCATGAACTCATTCGCTGCAGCGATGACACTCGCGTCCTGCTCCTTCGTGAAAGGGCACTTCTTCAAGATTTGCTCGTTCCACAGGAAGTAAGCGTGCAGCGGCGTGCGGCAATGCGCGGCGACAGCAGCCGCGATGCCATCGTAGTCCTCAGGATAACGCTGCGCCTCCTGCAAGGCCTGCTGGCCACCCGTGGACCCGCCGCTGAAATACGAAAGCTCCGGGTCCATGCCATAATGCGCCCGCACGATCTGCTTCCCCACGACGGTCATGAGATGCGTGGCACGAAAGCCGAAGTCCCTCCACACTTCCTCGTTGCCAATGCCGGAGTCGGAATTCGGTGCGGTGCCCATGTCCGTCGTCGCCACCGCGTAACCCGCCGCGCTCGAACTCGCGAGGCCGCCCGGATTGATCTTTCCCGCCGCGCCGCCGTTCCCAAGGCCGAGGAAACGCGCGTTCCACTTCTCCGCATCGGGCAGCCAGACTTCGACGTGGATGTTCGAGCCCTTCGCCGGATTCAGCACCAGTTTCACAATTGTCCGTGTTCCGGTCGAATCGCGCTCCACGGTCGTGATCGTTCCCTTGTCGATCTTCAGCGCACGCAACGCAGCCAGTTTGTCATCGGCGGCTTTGGGAGCCTCGGCGAAGGCGGAGAAACAACTGAGAAGCGCTGCGAGGATGAGCGGAGTGAGCTTGAGGTTCATGAGAGCGTGAGTCTAGGCGCACGGGCCGCGAGTCGTCGATCAAACAAAACGGAACCGCAAGCCAGGGCCATGCCGCGCCACGGTCAGGAACTGAGCTGACCGGACTGCGGGTCCCTCCGCTCCGGAATTCGCCAGAATTGAGTCGCACCACGCCGGAATTGGGCAGACCGCTCTGAAAGTTCGAACACAAATTCTTTCCTAAGGTCTCAAAATGAGAGATATGGACTTTTTGAGTCGTTATCATTTATAAGAGTCGAAATCCCTTTTCTCCGCCCTTTCTCCACCAACCATACATACCATGCACCGTCGCCTCCTGCTTCTTGCCCTGACCGGTCTGACCCTCGCTCTTGCCGCCTGTGCCTATCCGTCGCGGTTTCCTCGGATTCAATGGGTGAGCACTGCCAGGGTGGTCCCGTTCACTCCGGGTGTTGCTGGTCCGCTCTACACGATCAACGGCGTCGCCATGCAGCAGTACAGCCCCAGCCTCTACACGCCCTTCCTTTACGACCACCGCAGTCTGGCCAGCAACACCTACTATCATGACCGGGCGGTCCGTGACGCCATGCGCAAGAACGGCATGGTGCATGTGGGCCCCATGGTCCTGCAGTCCTCCGCCAACCTTCCCCCGTCCTACGAGGTCCGGCGTGCTAAAGCGTTGTTGCAGTGATCAAACACCGCTCGTTTGAGAGCGAAACAAGACAGCGGACAGCATCGGGGCGTGTCCGCTGTCAGCCAATCTCCACCTGCGCGCCAACAGCGTCCTGATACACCCGGTGCAGCGCCAGAGTCTGCTCCTCGCCTATTTTTTGGCCGACCTGCGCCAGGACACACATCCCAACTGCGATCGCGAGCATGGCGAAGAAAATCCACAGGCCCCAGGCGGTCATCCCAAGCCACCACTGGCACACACCGAGAAGGCCGGAGAACACCCCGGCCGATCCCACCAGCAAATAGCCATACAGAAACGCCGACCACACATTTGTGCCCGGCCCATAGGTGCCCATGACCCGCGTGCGACCGTCCGGTTCCGGTTCCAGACTCAAGCTCAGGCGTGGCGACCAGTACTGGCTGTCCTTCTCCAGCACGTGCAGGCTCACGTAACCGGGAAAACTTTTCACGTCACACTGTTCCGCATGCTTGAGCGCACCGTTTACGATCAGTTCCCGCGCGGCATCGACGCCCAATTCGAGCACATGCTCAAACCGGGGACGGAGACGACAACAGTTCATGGGCACCAGACTGCCTGAAACGCCGCTGCGGCGTCAAGCGCCTTGCTTGCGCAATGCTGACCATCCGTTGCGCTGTTGCACGGCCTTCCCGCGTATGATCTGGCGGCATGTCCCGCGTCTTCTAACATCAACCCCATGATCTTGCAGAAATTGAAGGACTGGTTTGGCAGAAAGGAAGCGGTGTTCCATGAAGAATGGATCGCGCTGCTGAAGAAGAATCTGCCGTTGTATGCGCGACTGCCGGAGGAGCTGCGGCTGCGGTTGCACGAGCGGATCTCACAGTTCATCGCCACCGTGCGCTTCGAGGGCTGCGGTGGGCTGGAACTGACGGAGGACATGATTCTCACGGTGGCGGCGCAGGCCTGCCTGCTGGTGATTCATCGTGAGGGACGACCGTATCCGCGCCTGCAGGCGGTGTATCTTTACCCCAGCACCTTTCATTCAAAGCAAAAACGCGTGGATGCGCTCGGCATCGTCACGGAGGGCGAAGTCTTCCGGCTCGGTGAATCGTGGGGCCGCGGAACGGTCGTGCTCGCCTGGGATTCGGTCGCGCACGGAGCACGCGACATCGCCGACGGCGAGAACGTGACCTTCCATGAGTTCGCCCATCAGCTCGATCACGAAGACGGTCCGACAGACGGTGCGCCTGCGCTGCCGGGCCGATCCGCGTACCGTTCATGGTCACGGGTGTTTCACGAGAACTACGCCGAGTTTCAGCATGAGCTGGAGGAAGGCCGCGCCACGGTGCTGGACAGTTACGGTGCGACGAGTCCGGCGGAGTTCTTTGCCGTCGCGACAGAAACGTTTTTCGAGAAGCCCCGACAGCTCTTTCGCAAACGTCCGGACATGTACGAAGAGCTGCGGAAATACTACGGTCTCGATCCGCGCGAGTGGTTTGAGGAGCCGTAGGCCGTGTGGCTGACGATCCCTCCTTGTTGCATGCTCGCTCAGCTTGATGGCCGATAGAGTCGCGAAGAATCGGGCGTGATATGAACACCCCCATTTGAAGATCAGAATGACCCAATCAGGACCTTTACGTTGCAGCATGTTGGCGATGACTGTGATCAGCGTCACGCTTGCCTTGGCCTTGCCTTGTCCCGCACAGACGGCGGAGGACAAGGAAGCCGCCGCGCAACAGGCCGCGGCGCAGAAAGCAGTCAAAGAGCACGTCGATCCCTTCGTGAAGAAGTATTGCGTCGAGTGTCATGGTGACCGTCCAAAGGCGGGACTCAATCTTCGTGTCGCCGTGCGCAAGCCGGGTGATCCGGCCTTCGCGCGGAAGTGGATGGAAGCCATCGCGAACGTCAACGCGCATGACATGCCGCCCGACGATGCCGACCAGCCGTCCGACGACGAACGCACGCGCTTCATTGATGCCATCGCACAGATCAAGTACCTCAGTTCCCGCGATCCCGGTCCCTTCGTCATCCGCCGCCTCACGAAGGTCGAGTATGGCAACACGCTGCACGACCTCCTTGGCGTCGATTTCGCCATTGCGAAGGACCTGCCTGATGAAGTGCCTGGCGAAGGCTACCTCAACTCGCTCTCGCCGATGCAGACGGAGCAGTATCTCGCCATCGCGAACGAGGCGATCCGCAAGATGTCCGCAGGCACGCAAATGCGTCTCCTTGGAGAAAAGGACACCGATGTGCGCGACGTCGCACGCAGGCTCGCCCGCAGTGCGTATCGCCGTCCGGCCAACGAAGCGGAACTCGACACACTGGTGCGCGTGTTTGATCTCGGCAGAGCAAACAAGCTCGACCACGCTGCGTCATTGCGCCTCATGCTCAAGGCGGTGCTCGTGTCACCGCAGTTCCTTTTCATCACCCCGGCCACGGAGACGAACGCGAGCCAGAAAATCGTGCCGCTGGATGATTACCAGCTCGCCTCGCGCCTCTCGTATCTCCTCTGGGCCACAATGCCTGATGCGGAACTATCAAAACTCGCAGATGAAGGCAAGCTCCACGATCCCGCTGTGCTCAAGGCACAGACGAAGCGCCTGCTGGCCGACAATCGTTCTCGTGCGCTGTTTGACGGCTTTGGCGCTCAATGGCTCGGCATCGACAGCCTCGCCACCAAGACCTTCGACGAACAGAAGTTCCCGCAGATGACACCGGCGATGCGGACGTCCATGTATGACGAGGCACGCCTGTTCTTTGACAGCATCGTGCGCGAGAACCGTAGCGTCACTACCTTCGTCAATGGTGACTACACCTTCCTCAACAGCACGCTGGCAACGATCTACAGTCTCGAGAAAAAAATCACCGGTGCCGAGATGCAAAAGGTGAAGCTCGCCGACGCCAATCGCGGCGGCATCCTCGGCATGCCTGGCGTCCTCGCGACAACTTCTTTCCCCAACCGCACCAGTGCCGTGAAGCGCGGTGTTTGGGTGCTGGAGCAGGTGCTCGGCGAGCATGTCCCGCCTGCGCCACCGAACGTGCCAGCCCTCGAAAAGCAGGATCAAAAGAAGGTCGCCAATCTCACCCTGCGTCAGCGCACCGAACTGCATCGCACGAACGCGGTCTGCGCCAACTGCCACAAGATCCTCGATCCCATCGGCTTCGGCCTTGAAAACTTCGACGCCATCGGACGCTGGCGCGACAAGGACGAATCCGGCGGCCCCATTGACGCCGTGGGCGAACTGCCCGGCGGCAAGCACTTCTCCTCGCCCAAGGAATTGAAAGCCATCATCGCCGCACGAAAAGACGATCTGGCGCGTAATCTCACTGAGAAACTCATGGCCTACGCGCTGTGTCGCCAGCTCGAAGGCTATGACGAAATCGTGGTGGATCAGCTCATGAAAACCATCGCCCAGGATGGCTATCGGATGCAGACGCTCATCATCGAGATCGTCACGAGTTATCCCTTTTTGAATCGCCGAGTCCAGGACCAAATCGCCGCCTCCCCATGATCCGCAATCACCTCATCAATCGCCGCACCGTGCTGCGCGGCCTCGGAGCCTCGCTCGGACTGCCGTTGCTGGAAACCATGGGCTGGGCCGAGTCCCTCAAAGGCAAAACGGCCTACAAGCCGCCGGTGCGGCTTGGGTTCATGTACATGCCGCACGGCGTGATCATGGATCAGTTCTGGCCGAAGTCGCCGGAGAGCTTTCTCAAGTCACCGCCGCCTGCACTCGAGTCGCTGCGTCCCATTTTGAACCAGTGCCTGCTGATGAAAGGCATCTCCGGCGTGCCGATCGCGCCATTCAATGGCGCACCGCATGCGCTGGAGCTCTCAACCTGGCTCACCGCGTGCCTGCCGGATGCGAAGAAGCGTAACCAAATCCACATCGCCATCTCCGCCGACCAGATCTTCGCCAACTACGTCGGTGGTCTCACAGCCCTGCCCTCGCTGGAACTCGCGACGATGCCGCAGACGCACAAGGAGAACCAGGAAGGTCTCAACGAAGGCTACTA
>NZ_JAGRPF010000089.1 GCF_020439865.1 Prosthecobacter sp.
CATCGGTCGCCACGAAGGCTTCCATCAGCGGCTTGGGCTTGAGGTTGTCGAATTTCTTGAGCTCCTCCTCCAGCGCCTTGTATTCGGCCTTCTGCTCATCGGTCTTGAGACTCTTCATCGGGTCAAAGGTCGTGCGCTCGTGCGTCATCTGCCGTTCCACCAAGCCCGCAAGCTGATCTTCCAAGGCGTCGCGTTCGGGCTTCGGTTTGCGCACCATCGCCTGAAGATCGTCGGTGAAGCGGGTCAATGCGCGTTCGACCTTGGGCTCGAGCAAGGGCTTGGTCAGCGCATCCATCTTGGCGCGAATCTCTGCCGTGGCGGCTTCCCATTTGGCCTGCTGCTCATTGAAAGCCTTCTTCTCCGCCGGCGTCGCGAGCGTGAGGTCGTCGCGCCATTTCACCGGCGCCAGGAAGGCGCGCAGGCGATAGTAGTCCTTCTGCAGGATGGGATCGAACTTGTGGTTGTGGCAGTGCGCGCAGCCCATGCTCAGGCCGAGGAAGAGCTCGCCCGTCGTGTCCGTCATGTCGGTGAGAATGATGTCCCACTGGCCGCGTGCGTCGCGCTGGTTCCATTCATAAACCGGATGACGCAGATACGCGGTGGCGATGAGCACATTCGGATCGTTGGGCGCGATTTCATCACCCGCGAGCTGCTCTTTGACGAACTGGTCATACGGCTTGTCGTCGTTGAGCGATTTGATGACGTAGTCGCGATACGGCCACACCGACGGACGATACGCATCTGCGTTGTAACCATCGCTCTCCGCGTAGCGCACAAGATCGAGCCAGTGCTGCGCCCAACGTTCACCGTAGCGCGGGCTCGCGAGCAGTCCGTCGATCAGCTTCTCGTAGGCCCGCGGATCCTTGTCGTTCACGAAGGCGTCGATCTGCTCCTTCGTCGGCGGCAGGCCATGCAGGTCGAAATAAACACGGCGCACCAGCTCGTGACGATCCGCTTCCGGCGACGGATCGAGTTTCATCTCCGCCTGCTTCGCCACGATGAAGCGGTCGATGTCATTGCGCACCCAGGCGCTCTTCACCTGGGGCGGTGACACCTTTCTCACCGGCTGGAAGAACCAATAGTTCCGCTGCGCTTCCGTGAAGCCGCCCTCGGTCACCACCACCTTGTTGGCGCTGTCTTCCGGCCATGGCGCGCCGATTTTGATCCACTTCTCCAGCACGGCGATCTCCGCGTCCGGCATTTTGCCGCCGTTGTTTTTCGGCGGCATTTGGAAGTCCTCGTCCTTGTAGAGAATGGCCTCGATCAATGCCGACTTCTCCGGATGACCAGGGATCAACGCCGGCCCCGTATCGCCGCCGCTCTTCAGGAATCCGATGTGGTCCACCCGCAGTCCGCCCTTCTGTTTCGTCTTGCTGTGGCAGTCGTAGCAGCGCTTCACCAGAATCGGCCGCACCTCGTTCTCGAAAAACGTCATCGCCGACCGCTGCGCGTCAGCATCGGCGGCAAACGTCGCTCCAGCCGCGAGGCTGGTGAGCAAAAACAGGGCATGGGAGAATCGGGGGCGGTTCATTCTACCTTAATAAGGTCCGACGAACCCGGGTTTGGACGCAAAAATTGGCAAAATGCCCCCCACTTTAGTGGGGTAGAGCCTCCCTTGGGGTCTCCAGCATCAGTTCACGCCCACCGTTCCTTCGTAAACTCCGGCCTGCAACCTTACGGGGTTGCTGCTGTGATTATGAATCACCACTTCCCCCTGGAAGATCACGCCGGGGCCACATTCCACCGGGCCGTGCACGAGCAGGCTCTGGCAATGGAGGAGGCTGGGCGTGTGCGGGAAGTTCTGTTCCAGACCGTCCACCAGCTTGCAGAGTTTCTGATCGAGATGGAGGTGCGGTGGCTGGCCTTTGCGGTCGGGGTGCAGTCGCAGGCAGAAGTCATCTGTCAGTTCATAGGCGTCCGAACGCACCGCGAGCAGATCGCTGGTGGTCTTAACCGGTGCAAAGCGCAGGCGTGAAACCTCGATGGCGCCCGCGCCTTCGAAACATTCGATGGCGGCGCCCATCGCCGTCTCCAGCTGAATGACCGCCGGCGAGGTGGGATCGCGAGGATCGATCGTCTTCTTGTTCATGATCGGCGGCAGCGGGATGAGGCCGTCATTGGCATCCAGCGTGGTTTTGAGAGCCTGCAGGTCGATCCAGAGGTTGTTCGTGTTGAAGTAGCGATGCGTATCGATGCTCTGGAAGTGGTACTCGTCGGCCTTGAGACACTGGGCTGACTCACGCAGGAGGAACCTTCCGTCACGCAGGCGCACGGCGAGATGACCGCCTTTTTTATCCGACTCGGTGCGGCGTGTGACCTCCATCGCAAAGGACATGCCGCTGTCGGCGAACCACGCGAGGATCGCAGGATCGAGCGTGGCACCGAGGTTGTCGGAGTTCGACACAAAGGCATACCGCACACCGCTATCAAGCAGGCGGTCCAGCCAGCCGGAACCTGCGAGGCAGGCATAGATGTCGCCATGGCCGGGCGGGCACCATTCCTGTTCGGGATTGGCCGTCCATGTCGCAGGCTCGAGAGAACCCGCGAGCACTTTGGGCACCTTGTTTTGCATCAACTCCCAAGTGTCGCGTCCGCCGAGCTGCGGAAACCGCGCGTCCAAATGCGCTGCCGTGTCGACCGAGGTGCTGAAGCTGTTCATCAGCATGAACTGCGGCACCTCGCCACCGGTCTGGGCACGCAACCGCAACACCTGTTTGGCGATCAAATCCAGGAACGTGTCATCGCCACGCACAGGCAGCAGGGACTTCGCCTTTTCCAATCCCATGCCCGTGCCGAGACCACCGTTGAGTTTGATGAGCACGGTTTGCTTCAGCAGCGCCGAAGCACGTTCCGCGTCCGGCGGGGTGAGCGCGTCGGCCAGCGGCAGTTCCTCCGCGGGCTTGATCGTGTTTTCAGGAATCATCCCCGTCTCGCCCGCCAGCAGTGCTGCGTAGCTGCCGCGAAAGGCACGGATCGCAGACTCGCTGAGGCCAGCGACCTCCATTCTCTGCCGGTAGGAGGCGAAGGATGTTTCAATGTCAGCGGAAACAGGTTGGGGGGCACTCATGCGTACGCAACGCTAAAAGGCCCCGATGCCGAGGCAAACGATGATTGATAAAGCTATTGGAACTTGCCGAAGACATGCGCCGCAGACCGACGAGTTGGCCTGAGGCATCACTTCTCTTTGGTCACATGGGATTCGCTCAGCGCTTTCACCAGCGACGCGGCGATCGCCTCCATGCCGCGATCTCCGGGATGATTGGCGACACCCGCGTGTTTGAACGGTCGCTCGGAGCGTCCGAAGTTCTTCTCGTCTTTGCCGAGGGCGCTGATGTCCACGTAGATGCCGCCGACAGCGTCGCAGGCTCCCTTCAGCGCCTCATCCTTGGCTGCGTTGGCCCAGAAACAACTGCGCACGAGAATCGTGGGGCTGCGATCGCCCTTCAGTGCGGTGATCAGCTTCGTGACGGCCTCCTGCAGCTTCGCTTTGTCCTCGGGCGTCTTCAAACCGGGCACGTTTTCGCCGATGGCGAGGATGATCAGATCGGCATGAAAATCGACGGCCTCTTTTTGCTTCGCCGCGAAATCATAGTCTGCATAGGCTCTCTCAAAGTCCGCGATGTTCTTCACCATCACCTCGGGTGCGGCACCGGATTTCTCGGCGAGCGCTTTCGTGACGAGATGCACGTAGTCCTTCGACTCCGCGCTCGCTGCCATGCCCCAGTTTCCTGACCAGCCGATGTCGGCCTTCGGTCCGTGCTTCGTGATGCTGTTGCCGAGGAAGAGCACTTTGCTTTGCGCCGATGCGTGGATGGCAGAACAGACGAAAACGATGGATGCGATAAGAGGACGGATCATAAGGGAGATGGATGGTGAAAGCTTTCGATCACTGAGCGGGCTCACGCGTCACCCAGTCCCAACGTTCGCCGGCCTGCTTGAGCTGGGGTTCGAGATCGTCCTCGCTCAGGAAGCGCTCACTGATGAGCTTGGTCAAAACATCCTTCACCTTCGCCAGATAGGCTTCCTTGGACGCATAACGTTGGTCGAGTGTCGGACGCGGATCATCTGAGCCCGCATGTGCGGCGAAGGGAACCCAAGCACCGCGCAGCAACACCGGCTCATGCGGCGAACCTTGCGACTCGGATCGAAACACCCAGCCCGTCGCCGTACCCAGCGGCACGGCGACATCGGGCAGGCGAATGCCCGGGACATCGTTCCCGTCCGCGTCCACCTGAGGCACGAGCAACGGCAGTTCCGTGCCTTCGCCCGCACCATCCGCCCACTGCGGATTGCGCACGCGGCCCCCGGCCTTCAGCGTGCTTGGATCGCCCATGCGTGGCAGTTTGGGGAACTGCACTTTCGCCGCTGGCACAAGCGTGCCGTCGCTGAGTTTCGGATAAACGCTCGGCGGTGGTGCGATGCCTTCCGTCACCCAGCGATGCATCGCCAGACGCAGCGCGATGAGCACGGGGTTGAAGTTGACCGGATTCGCCAGCGGCGCGTCCTTCGCCTGCGCCGTGGGCGGAAAGCTCGACGGGCCGTGCTGGGTGCCTGAGAAGAAGTAGGACCGCACGTTCTGCGGAAACGCGATGTCTTTGGTTCCATCCGGCGTGGTGTGAGTCAGCGCCGCCACGCGGCCTGCGCCCCAGTATTCGGCCGCCGTGTTGGTGTAGAAGATTTTGGGCGCGTGCTTCACACGCGTGTTTTCCAAAATGCCTTCCGAGTGTCCGCTTACCGCATCCGCCTGCGCCGTGTCCGCGAACGGATAAGACGCCGTGTAAAAGCCCGCCAGACCGCGCGGTGTAGACCAGCGCTGATTGAACACCAATCGTCCGGCACCCGCGACATGCGCCATCACGCCATCCAGCGCCTGACGGTCCTGCTCATCGGTGTTGAATCCCAGATACAGGAAGTCGCGCAGGAAACGCCCGCACTGCGATGAGCCGAACGCATACGCATGCTTCACATTCGCAAGCGAGGTCGCATCGTGCTTCAGCCACGCCACGGCATCGCGAATCGCTGCATAACCCAGCCCGGCCACCGGCGGCGCTTCGGCGAGATAAAACACCTCATACGTCTTCCCCGGTTCAAATCCGCCCGCCAGACGGATGCGATTTCCGTTCAGACTCCACTGCTTGCGCGGAATCGCCTCGCCACCCGGATACGCCATGCGCGTCCGCACGATCAATTTGCTGTCCGCACCATTGATGTCCACGGCCGGATAGTCGGCCAGATCGGTGATCGTGTGCTCGTCGATGCGTTTGTCCGGAGTGAAGACCGCGCTGACGACTCCGCGGATCGCGCTCCCATCCTTGTTCCGCGCTGCGGGCACCTCGATGCTCATTTTGCCGCCCTGCGCCGGCACGTCGAACTCCCAGCCGACATTCAGCACGGTGAATCCATGCTTCACGACCCAGTCGCTCGCCGAGGCCTTGCCACCGCGGTTTGGGATCTCCACCCAGGCCGCGCCATTGCTGCGAGCCGGATCTTTCGGCTTCAACACACGCAGATCCGAGGAGAAGCTCACTTTTCCCGCCGCATTCACCGGTGCCAGCCCGACGTCGGCGATGACCGCATTGCTCGGCAGCTTCGGATCGATCTCGAAATGCAGTTTGCCGACGATCTGCTCATAGTCCGTCTTCGCTATATCGGAACGTTCCAAAACCTCCACGCGCACCACGGCGGCGCTGGCGGCGGAGACACACAAACTGAGAAGGAAAAGGCGCGTAAACAAAGACATCGCACCAATACGACACGGGTCTCCGCCTTTTGCCAGCACCGACCCTCACTTTCGTGGGGTGCGTCAAACTTCCTCCAGCATCTGCTTCGCATCACCGAACGTCTTGGGCCGCACGTCCATCTTGTCCATCATGGACATGAACAGACGACAGAGCTGGCGATCGGGCTTGTCCTTGTAGTCGATCACACGACCGCCCTTGAGCCGTCCAGCCGCGCCACCGAGCACGATGACGGGCAGCTCGTCGTTGTTGTGCTTCGCGCCGACCATCATGCTAGAGCAGTGCATGATCATCGTGTTGTCCAGCAACGTGCGCGGGCCTTCCTGAATCGCGGCGAGCTTGCGGGCAAGGTAGGCGAGCTGCTCCATGAAGAACTGATTCACCTTCAGGTAGTCCTCACCGTCACTGTGCGAAAGCAAATGATGGATCATGTAGTCGATACCGTGCCCGGCCTGCTGCACGCTCGGCAGATTGGGGAAACGCAGGGCGCTGTGATCGTTGTTGAGCTTCAGCGTGCTGATACGCGTCGTGTCGGTCTGAAATCCGATCGCCACGAGGTCCATCATCAGTCGCATGTGCTCGCCGATGTCCTGCGGAATGCCGTTGGCGGGCCGTTGGATGTTCGGTTTGCTCAACGTTGGACGCCAGCCCTGCAGCTCACCGCGCTTGCCCGCGTTTTCGATGCGCTTCTCCACATCGCGCACACTGTCGAGGTATTCGTCGAGCTTGCGCTGATCGCTGGCGCTGATGCCGCGCCGCAAATCCTGCGCATCGGCCAAGACGGCATCCAGCACGCTCTTGTCTGCTGGCGATGCCTCGTCTTTGAAGAGACGGTCAAATGCGAGAGCCGGATAAAGCTCCAGCGGCGTCGGTGTTGTTGGCGAACTCCACGAAATGTGCGAGCTGTAGAGCATCGAGTAGTTTTTATGCACCGACGGATTCGACTTCTCGCACGCGAGCACCAGGCTCGGCACCTTCGTGCTGCGCCCATAGGTCTGTGCCAGCAACTGATCGAAGCTCGTGCCGGAGCGAATCTCGCCGCCGGATGCAATCGGCGCACCGGAGAGCATGTTCCCGGTCTGCGACGAGTGGATGTTTCCCTTCCGCGCTTCTTCGTGATACAAGCCGCGCACGAACAGCAGCTTGTCGCGAAACTCGTGCAACGGCGCGAGCACTTTGCCCAGTTCCATCGCCTTGCCCTCGCCCTTCGCCCACCATTCCTTCGACTGGAAGCCGTTGCCCGAGAACGTCACGCACAACCGCACCGGCGCCTCGCTCGCAGGCTTGTTCTTCTTCGGCTCATCGCCCCAGACATTGACGGACTCCATCCACGGCAGCGCCATGGTGACGCCCGTCCCGCGCAGGAAGGCTCGACGTGAGAAGCGATGGAAATGCATGGTGATGAATCAGTGGTTGGCGATGAAATCTTTCCCGCGCACCTCGCGGAACTGCGGGCTGCAGATGATCAACTCGATCATGCCGCCGATCTTTTGACCTTCGACTTTCATCATCGATTCGATCAGCGGCTTGTCAGATAGCTGCGTGCTGCGGCCGAGCGCGTAGCCGACGAGCTTGCGGCAAAACTGGCGCAGAAAATCGTCGCGGCGCGTGGTGAGCAGGTAATGGCGCAGATCGGCGAGACCATCGACAACCGTGCCGTCGGGCAAGGTGGTCTTCGTATCCGCTTTGCGGGCACGTCCGATGGCGTCGAAGCCCTCGAGTGCGAAGCCGAAGGGGTCGATGCGTTTGTGGCATCCCGCGCAGTTCTCATCGCGGCTGTGACGTTCGATGAGCTGGCGCTCGGTGAGACCCGCAGGTGGTTCATCCGGCAACACGGGCACGCCCTTGGGCGGAATGGGCAGCTTGTCGCCCAGAATGACCTCGCTGAGCCATGTGCCGCGCAGGATGGCGCTGTTGCGCGAGGCTCCGGATTGTTTGGCGAGCGTTGCCGCGAAACCGAGAATGCCGCCGCGGCCTTTGCCGTGCAGACCGTCGATGCGCCGCCAGTCATCGTCTTTCATGTCGAATCCATAATGCTTCGCGAGGTTGGCGTTGATGAAGCTGTGATCCGAATCGAGCAGCGTGAGAACGCTGCGATCGTTTTGAAACAGGTCGATGAAGAAACGGGTGACTTCCTCCTGCATGTCCTCGCGCACGCTGGCGAAGGTGGGGAAATGCCGCTCGCTCTTCTCATCGAGCGTCGCGACATCGCGCACATGCAGCCACTGGCAGCCGAACTCGGTGGCGAGACGGCGGATCTTGTCGCTCTTCATCATGCGCGCTGCCTGCGAGGCGATTTGATCCCGTAACTGACCTGAAGCAGCGATCCGGCGAAGCTCCTCATCCGGTGCGGACGACCAGAGGAAGTAGCTCAGGCGCGTGGCGAGCTCCCAGTCGTTCACGGGCGATGCCTTTGGCCCCGAGGCAGGTTTTTCTCCACGATACAAAAATGCCGGCGCTACCAGCACGCGTGCCAGCATGAGACGCACGGCCTTGGCATGCGGAAGGTCCTGGGAGCGCAGCTTTTGATAAAGCGTGCGCAGTTCGCTCTGCTCAGCATCGCGCAGCGGACGGCGCCAGGCCTGCGTGGCAAAGTCGAGCACGGCCTGCAACTGCCGCGGCTCGGCCTCGACGAGCTGCGTTTTGAAGAGCTGCGCATCCTGCAGGATCGGCTGACGCATCGGCTCGAAGGCGCTCGGCTTCGCGTCCTGCGTGGCGAACTGGAAAAGCTGCTCAAACACGTCCACTTGCTTCAGCGGCCATTCACTCACGAAACGCAATTCGTCCCACAGACGATCTAGCTCGCGCTCCTCGGCGTCATCGAGCATCAGACGCTTCAAAGGCTCGTCCTCCCGATAAAACAAGGTCAGCGTGACCACCTCGTCCACCGGCACGATGCGCGCATAGCACAGCGCGATGGGAAACAGTGTGCGAAACTCATCGAAGGCGGCTTCAAACCGGCGACGCGCCTCGCTGCCATCATTCACGATGATCGGCGCGCTGTGCTGCGTGACGAGATTGTTGTCACTCCACTGGCCGCTCTTCAACGCCGACTCGGATTTGCCGGCCACAAGGCTCTGCGCCGTGTCCGGCTTCTCGGTGAGCACACGCATTTGCACGCTGCCGGTCTTTGACGCGAGCTTGCCGGTGACGACGAATTCCGTGCCGTTGGCGAGCGCGGCGGGAATCTTCACTTCAATGACTGAAGGTGCTTTAGCCCTAATGTCCGACTTGTCAGACGAGTCCGACCGGTCCGACAAAAACGAACGCAGCAGCGGGCTGTTCAGCGGAAAGTCCTTTTCCAAATACTCGCGCACTTTCGCGGCAAGCTCCGCCGAAGGCTTCTTCCGCCACTCCGCGATCGGCGCGGGCACATCGGACGCGGCTTCGAGCGTGGCGGGCTGGCTGAGGAAATGCCACGCACCGTGCGGATTGCCGGCCAGAATGTTCGGCGAAACATCCTTCGCGAGATCCCAGGTCTTCTTGCCGTCGCTGAGTTTGAGATTCACCGCCGTGAGATCGCAGGAGTGATTGCCATCACGCGGCCCGATCACGAGAGCGACGACCTGTCCGGCTTCGACGCGCACGTTTTCAAACGGGCCCATCGGCAGCACGGTCGCGCCCTTCGACACACCGCTGGCGAGCACTTCGCTCGTATGGCCGCGACGCACTTCGATCGCCCAGGTTACACCATTGCCGCACTCGGGATGCGCGTCGGCCACATCGCCCTGAATGCGCAGCGTGACAGCGATTGGACTGCGCCAGGCGATCACCGATGCGAGCTTCGGCGAAGGATGCGTGGCAACGCTGTGTGCTTTCATCACGCCCGGAATGCGCACGGTGGCATCGGACGAGTTCGCCAGCACACCGAGCGCCTGCTCGCCCTGCCAGCCTTGGATGAAGTTGTAGTCCGGCGTGCTTTTGAGCTGCTTCGTGAGCAACGGTTCGAGCTTCGTCGTGCCGTAGCCGAGATACTCCCGCCATGCGACGAGCAGATCGGCATCCACGTCGTCTTTGCCGGTCGCGATGGCATTCAGACACTTCTCCGTGTTCGCGATGATTTTGGCTCGCTGCACTTCCAAATGCTTCACCAACGCGGGAAGGCCGCTGATCGGCAGATCCGGCCGCCCGGGAGCGACGAGACGTGCATTCTCCCAGATCACGTCGTCATCCGCGTTGCCATCGCCAGCGTCGGTCGTGGTCAAATAGAGCGTCACATCGCGTTCGCCGGTGAGTTTGACGCGCATCTCATGCTGCGGCACGAGCGGTGTCACCGGTTCCTGCCATGCCTTCGGGCCGTTTTGCTTGCCAATGTGGCCCACAGTCGCGAATCGCCACAAAACCTGCTGCCACGGCTCGATGTCGGCGGCGGCGAGTTTCTTTTCGCGGAATTTCGCACGCAACGGATCCAGCAGCGCAGACGGCTGCGTTCCCGTGAGTGCGTCGCGCAGTATGCGGAGATACTTCTCGCTCAAACCATCGCGGCTCGCGCGTCCTTGCAACGCATCCAGATAATGCTCGAGCGGCAGACGACCACTGCCCGTTCCGGTGTCGAGCTTGATTCCCTGCAGCGTGGTCTGCGTTCCTTCACCGACACTCGTATGTTTGGCATAGATCGCGCGAATCTTCGCCAGCGTCTCGTCAGTCCAGTCGCGCGATGAGTTTCCTGCTGAGAAGTGAATGCCTCGCGGTGTCAGCACCGCATGACTCGCGATGTCCTTCGCCGCATCGAGGTATTTCGTGATCAGCGCGGGCGACATCACCAGCGCCGCACCTGCATTCGTAAAACCTTCGCCTGCCGCGCCATCCACTGGAAACTCCTTCGCCGGATCGAGCGAATCGACGCCGGTCAGATCGCGCACGGTGTAGGTGTACTCCATGTTCGAGAGGCGCCGCAGCACCACCGGCCCCGGATCGCCCGCGCTCGCGAGTGCGATCTGATCCAGCGTGCCGCGCACCCAGCCGACGAGCTGCGTTTTCTCCTCCGCGCTGAGCGGCTTCTCCTTCTTCGGCGGCATCTCGCCCATCGCGATCTGGTCGAGCACATTCTCCCAAACATGCGGCTCCTTGTGAATGTCCGAGGTTTCGAGATCGAGATCGCCCTTCTGCTTCGCGGTCGAGTGGCAGTTGAGGCAACGCGTCTTGAGAACAGCGCGCACATCCGCGTGCGCAGACGACGAGACCACCACACAAGCCAGCGCCATCCACCTCATGCCAGAATCTCCTTCACGACGTTGCCATACACATCCGTGAGCCGGTAATCGCGCCCGATGTGCCGCCAGGTGAGTTTTTCGTGATCAAGGCCGAGTTGATGCAGGATCGTCGCGTGCAGATCGTGCAGATGCACTTTACCCTCGACCGGGCGGAAGCCGAATTCATCCGTCTCACCATGCGTGAGTCCCGGTTTGATGCCGCCGCCGGCCAGCCATGTGCAAAAGCTTTCTGGCTGATGCTCGCGGCCATGTTTTTCAATCGGCGACGTGCCGCTGAGATCCTGGCTCCAAGGCGTGCGGCCAAATTCGCCGCTCCAGATGACGAGTGTGTCTTCCAAAAGGCCACGCGACTTCAGATCTTTTATCAGAGCAGCACAGGGCTGATCCGTTCCCGCACAGCTCTTCGGCAATGCGGTGCGAATGTCACCGTGATGATCCCATCCTCCCATCGTCACCTGCACAAAGCGCACGCCGGCTTCGCTCAAACGACGCGCGAGCAGGCAGGCACGGGCGTTCTTGTCGCACTCCTTGCTGCCGACGCCATATAGCTTCTTCGTCGCCTCAGATTCGCTCGAGATGTCCACCAGTTCCGGCGTGGCCGTCTGCATGCGGAAGGCGATCTCCAGGCTCTCGATCATGCCTTCCATTTGCGCGTCGGCAGTGACATGATCCAGCAGGCGCTTGTTCATGCGCTGCGTGAAGTCGATGCGCGCGCGCTGCGCCTTCGCATCGCCGGAAATGTCCGCGAGGTAGTCGATGGGCGCCTGTTTCGCATCCTGCGGCACCGTCACCTTTGTGCCCTGATGTGCGGCAGGCAGAAACGATGCGCCATAGAGCCGCGTGTCGCTGTCCGGATGAATCGTGACAAAGCTCGGCAGGTTTTGATTCTCTGTGCCGAGGCCGTAGCTCACCCACGCGCCGAGCGAGGGGCGCACATCCGCCGTGATCCCCGTGTGAAATTGCAGTGCGGCGGGCTGATGCTGATTGTTGTCCGAATGCATCGCCCGCAGCATGCAGATCTCGTCCGCGATGCTCGCCGTGTGTGGCAGCAAATCGGAGATCATCATGCCGCTCTGTCCACGCGGACGCACCTCGCCCATCGTGGCGAGCGCCAGAAACTTGTCCGTGCCCACACGCAGCTCGTTCTTGTTGATCGGCGCGGAGATTGTCTGCCCGTGCATGCGCTTGATGTAGCTCTTCGGATCAAACAGATCCGGCTGCGACGGTCCGCCGGACATGAAGAGGAAGATCACGCGCTTCGCCTTCGCGGGGATCTTTGGCGAACGCAACGCCAGCGGACTCGACGCCGCCTGCACGATGTCATGCAACGCCAGCGCGCCAAATCCTGCGGCACTTTGACGCAGCCAGGCACGACGGGAGAGTGGAAATGAATTCGCGTTCATAGGCGGAGGAGGAATTCGTTCGAGGCGAGCAGCGCATGGCTGAGTTCGATCCACGCTTTGTCAGTGGGAAGTGAGTCGAGGAAATGCGTGGCATCATCGCGCTCGGCGCTAGTGATCGGGCGGCTGAGAATGCGCAGCCAGAGGGATTCGAGACGTGCGCCGGGGTTTGGCTCGGCCTGCGTCACGAGTTTGGCGATGTCGGTGGCGCGGGCGCGGACGAGGTCGCTGTTGATGAGGAAAAGCGCCTGGGTGGGAACCGCGGTCTCGGCACGCTGTCCGGCGATCTGCGCAGGCTGGGTGAAGTCGAACACATCACGCAGCTTTGCGGAACCCGGTTGCGCGGCGGTGCGGATCACCGGCTGATAAATCGTGCGCTCGAATTCTTGAACGGGGCGCATTTTGGAGAATTTGAATGCTGGCGGATTCACCGCTCCGGGATTGATGCTTTGCACGTTCTCCGGGAACTCCAGCGGCAGCGCTGTTCCGCCTCCGGAAGGAACCAGTTTGTTGCTGATGGCCAGCATTGCATCGCGAATCGCCTCCGCATCGAGGCGTGGGCGGTTCATGCGGGTGAGCAGGCGGTTTCCATCGGTCGCATCGGCACTGCTCGACTGGCGATAGGTGCGCGAGAGCACAAGTTCGCGGATCAATCGCTTCTGCGACCATCCGTTCTTCATGAACTGCGCGGCGAGATGATCGAGAAGCTCCGGATGCGTCGGCTTTTCGCCACGCGTGCCGAAATAATCGACCGTGCGCACGATACCTTCGCCAAAGAGCTTCTGCCAGATGCGATTCACGGTCACACGGGCGGTGAGAGGATTGCGTGGATCGGCGAGCCAGTCGGCCAGTTGCGCGCGTCCACTTTGATCCGCCGGGATCGCAGGAAACTCGGCCCACGATGCAACACGCAACGCGCCGCGCTTCACGACATCGCCCAGCGCCCGTGGATTTCCGCGGATGGTGACGCACATGTCAGCGGGCCTTTCGACATCATGCACCGCAAAAGCCTTCGCCACGGTGGGCGCGAAGAACTTCGCATGCTCCATCTCGGCTTTCATTCCCTTCGTGTCGGCCTTTTCCGCCGTTTTGGCGGCGATCTCGGCCTCAAGAGCTTTGATGCGTGCTTCATGTGCTGCGACCGCTTTTTCGCGCTGCGACTTCTGTTCCGTCGTTTCCGGCAGCTCGCGTTTGTGGACGCTGCTCCAGACGCCGTTGTCTGTTTTGTAGGTGCTGCTGGTGCTGCGGAACATTCCGGCCATCGCGTAGTAGTCGGTCTGCGCGATGGGATCGAACTTGTGATCGTGACAGCGCACGCAGCCGAGCGTCATGCCGAGGAACGCGGTGCCGATCTTGCTCACCTGCTGGTCCACGAGGTCGTGCTCCATCTTCAGTTTGTCGACCGCGACGATCTCCACATCACCAAGCACGAGAAAGCCGGTGGCGATGATGTTCTCCGCGCGTTTCTCCGGCGAGCTGGCCGGAAGAAGATCGCCGGCGACCTGTTCGCGGACGAATTGATCGAAGGGCTTGTCGTTGTTAAATGCGCTGATCACATAATCGCGATAACGCCAAGCATGCTCGGCGAAGACGCTGTTCGAGGTGCCGATCTGGTCGGCGTAGCCCGTAAGATCGAGCCAATGACGCGCCCAGCGTTCGCCGAAGGCCGATGAGTTGAGAAGACGGTCCACCACGCGGGCGTAGGCGTCGGACTTGTCCGACTCGTCCGACAAGTCTGACATAAAAGCAGAAATCTCCTCCGGCGTCGGCGGCAAACCCGTCAAAGCGAGCGATACACGCCGCAGCCACGTGTGCGGATCCGCATCCGGCGCGGGTGAAAGTCCTGCGGCCTCCTGCTTCGCAAGGATGAAGCGATCCACTTCATTGAGCGGCCACGCGGTGTTCTTCACGGCAGGCGGCTTGGAATCCCGCACCGGCTGGAAGGCCCAGAATTTCTTCCCCGCCTCGATGTCGACCGTCTTCGCTTCCTTCGCAGCGATCTGACTCACACGCGGGTCCGGTGCGCCCATTGCGACCCATTTTTCGAGCACCTCGATCTCGTTCGTGGCGAGTTTGCCCTTCGGCGGCATCTCCATGTCCGGATTCGTGTAACGCACGGCCTCGACAAGATGGCTCTTCACCACATCCCCCGGCACGACGGCCGGCCCGTGATCGCCACCCGTCTGCCAGCCGTTCTTCAAATCGAGCGCCAACCCGCCTTTGATCTTGTTCTCATGCGAATGGCACTCGTAGCAGCGCTGCTGCAGCACCGGCAGCACCTTCGCTTCAAAAAACGTCACGCCGTCCTCCGCCCGCGCAGAGGAGATTGCGAGTGTGGCGACGATGAAGCTCTGGAAGGCGCTGTTCATGAGCAAAGCGGAAGCCATTCGCGCCACCCGAGGATGTGCTCCCTCATCAGACGCTCACAGGCTGCAGGAGTTTGCGATTTGAAGCAATCCACGATGATTTCATGGGCTTCGGAGGTTTCAACGAGCGTCTCCCGCGTCTGGAGCTGATGGCTGCGATGCAGGCGCCCCAACCAGAGTTCCAGTTCACTCCGCAAGGATTGCCAGAGCCTTAAAAGGCGTCCATTGCTCGAGGCTTCGAGTATGATCTGATGAAACTCGAGGTCGAGACGGGTGACTTCTTGGACGGACTTTGCGCACCGAGTAACCGCCAGGTTCTTTTCCAGTCTCGCAGTCGATTCCTTGAGATTTGGCGCAGCCAGTCGTGACGCCAGTGGTTCCAGGGCAAGGCGCAGGACAAACAGTTCTTCAAAATCCTGCGGTGTGAGTTCTTTGACGAAAGCGCGTCCTGTCGCGCTGAATTCGACGAGACCCTCTCGTTCCAGGGTGAACAGAGCCTCACGCACCGGCACGCGGCTTACGCCCAGGCGCTGTGCCACCGCTGATTCGGCCAGCAATGTACCTGACTCGGCTGCACCGCTGAGGATGTCCGCCCGCAGCCGTGAAGCGGCGGAATCGGAACGTGAAGCACTGAGAGGAGAGGCCTGCATTTGGTATACCGTTTTCCAAAATACGAAATCCTCCGTCCCGTCTTTCGAGCTTATTCAACCCGTACCCACAAATGTCCCACGGCGCGTTCTCCCCGCTCGTTGGTGTGCTCGACAGTGACAAGGTGATCGCCGGGCTTCGAGAACGTGTGCTGCGTGACCGCGTAGCCGTCTTTGGCGAGCGCTTTGGCGTTGCCATCCGACTTCACGCTCACTTTCGGCGTGCCATCGCCAAAGTCCCACGTCTCGCCGCCGGTGGTGCGGAATGTGCGGACTTTGAAGGTGATCTCCGTGCCGGGCTTGAGGCCGGTTGTGGGCCAGAAGGTTGGGTGAATCGTTGGTGGCAGGTTCTTTTCATCGCTGCCCATCACTTGGACGATGGCGAAGTCGTAGCTGATGTTTCCAGCGGCATCGGTGACTTTGAGAATCTCGCTGTAGGCACCGGGTTTGGTGTAGGTGCGCTCGATTTTCGCGCCGGAGGCGTTGGTGCCGTCGGTGAAGGTCCAGTCGTAACTTTGGATGCTGCTGGATGACCAGGACTTCAACGCGTCGAGCGTGATCGTCTCGCCGGCGCGGATGAAATGATGCGGACGGGCCACGGCTATGACGTCGGGCTTGTTTTCGCGCTGATACGCCTCCCATGCGAAGGCGTAGGCCTCCTGTGTGCCCCATTTGCCGGAGGGTTGGCGGCTTTTGATGCCGAAGTGCAGATGCGTCCAGCCGCCGCTAGCTCCTTCCTTACCGAGGATGCCGATGCGCTGGCCCATCTTCACGCGTGCGCCCATTTGAATCGCCGGATCAATCGTGTGAAGGTGGCTGTAGCGGTAATACCAGCCGCGCTCGTCGAGCAGATAGACCACATCATAGCGTGGACGCACGGGCGTGAGCGAGTAGCCGGGAAGCGTCTTCTCCGAAACACTCACGACGAGGCCGTCCGTCGCCGCGATGACCTCCGTGAGTCCCTCGCAGCCGCCGAAGTCGAGGTCGTTGTGATAGTAGATCTTCTTCCGGTCCGGCTTGTCACCGCCATCGACGTAGGTCGGCTCGTTGGAGAACTGCGTCGAAGTGGCGAACCAGCGCTGCTTGAGCGGATACACAAACGTGCCCGGCTCGATCCACGGCGAGCCTTTCGGCCAGAGACGCAGCCGCCCGTCCTTTTCGAGCCCCCACGAGTCCTCGCCGCTGTTCGCGTTGTAGCCGCGGGTGATCGGGCAGTCGATCTGCACACCGCCGACGAGCTGTGGGAGGTTGTAATTCGCGCTTGTGAGCCACTTTTGCTCCCCATTGACCTCCACGAGCACCTTCGCTTCACGCACGGCATTGGCCATCGAGTCTGCCTTTTCGTCGAGTTTCAGCAGTTTGACCTTCGCGACGCTTTGCTCAGCCAAAGTGACTTCCACAGCCTCCCCGAGGCTCAAATCGACTGCACGCAGTGTTGGCGTGATCGTCGGCGCGGGGATTTCAGCGGCAGCGCGAATGCTCACCAAGCCAGTCAGCAGAAAAAGCAGTGCAGCCTTCATGAGTGTTCGTGATCACTTCGCGTTCTTCTCGATGAATTCGATGATCGGTGTCGAGTCATCAAGGCCGTGCGGATGATGGCCGACGCCGGGTTTGCAGATGAGCGTGATGTCGCCGCCGAGTTCTTTGTAGCGTGAGGCGATCAAGCCGGTGTTTTCTTCCCACGGCACGACATCATCGGCATCTCCGTAGACATGCAGCAGCGGCACGTGGTTCTTGGCGAGTGGCGCGAGGCTGTCCACGGGGTTGCCCTTGTAAGCGAGCGCCTCGGCCTCGTCTTTGAAGCCCCAGAGTTTCATGACGAAGCCCCAGTTGCGCGGATCGCCCTTGCCTTTGCCCTTGCCGCCGGGCCAGCTCTTGAAATCGCACACAGGCGCGTCGCCATAGATGCAGGAGACTTTGTCAGGGTTCGCGATGGCCCAGTTGTAGCAGTACAAGCCGCCGCGGCTGAGGCCGACGAGCGCGGGCTTCTTGCTCAGACCGTAGTTCGTGGTCAACTCGGCATAGCATTGATTCCACAACTTCACGGCATCGGGGCAGCCAAGCATGTCGTTGATCTTCATGTAAACAATGTGGAAGCCTTTGCCCAGCAGCGCGATGTCCGGCGCGGGCTTGTGACCGAAGAACTCGCCGTGCCACGCCCATGGACGGCCTGCGGCGGCGATTTTCGGCGCGACGACCGTCACCGGCTTGCCTGCGATCGTGAGTTCGTGCTTTGCGTAGCCGTTCCACTCACCGGTTTGATTTCGGAACGTGATCTCCTTCGATTTCGCGAGCTTGTGCGCCTCGGCATCGAATGCGGTGGCCTTCGCCTCCGCTTCCGCCATCGGCAATCCCGGCGCGTTTCCGGGACGCTTGTGACCGACGTAGCTCAACCACGCGGGACGCAGGATGCCCTGCTTCTTTTTGATCGCAGCGAGGATCGCCGCGCCGTTTGGATGATCCGGCGTGCCATCGGCCTTCACCTTGAGGCCCCAGGCATCGAGAACGGCATGCGCCATAATGAGATGACCTTCGGGACCGGGATGCACGCCGTCTCTGGCAAAGGAGAAATTGGGATCCGTCTTCCGCTTCTCAGCCAGCGCGGCATTCATCGGCCCGTGGATGTCGAGCACCTCCCACTTCGCCTTCTCGCGCATGTCGAGCAGCCAGTCGGAGTAGAAGTCGAGGACCTCGTTGTATTTCTCGAACGGATGCCCGCCGTCCACCTTGTCCGCAGGAACCACCTTGGCGCGGATCGGCAGCGGATCGAACACCGGCGGCGTGAGGTGGACGATGCGCGCCCCTGTGGCTGTGACCTTTTCGTGGAGCTTCTTCATGCCGTCCTGAAATGCCTTCGTGCGCACCGCGCCGAGCGGCTGGTAGATACCGTCGTTCATGCCATAACAGGCGAAGACGAGCTGCGGTTTGGTCTTTTCCAGCACGCGGTCGAGACGCTCATGCAGATCAGGCCGCGGAAACTTACCGCCCGCATGCCCTTCCTCGCTCAAGCCAGAAACCGTCTCGCTCGCGAGACCCAGCGGGATGATGATCTTGTCCGAATCCGGATACTGCGCGATCAGCGCCGCCTCGATGAACTCGACATAGGCTCCGCCCTGCGTGATCGAATCGCCGAGGAAGACGATGCGTTGTTCTTTCGGAAGTTCCGCGGCGGCGAGGCCGGTGGCGATGAAGAGGGAGAGAAGTAGATGTCGCATGGTTGGAGAAGGGTCAGGCGCCGATGAGTTCGCGCAACGGCACGCCAGAGTCCGTCACAAGGCGCGGGCGCTGGATGGGATCAAGGAATTCGTGATTGGGATGGATGCCAAGCAGGTGAAAAATGCTCGCGGCAAGGTTCGGCGGACGCACCGGACGGTCCGCTGGATATCCGCCGATCTTGTCGCTCGTTCCAATGATCTGACCACCGGCGATGCCCGCACCCGCCATCGCCACGGAGAACACGTTGCCCCAGTGATCGCGTCCGCCGTTCTTGTTGATCGTAGGCGAACGACCAAACTCGCCCATCACCACGACGAGCGTTTGATCGAGCAGGCCGCGGGACTTCAAATCCTGGATCAGCGCCGAATAGGCCACATCAAACTGCGGCGCGAGCACCTCGCGCACGCGCTGGCCGTTGCGCTGATGCGTGTCCCACACCGGGCTGCCCGCGCTGAAGTCGCCCGGTTCGCGCGGCCAGTTCACCTGCACCAGACGCGTTCCCGCTTCGACGAGCCGACGTGCCAGCAGCACGCTCTGTCCGAACTTGCCTCGTCCATAACGATCCCGCATCGCCGCCGGTTCACGTTCGATCTCCAGCGCGGAACGGCTGGCTTCCGAGTGGATCAAATCAAACGCCCGCTGATGCATCGCATCCGCCTCGTCGATGAGCGGATTGGCGAGCGACGCACGAAAACGATCGTCCATCTGTCGCAGCAGGCTGCCACGTTCCGAAAAGCGCAGATCGGTCATGCCATCGGTCAGGCTCATGCCCTCGATCTGCATCCGCGCCGCCGCCGGATTGCATTTGATGAGCTGCGGATGCCACGGCGCCCCCATGAAGCCGCCGTTCTGCCCTGGCCACACGATGTTTCCGTTGTTCTCGATGCGCTCCGGCAAAACGACCGACGACAACGGCGAGCGCGTGCTCGGTTTTAACGCACCGACGACCGCCGCGATGCTCGGCCAGTCATTGCCGCTCGGCGGCACGCTTTCGGCTTTGGTGGCCGGTTCGTAACCCGTCAGCATGAACGCCCCGCTGGTTGAGTGCGCATTGATGCCCGTGGTCATCGAACGGATCACCGCGATCTCGTGCATCAGTTTCGCCGTGCGCGGCAGTGTTTCCGAAAAATGCACGCCCGGCACTGAGGTCGGGATCGATTTAAAATCACCGCGAATCTCCAGCGGCGCATCCGGCTTCGGGTCAAACGTCTCATGCTGGGGCGGTCCGCCGCTGAGAAAGAGAATGATGCAGCTCTTCGCCCTTCCGAACGAGCCTTC
>NZ_JAGRPF010000010.1 GCF_020439865.1 Prosthecobacter sp.
CCTTTGGCGGTGTGACCAACCCGGACGGCAGCTACAGCTACAACGGCATCACCTACCAGGTGGAATGGTCGGACAACCTGCTTGGCTGGAGCAGCGCGGGCATCGAGGTCATCCGCAGCGAGGCTGATGCGTCGCTGCCCTCCGGCTACCGCCGTGTCACCGTGCGCGGTCCTCATCCGCTCTCCACCCATCCCAAGCAGTTCATGCGTGTCAGGGTGACCGCCCCGTGAGGTAACCCCCACTCAAAGCCAGTTCCCAATGAGCAGGTACGGTGCCCAGTAGCCAGGGTGGTTGAAGCGCAGGTCTTTAAGCACGGCGATCTGGGCCTGGCGCAGGGCCTCAGATTTGGTCATGGTGCCATCCTTGAAAAGACGACGGTAAAAGTCAGTCATCAGACGGCTGGTGACTTCATCACTGACATACCAGAGGCTGGCGAGCGCGGCGCGGGCTCCGCATTTCACAGCCACACCTGCAAGACCGAGAGCGGCACGATCATCTCCCGCAGCCGTCTTGCAGGCACTGAGACAGAGCAGTTCCACTGGTGTGCCCTCATACTGACGGGGTCGGATCATGGATTCGAGCTCATTGAGATGGATCCGGTCGTCGAACGTCAGAACGAAGGTGTCCGCGCTGTCGTCTTTGAACTCGCCGTGTGATGCCACATGCATGATGCGAAAGGCGTTGTTGGTCACTTGATCGGTGAAAGGCTGTTTGAGAAAGGCCTTGTCCTGCATGACATGAACCTTTAGCACACCGGAGATACCCGCGACTTCGCGACTGACCGCAGGCAAAGCAGGAAAACCCTGCACGGCCTGAGTGAGCGCGCCGAGCAACAGTTGCGTGTCCGGCCCACGAGTGACCGGACTGGGATCGGTCAACGTCAGTCCCGGGGTGACGGCAATTCCGAAGCGCTCGATGAGAAAGGTCTCGCCATCATGCAGTGCCGCCATTGGCACGAGACGAAGGGCTCCATCTGGCACGAAGACGAGCGTCTTCACCTTCAACTCGTGCATGCGTGCCTCGATAGGCAGAATCAGCGCATCGTTCAGTTCCTTCGCGGTGAGCATGCAGTCGAAACTTCCCAAGGTCTCCAACTCACGCCGCCAACGCGTGGCTTTGAGTTCCAATTCGACATCAGTGATTGGTGATCGGAAGCGTTCGGTTCGCCCCCCATGACTGACGAGTATCTCGGTCCGATCAGCGAACGGCAAGGCATAGACGACGGCGGCATCACCGGTGTCGAGACGGCTCACGTCCTTGTCCTTCTCACGCAGAAGGTTCAAGCAGGCGTCCTGAAAATAATCGACCAGTTCCGCCGACTTCAGTTCCTCCACAATGCCGCGTGCCTGGGCGTAAATCGATTGCAGTTTTTCATCATCCTCGAAGCCATTGGCAGTGGCGAGCACAAGGTCGGCATGCTCAAAGAACATGGCACCCACGGCCTCGCGAAAGGTTAGCCCCAGATTACGGTTGCCATAGCCAACGGCGATATCATGACGCACCCGCGTCAGTGCCGACGACGCTCGTTCATAGGCGTTTAGAGCGTCCATGGGCCTCTGCGCTGCCACCATCAGGCGACCGCGCTGCCACTCCCAGCGAAAGAGATCCTCCATCACGCCCTGTTCATCGGCCGTCCGCAATGCGGCTTCGTTGAGCTTCATGGCCTCGTCTAGCCGGCCAGACTCACGATACACCTCAGCCATCATGCCGAGGCCCTGAGACAAGAGTGGCTTCACATCCAGTTTCTGCGCCAGTCTAAGAGCCGCAGACAGATTCTCAAAAGTGTGCTGTTTCGTTTTGTGCTCCGGCGCATACGGGGAACGACCGAGAGCCTTCCACACTTCCCCGACGGTCAGAAGGCAGAGGACTTGATCAAATCCAGGCTCCAGTCCCGCCGCCGCCTGTTCGGCAGATGCGGCATCCTTGACGGACACGACAAAGAGCGCGTTCTGCTCGGCTTCCACATCGTCAGCGAAGGGATCATCCTCGCCAAGCACACGCTGCATCTGCCACTTGCGACTCCACTCATTGAGTGATGCAAGCGCTTTGTTCATGAGTGCGCGGGCGTGCAGTCCTGGCATTTGCAGCGCCGAGGCCTCCGAGGCACCGCTCTCAAAGTTCTCGCGTGCCTGCGGCCACTCCCCGCGGGCGGCATGAAAGATGCCCAGATCATTGTGCAGCCAGGCGACAGACTTCCGATCCTTCCTGCCTCGTGCCTCAGTCAGACTTTCCGTGAGGTGCTTCTCGGCCGATTCGGTCTTCAAGGCAAAGGTGCTGACCGTACCAGCTAAGCCGACAATCTGGCTGCGAAGCTGTGGTGACTTCTCCGCACTCACACAGGCCAGAGCCCGATCCAATGCGTCGTAAGCGAGTTTGTAGTTTCCCAGATGATGGCAGCAGAGGGCGTAGTTGTAGAGAGAAGCTGCCTCGCGTGCGGGCTTTGCCTGCAGTTTGAACAGATCGGCGGCCTCGATGAACTTGTCAGCCGCGTCCAAGTGGCCTCCATTCATCACCTCGGTTTGAGCAGCATGAAAGAGTTCCTCAGGCGAAGAGCCCGCCATGGCACAAGGCACGGCCACAAATAGCAGCACCGCAAGCAGCGATCTGATCACACTGGCAGCCATGTGTGATCTATGCGTCATAATTAAAACCCATTCCATCGGATGCTGAAGTGAATGCCATTGTCCTGTAAATCGGGATGCCCGCTGCGTTGAGTCCGGTGAAAGGATCGTCCCCAGTATAACTGTGCGTCGGCACGCTGCGAGAGCTGAACCAAAAGGCCCAGTCCCGCACTGCCCACCCACTGCCGGTCTTTGGGCTCCCACTTTCCATTCGGCTGCTGCGTAAGCATCCAGCCTGCTCCATAATCCACAAACGGAGCCAGATAGACAGCCGTACGCCCCCCTTCACGCTGCCAGACCGGCACGCGCACTTCCGTGGAAATAAATCCACCCCAGTCACGAACAAGCTGATTCTCTCGCACGCCTCGCACCGTGTTGCTCCCTCCAATGCTCATTTGCTCGAGTGACAAGAGAGGGCTGTCACTCCACTGGGCAGCGCCCCGTAATATTAACTGGGCTCCACCATGTCCCAAACGACGAATCCACTGACCATTCAACTGCCACGACTTAAAACTCGCATCCCGGCCAGTGCCGTCATGCGTGCCATTCATCCCCATGCTCAGTGTGTTTCGGATCGCCAACACATGCTGCCGACTCCGGCTGATGTATTCTTGATACCATCGAAGTGTCGTTTGCTCCGCCTCACCATTCACTGCCCCGGGCGTGATCGAAAACGGCATGCCAAATAACTCGGTCTTGCTGTGCCGATAGTCCAGCGTGATTCCGGTGGCTAGTTCGCGCTTGGTGTTTCGCAGCAATCGCCAACGCAGCGTGCCGCGTGCCGACTCCGTGCTGCCCTCGATGTTCAAAGGAGCCAAGCTGTCTTCAATCACCGCATAATTGATCCTCTGGGCAGACAACTCCACCTGAGTGTGCCACCACGGAAGCTCAATGGCGTACTGTGCCGCCATGTCATTGCCGTTGAAAAACTTAGGATCACCAAAGCCGCGCTGCAGCAGACCAATTCGCAGATCCAGCGTGTCGCTGAAGCCCGTGAGATTCGTCGTACCCAGCCACGTAGTGATCTGCTCCGCCCCGATGCTGGGCGACCTTCGATTGTGAATCTCCACCCCTCCATAAACACTTCGACGTTCGGGAACGATCACGTCCAGATAGGCCTCCCCAGGTCGGATGCCAGGTTTCACCTGAGCGTTGATCTGGCGAATATTTGGATTGCGCTGCAGAAGCTGCAGTTGCTCGCGTAAGTCTGCCATGTTGAGAACACCATGCAGACTCTCGCTCATCTGGCTATTCAGATAGGTCTCCCGAAGACGTGCATGGTCGTTCCACTGGATCCGCGTCAACCGCCCCTCCACCAGCCGAAAAGTCACGATTCCCCCCTGGATTTGCTGATCAGGCAGAACCGCGCCCGAAGTGACATACTCATGCTGCAAATAATGAGCCGTTAGCGCCCCGCGCATGGCCTCCAGATCCTCGTTTGTCAATTCGACCTGATCCA
This sequence comes from Prosthecobacter sp., assembly GCF_020439865.1. GTDB lineage: Bacteria > Verrucomicrobiota > Verrucomicrobiia > Verrucomicrobiales > Verrucomicrobiaceae > Prosthecobacter. The sequence goes on from NZ_JAGRPF010000010.1 coordinate 4,081, forward strand.
AAAGCGGTTTTATGACGCCTCGCAACTCCCGATCAGAGAAGACGGTGTTGCCCACGAAACGAACCTCTCTAACCACAACCTTTGGCTCGTCCATCCCTGACTGGTTCTGCCCACCAAACCAATCAAGAAGCCCAGGCAAACGGAACATCTCTGGGGCTGGGAACACCTTCACGCTAGACATCGGCGGGATCGGCAGATCAACCGGTGGAAACAACGGAACCAGAGGCATCTGTCCGGTTTTGGGTATAACCGAAGGAAGCAGCGGATTCTCTGCCGCCAATTCAGAGGATTTTCCCTTCTTTTTTTCTTCCTCCCGCTTCGAAGGCACCAGAAAGTCCACGCCCAAAGACTCAATCGGCGGCAATGGAAGTACCTCCTCGTCAATCTTCTCCGGTCCGGCCGCTGACTGCGCAAACACCCCAACGGCACTCGTCGCGGCAAGAGTGGTCAATCGTTGGAGCCAGCGGATCATCAGGTGCATTTCTCTCAGACTAGTTACCTAAACGCAACACTAGGTTGGACACTTTAAGTCTTGTAACTTGGAGGTTGGGGACTGTGCTTCTCAGTCCATAAGAGCGTATAGGACGCTCAGTCCGAATCAGCCAAGTTGTCCCCGATGATACTCGAAGTGACAGCGGGAATCGTCGACTGGGAGCAAGACAATTGGCAATGGCGGACCGACTTGCCCGGCCGACATCCCGCATTCTACTGCCGCCCTTGCAGCCGATGCGACTACCGCGCCACATCCTTGTTCGTGTCAATTCATCAATCTTGCTTCGCCCGCACCAGTCGCACAGGAATCTCTCCCACTCCCAACACCACTCGTCTATCCTCGCGTTAATGCCCGCCGACAGTCCCGACCTCCACAGTTCCAGACGGAACTCGGCATAATACTCCCGCTATTACGATCGGGAGGTGTCTGGATCAACAAAAGGCATCGAAAGAAACAAGCGATTCGCGCAACTTGCCAACTGCCACTAAAACGGTTGAAGTTTACGTTGAATTCCAACCCGCAAAAAAGCAGCGCATCGCGCTGCATCACAGTAAAATCAAGGCTTCCAGCCTCAAAGGTGGCTCGGGACGGAATCGAACCGCCGACACGGGGATTTTCAATCCCCTGCTCTACCGACTGAGCTACCGAGCCTCTGACTTGAAGGGCCGCTATTGGAGCATGCTTCAATCCTGGCGCAACGTGTTTTTCGTCTGCTGCGCAGATTGAGCAGGTCTCTTATTTTCCCTTCGCAGACATCGCTACGAAAACCCAGCCTGCCATGAAGCTCAAACCGCCGAGGGGCGTAATGGCCCCGAGCCATTTGGTTCCGGTGTAGGCAAGCACGTAGAGCGAGCCGCTGAACAGTAGAATGCCCATGAGAAACAGGCGCCATGCCCAGACCATTGGGGGTTTGGTGCTGGCAAACAGCGTCAGCAGCAGCAGCACAACGGCGTGAGGCAGGTGATACTGAACCGCCGTCTCCCAGTGCCCGAGTTCGCCAGCAGCCACCAGTTTGTCATGAACCCCACCATGTGCTCCGGACGCACCGAGCACGATGGCGAGGAAGCCCATCAGGGCGGAAAGGCGAAGACGAAAGGGATCAGGCTGCATGGCGGCCGATGTTTAACCCGCGCAGAGCCTAAATCCACTCTTTGATCACCCGGCCCGTCACATCCGTCAGGCGGAAATCCCGTCCTTGGAAACGATGGGTGAGGCGCAAATGGTCGAAACCGAACTGATTGAGCAGCGTGGCGTGGAAGTCGTGCAGATCGACTGGATCACGCACGATGCTCCAGCCGATTTCATCGGTTTCACCGAAGATCTGCCCCCCTTTGATGCCGCCACCGGCTGCGAGCATGGTGAAGGCAAAGGGATGATGATCGCGACCCGTGGCATTCGGATTCCCACCGCGATTTTCCCCCAGCGGTGTGCGGCCGAACTCGCTGCCGAACACGACCATCGTGTCGTCCAACAGGCCGCGCTGCTTGAGATCGGTGAGCAGCGCCGCAATCGGCTGATCCGCCATGCCTGCGTTGTAAGAGAGTTCGTTGTTCAGATTGCTGTGATGATCCCAGCTCGCGTGCATGATGCTGACAAAACGCACCCCGCGCTCGACCAGACGGCGCGCGAGCAGGCAGTTCGTAGCAAAGGCCTTGTACTGACCAGGACCACCACCGCGCGTGGCCTTGATCGGCGGATCGGCGCGATCCACGCCATACATCTCCCGCGTCTGAGCGCTCTCGTCCTTCAGATCGATCAATTCGGGCGCCGAGGCCTGCATGCGAAAAGCGAGTTCATAGGCCGCAATGCGGCTGGCGATTTCGGGATCACGCAAATGCTCAAAGCGGCTTTGATTAAGTTCCATCAGCGTATCCAGTCCTTTGCGCTGAAGACTCATCGGGACACCGGGCGGGTTCTTCAGGTTGAGCACAGGCTCGCCTTGATTGCGAAACAGCACGCCTGCGTACGAACTCGGCAAAAACCCGCTCTGCCACAGTGACGCCCCGCCGCTGGTGCCACGGCCAGCGCTCAGCACGACGTAACCGGGCAAATTGCGCGACATGCTGCCAAGACCGTAGTTGAGCCACGAGCCCACTGTCGGCAGTCCAAACTGCGCACGGCCGCAGTGCAGGACTAGCTGGCCCGGATGATGATTGAACTGATCCGTGTGCAGGCTGCGGATCATGAGCCAGTCGTCCGCGTGTTTCGCCATGTGCGGCAGCAGATCGCTGAAGTCCATGCCGCACTGGCCGTGTTTGGCAAACTTGCGCGGGCTTCCCATGAGCTTCGCAGTCTCCTTGCGGATGAAGGCGAAGCGTACGTTCTTTGTCATGCTGTCTGGCAGCGACTGACCGTTCAATTCGTTGAGCTTTGGCTTCGGATCAAAGAGATCCATCTGGCTCGGGCCACCTTCCATGAAGATGAAGATGCAGTTCTTCGCCTTCGCCGGAAAATGCGGTGCGCGCGGCGTGAGCGGATCTTGAACAGGTTCTGCTCCCAGCGCCGTGGCAGGCGAGATCAGGCCCTGCTCTGTCAGCAGCGCGCCCAGAGCCAGCGCACCGATGCCATTGGCGCTTGTGGCGAGAAATTCTCGGCGCTTCTGCAGAAGCTGTTGTTCGACCGGATGCATGCTTTCATAACGCGGCGTGCCCCGCCTTACTAACAGTCTTCACTTTCCGACCATCCCGCACGCGCCTCGGCAATGAACCGCGCCACATGCACGAGATCTTTGACGCCGGGCTGTGATTCGACACCACTGGCCACATCAACCGCGACGGGCCGGGTTTGCTTCACGGCCATGCGCACGTTGTCCGCGTTCAAACCGCCGGAAAGAAGGATCTTCTTCGTGGGAAACATCTCGCGGGCTTTCACTGCCAGTTCCCAAGGGAAAGCATGCCCGCCGCCGCCGTAGGTGCCGGGATTGTAGGCGTCGAGCAGAATTGCCTCGCAGGGAAAATCGCCGATTTGCGCGAGGGAAGCTGCATCGCGCACTTGCAGTGCCTTGATCACGTTTGCACCGCGCTTCATGAGACGTTCGACATCCTGGGGCGTTTCGTCACCGTGCAACTGCAGGGCTTGAAACAGCCCGCTGGAAATCGCGGCATCGAGCAGCGCGTCATCAGGATTCACCAAGACAGCCACCAAGGCATGTTTCGCAGCAATGCCCATCAATCCGTCCGTAGCGACCGACAATGGCATGTGCCGCTTTGATTTGGGCCAGAGATTGATGCCCACCGCATCTGCTCCGAGCGCAAAAAGATCCGCCGCCTGGGCGGGCTGCGTGATGCCGCAGATTTTGACGCTTTGACGATGAGGATCAGGAAACATGTGGAGACAACGGCGGGAATGCCAGCCCCTGACGTTCGGGAAGCAGCGACGCCGTCAGGGAAAGCAGAACATCAAGCTTCGGCGGCAGCGGCATGCTGCCGCGCACACGCACATCCCGCTGCATCTCCTGAAAACGCATCGCATCCGAAGGGCGAATGAGAAAGATCACCGGAGGCGCCGTGTGTGAGCCGGTGTGCACCAGCGGGTAAGCCTTGCTGAGCAGGCGGTCGAGCATGTCCCCGGTCATGTCAGGCAGCGGCAGGGAAAACAGGAAGAGCGAGTACTCGCGCTTCAGGGCCATTTCAAAGGCTCGCTCGCCGCTCGGCGCGTCATCCACCTCGCAGACGCGGAACGCCATCAGCGCCTCGCGAATCACTCGACGAAAGGGCAGACTCTCCTCCGCCAGCAAGACCCGCGGCACGGCAGAAGCGACCGGTTCAGACATCATGGAAAACCTTCAGCTTTCCGGGTAAACCGCCACAGCCATGACGCCCTCGCTGGGCAGCCAGCCAACGACCTCGACGCGCTTAAGCGGCTTGGTCGACGATCCCATTCCTTTGCGCACCGTCTCCAAAACTTTCTTCTGCGTGTCCTCGGTGACGGTGGATCCAAACAGACCGGCCAGATCAGACAGTACCGGAGCAGGCGCGCTCACGCCTCCCACCGTCGTCACAGGCGTGCGTGTCTGACCACAAGCGAGAATTGCTTCACGGATCGCCTCAGGCGTCATCGAGCCTGAGACCACAACCAAACGACGCAACCGCGTCTCCGCCGTCGGAGCTTGGACAATGGAGGGAGCAACCGCTGCCGTGGTTCCGCTTACCGGCGGCTTGATCGACTTGGAGGGCTTCAGGAACCCCCTTGGACCGTCAGAATGGAAGGAAGGCGACGCTCCCAGCGCCTGCGGCAACGCCGGTTCCTCCGCACTCAGCAGAGCGGCAGAACCTAACAACACAGCGGTCAGACGAAAGACGGGGAATTTCACGAAGGGCCGGTTTTTTATCATGTCGGCCCAAAACTGACAATCATAAAGATTGGAAAGGCCGAGTTCGCCTTAGACGGGCGTCAGGGCAGCAATCCATCCTTGCCGGGCAGGTGCTGCCTTGATTAGGATTCCCTCATGCGCCCATACCTGCTGATCCTGCTCATGGTTGTGCACAGTCATGCAGAGCAGCCCCAACTGGCGGCAAAGGCAGCCAATGAGCACGCCTTCGAGTTGTTCCAGCTTTTCCGTCCGATGACGGAGGGAAACTTCTGCTTTTCTCCATTCAGTTCTCATCAGATGGCCACCCTGCTGATGACGGCAGCGGACGGTGACAGCCGCAAGGAACTCGCAGCGCTCGCCCATCTGCAGGGCGGAACGGACAAGGAGATCGAGGACCTAGGCGCCATGCGCGCCGCGCTGGCGGCCACAGTCAGACGCGGCTCCCTGACCATGGAAATGACGAACTCACTCTGGGCGGCCAATTCGTCCGCCTTTGAGCCCGGCTTTCTTTCCTCCTCCCAGACTGTGTTTGGAGCCTCACTGCAAAAACTGCCCGCCGGAAGCGCCACCGCCTCGGCTGCAGCTGTGAATCTTTGGGTGCGTGAAAAAACACGGGGACGCATTCCTCAGATTGTGGGCCCTTCTTCTTTCCTTGACCCGGCAAAGTCCGTCGTTGCGGTGAACACCCTCTTCCTCAAAGGCCGCTGGCAAAACCCCTTTGAACTGGAGAAAACCAAGCCACGTGATTTTCAGACTCCTGAAAAAGGAACCGTCATAGTGCCGATGATGATGCAGTTCGCAGAGTCGCCCGTTTACGCAGAGTCTGAATCGTGGCAATACATCGCGATGCCCATGACCGACCACGAGGTCCGCATGTTGATACTGCTGCCACGCAATGAAGCCGCCCGCAAAAAAATCGAAGCCGGGCTCACTCAGCAGAGCTGGAATTCGCTGCACAGCCATTTCGTCGACTGCGATGTAAACCTGATGCTGCCGAGATTTGGCTACAGCACGCAGCTGAGCCTGAAGGCGCTCTGGCACACACTGGGAGTGAAGACCCTTTTTCAATCAGGCTCAGCCAACCTTTCCAAAGGACTGCCAAGAGGCGGTTACTTCATCAGCGACGTCGCGCATGAAGCCATGATCGAGGTCAATGAACTCGGAGCAGAAGCCTCCGCCGCCACATTGGCCCCAGCGGATCCATTTGGCGATGCACCACAAACCACGCCCAAACGACGAGTGGTCAGCTTTGTTGCCAACCGCCCTTTCATCTGGGCTTTGCAACATGACACCACCGGATTGATCCTTTTCATGGGTCGCTATGCAGGCACCTGACTCATCCCCCATGACCCGTCGCCGCCTGCTCCAAACCGCTGCCGCAGCAGCCGCGCTGCCCGCCTCCTGCGAAAAACAGCGCTTACCTCTTCCGGACTTTTCGACACTCACAGATCTCTCCACGATGCTCAGGGCCGGACAGACCGCGCCTTCACATCTGATGGACCACTTTCTCGAACGCATCGCGCGATTCGACCGAGCGGGTCCAAAAGTAAATGCCGTCCTCGAACTGAACCCTCACGCGAGATCCGCGACGGTTCACTGCGAGGCAGGTCCCCTTCACGGCCTGCCCATCCTGATCAAGGACAACATCGAAACTGCCGATGCGATGCAGACGACCGCCGGTTCGCTGGCGTTGCGGAATCACAAACCGAAACACGATGCCGCCCTGGTCAAACGGTTGCGCGATGCCGGAGCGATCCTGCTCGGCAAAACCAATCTGAGCGAGTGGGCGAACATCCGCTCGCCGAATTCCACCAGTGGTTGGAGCGCGCGAGGAGGTCTCACACGCAATCCGCACAAGCTCACGCACAGCGCCAGCGGTTCCAGCTCGGGCTCCGCAGTGGCCGTGGCAGCAGGACTGGCTCCGGCGGCAATCGGCACAGAGACGAACGGCTCCATCGTCAGTCCAGCCAGTGCCTGCGGCATCGTTGGGTTCAAGCCGACCGTCGGATTGATCGATGGCACGGGCATCATCCCGATCACGCATCATCAGGACACGGCCGGCCCAATGACGCTGACCGTTCGCGATGCAGCGCTGCTGATGAGTGTTCTGGCCGATGGCTTCGAACCCAGCTTGCCATCGGACGCGTTGAAAGGCGCACGCCTCGGCGTACTGCGAGGTCAAAGCGGCAAGCACCCACAGGTGCTCGCGCTGTTTGAACAATCCTTGGAAAAAATGCGCGAAGCCGGCGCCATCATCATCGACAACGTCGAACTCCCGAAAGCCCGCGAAGCGGGAGGCCTGTCGTTCAAAGCGATGCTGATCGAACTGCGGGCCGATTTGAACGCCTATCTTGAACAACGAGATGGCGATGTGCGATCGCTGGCCGACCTGATTGCCTTCAACGAACAGCATCGCGAAGTCGAGATGCCGCACTTCGGTCAGGAGTTTTTCGAGCAGGCTGAAAAGTTCGGCACGCTGGAGATCATCGCAGCCGGTGAAGAAGCCCGCGCACTCGCCCGCCGGCTGGCCGGACCGGAAGGTATCGACGCCGCGCTTCACGCGCACGATCTCGACGCGCTCATCTGCCCCACCAACGATCCCGCAGGCGTGATCGATTTGAAGAGAGGCGATGCGCATGGCCGTGTCGCCAGCACACCGGCGGCTGTGGCCGGATATCCGCATCTTACGGTGCCCATGGGTTTCGTGGACGACCTGCCGGTCGGCTTTTCGTTCATGGGCAGTGGCGGGTCGGATACGCACATTCTTTCCCTTGGCCACGCCTTCGAACTCATCACTCAGGCGCGTCGTCCACCGGCCTTGGTTGCCGGATAAGGCACAATTTTTGCCAATATCCGGACTGCCTTTCTCGAAACAACGGCCCATCTCGGCCCGTAGGCACAAACATACAGGTCCAGAGCATTTTCATACCACCCAGCAACCATGCAATCTTTCCAGTTCAACCTCCTGGCTTTCCTTGCCCTCGGCATGGCCGTTCAGGCGCAGCCCGTCGGTTTCAACAAGGACATTCGACCGATTCTGGCGGACGCCTGCTTCCACTGCCACGGCCCCGATCCGGGAACGCGCAAGGCCGGTCTGCGACTCGACACGGAAGCAGGTTTCTTCACGGCAAAGGAAGGTGAAGAGCCCACAGTCATCAAAGGCCAGCCGGACAAGAGCAGCCTGTTCCAGCGCCTGATCACGAAGGACGAAGATGATGTCATGCCGCCGCCGGAGTCCCACAAGGATCTCAAGCCGGATCAGATTGCGATGATCAAAACGTGGATCGAGCAAGGCGCACCCTGGCAGCCGCATTGGTCGCTCATCCCACCGCAAAAGCCTGCGGCACCAGCGGTCAAAGACGAGTCGTGGGTCAAAACACCCATCGACCGCTTCGTGCTCGCAAAGCTCGATGCTGCCGGCCTAACGCCTGCACCGGAGGCAGACGCACGCACGCTGGTGCGGCGCATCGCCTTGGACATCACCGGCCTCCCACCATCTCCTGAGTTACTCGCACGCTACTGTCCGACCAGTCAGACAGGTCCGACCCGTCTGACCGACGCGCAGGTTTCCGAACTCATCGACGAGCTTATGAAATCACCCGCCTACGGCGAACATCGCGCCCGCTACTGGCTCGATGCCGCGCGTTACGGCGACACTCATGGCATGCACTTCGACAACTACCGCGAGATGTGGCCCTACCGCGATTGGGTGGTGAAGGCGTTCAATCGCAACGAGCCCTTCGACCAGTTCACCGTCGAGCAGATCGCCGGTGATTTGTTGCCAAACCGCACCGAGGACCAGCTCATCGCCACCGGCTTCCAACGCTGCAACATCACCACCAATGAAGGCGGCACGATCGACGAGGAAAACCTCGCCAACTACGCGGTAGATCGCGTGCAGACGATGGGCTGGGTTTACTTCGGCCTGACCACCAACTGCGGCCAGTGCCACGACCACAAGTTCGACCCCTTCACGCAGCACGACTTCTATTCGCTCGCCGCATTCTTCCGCAATACGACGCAAGGTGCCAAGGATGGCAACGTGAAGGACGGCCGCGGTCCCATTCTCGTGATCCCTTCCGAGCAGGACAAACCGCGTTGGGACAAGCTGCCCGCTGAAATCGCGGATGCCACGAAGCTGCGCGACGAACGCCGCAAGACCGCAGGCAAAGATTTCAATCAATGGCTCGCCTCGGCCAAGCCCGAGCACCTCGATCAAGACGTGCCAACGAAGGGCCTGCAGGTGCATTTGCCGCTCAACGAAGGCGTCGGCAACGAAGTCGCCAATGTGTGTGGCACCGCGTCCAAAGTCACCGCCACCGGTCAGATCTCATGGACGCCCGGCGGCAAGCTCGGCCCCGCGCCTGTCATCAAACCGGGCAGCACCTTTGAAGTGAGCGATGCAGGCGATTTCGAACTGAATCAGAAGTTCAGCTACGGCGCGTGGGTCAAAGCCGGTCGCAACGGTGTCTTCGGCGCCATCATGTCGCGCATGGACGAGAAGAATGGCTATCGCGGCTGGGACCTCTGGCAGAATGACCGCGGCCTGTCCGTCCACATCATCGACAAGTGGACCGAAAATGCCATGAAGGTCAGCACCCGCGACGCCGCGCTCAAACCCGGCGAATGGCAGCACGTTTTCGTCACTTACAACGGCAGCGGCAAGGCCAACGGCATCAAGATTTTCGTCAACGGCGTCGAGCAAAAGCGGCTCATCGTGAACACGAACACGATCAAGCCGAAGGCCAGCATCCGCACCAAGGTGCCGCTCAAGATCGGTCAGCGCAGCGAAGGGCAATACTTCACCGATGGCTCAATTCAGGATGCCCGCGTGTATGACCGCCAACTCTCAGAAGCAGAGATCAAAACGCTCGCCGATGTCGGACCGCTGCGTGCCATCCTCGCCGCTGCGAGCGACAAGCGCACACCGCAGCAGCGCAACGCGCTCTTTGCCCACTACCTCGCCACCCGCGATGCCGAATGGCAGAAGTTTGACGGCCTGATGAAGAAACTCGAAGCCGAGAAGGAAACCATCAAGGGCCGCAGCCCGATCACCCACATTCAAGAAGAGGTCATGAACGTCGCGCCGATGGCGAACATCCTCATGCGCGGACAGTATGACAAAGTTGGCGAACGCGTTGAGGCCGCCGTTCCTGCTTCACTTGGCAAGCTGCCATCGAATGCGCCGAAGAACCGCCTCGGCCTCGCGCAGTGGGTGGTGAGCAAAGACAACCCGCTCACCGCACGCGTTACCGTGAACCGCTTCTGGCAGGAAGTCTTCGGCCAGGGCATCGTGAAGACACCGGAAGACTTCGGCATCATGGGAGCCGCTCCGAGTCATCCCGAACTGCTCGACTGGCTCGCTGTCGAATTCCGCGATGGCGGCTGGGACGTGAAGAAACTCTTCAAGCTCATGCTCACCAGCGCCGCCTATCGCCAGAGCGCAGTCGCCACGCCCGAGAAGCTCGACAAAGACCGCGACAACTCGTTGCTCAGCCGCGGCCCGCGTTTCCGCATGGACGCCGAAATGCTGCGCGACTACGCACTCGCCGCCAGCGGATTGCTCTCCCACAAGATGGGCGGCCCCAGCGTGAAACCTTACCAGCCCGAAGGCATCTGGGACGTCGTCGGTCTGCCGAACGGCGACACGCGCAACTACGTGCAGGACAAGGGAGAAAACCTCTACCGCCGCACCTTCTACACCTTCTGGAAACGCATGGCCCCGCCGCCGAACATGGAGGTCTTCAACGCGCCCAGCCGCGAAGTCTGCACCGTCCGCCGCGAACGCACCAACACGCCGCTCCAGGCCCTCGTGACGATGAACGACCCGCAGTTCGTCGAAGCCGCCCGCAAGCTTGCCGAGAAAGCCCTCGAATGCGGCTGCAACGACGACGCCAAAGCCCTCGCCTTCATCGCTGAGCGCATCCTCTGCCGTCCGCTCACGGAAAAGGAAAAGCCGCTGGTCGATGCTAGCCTCGCCGATCTTCGCAAACACTACACCGCGAATGCCGCCGATGCCGAAGCTCTCCTCAAAGTCGGTGAATCCCCTGTCGATGCCAAACTGCCAAAACCCGAACTCGCCGCATGGACGATGCTCACGAACGAGCTCTTCAATCTGGATGAAGTGCTGAACAAATAAACTCCTTCAAGATCATGAACCTCTTCCAAGAAGCCAACGCCCTGACTCGTCGTCGTTTCTTCACCAACGGCTCTCATCTCCTCGGTGGAGCCGCGTTGAGTTCGCTGTTCTGCCAGTCGCTGCAGGCGGCAATGTCGCACAAGGCCAGCGGTCCGCATTTTGCACCGAAGGCCAAACGCGTGATCTACCTGCACATGGTCGGCGGCCCTTCGCAGATCGATCTCTTCGACTACAAGCCGGAGATGCAGAAGTGGTATGACAAGGATCTGCCCGACAGCGTGCGTCAGGGCCAGCGTCTCACCACGATGACCAGCGGTCAGGCGCGCTTCCCCATCGCGCCGTCAAAGTTTCAGTTCAGCGCGGCGGGCCAGTGCGGGATGATGATGAACACCGAGCTGCTGCCGAACCTCGCGAAGAAGGCCGATGAAATCTGCTGGATGCGCTCGCTGCACACCGAGGCGATCAATCACGAACCGGCGATCACCGCGATGCAGACCGGCAATCAAATCACCGGTCGTCCCTGCCTCGGTTCCTGGGCCTCGTATGGCCTCGGTTCGGCCAATGAAAACCTGCCCACCTTCGTCGTGCTCGTCGCCACGCCGACCAACCGCGAGCAGGAACAGGCCATCTCCGCACGCCTGTGGAGCAGCGGTTATCTGCCCGGCGAACACGCCGGCGTGTCCTTCCGCAGCAAGGGCGATCCCATTCTCTACATCAACAATCCGCCCGGCGTGCCCGACAGCGTGCGCAAGCGCACCATCGATGGCCTCAACGCGCTCAACGAACTCAACTACCAGCAGTTCGCCGATCCCGAGACCGCCACGCGCATCCAGCAGTATGAGATGGCCTTCCGCATGCAGGCCAGCGTGCCGGAACTCACCGATCTGAGCAAGGAGTCCGAGGCCACGATGAAGCTCTATGGCGACGACGTGCGGAAACCCGGCTCCTTTGCCAACAGTGTGCTCATGGC
>NZ_JAGRPF010000090.1 GCF_020439865.1 Prosthecobacter sp.
AAAAAGGGCGTCGCCGCATTGATGAACGGCGCCGAAAACACGCTGAAGCATACCGAAGGCGGCTCCGCCGGCCCCGCGCAAATGGCCGCACGCGGCAAACTCATCGATGTCGCACAGTTGCCCGGAGATATTCCTCTCGGCAGCAGTGGCATTCAGATTCGTTTCGAAACCGATCTCATCACCGAAGGCATGCGTCCCACGCGCATCGTCAAAGTCCGTCCCGCTGACTGGCCCGATGTCCACCTGCCGCGCGAAGAGCATCTCGGCAACGGCGCTTCCAACATCGACGAGCGTTTCCCCAATCCGTCCATCTTTCCGAAATACTGATCCTCTTATGAAGCTGTTCTTTGTTCGTCGTTCTTTGTTCGTCGTTCTTAAATCATCATTGATCCTCGTGTGTTCATTCGTCATCCGAGCAAACGCCGCCAACGACGAACCAAGCACCAAGAACAAAGAACCAGGAACTGAAGTCTTCCGCCCCGAAGCCGGAAAGTTTCCTGCTTTGGCAAAAGCGCATTCCTATCGCGGCGAACTCGTCTTCGTCGATCATGCGAACCGCCGCGGCAGCATCCGTGTGCAAGGGGCAGGCACGTATTTTCGCAACGCGCCGCATCCCTTCGCCATGCTGCCTTATGGCATTGTGCGCTATCACGGAGCGCCGGCGGATCTGTGGGACATCCCGCTCGGCACTGTGATGCATGTCCGCGCCTATCTTCCACCGGACCCGAAGACTTCCGCCGTGCCCGTGTTACCGGTGGATAACAAAAACAAAACCGCCGGTTACAGCGGCAAAGGAGTCGCGCCCGCCGAGAACCACGTCCTCCTGCTCGAAGACGAACCCAGCCACTGCCAGCGCGAGGGACTCGTGTGGAAGCTCAAGGAAGTCGAACTGAAGAACCGCGAAGGCATGATCATCGCCACCTGCGAACCGAAGCAAGGCGGCGACAACAAGGCCGAGGAAGAAAAACTGACCTTCGACGCCGCCACCCGCATCTGGCGCGGCCGCGAATGCCTCGAGATCGACGACTTGATCGCCGAAGGCGCGTGGCCTGCCGATGGCAAAAAATCACTCGGTGGTCAGGCCGTGCTGCTTGGCATCACCTGGAAACCCACGCCGGATGGCATCTTCACCCGCTTTCACATCTCGGACATCTGGCTCGACGATGCCTCGATGCAGCGTGCCGCCAAGAATCAGACTGAAACGCACAAGGCATCCATCCGGAGCCGCTGGATGCCCGCGTGGGTCGACGCCGTCGAATATGGCAAGTTCGGCCGCGCCACCGTGACCGCGACGCTCTTCGGTGGCATGGATGACTCGCTTTACGCTGACTTCAAAAAGGGTGTCGGCGCCAACATGAACGGAGTCGAGAACACCCTGAAGCACGCAGGCGGCGCCTATGGTCCCGCTCACATGGCCTCCAAGGGAACCATCCTCGACGTCACGAAAGCGAGCGGAGACGTTCCTCTCGGCAGCAGCGGCATCCAGATCCGCTTCGAGACCGATCTCATCATCGAAGGCATCCGCCCAGGCCGCATCGTCCGTGTCCGCCCCTCCAACTGGCCGCTCGTCAACCTCCCCCGCGAAGAATACGTCGGCGACAGCAGCAACCCCGAAGACCGCTTCCCCACACCGGACATCTTCCCGAAGTATTGATGGCGGCGCGTCCGTGGTTCTTTGTTGTCACGCGTTCACTTGGCATGAAAGCAGGGCTTTCGCGGCGTATGAAATAAACCATGCGCTTTCTCTGCCTGCTCAGCCTCGCCACGACTTCCGCCTTCGCGGTGGACTTCGTGCGTGAGGTGCGGCCGATTTTCGAGAAGCACTGCTACGAGTGCCACGGGGAGAAGAAGCAGAAGAACGATTTCCGGCTCGACATCAAAGCCGTCGCGCTGGGCGGCGGTAGCGAGCACGCACCCGACATCGTGGCCGGCAAGAGCGCGGAGAGTCCGCTGTTCCGCTTCGTGAGCGGTGCGGATGAAAAGATCGCGATGCCGCCGAAGTCGAAGCTCAGCAGCGCAGAGATCGATGTGCTGAAGCGTTGGATCGATGAAGGTGCCGTGTGGCCGGACGGCGTGGACGTGGCGAAGGTCGAGGACCGCCTCGACTGGTGGAGCTTCAAACCGCTTTCACGCGGAGATGAAAAAGCGAAGGGCAAGGGGATTGATGATTTCATCCGCGCAAAGCTCGCGGAAAAAGGACTCAAACCTGCGCCGCCAGCCGAGTCACACACGCTCATTCGCCGGCTTTACTTCGATCTCATCGGGCTTCCGCCCACGCCGGAGGAGGTCGCGAAGTATGCGGCGCTTCCGTATGAGAAGCTGGTGGACGACTTGCTCGCCTCGCCACGCTGCGGCGAGCGTTGGGCGCGTCACTGGCTCGATCTCGTGCATTACGGCGAGACCCATGGCTATGACAAAGACAAGCCGCGCATGAACGCGTGGCCGTATCGCGACTACGTGATCCGCGCGTTCAACAGCGACAAACCATACGCACGTTTCGTCGAGGAGCAGATCGCAGGTGATGTGCTCTATCCGGGCACGACGGACGGCATCACGGCGCTCGGATTCATCTCAGCGGGGCCGTGGGATTACATCGGACACGCGGAAGTGCCGGAGACGAAGCTCGATGGCAAGATCGCGCGTCATCTCGACCGTGATGACATGGTGCAGAACGCCATCGGCAGCTTCTGCAGCCTCACGGTGCAGTGCGCGCAGTGCCACTATCACAAGTTCGATCCGATCTCGCAGGAAGACTACTATTCGCTGCAGGCCGTCTTCGCCGCGATCGACCGCACGGATGTCGATTACTATCCCGACGACGCGTCGATGCAGAAGTTCGCCGCGCTGCAGAAGCAGAAGGCGCAGCTCGCCAGCGAGATCGCCGCACTTGAAGAGCCTTTGAAGAAGAAAGCCGGCGCGGCCTATGTCGCACTCAGCAAGCGCATCGACGGAGCGGCCGAGAAGTCCGGCAATCCGAATGCGAAACCCGACTTCGGCTGGCACAGCGCCATTTCGCCGACGCAGGATGTTGTAAAGTGGGTGCAGGTCGATCTTGGCAAAAGCGTGCAGGTCGAGCGCATCGTGTTGAAGCCCTGCTACGATGACTACGGCAAGATCGGCGGTGGTTTTGGCTTTCCCGTGCGCTTCAAGATCGAGGTGAGCGACGATCCCGAATTCAAAACCGGTGTCACACTTGTCTGGCGGAAGCATGACGCCACGTTCATGAACGACTTTCCGAATCCCGGCCTCAAACCCTTCGAAAGCGGCACGGCGGGCGACGACGGCGTCACGGGCCGCTACGTGCGTGTCACCGCCGTGAAGCTCGCGCCGCGCAAGAACGACTACATCTTCGCGCTGGCCGAGATGGAGGTCTATGACAGCAAGACCGGTCCGAACCTCGCTGCCGGTTGCTCGGTGACTTCGCTCGACAGCATCGAAGCGCCACCACGCTGGCGCAAAACGAACCTCACCGACGGCATCGCACCCGAGAGTCGCAGCGAAGAAGACAAACAGCAGCTCATTCGCGAACGCGATGCGCTGATGCTCGCGCAGGCAGATGAAGCGACGCGGAAAAAACTCCGCGACGTCCGCAAGCAACGTGATTCGCTGCCATCCCTGCCCGCTCCGCAGAAGGTCTATGCCGGAGCCATTCACACCGGCAGCGGCTCATTCAAAGGCACCGGCGCCGACGGTGGCAAACCGCGTGTCATCCAGGTGCTGAAACGCGGCGACATTCGCCAGCCCGCCAAGGAGGTTGGTCCCGGTAGCATCGCCGCCTTGAGCGAGCGTTTTCATCTGCCGTTCGCGGTTCAGGGTGAAAGCGAATCCGCGCGTCGCGCTGCGCTGGCGAAGTGGATCACGGACAAAAACAACGCGCTCACCTGGCGCAGCATCGTCAATCGCGTGTGGCAGCATCACTTCGGTCGCGGCCTCGTCGAG
This sequence comes from Prosthecobacter sp., assembly GCF_020439865.1. GTDB lineage: Bacteria > Verrucomicrobiota > Verrucomicrobiia > Verrucomicrobiales > Verrucomicrobiaceae > Prosthecobacter. The sequence continues at coordinate 3,940 of NZ_JAGRPF010000090.1, forward strand.
ACGGCGAATGACTTTGGCCGCATGGGAGCGAAGCCGAGTCACCCTGAACTGCTCGATTCGCTGGCCGCATGGTTCCGCGATGACGCCCATGGTTCGCTCAAGGCGCTGCACAAGCGCATCGTGATGAGCGAGACGTATCGTCAGTCATCCGAAGGCGCCGATCCATCTTACGCGACACTCGATGCCTCGAACGAATTCCTCTGGCATCAAAACCGCCGAAAACTCGACGCCGAGTCGATTCGCGACAGCATTCTCGCCGTGAGCGGCAAGCTCGACCTCGCGATGGGCGGCCCGAGCTTCCAGGACTTCGTTATCGAGAAGCCGCAGCACAGCCCGCACTATGAGTATGAACTTCACGATCCAGAGGATCCGAAGTCTTGGCGGCGCAGCATTTACCGCTTCATCGTGCGCAGCCAGCAACAGCCCTTCATGACCGTGCTCGACTGCGCCGATCCCTCCATGCGCGTGGACAAGCGCAACGAATCCCTCAGCCCGCTGCAGGCCCTCGCCATGATGAACAACGGCCTCACCGTCGCCATGGCGAAGCACTTCGCCGAACGCGTCGGCAAGGAAGCCACGGGCATCGAAGCGCAGACGAAGCGCGCCTTTGCCCTCGCGCTCGCCCGCGAGCCGACGGTGGACGAACTGGCCCCGCTGGTTGGTTACGCGAAGCGCGACGGCCTCGAAAACGTCTGCCGGGTGATTTTGAACCTGAACGAATTCAGCTTTGTGGATTGAAACAAAGTTTGCCGGGGATGGGGCCGTTGGTCATACTCGCCACTCTCCATGAACACCCAATTCCCCGCTGAACGCATCCTTCTCGGCCCCGGCCCCAGTCCTGTCCC
>NZ_JAGRPF010000091.1 GCF_020439865.1 Prosthecobacter sp.
ATCCACGCCGGCCTTCTGGGCGAGCTGGGTCTGGGCGCGGTTCTGGTCGAGGCGCACCATGGCGGTGAAGCGGTCCGGCGTGAGGCGCTTGGCCTGGGAAGCGGCGATCATGCAGTTCGTGTTGGCCGGATTGCCGACGACGGCGACGCGGGCGTCATCAGCCGCGACGGAGTCGATGATCTGGCCCTGGCCGATGAAGATCTTGCCGTTGTCCTTGAGCAGGTCGGCACGCTCCATACCGGGGCCGCGGGGCTTGGCACCGATAAGCAGGCACCAGTTAGCGTCCTTGAAGCCGACGGCGGGATCGGAGGTCTGGACGATGCCCTTGAGCAGCGGGAAAGCGCAGTCGTCGAGTTCCATGGCCACGCCTTCGAGAGCCTTCAGTGCCTTCTCAAAAGGGGCTTCGATGAGCTGGAGAATCACCGGCTGATCCGGGCCAAACATGGCACCGGAGGCGATGCGGAAAAGAAGAGCGTAACCGATTTGACCGGCGGCGCCGGTGACTGCGACTTTGATGGGGGCTTTGGACATGAGATTCAGAGAATGGGGCGGCATCAGAGCAAGATGCGGCGGGAGGGCAACTGCGGGGTCGAGATTCATGGCAGAAATTGCTTGGGCGAACGGCGGAGTCCTGTTATAAACCCGATTTACCGAAATTTTGATGCCCCCGAAGTTTTTCCCGAATGATGTCGATGCCCGGTCGTTGTGTCGCCTGCTAGGCGGCGGATTGCTTGCATGCGTGATGCTTGGTCTTGGAGCAGGAGCCGTGCTCGCCCAGTCATCTGTTTCGTCCATGGCGCAGGCAGAGGCCCGTCGGCGTGCGATTCAGGTGAATCAGGCGGCCGATGAGATCCAGCGTGGCTATCAGCTGATCGACGAACGCAAGGCTGAAGAGGCCTTGGCAGTGTTTACGGCCACCTACGAAGCGCTTCCGGACATCCCGCTGGCCCAGGAGCACCGGCTTGCCGCTCGAAACGGCTATGTGGTGGCAGGTTGTCTGCGTGCCCAGGAACTGGCGGCCAAAGGAGATGTCGCCGGAGCCGGAAAGCTCTTGGAGAAACTGTTGTCTCCCCAGGTTGCGCCCAATGACGCCCGTGTGCTGGCTTTGCAGAAACGTCTTGCAGATCCGGACCGTTTCCCGCCGGCGCTCACGGAGGAGCATGTGGGAAATGTCGGGGCCGTTCAGGCTTTGCTGCTCAAGGCGAATTCATTCCTTGAACTGGGAGATCCCGACAAGGCGATTTCAACCTTTCAGGACGTTCTGCGTATTGATTCCAAGAACAGCGCGGCACGCAGAGGCATGGAAAAGGCGGAGCAGGAGAAGCAGCGTTACTACAAGTCGGCCTACAACCATCAACGCTCCAAGATGCTGAGTGAGGTGGACAAGTCGTGGGAGGAACCGCTGCCTTTGAAGGAGACGGATGTCAGCGCCATGTTCGGCGCCACCATGAAGTCGCGTGAGAACGCCCTAAGTGGGAGTGAGAGCATCTCCCAAAAGCTGCGCACGCTGATTTTCCCGAAGGTGGAGTTTGCTGGAGCCACGTTGGACGAGGTGGTGGAACTTTTGCGCGTTCGCAGCCGCGATTTGGATCCTCAGGGCAAGGGGATCAGCTTTGTCATCAGCGTGCCGGCAGAGGCTCGGAGCAAACCAATCAGTCTGAACCTTTTCAACGTCCCGATGGACGAAGTCCTGCGCTACGTGGGTGAGATGTGCGGAGTCGCTTACAAAGTGGACGAGCATGCCGTGATATTCGTTTCTATCAGCGAACGCAACAGTGCCATCATTTCACGCACGTTCCGCGTGCCTCCGGACTTCATCCAAAATGCACCGGCAGCGGATCCGGGTGCTGGTGCTGCTGATCCCTTTGCCGCCCAAGCTCCCGCCGGTGGAGGTTTGGTCATCCGCCGAATGGGGGCCAAGGAGTTCCTGGAGGCGCGGGGTGTCACCTTCCCAGAAGGCACGAGTGCCAATTACAGCTCTGCAACCAGCATGCTGACAGTGCGCAACACCATGCAGAACATGGAGATGGTCGAGACGCTTGTAGAACAGGCGACCAAATCCGCGCCCAAAATGGCGGTCATCACCGTGCGCATGCTCGAGGTGAATCAGACCAATCTGGAAGAACTGGGATTTGACTGGTTGATGGGCGGGGTTGGGATGAACGGCAACAATGTTTTTGCCGGAGGCGGCAGTGCCGGGAATGGAAATGCTTTCTCTGCCTCCAACTATCCGTTCGCGAGCAATTTCGTGACTCCGTCTATTTCCACCGGCACACCTGCGACAGTGGTGTTTCCGGCACTTCCCATTGTGGGTGCGCTCGCAGGTCCTGTGCCGACCGGAGCGGGTCTGCCTCCGACGGGAGCTGCCCCGGTCTTTCCGACGGGTGGTGGACCGATCACCTCGGGCTTAAGGTCAGGAACCTATGCAACCGGGGCGAATTCATTGGATTCTTTGCTGAGAACAGGATCTGCAACTTCCGGTGGAGTTGTTGCCCCTGGCGTGTTGTCACTCGCTGGTGTTTTTACAGATCCGCAATTTCAGACGGTTTTGAGGGGTCTTTCCCAGAAGAAGGGCGTTGATGTCAACGCTTCTCCGAGCGTGACCACCAAGAACGGCCTCAAAGCCACCGTCGAGATCACGCGTGAGATGATCTACCCGACCGAGTTTGATCCGCCGCAACTCCCTCAAGGAGGAGGGGGGCGTATTCAGGTTGGTGGTGCGCAGGCGCAAATGATTGCCACACCGACGACGCCCACGGCTTTTGAGATGCGAAAGACTGGTGTGTTGCTGGATGTCGAGCCTGTGATCTCCGAGGACGGTCGTTCCATCGAACTGACGATTGCTCCGGAGCTGACGGAGTTTGAAGGATTTGTGAACTATGGTTCGCCGATTTTTGCCCCGGCGAGCCGGTCTGTGCTGCCCATTCAGCTGACCGCGGGAGTTCCGCCAGGAAACACCTCCTACATTCCGATCAGCCAGCCCGAACAGTTGATCACTCCCAACTTGATTCTTCAGCCCGTCTTCAAGTCACAGAAAGTGACGACGGGAGTCAAAATCTGGGATGGCGCGACAGTGGTTCTCGGCAGCGCCAAGGTGCAGACACGCACCAACGTGGAGGACAAAGTACCCATCCTTGGGGATGTTCCTTTTGTGGGACGTTTCTTCCGCAGCCACGTCGAAGAGACGAGCACCAAAAACATCATCATCTTTGTTACGGTGAAAGTGGTCGACCCCTCGGGTCGGAGAATCAATCAGGACACCGCCGCCATCACTCGGTAAGCGATTTCGGTCTGAGCGAATCCTGATTTGCGGGGTGCTAGACTGCTTGGATTTTGCCAGCGAGGTCGAAGTCTAGGGCCGTCAATCCGTCCGCGCTGTGGGTTGTGAGTCTCACGGTGACCTCGCGCCAGCGGACAAGCAGATCGGGGTGATGATTCATCGCCTCCGCCAGGTGGGCGACGCGCTGTACGAAATCAATTCCTTCCAGATAAGTCGAAAAACGAAACTCCTTTACGAGTTCGACATCATCGACCTGCCAGCCAGTCAACGGGACAAGGAGTCGCTGAACGGCCTCGGCACTTAGACACTCTGGTTTCATGGCTTCCAGTCTCCGGCATCGGGCAGACTGCTGCAAGCATCGCAATTGCATTCCCCTCCGCTCTGGACTAGATACGCCGCCCCCCTGACCCGCCCCCGGAATGTCCATCGCCAACACCCGCAACTTTTCCATCATCGCCCACATCGACCACGGGAAGACCACGCTCTCCGACCGCCTGTTGGAATTCACGAAGACAATCACCGTGCGCCAGCAGCAGGACCAGCTCCTCGACGCGATGGATCTGGAACGCGAGCGTGGGATCACCATCAAGTCGCATCCGGTCTGCATGAATTACAAGGCCCGCAACGGCCAGATGCACAAGCTCAATCTCCTGGACACTCCCGGGCATGTCGATTTCAGCTACGAGGTCAGCCGTTCGCTCGCCGCCTGCGAAGGCGCGTTGCTGCTCATTGATGCCAGTCAGGGGGTGGAGGCGCAGACGGTGGCAAATCTAAATCTGGCGATGCAGCAGAACCTGCACGTCATCCCGGTCATCAACAAAGTCGATCTGCCGAGCGCGGACATCGACAAGTGCAAACGCCAGCTTGAGGACATCCTGCAGTTGCCCGCCGACGAAGCCGTGCCTGCCAGCGCCAAGATGGGCATCGGGATTGAGGACATTTTGGAGGCCATCGTGGCCTACATCCCCCCGCCGAAGGATCCTGGTGACGGCTATCTTAGGGCATCGGTCTTCGATTCCGTCTTTGACGCCTACCGTGGTGTGGTGAGCTACGTTCGTGTTGTCAGCGGTACCATCCTGCGTGGTCAAAAGGTTCGCATGATGTCCACCGGGCTGGACTACGAGATCAAAGACGTCGGGATCTTCCGTCCGAAGATGACGACCTGTGAGAAACTCGAGGCTGGCGACGTCGGCTATCTCATCGCCAACGTCAAATCGACCGCCGACGTGAAGATTGGTGACACGCTCACCGAGACCCGCAAACCAGCGCCTGCGCCGCTGCCGGGATTCAAGGAAATTCACCCCCTCGTCTTCAGCGGCATCTACCCGGTCAGCACGGATGACTTTGAGGCGCTAAAGCTCGCTGTAGGCAAACTCCAGATCAACGACGCCGCCTTCACCTTCATGAGCGAAAGTTCCGCGGCCCTTGGGTTCGGTTTCCGCTGCGGTTTCCTCGGCCTATTACACATGGAGATCGTGCAGGAGCGCCTGCGACGTGAATTCAACATGGATGTCATTTCCACCTATCCGTCGGTGATCTATCAGGTGCGGAAGACCGATGGCACCGAGATGCAGGTGGACAATCCAACATTCCTTCCCAGCGCTCAGGAGATCGACGAGATCCGCGAGCCGATCGTCAAAGTAAACATCATGATTCCGAACGAGTACATCGGAGATATCATGCAGCTCGTCATGGACAAGCGGGGCCAGGTGAACAACACGGAGACCCTCGATGACCGTCGCGTGCTGCTGCACACGGTCCTGCCGCTCAATGAAATCCTGGTCGATTTCAACGACAAGCTTAAGTCCATCACACGAGGCTATGGGAGCATGGATTACGAGCACGCCGGTTACGCGCCTGCGGAGCTTGTGAAGATGGACATCCTCATCGCCGGTGATCCGGTGGATGCGTTCTCCTGCATCGTGCATCGCAGCAAGGCTGAAAGCCGGGGACGTCAGCTTTGCACCAAGCTCAAAGAGGTCATTCCGCAGCAGCTCTTCGTTGTTGCCATTCAGGCCGCCATCGGGGGCAAGATCATCGCCCGCGAATCAATCAGCGCCCTGCGCAAAGACGTGACCGCCAAGTGCTATGGCGGTGACATCAGCCGCAAACGCAAGCTGCTGGACAAGCAGAAGGAAGGGAAGAAGAAGATGAAGGCCATCGGCAAGGTGAACATCCCTCAGGAGGCGTTTATCGAGGTGCTGAAGAACAATTAACCGCTTGAAGGAGGGCGGCGGCGTCGGGCGGAGGAGGTGCTTGGAGCGGTTTCCCTGCGTTTGAACGATGCGGAGGCCGACCTGCGCTCAATGCATGTCCGGCACCGGGATGCGACGGGAGTGTGACTTGACGCACTGCAGGCAGAACCTTCGGGCCAAGGAAAACTCGGTCGTGGATCAGCGCTTGAGCATTGTCTGCCGCTCCCTACTATCCTCCCGCCTCCCCCCATGTTTTTTTTCACCCCTCGCTATCTCAAGCACGCCAAGCTTCTGCACAAGGGCGTGACACGCTTCATCAATTACAAGCGTGATGTCCTGCCGCAGGCGAAACTGGACGAGATCACGACTTTAAGAACCAATCTGGAGGATGCGATGCGCGCGAAGGACAAGGCACGTATCAGCGCGTTGAATGACGAGATCAACAAGGCTTGTGAAAAGGCGCTGCCGCATGTCGAGCACTCGGATATCGGAGAGAATGTTGAGGTGTTCTTCGTGGCCATCGTCATCGCGCTGGGCATTCGCAGTTACATCGCGCAGCCATTCAAGATCCCCACGGGATCGATGCAGCCGACGCTCTACGGTCTGGTGGCGGAAAACACGGCTGAGGATCCGACCCCGAACGTCCTGAAGCGCTGCAAGGACTGGGTAACGGGACGCAGCTACTTCAATGTGGTGGCCAATCACACGGGCTGGCTGAAGCCGTGGCCGGATGCGCTGACCGAGCACAGTTTCATGGGCTTTTTTACCCACTGCCGGCTTCATTTTGCAGACGGCCAGACCCAGTGGATTTGGGCGCCCATGCGGCAGTTGCTCACCGACCGCGAGTTCAGCCTCGGCATGGAGCGCTACTTGAAGGTCCCGGTGACGGAGAAGGGCGGGGAGATCACACCTGACGCGCAGGCGGAGCGTCGTGCCTCAGGCGCCGGTTCCACCTTCGTGACCGAAGGGCAGCTTTTGGCACGGGGTACCTTGGACACTGGCGACCATGTGCTGGTGAACAAGTTCTCGTACCATTTCCGCAGGCCGGTTCGCGGCGAGGTGTTCGTGTTCACCACGAAAAACATCAGCGCCATAGGTGTGCCTGAGGAGCAGGGCTCCCAGCACTACATCAAGCGTCTCGCAGGAGTTCCCGGTGATGAGCTTTCGGTGGAATCCCCGCTTCTCAAGATCAACGGCAAGCTGGCGGAGGAGCCGGGATTCAAGCGGGTCATGAGCGGCACGGAAGAACATCCGAAGGACGGCTACAAGGGGTATGCACCCGCCGCCCGTGTCTGGGGAAACTACGACCACATCCTCCTGCGCGATCACCAATATTTTGCGCTCGGAGACAACAGCTACAACAGCTCCGACGGTCGCAAATGGGGAACCGTGCCAGAGCGCAATCTGGTGGGGCCGGCACTGTTCTGCTACTTTCCCCTGGGGAGGAACTGGGGCCTGATTCGCTGAAGAGGTCCTATGCGACGTCTCGCATAGGACCGGCATGTTGGCTGCGCTGTTTGCCTGGAGCGTGTGGTTAGCTCAGGCTTTCAGACCTTCCTGGCGCAGGAAGCTTTCCACCCAGGAGATGTCGTACTGGCCGTTCTGGAAGTCGGAAGTCGTGAGAATCTGACTTTGCAGCGGAATGGTGGTCTTGATGCCCTCAACGGTGAACTCACCCAAGGCACGACGCATGCGGCGGATGGCGATGTCGCGGGTGGCGCCGGTGCAGATGAGCTTGGCGATCATCGAGTCGTAATACGGCGGCACGGCGTAGCCGGAATAGACATGGGTGTCCACGCGGACGCCGCGGCCACCTGAGGTGTACCACAGGTTGATCTTGCCTGGGCTGGGAGTGAAATTACGCGCAGGATCTTCGGCGTTGATGCGGCACTCGATGGCGTGGCCGCGCGGCTGCGCGTCCACCACGTGCTCGCTGAGCGGGAGACCGGCGGCGATGCGAATCTGCTCCTTGATCAAATCGCAGCCATAGACCTCTTCGGTGATGGGATGCTCCACCTGGATGCGGGTGTTCATCTCCATGAAGTAGAAATTCTCACAGGCGTTGTCGACGAGGAACTCGATGGTGCCACAGTTCTCGTAGCCGATCTCCTTGCAGAGCTTTACCGTGGCCTCACCCATGCGCTTGCGCATTTTGGGGGAGATTTTTGGGGAAGGGCACTCTTCAATGATCTTCTGATTGCGGCGCTGCATCGAGCAGTCGCGCTCGCCGAGATGCACGACATTGCCGTGTGAGTCGGCCACCACCTGGAACTCGATGTGATGCGGCTTTTCGACGAGCTTTTCCATGTACATGGAGCCATCACCAAAGCACTTCAGCGCCTCGAGCGAGGCTGCCTGGAAGCTGGAGGCCAGGGCGGCCTCATTGAGCACGGGTCGCATGCCGCGACCACCGCCACCGGCGCTGGCTTTCACCATGACTGGGTAGCCGATCTTGCGCGCCCATTCTAGTGCTTCTTCCTCGGTTTCAATGATGCCGTCCGATCCCGGAGTGATCGGCATGCCGGCCTTGAGCGCGGTCTCACGGGCGACGTTCTTGTCGCCCATCATGCTGATCACGCGGGCGGAAGGTCCGATGAACTTGATTTTGCACTTTTCGCAGACCTCGGCGAATTCGGCCTTCTCAGAGAGGAAGCCGTAGCCCGGGTGGATGGCGTCGACGTTGGCGATTTCGGCCGCACTGATGATGCGGCTCATTTTCAGATAGCTCTCCGTGCTTGGGCCGGGGCCGATGCAGATGGCCTCGTCCGCGAGGTGGACGTGCATGGAATCGACGTCCGCCTCGGAATAGACGGCGACTGTTTTGACATCGAGTTCCTTGCAGGCACGAATGACACGAAGGGCGATTTCACCACGATTGGCGACGAGTACTTTTTTGAACATCGGGATAGCGAAGGGCTAGGGGCCTGGAGCAGAGAGTCTTTGGGACGGTGAGGGGTGGTGCAGACGAAAGGGCGGGCGGGTCAGGATTTCTGAACTCTTTGCCCTTCGCCTTTTGCTCTATGCTTTGAGTTCAAACAACGGCTGTCCGTATTGAACAGGCTTGCCGTCCTCCACAAGAACGCGGGCAATGGTGCCGCGTGCTTCGGCCTTGATCTCGTTCATCACCTTCATGGCCTCGATGATGCAGACGTTGGTGTTTTCGTCCACGCTGTCACCGATGTTCACGAACGCCTTTTCACCCGGCGCCGAGCTGCGGTAAAAGGTTCCAACCATTGGCGAGTTGATCGTGGGGCCGATCGGTTCTCCGCTCGAGGCGGCAGGTGCCGCTGCGACGGGGGCGGCGGCCACCGGAGCTGCTGCAGGTGCTGGCGCCGGAGCGGCGTAGGAGACAGGAGCGGCGGAGGAACCAACAGGCATGCTCTTGAGCAGTTCCTTCACGGCGTCGAGGTCCGATCCGCGGCGGAGTTCGAGTTTGGCGCCCTTTTGCTCGCTGTGGAAATAGGTCAGATTGTTTTCAGCCATCAATCCGACGATCTCGCGAATCTGTTTGAGGTCGTAGGCGCAGTTGGATGCGGCGGGAGTGGCGGGAGCGGCTGGTTTAGAGGTGGTGCGTTTGGCCATGTTTGGGAGAGAGTGTGTCAATCTTGACGCCGCGATACTACGAACTCCCTCGCCTGTGGCAACCACAAAGGCGCTCTTGACATTCAAGCGCCTGCTCGCCCAGACGGGGCCTTAAGGCACCCGCGGGAATTTGGAGAAATCAGGTTTCCGCTTCTGCACGTAGGCATTTTTGCCCTCCTTGGCCTCCTCGCTCATGTAGTAGAGCAGGGTGGCGTTTCCGGCGAGGTCGAGCAGCCCCATCTGGCCGTCGCAGTCCGCGTTCAGCGCCGCCTTGAGGCAGCGCAGGGCGAGCGGCGAATGCTGGAGCATCTCGCGGCACCATTTGAGGGTTTCCTCTTCGAGCTGGTCGAGCGGGACCACGGTGTTCACGAGGCCCATTTCAAGGGCCTGTTTGGCATCATACTGACGGCAAAGATACCAGATCTCGCGGGCCTTTTTCTGACCGACAATGCGGGCGAGGTAGCTGGAGCCGAGGCCGCCGTCGAAGCTGCCGACCTTGGGGCCGGTCTGGCCAAAGCGAGCGTTCTCTGCGGCGATGGTCAGATCGCAAACGACATGCAGCACATGGCCGCCGCCGATGGCGTAACCGGCCACCATCGCCACGACGGGCTTGGGGATCGTGCGAATCTTCCGCTGCACGTCGAGAATGTTCAGGCGCGGCACGCCGTCGTCGCCGATGTAGCCGGCATCACCACGCACCTTCTGGTCACCGCCGGAGCAGAAGGCCAGATGGCCTTCGCCACACAGGATGATGACGCCGACGTCGCGGTCCTCGTGAACGATATCAAAGGCTTCCAGCATCTCCTTCACCGTCAGCGGGCGGAAGGCGTTGCGCACCTTGGGCCGGTTGATGGTGATCTTGGCGATGCCGTCGCCGGTCTTCTCCAGCTTGATGTCGGTGAATGTCTTGATGGTCGTCCACATGGGAATAGCAAGGGGCGGGATGTTTAAACTCAAGCGAAGCTCGTGAAGCTCCGCAGTTCGGCAATACGCGCCGAGATGTCCGTAAGAGACACGGTTTGCAGCTTGTGCGTGCTGAAGGCCTCGCAGGTGTAGCTGGCGGTGACGCTGCCGTGGACGACGGCGGTCTTCAGATCTTCGAAGGTGGGCTTCGTCTTGCCGTTGGCGGCGAGCCAGCCGGACAGACCGCCGAGGAAACTGTCGCCCGCGCCGGTGGGGTCGAAGACGCTGTGCAGCGGGTAGGCGGAGCAGGCGAAGAACTCTTCAGGCTTCTCTCCAAAGAGGAAGCTGCCGTGTTCGCCGCGCTTCACGATGACAAAGCGCGGGCCCTTGGCCTGCAGCTTGCGACCGGCTTCGACGAGGTTGGTCGTTCCCGCGAATTCCTTTGCCTCGCCGTCGTTGATCACGAGCAGGTCGATGCGCTTGAGCACGTCGTGCAGGCGTTCGTTGGCGATGTTGATCCAGAGATCCATCGTGTCGGCGGTGACGAAGTCGGCCTGAATCTGGTCGAGCATCTGCATCTGGTTGTCCGGACTCATGTTCGCGGCCACGGCGACTCTGGCTTCTTTCGCAGCGGTGGGGAGCTTCGGCTGCCATTGCTCGAGGACGTTGATTCCGACCTTGTGCGTGGTGCGGTTGTTCATGTCTTCGTGGTATTCGCCGGTCCAGGTGAAGGACTCACCGTCACTGCGCTCCAAACCGTCGAGCGTGATGCCGCGTGCGGCCAGCATGTCGAGATGCGGCTTGGGAAAGTCATGTCCGATCACACCCACGAGATGAATCGGCTGGCAGAAGATGCTGGCGGCCAGGGCCGCGTAGCTGGCGGAACCACCGAGCAGGTTTTCCTGCGAGTCCTGCGGGGTTTTGACATTATCAAGGGCGACGGTTCCGGCGATGACGACTGACATGGGAGTTTTGGTGTGGATGAGAGCAGTTAATTCTTGCCTCACAGGCCGCGAACCTTAACGGTACGCGCGACGCTGAAAGGGGGCGGAGTATCGGTTCCGCCTCCGCTGTGTCAATTGCCACTCCGCACACTCTCTCATGCGTCTCAGCCTCATCTTTTTCATGCTGATCCTGCTGCCGCTGGCAACCGGGGTGCATGCGTGGCTGTTCTGCCGTGACAATCTGCCGGCGCTCACCCAGGAGGCCGTCACCCGTTTGAAGGACGCCGGAGTGCGCGATCCCGTCGTGGACGTGCGCTTCTTTGACATCGCCGTCACCGGTGAGGCGCCGGATCCGGCCGCACGCGAGAAGGCACTGGCGTCGATCCGCACCCTCGTTCCACTGCGACTTCAGCCCGGTGCCGACCGCATTCACGTGCTGGCCAGCCTCAGTGCGAAGCTCGATCAAAACACGCTGAGCCTCAGCGGCTGGTTTCCTGAAGGTGATGAAATCAAAAACGTCCGTCAGCTCTTTGCCGAACTGCGTCCTGATCTCACCATCAAGTCGGATGATCTGCACACCGCACCCGAGGTGCGCTGGCCGGAGGGCGTCAAACCGCCGCTCACGATGAACAGCGCCATGCTCAAGCCCATCATCGACATCCTTCGCGTTCCTGCGGAACTGCACATCAAGGCGGATGGCGATGAGATCGTGCTCTCGGGTCTGCTGTCGAAAGCAGCGCTGAAAGAGGAACTCGTGGCCACGATGGCGGAAGTTGCCGGCGGCCGGGTGGTCGATCCTGCTGCTCTCAAAGCCAGCCCGCACGTGCTGCCCGCCTCGTTTGCCAAAGAGGAGGCGCTCGCCGCCTTTGTGCACAGTTTTTTCAGTGTGCCGCCGCCCCGTTCGTTCGACATCGGAAGTGATGGCATCCCGCACCTCAAAGGGGCCGCCACTCGTCAGATGGAAAGCAGCTGGCTCGGCCTGCTGCGGCCTGTCACCGGCTCGGCGAAGGTGGATGCACAGTTCACACTCGTTCCCTCGATCTACCATTTTCCCGGCTACCAGACTCAGACCAGGCTTCCGCCAGAGGTGCTGGAATCGTTGCGCCAGGCTCTGCACGGCTTCGTGATCACCTTCGAGACCGGCACCTCACGTCTTTCGGCGGAGGAGCAGACGCATCTCGCCACGCTCGCCCCCGCTTTGCTCGCCGCCGGACCTGCGCTGGGGCTCGTGATTGGCGCACACCCGGATCCTGCCGGACCCGCCAGCGCAGAAGAGGCTCTCGCCAGGGCCCGGGCTGGGGCCGTGCTGTCGTTTCTCATCGAACAGGGCGTGCCATCGGCTGACATGAATGCCGTGGTCTTTGATCCGGTGCCCGCCGGTTCTCCTTCCGCACCGGCCGTCCCTCGCAGTGTCGAGCTCCTCATCAAATGACTTCATGAAATTCGACTACGAATCCCTCTCCACCGAGCCGCTGTTCTACATGCTCATGCACAGCGGCACATTCGTCACCGTGCTGGGGGGGATCTTTTTCATCATCGGACTTCTCTTTGGTTATGTGACGTGGGGTCGCTACAAGCGCCAGACGCGTGAGCTTCGGGCCGAAGCGGCCGCCATGAAGGACGAGATCGCCGTCCTCAAGCGCAAGGTTGGTGACCACTCCATCAAATCCGGACCCGCAGTGCCGATGGCCACGGAAACCATTCACATGCCGCCCAAAACGGGAGAGACGGCGGCGGAGGCGGTTCCCGCCGTCACCGCGGAAACGATCACCACCCGCGACATTCGCATTCCGGCGGCGTCTGTTCCCGTGCAGCCTGCTTCTCTCCCTCCGCCCAGGCCACCGGGCAACATCATCAAACCCAAAGCTGCGGAACCACCCGCGCCCGCACCGGAGATCACGCCCCCGAGCGTGGTCAAACCTGCGGAGCAGCCGCCTGCCGCCGAACCCGCCACGGCCATCACCACGATCGTTTCCACCGATCCACTTCCGCCGCCGCCCGCCCGTCATGCATCCCCCCTCTCCAGCATCATCGCCGCACCGGCGAAGCCGGAGAAAGCGACCGGGGAAGCTGAAAACAAAGCGCCCGCCGGACTCGTTCCTGCGGACACCATTCCCACGCTTACGGGGATCTCCGTGCCGCCGCTCCCTGCGGTGGAGGTCAAGGTGGTCGAGGATCCCCAGCTCGGTCTCGTTTACAAAACCCGGCCCGACAAGGTGGATGACCTCACGGCGCTCAAGGGCATCGCTGAAGTGCTCGAAAGTCGTCTCCACGAGATGGGCGTCTACACCTATGCCCAGATCGCGGCGTGGAATGACGAACACATCAGGGAGTTTTCCTCGCGCCTCGCCTTCAAGGACCGCATCCATCGCGAGCGCTGGGTGGAGCAGGCGAAGGAACTTGTGGCCAAGGCAGCGGCACCCGCCGCCGCCTGACAAAGAGTGCGCAACCGCGGCAGCCCCGGCGCGTTCAATCCCGCCATGCATACGCGCCTTGGCCTGCTGATCGTTTCCGTCTCCCTTTGCACGCAACTCTCCGCCGCCGACTGGCTGCGCTTCCGCGGTCCGAACGGCAGCGGCATCGCCCCCGATGACAAACCGGTGCCCGTCGAATGGAGCGCCACCAAGAATATCAAATGGAAGGCCGACCTGCCCGGCCCCGGTTCATCGAGTCCCATCATCGTTGGCGACCGCGTCTTTGTCACCTGCTGGAGCGGCTATGCCACGGACGGCTCCGGCTCCGGCGACATCACCGCGTTGAAGCGCCATCTCATCTGCATCGATCGCGCTTCTGGCAAAACACTTTGGGATCGCGCCGTGCCCGCGAAGCAACCCGAGGAACGCTACGGCGGCATGTTCGCGCAGAACGGCTACGCCAGTCACACGCCCGTCTCCGATGGCAGCAAGGTCTTCGCCTTCTTCGGCAAGTCCGGCGTGCACGTCTTCGACCTCGAGGGCAAAGAGTTGTGGCAGGCCGATGTCGGCGACTGGGACGACCGCCGCGGCTGGGGCACCGCCTCCAGTCCCATCCTGCATGGCGATGTGTTGATCGTTCCCGCCGTCGTCGAAAGCCAGGCGCTCTACGGCTTCGACAAAAACACCGGCAAGCAACTCTGGAAAGCGCCCTCGGAAGGCTTCGCCAGCACCTGGGGCACGCCCGTCATCGCGAAGGGCGACAACGGCGACGAACTCGTCATCTCCGTGCCCGGCGAAGTCTGGGGTTTCAATCCGGAGACCGGCAAGCTGCGCTGGTATGCCACCGGTTTGCAGAGCGACTCCGTCTGCAACAGCGTCGTTGCCGACGGCAGCACCGTCATCACCATGGGCGAGCGTGGCGGCGGCTCCGTCGCCATCAAGACGGGAGGCAAAGGCGACGTCAGCGCCACCAACACGGTGTGGACCGGCTCCAACGGCCCGCGCATTTCCACGCCCGTCGTCTGGGAAGGGCACCTGTATTGGATCAACGGGTCCCTCGCCGTTTGTCGCGATGCCAAGACCGGCGCCGAGATCTACAACGAACGCATTGAAGGCAGCGGCAGTGGTGAGACGGCACCGGGTGGACGCCCCGGTGGCTTTGGCGGCGATGGCGGACGTCGCGGCGGTGGCATGAGAGGGGGCGACTACGCCTCGCCCGTCGCCGCCAACGGTCATCTCTTCCAAGTCACCCGCAGCGGCGAAGTCATCGTCACCAAGCTCAGTCCCAAGTTTGAACTCGTCGCCCGCAACCGCATCGAAGGCGACACCTCCGACCACAGCGCCACCCCCGCGATCAGTGACGGTCAGCTCTTCCTCCGCTCCGCCAAGACGCTGTATTGCATCGGGGAATGACTTCAGCCTCGGAGGGCAACGCTCCTGCGTTGCCGAAATCGGCAAGGCCGAAGCCTTGCCCTCTTGGTTGCCCATTACTTCTCCAACCGCTTTACCTTGACCTCAGACACCGCCCAGCCGCCGCCGTTGGTGCCGAGGGCGAGGGTTCTGCGATCGATGGTGGCCCAGCGCCGATCTTGGGAGAGTGCGGCAGTGGGGCCGGTCCACTTGTAGAGCGGCCGGCTGTCGAGCGTAGCGGAGATGGTAGCGGTGGTAGAGGCACTCTTGTCGTCGAGGCGCACGATCACCTCGAGGTCGTGCGGTTCGGTGTCGTTCACCTGTTGGCCTTCGACGACTCCGGGTATGTCTTTAGCAAACTTGCCGTTCACCGAGAGGATGCCGGTGTATTTGCCGCCGTCTCCATCGATGGCAAATCCGCACTTCCATGCAGCGGTGGGTAGGAGGAGTGTAAAGCTTGTCCGCTTGCCAGTTCGCCTCAGCCTCACACGCATCCGGTAGCTGGTGTTGGAGAAGTCACCGGGGAGCGGCAGCATCGTCCATTTTGTGTTCGGGCTGAACAGTTCGCCGTCTTTCAGACTCCAGCCGTGAACGGTCTTTTCGACCTCGACCGGGGTGAGCGATGCCAGATGATCTTCCCAGCCATCGGCGTCCGTTGGAAGCGCTGCCTTGGGTTTCTCCGGCTGCGGGGCTGCGGTGCGATTGGGCAGCGCTTGCTTGAACCAAACGCGCTCGTCGATGGCTTCGCTTCCCGCTTTCACGGGCGCTGCGGTCTCGTCGCGGAGCGATGGCGGATCCCAGATGTAGGTGGTGGCATCGAGCGAGGCGCAGCCGAGGCGCTGGCCGCTTGGGGCGAAGGCGAGCGTGTGTGGCGCGGCGAGAGGGCCGCGCAACTCGTCGATGCGCTCACTGGTTTCCAGGTTCCACAGGCGGATGGCCAGGTCGGAGGAACCACTGGCGAGGATGGGCTTCTTCGGGTGCCAGGCGAGGGCAGTGATGGGACCATCGTGAGCACGGAACTCCTTCAGCACGGCCAGCGTGGCAGAATCGCGGACGCGCACGCGTTTGTCCGCGCCAGCCTCGGCAAAGCGGCGGCCATCGGGCGCAACGACGAGCGCGTCGAGGGTGGTGGGGTTCGTGGCGGTCTGGAGAACTTTCCCCGTGGTGGCGTCCCATCGCACGACCCACTCCTCGGAGTCAGGCATGCCACGCTCTGCCTTGGCCGTCACCAGTCCCACCAACTCCTTCTCATCAAGCCATCGGACCTCCCAGAAGCGTTTGATGTCTTTGGGCGGGAGTTTGACCCGCTTCTTGCCTGTGGAGGAGTCGAACACCTCCACCGAATCGTTCAGTCCCTCGATCGCGGCGAGAGATGCCCCCGAGGGACTCAGGCACAGGCGTTGCAGCATCTGCCCAGGCGTGAAGTTGGTGATTTCCTCGACCGTTTCTCCGGCTCTCCGCAGCAGCACGAAGGGTGACTTGGTAAGCTTCGCCCCAAAGACAGCTAAGCGTCCGTCCGCGCTCACATCTTTTTCACGGTAGCCTGTCCGGGAGAAGGCCCAGAGCGTCGTCGCGGAGCCCTCCTGCAATCGCACCAGCGCAGCATCCGACTCCCGGGCCGGAGCGACCATCACATCGTCCTTGCCCCAAAAGGCGCATTGAGCATATCCTCCACCCAGAGACCAGCGGGCATCGCCGAGACTCCAGGCGCGGGTCTCCGGGCCGCAGACCACTACTTCGCCGGAGAGTGGATGCACGCTGATACCCCGCACCTTGCCGCTGCCGCCGAGCAGTGACTGGACGGGAGCGCCGGTCCGAGCATCCCACAGGCGGATCATCTGCCGGCCATCTGCCATGACGGCGGTGCTGGCAAACAGCTTGCCGTTCGCAGTGAAAGCAAGCTTGTCGATCGGCCGGTCGTCGGTGCGGAATTCAAAGACGGCGCTTCCGTCCGAAAGATTGACCCCTCGGATCGTTCCGTTCCGGTCCCCCGTCACGCAGAGCTGACCATCAGGATGCAAGGCGGAAGCCAATGCGCCATGCTTGGCGACGGCTCGGGCAAGCGAACCATCCGCCGAACTCCATAGTTCCGTGTCAGCCGCCTGCAAGAGAACCTGCCCGCCATCCGGCGTGAATGCTGCGGAAAGGACGTGCTTCAAAGCATCGCGGATCCAACGAGGCTGACCGTTCTGCGCATCAACGACTCCGATATCCTGTAGTTCTTTACCGCCCCGGAGAATCCAGCGGCCATCGGGACTGAAAAGCAGGAGGAGGTTCTCAAGAGTCTTTACCTCAAGGATTTTATTCCCGGCCCGCGCCTCATGAATGACCAGATCGCCGAGGGAATTGCTGCGCCCGATCGCAAGACGTTCCCCATCCGGAGAGAAGGCCAGGCAGTAGAGGCACTGCTTTCCTTGCGTCGAAAATCCGGCGGTGAACTCCCGCAGCCGCTCGCCGGTGCGCACGTTCAGGATCGTGACTTTGCCTCGTTGATCCACCGCCGCGAAGACGCCGGGCAGCCGGGGATGCGCGACCACGCCATCAATCTCGGCACCCACGTCGACGCGGGCGATGGACGTGTCCGACTGGCTGAGCAAGTAGCGCCAGGTGGAGTCACGCAGGTTCTCCGGCACCTCCTTCAGCGCGGCCTGCATCGCGGGGCCATTGCTCTCCCGCAGCGCCGCCTCGGCGAGCGAGATCGCGGACCGGCCGAGCGCCTTGCTGGTTTCTGCTTCTCTCTGAACCGCGATGGCTTCCGCCTCTGTTGCCCGCTGCTCCTTGGCCCGCAGATTGAACACAAACAACACTGCCAGCCCCGTGATGAGCAGCCATGCCGCGGCTGCGGTGGTGAAGATGCCCTTGTTGCGTTTGATGAGCAGCGAAACCTGCTTCGTCAGCCCGGCGTTCTCCGCGCTCGTGGCAAAGCCGCCCTGATACTTCTCGATGTCCGCGCTGAAGGCCGCGACGTTTTGATAGCGCTTCGCTTTGTCGAGAGTCAGCGCCTTCATCGCCACCGAGGAGAGTGCATGCGGCACACGTCCACCCGGCATGTGCGGCAGCGGCGTGATCTTCTTCGCTTCAAGCACATGGCTCTTGGCTTTCGCATCGCCTTTGCCAGTCGTGGCACCGAATTTGGTGGGTTCGGTGATGTTCGCCATCTGCACCTTCTCCAATACCTCCCACACATCCTTGCCTTCCACCGGCGGACGCAGTGTGAGGATCGCATACAAGATGCCGCCGAGGGAGAAGATGTCCGAGCGTTCGTCGAGTTCGTTCACCTTTCCCATCGCCTGCTCGGGACTCATGTAGTTCGGCGTGCCCATCACCGCGCCTTCCATCGTTGCAGTGAACGATCCGGTGCCCTGGGGAGCCGGTGGAAGCGCGGAAGCGTCGTTGCTGACGACCTCGTTGCCGAGGTTCCCCATGACCTTCGAGATGCCCCAGTCCATCACCAAGACCTCGCCGAACTCGCCGACCATGACGTTCTCCGGCTTCAGGTCGCGGTGGATGATGTGGTTCGCATGCGCAAAGGCCAGGGCGTCGCACACCTTGCGAAAGATGGTGAGCAGTCGGTCGAGCGTGTAGTGCTCCAGCGTTGCGGCATCCTCCTGGCGCAGGCGGTCGAGGATGTTCTGAAGTGTCTCGCCCTTGACCAGCTTCATAGTGTAGTAGAGCTGGCCTTCGGGATCGAGACCCAGATCGTGAATGGGCACGATGTTCGGGTGCTCCAAACGCCCAAGAATGGCGGCCTCCTGAATGAAGCGCTGCTTCTGTTCCTCGCTGCAGTCTGCCTCCGAGAGCATGACCTTCACCGCGATGGTGCGCCCGAGCTTGCAGTCGTTCGCCTCGAGAATCGCCCCCATGCCGCCTTGAGCGATGCGTTTGCCAAAGATCAAGGGCGCCGAAGCGGCGGGATTGGCACCGGCGTAGGACGGCGTGTTTTGCCGCTGTAGCGTTGGCGAGACAACGGGCTTGGCCACGAGCATCGTTGCCAGATCATAAGGCAGCTCAGAGGGCGTGGGTGGAGCGACGCGCAGCGTTGCCAGATCGTCCGGTATCTCGGCGGAAGGCACGGTGTTCAGGTCGTCGGGATCGGCCATTGGCCCACGCTGGGACATGGGGCAGGGGATTGCAAGGCTTCAAGGGCGCGCACCGCCACGCATCTCCCGGGCCTCTGCAGTCCCTCACGGCCCCACCGTCACCGTGGCCACGTCCGTCCAGTCGCCGTTGGGCTTGCCTTTGTCCCAGAAGCGCAGGCGGTAGTCGCGCCGCTCGGGCTGGCCGGGCACGAGCAGGGGGCGCTCGTCTTCATGGAGGTGCTTCATCGAGATGGCCAGTTCCTCCCAATCACCGCCGCCGCGCCGTGTTTCGATCAATGCGCCATCATGCCCGTGTTTGGAGGAGCGGATGGCCACCTTCTCGTTCAGCGTTCCGGGCAGCACCTTGATCTTGAAAGTGGGCACTGGGTGTTCGGCGCTGTCACGGCGCGGCAGGATGCCCAGCGAAAGGCCGATGCCCTCAGTGTAGCCCTTCACCACCTTGATCGTGGCCACCAGTTTGAAGAGACGTTTCAAGGCGCCCGCCGGTCGCGGCACCACGCCTGCCGGCAGAGGCGGCAGTTGGTAGAGCGGAAGCTGCATGGGGGCCGCGTTGTCCTTGCCGGTCTGGGCCTGCTCGATGGCCGAGGTCCCCGCCGGAGCAAAGCGGCGCAGCTCCGTGCGCCACGGGCCGAGCACGTAGGTCAGCCACTGCGCATCCGCGATCCCGTCCCTCATCCGCGCCTCGTCGATGGCGAGCACGCCGATGAACTGGGGCAGGGTGTCCGCAAAGTGGCGCAGCCACAGCACCTGTTCGGAGATCGGAACGGGGAGATAGTCCTGGCGTGTCATGGGTGGATCGGATGGCGGGTGGGCAGGGAAGTGTCTGAAGTGGGAGGGCGGCAGCGGTCACTCAGCGTCGGGCAACCGTGGCCCAATGCACCGCCCCCTCGCGGCAAGGGGGCTTGACCGCACGAGCCAGCGCTTCCCCCGCGTGACAAGGGGGCTTGACCGCGCGAGCCAGTGCTGCCCCCTCGTGGCGTGGGGGCTTGGCAATGCGAGCCAGCGCTCCCCCCGCGCGACAAGGGGGCTTGGCAGCGCGAGCCAGTGATTCCCCCTGACGGCAAGGGGGCTTGACCGCAAGAGCCAGCGCTTCCCCCGCGTGGCACGGGGACTTGACGGCGCGAGTCAGAGCTTCCCCCGCGTGGCAAGGGGGCTTGGCAGCGTGAGCCAGTGCTTCCCCCTGACAGCAAGGGGGCTTGACGGAACGGCTCAGTCAAAGGACTCGGAGCCCCTGTGCTTCCACCGCAACGCTCTGGCGCAGGTCCGGCCCTCCGCATTCCCGCCCGATCCGGCAACACCGTCCGCTGCCGCTCCGCCGCAGCAGGCAAAGATCTCCGAGCTGACACTCCGAGGGCCATGACGGGCGGATGAAATCACGGAGCCGGATGGTCTGGCAAGCCTGAAGTGCAGCTCAGAAACTGGCGCAGGCACCTCGGACGGGTCATCCCGCCGCGTTCTTCGAGACGACTTGCGTTCGGTGGACTTGGTGGTTCAAGGGCACGACCTTTTGCAGCGAAAAAACCAAAGGTTGCTCTCATAAAAAAATGATGTGCATCAATTCCCTGCCGCCTTCTGGGCGTCGTATTCCTTCCAGAACTCGGCCACGGGCTTGACGAGGATCACCGGACTGCCCGGGCTGCTGTAGGAGATAATCTTGAGCGTCTTGTGCGCACGAAGCGGTTCGATGGGGGCGAGACACTCCCTTGCATCCAGTTCCTCAAGTTCGGTGCATTCGAGCAGCGGGCTGAAGTCTTTCACATTCGTGCATTTGCGAATGACAAGGTTCTTCACGTGCAGACCGATGAGCGGCTTGAGGTCCCGAACGAGGGAACTATTGAGGTCGATGGAATCGGCGGTGAAGTGACGCAGGGTGGAAATGTCCGCAGTTTCAGCCCCTGAGATGACAAGCCTGCGGAGCTTCATTCCGGCCAACGGCGAGAAATCGTTGGAGTTGGCTCGCAATTCCTTCAACGGCATTTCGCTCAGAGGCGAAAGATCCCGGGCTGGACACGCGAAAGCGCCGAGGAATTCCAGTGGCATTCCTTTGAGGGGGCTGAGGTCGCTCACCAGTGTGGAGGTGACATTCAAATGTCGCAAGGGCATGCCCTTCAGCGGAGAAAGATCGCCAACGGCCGTGGCGGACACATCGAGGGACTCCAGTGGCATGCCATGGAGTGGCGCAAGGCTGCTGATCTTTGTGAATCCCGCATTCAATTCCCTCAACGGCATTCCCTGTAGCGGGGAAAGATCGGCGACGAACGTCTCGGAGATGTTCAAATACTCAAGAGGCATCCCGCGAAGTGGGGAAAGGTCAGTTAGCTGAGCGCATTTTCTAAGATCCAGCCTTCGCAGCGGCATTCCGTGCAATGGCCCGAGGTCCCTCACCCGGCTCTCTCCCAGATTAAGCTGCGTGATTGGCAATCCGCGGAGCGGTTCCACGGTATCGATCGTCTTTGGCGGGACGACGCCAATGCCTCCGTCGCTGTCCGGCTGGGCCTTGCCGCCGTACCATTGTTGCACCCGGGCATTCACGAGCTTCACCTTTTCCGCCGCGGAAATCTGAAAGAGCTTGGAAAGGGCCACGGCTTCGCCGCTGGCTCCCGCGGTACCGAGATGAGCGAGGACGGCTGCCGAGCGGGAGGGATTCCAACGGGCGGCAGGTGGGGCGGAGTGGAGTTCACCAAGCAATGGCAGAATGGAACCGAGCCGGGCGGCATTGGCCGGGTCCCGCACCTGTGCGGTGCGCACAGCTTCGGCGGACTCGGCAAACTTCTCCTGCGCCAGCAGCAGCCACGCGCGCCGCCAGTATCCGCGCGTAAGTCCCGGATCCAGCGCGAGGGCGGCATCCAGCTTCTCCAGTGCGCTGTCGAAGCGCTGGAAACCGGCCTCCGTCTCCGCAAGCGAGAGCACCGTGGGCGCGGTCTTCTTCAGTGAGGTCAAAGCACGCTCCGCCCGCCGACCTTCCATAAGCGCCTTTGTTCCCAGTGAACCACCGACGACCAGCACCGCTGCAATGCCAATGGAAGAGGCTTTGTGGCGCTTCATGAGCAGCTTCAATTGCGTCCAGGCACCAGCATTCTCCGCGCTCGTCGCGAAGCCGTTCTGATACGCTTCGATGTCCGCACTGAACGTGGCGACATGCTGATAACGCTTCGTCTTGTCGAGCGTGAGCGCTTTCATCGCCACCGCAGAGAGCGCGTGAGGTATACGACCTCCCGGCATGTGGGGCAGCGGCATGATCTTCTTGGCTTCAAGCACGCCGCCCTTGGTCTTCGCGCCGCCTTTGACCGTCGTGGCACTGAATTTCGTGGGTTCGGTGATGTTCGCCGCCTGCACTTTCTCCAGCACCTCCCAAACGTCCTTGCCCTCTACCGGCGGTCGCAATGTGAGGATGGCATACAAGATGCCGCCGAGGGAGAAGATGTCCGAGCGTTCATCCAACTCGTTCACCTTGCCCATCGCCTGCTCGGGACTCATGTAGTTCGGCGTGCCCATGACGGCGCCGTCCATCGTGGCGGTGAAAGAAGCGGTGCCGGACTGGGCAGGGAATTGTGTCGGTGTGACAGCGGGTGATTCTTCATTGTCGAGTTCCCCGAGAATCTTCGCAATGCCCCAGTCCATGACGAGCACCTCGCCGAACTCGCCCACCATGATGTTCTCCGGTTTGAGATCGCGGTGGATGATGTGGTTCGCATGCGCGAAGGCCAGCGCATCGCACACCTTGCGGAGGATGGTGAGCAGGCGGTCCAGCGTGTAATGGGCAAGCACTTCAGGATGCTCGCGTCGCAGATCGTCGAGGATGTCCTGAAGCGTGCGGCCCTTCACCAGCTTCATGGTGTAGTAGAGCTCGCCTTCGGCGTCGCGGCCGAGGTCGTGCACCGGCACGATGTTGGGATGCTCCAGTCTGCCGAGCACGGACGCCTCCTGGACGAAGCGACGCTTCTGTTCGTCGCTGGCTCCCTTGTCGAGCCGCATGACTTTCACGGCGATCTTGCGGCCGAATTTGCAATCGTCCGCTTCGATGATGGCTCCCATGCCGCCCTGCGCGATGCGGCGCCCGAACACAAACGGCATGGGCGCATCGGGGTTCGCGCAGGTGTTCGGGAACGGCTGAACTGTGGATGGGCGGGTGACGATGATCGTGGCCAGATCACCGATCATTTCGGGAGGTGTGGAGGGGGGTGGATCTTCCGGCTCAGCCATCAGCGCTCATGCTGAGTCAAGCAGTCCGGAAATGCAAGTCCACGCGCGGAACTATCGCCACTCGTGCTTCGGATACCGTCCCCGAAGCTGCGCTTTCACCGCCGGATAGCCTTCCTTCCAAAAGCGGCCGATGTCTCCGGTCGTCTGGATGGGCCGTTGGGCGGGTGAGAGGAGATGAACGGTGACGCTGATGCGGCCGGCGGCGACTTTGGGGTTTTCGTGGATGTCGTACATTTGCTGCAACACGACGCTGACGCTCGGCGGCTGCTTCTCGTCATAGACGATGCGCGCGGTCTTCCCGTTCTTGAGCGCGTAGCGTTCGGGGGCGTATTGATTGAGCATCTCGCGCTGCGAATGGCTGAGCCACTGATGCAGGGCGGGGAAGACCTCGCGGTCTTTGAGCGCACGGTAGGTCGTGCAGCCGTGGCAGAGCTGCTCGATGATGAGGTGGCGGTCTTCCTCGCCGATGGTGGGGATTTCGAGTTCGGGCATCCATTTGGCGAGGCAGTTCACACGCGTGATCCACTGCTCGACCTTCTCATTCCACAACGGCAGTTCGAGACGGCCCGCGATGACTTCGGCGGCGAGCAAGGATGCGGCCTGTGTTTCATCCGGTTCGCCGCGTTCCTTGCTGGAAAGCACGAGTGTGCGGAAGCGCGTCTCCTCCATGTTCATCACGCGGCGGTTCACGCTGTCATAGCGGGCGCTGCGGCCGCTGGTGCAGTCCTCGGGAAACATCTCGCGCAGCCATTCCTCTTCGATGCGCGTGACGTTGTTCAGCTTCACCGTGAGCGCTTTGCCCTGCACTTCGACAATCTCCGAAGCGACGAGCAGACGCGGTGCCTTGATGTGCGCGTCTTTGTCGAGATGGCCGGTGTAACCGCCTGCGAGACGGTAGATGCGGCTGCCGGGACTCGTCTCGACACCGAGATGATCGCTGAACGCGGCGAGCAGAGTCTTCGCAAGAGCCTCGGGCGTGGCGACCTCGTCGTTGATGGTCAAACCAGCGCGTTTGGCGAGTTGAAGGAATTGCTCTTCGCTGCGAGCGGCCTCGCGCGACGCCATTGCATGCACGCCGTAACGGGCGCAGGCATCCGGCTCGAAGTTCATCGCCTCGGCTCGAGTGAAGGCGCGCAGCAGCGCTTGAAACTCGCTCACGTCATCCTTCTCCCAAAACTCCTCGCTCTTGTGGGATGCATTCTTTTGCCCGACGAGCAGAATATCACGACCTTGGGCGACAGCGGCGCACAACGCGGCTTCACGCAAACAGCCGAACTCCGCCGCGGCGAGCAGCATGCGCGAGAAACGCGGATGCAGGGGGAACCTGGCCATCTGCCGGCCGATCTCGGTGATATGGCCGTGGGTGTCTGTGGCTCCCAGATCATGAAGCATGTCTTCAGCACGTTTGAGAGCGGCGGGTGCGGGTGCTTCGAACCAGTCGAAGGCTTCGTTCGACAACACGCGCAGCGCGAGCAGCGCCTCGCTCAAATCGAGCCGCTGCACCTCGGGCAGTTCGCATTCGGCGCGTTGCAGATGCTCGCGCTGGGTCCACAATCGCACGGCGATGCCGGGTCCGAGACGTCCCGCACGGCCGGCACGCTGCTCGGCGGAGGCGCGGCTGATTTTTTGCACCGTGAGCGTGTTGATGCCGCGACGCGCGTCGTAGTTTGCGATGCGCGCCGTGCCGCCATCGATCACGGCTTTCACGCCTTCGATGGTGAGGGAGGTTTCAGCGACGTTCGTGCTGACAATGATCTTCGGCTGCTCGCCGGGTGTGACGGCGGAGTCCTGATCCTGCGGCGTCAATTCGCCATGCAGCGGCACCACGCGACGACCACGCGCAAAGCTGCGGCCCTGAATGGCGGCGATGGTCTTGCGGATCTCGTGACCGCCGGGCATGAAGACCAGCATGTCGCCGCTGAAGCCGGGTGAGTTCGCCAGGTCTTCGCAGGCGCGTGCAGCCTGATCCCAGATCGGCTCGGGATAGCCGGTCTTGAGTTGCAGCGGCGCCTGATAGCGAATCTCGACCGGAAACGTGCGGCCCTCGGATTCGAGCAGCTTGCAGGGCTGCATGAAATCGACCAGCGGCCCCGGCACGAGCGTGGCGGACATGACGATGATCTTCAAATCGGGCCGCTTGCGCTGCAATCGACGTGCGAAGGCGAGCACAAGATCGCCGTCGAGATGACGCTCGTGAAATTCGTCAATCACAATGCAGCCGACGCGGTCCAACTGCGGATCTTCGAGCATCATGCGCAGCATCACACCTTCGGTGACATAGGTCAGGCGAGTCTCGCGGCTGGTGATGTTTTCAAAGCGCACCTGATAACCGACCTCGCCGCCGAGACGTGCGTTGCGTTCGCGGGCGACACGCTGCGCCAGCATGCGTGCGGCGATGCGGCGCGGTTGCAGCACCACGCAGCGTTTTCCTTCCGCCAGGATGCCTGAATCGAGCACGAACTGTGGAATCTGCGTGGACTTGCCGGAGCCCGTGGGCGCTTTGATCAACAGATTCGGCAGCGCCGGATCGAGAAGAGCGGCGGTGAAGGTCTGGCGGAGTTCGAAGATCGGAAGCAGGGCGGACATGAAGGAATGACGAATGCGGAATGCAGAATGTCGAATTCTGCACTCCGGTCGAATCATTCATCTGCTTTTGCCAGCTTCAGTGCCGCGAGCTGTTCTTTGCGTTCCCCGACGAGCACCGCACCCCAGGCGCGGAGTTTTTCAAAGCCGAGGAGGAAGAGGCCGACGGCGGCGAATGCGCCGATGAGACTGCCCACGCCGAGCACGGCGCGCTCCGTGTAGAGCGTCCACACGAACTGGCCCACGCAAAGCACCGCGACGAAGAGCAGCGTGGGTTTGCGGCCGATGAGATCGACCATGAAGGCGCCGAGCGGTGCGCCAAGGGCGACGATGGGCGCGGCGGCGAGCCAGTTTTCAAAGACGCCGGGCTGCAGGCCGGTGGTGGCGTTCTTGATGACGATGCCGAACATGGAGGTGAAGGCCATGATGATGACCGAGGTCGGAATGGCGATTTTCAAATCCGCACGGCAGAGCAGCACGAGGGTGGCATACAGCACCATGTCGATGCCCACGCCGGTGACAGACGCGACCGATGCGGCGGAGAAGAGGCCCGTGACGATGCCGACGCGGAAGTCCCAGCGTTCGTCGAACTCGGTCATGCCGTGATGCGAGGCGATCTCGCCGATGCGGTAGAGATGCAGCACGCCAAAGCTGGCCCACACGACGGCGAAGACGAGCTTGATCCAGAGTTCGGGAATGAAGGGGGCGACCCAGAAAATGCCGACGGGAAGGCCGATGATGCAGCCGACGATGGAACCTTTCAGCATCGACCACGCGATTGGCTGACGTCGGCAGAGGATGAAGATGCTGGCGCTGGTCATGCCGATGGACTGCACCGCAAAGCTGAAGTCGCGGCCCAAGGTCGCAGGCAGGCCGAAGAGCAGCACAAGAATCGGAAAGCCGACCGTGCCGCCGCCCATCGGCGTGGAACCGGCCACATAACTTCCCAGCGCCATCGCCAGCGCGATCGGCCAGTGTGCTGTGACATCACTCCAGCGATCATGCCCGAAGACCAGCCAGGCCCACACGCTGTAAAACCCGGCAAGCCAGAGAAACCAGATCCAGAGATGTTGTTGGCGGGGAGCTTGGATGGACATTCGCCGCCATTCATCGCGGTGCGGCGTCAGTAACGAAAATAGACTTTCGCTATGGCATTCATGCTGGTGCGTTATAGTCGCCGCCGATCATGGAACTGCGACATCTGCGATATTTTCAGGCGGTGGCCGAGGAGTTGAGCTTCTCGAAGGCGGCGCGGCGTCTGCGCATCGCGCAGCCGGCGCTGAGCCGTGCGGTGCAGGAGATGGAGCGTGAGATCGGGACGCAGTTGATCGAGAGAGAGCGGCGGTCGCCGCGGCTGACACCGGCGGGCGCGGTGCTGCTGCATGAGACGGGTTTGATTCTCGAACGCTTGGAGGAGTCGATGCGGCGCGTGCGGCGCACGGCAAAGGGCGAGGAAGGGGAGTTGAAGCTCGGCTACATCGGACCGCCGACACGGATGTTCCTGGCGCGTCTGTTGAAGGAATACCAAAAGCGCTTTCCACGCGTGACCGTCATTCTGGAAGAGCGCACACCGGAACGTGTGTGGGAGATGGTGTCGAAGGGACGGCTGTCGGTCGGCTTGACGCGGCCGGTGCTCGCGCATGAAGCGCTGGGTTTGCAGACGCTGCTGCTGCGCGAGGAAAAATTCTGTGCCGCCGTGCCGAAGGATCATCCGCTGGCGAAGCTGAGCTCGCTGCCGTGGAAGAAGCTCGCGGGCGAGCCGCTGATCATCCTGGCGCGTCGCGAGGGCGCGGGTTCGCATGACGGCATCCGCGCCGCGTGTGATGCGGCGGGTTTTGAGCCGAAGGTGAAGCACACGCCGAGTCTCATCGGCACCATTTTGCAATACGTCGAGGCCGGTGCGGGCATCGGCATCGTGCCGGAGAGCACGCTGAGCAAAAACATCGCGCTCGTTCCGCTCAAACCGCAGCAGACGATCCCGCTGGTGATGGTGTGGGCGAAGGACGGCGATGATCCCGCCGTGGCGGCGTTTCGCGAGCTGGTGAAGGAATGGCTGCGCAACGGGAAGCTGTGGGCCTGAAATGCGTTGCGCCGCGGGCGTGCTGGTGCTCCTTTCGCGCCCCCTTATCGCCGGTGGCAGTCCAGCCATTCGGCCAACCCTCATCCTACATCCACCAGCCATGTCCACCGACGCCAAGAACTCCCTCGCCCAAATGGAGAAGATCGTTTCTCTCTGCAAGCGCCGCGGTTTCATCTATCAAAGCAGCGAGATCTACGGCGGCTGCGGCGGCGTGTGGGACTACGGCCCGCTCGGTGCGGAGCTGAAGCGCAATCTGCGCAGCGCCTGGTGGAACACGATGACCCGCGAACGCGAGGACGTGCTCGGCCTCGACGCCAGCATCCTCATGAATCCTGCCATCTGGAAAGCCAGCGGCCACGTCGATACCTTCGCCGACCTCATGCGCGAGTGCTCGCTGACGAACAAACGCGTCCGTGCCGACCACGTCGAGCCGCAGGACGGCGTCGTCATGAAATACAGCGGTGCGAAGGCCTCGAACGGCTGGCGCTGGGACCGCTCCATCTCCGCTTTGCTGAAGAATGGCGAGCACATCGAGAGCTTCCGCAAACGCATCCGCTCTCTCATCGCGCAGAACGCCGGTGAAGCCGCCGGCAAGCCCGAGGAGATCGAATTGCTCGGCGAGGAGAAAGTCGATGCCGTGAATGGCAGCGTCGATTTCCATCCCGAGACCGGCGGCATGCTCGGCGAGGCCCGTCCCTTCAATCTCATGCTCAAGACCTACCTCGGCCCCACCGCGACCGAGGACGACGTGACCTACCTGCGTCCGGAAACCGCGCAGGCCATCTTCGCGCAGTTCAAGAACGTCTTCGACTCCAGCCGCGTGAAGGTGCCCTTTGGCATCGGCCAGATCGGCAAGGCCTTCCGCAACGAGGTCACGCCGAAGAATTTCACCTTCCGCAGCCGCGAGTTCGAGCAGATGGAACTCGAGTTCTTCATCAAGCCCGACGAAGCCGTCGAGATCATCAGCGGCGAGGTCGCGAAGTGGCATGAAGGTGCCGATTTGAGCGAACCGCAGCCGAATTGGGGCTGGGAGATGTGGCACCGTTACTGGGTCGATCAGCGCACGAAATTCTACCAAGGCATCGGCCTCGGCGACGTGCTCGAATACTACTGGCAGACGCCCGCCGACCTCGCCCACTACGCCCGCGCCTGCGTGGACATCCTGTGCGAGTTCCCCTTCGGCACCGAAGAACTGGAAGGCATCGCTGCGCGTGGCGACTTCGATTTGTCGCAGCACCAGAAGCACAGCACCAAGTCGCAGGAGATCTTCGAC
>NZ_JAGRPF010000092.1 GCF_020439865.1 Prosthecobacter sp.
CCATGAAAGCGCTCGTCCTCACCGCCCCCTCCGAGTTCAACTACGACATCAACTTTCCCGATCCCACACCGGGCCAAGGCGAAGTGCTGGTCAAGGTGCAGGCCTGCGGCATTTGCGGCAGCGACATCCACGGCATGGACGGCCGCAGCGGCCGCCGCCAGATGCCGATCGTGATGGGCCACGAGGCGGCTGGAGAAATTATCGCACTGGGCGAGGGCGTGACCGGTTGGAATATCGGCGAGCGCGTCACCTTTGACTCCACCGAGTATTGCGGCGAGTGCGATGAGTGCAAACAGGGCTATGTGAATCTCTGCCCGAACCGCAAGGTGCTGGGCGTCTCCCCGGGCGAATATCGACGTCACGGCTGCTTTGCCGAAAAGATCGCGCTACCGACCCGCATCCTCTATCGCATCCCCGAAGCGCTCTCTTATGAGAAGGCCGCCTTTGCCGAGCCGGTATCGATCGCGCTTCACGCGGTGAATCTCGCGGACGGCGTGGAAGTGGGTGAGGCGTTTGTCCCTGCCGAAAGCTCCTGCGGCGACGAAAGCTGCGAAGGCTGTGATTGCGATGGCGAAGCCAAAGGCGGCATCGCCGTCGTGGTGGGATCGGGTTTGATCGGCCTGCTGGTCATTCAGGCACTCAAGGCACGCGGCTGGGAAAAGGTGATCGCCGTCGATCTCGATGACAGCCGTCTCGAACTGGCCCGCAAGCTCGGTGCCGATGAAGCTTTCAACGCCAAGCAGGAAGGCCTGGCCATGCACATCCGCCAGATTTGCGGCGGCGACGGCGCTGATGCGAGTTTCGAAGTCGTAGGTGCTGCTGCGCCTCTCGATCTCGCGATTCGCAGCGTGCGCAAAGGCGGCCAGGTGGTGCTCATCGGCAATCTCCAGCCCAACACCCCTTTCCCGCTCCAGGAAGTCGTTACGCGCCAGCTCACGATCAAAGGCTCGTGTTCCTGCGCCGGCGAGTACCCTGAAGCGATCCGCCGCATTCAGGACGGCAGCATTCAGGTCGAGCCGCTGCTCAGCGCCGTGGCTCCCCTCGAAGAGGGCGCCGGCTGGTTCAAGCGTCTTTACGACAACAAAGAAGGCCTGCTCAAAGTGGTGCTGCAGCCAGCTTGATCCTCATGATCCGACTTTTCCTGCTGCTCTCGCTGCCGCTCTACATCCTCGACCAGCTGACGAAGAGCTGGATCGTGGCGAACTTTCGCCTCTATGAGAACGAGCAGGAAGTCATCCCGGGCATCTTCTGGCTGCACCACGCCGCGAACACCGGCGTGGCCTTCGGCATGTTCAACGGCACGCAGTATGCGAACTACGCCTTCACCGCCGTCTCTCTCGGCGCGCTCACGTTCATCTATGTGATGCACGGCAAAGGCCTGTTTCCCGGAAAAATGAGCCGGGTCGCTGTGGCCCTTCTGGTTTCCGGGATCTTCGGTAATCTCACCGATCGCCTCTTCCGCAACCATGACGGCGGCCGTCTCTTCGACGGAACCTTTCTCGATGGTTACGTGGTCGATTTCCTGAAGTTCGACTTCGGCTTTCCGCCGTTCCACCCTTGGCCGTCGTTCAACGTCGCCGACTCCTGCGTCGTGTGTGCTGCCATCCTGCTGGCTTTGGCCTCGTTTTTCGAAACGCCGGAGCCGAAGAAGGCTTGAGTCATTCCATAGGCACGGGCGACCAGCGGTAGATGCCGTCCAGCCATGACAGGCTGCCCACCGGCGTGGCCTTGCGCTTCGTCTCCACCCAAAGGAAGCCTCCTGCGCGCTTCAGGCTGACGGTGATGTCCTTTGCGTCTTCCGGAACCTCCGCCTCCACGAAGACAGCCTCCGCCGTGCTCTCGCCGTTTTTGGATTTCACTGCATCCGGTGAAATCTGCCCCGACAAATCGGCCCCCTGATTCTCATTCACCCGCGTGCAGGAAAGGTTCACACGCAGCCTGCCATCTTTTGCACGGCGGATGCTCACATGCCCGCCGAAGCCGTCATCGTACTCGCCGTCCCATGCACCCGCACTTCCGAGTCCGGGAGCCTGCTGCGCGAATGAATAAGCCAGAGCCGTCGCTTGAGCGAGTTTGAGCCAGTACTGGACATCCTTCTCAGGCAGGGCGTCGCCTTTGTCCGAAGCAAAAGGCTGATTCGACTTCACCTTCACCGGCTCCGGAGCCTGATAAGCAATCTTCATCCAGCGGCTCAGAAGCGCAGGCCAGCCTGTCTTCCAGTCCGCCGCCACCGGTTTGTCCGCCCCCGGCCACATGCGCGAGGCCGTCTTCAATGCAGCATTCAAGCGATCATCCGCCGCTTGGAACTCCTTGCGGGCCAGTTGCAGACGTTTCTCATCGCTCACCCGGCGATAGATCCCGAGTATCCCCGGATCCTGAGGCATCTTCTGCCCGGGCCGGAAGCTGATCTCCATTTTGGATTCACCTCCTTTGGCGATGAAATACGATCCGCGGTCCTGCCCTTCATCCACCAGCGCGGCAAAGACGACCTGATTGTCCTTTCGGGTTCCCTGCCCCATCCACGCAGCCGTCGAACCCGGATCGGCAGCCCAGCGAATTCCCACCTCCACGCCGCTGGTCGAAGTGCTGCGCAACGTCAGGTAGCGCTGCCCCGCCTCGTCATAAAAATGCGAAACAGGTGCTGGCTCCGCCATACAGCTACCAGCGAGAAACAGCCCGGAGGCAAAAAGTCCGATCAAGAGCGAAGGCGGTGGTGGATTCATCGGCAGGGATTCTCACAGACGCTGTGATCGGCGCAAGAATTAGAAAAAGCTGTTTTCACAGACTCTCTATAATGATCGTATTTTTCGTCTAAAAGGTTCCAAAAGTGGCTGACGGAGATGATTTTCCAGACGATTTCGGTCTCAAAACTCGAACTTGTTGAGGTTATCACTGAAAGGCTCCATTTCTTAAACAATTGTAAATCAATAAACTGAGTCACTGACTCAGTGACCAAATTATCAAATTTACAATTTTATGAGTTATTTCTGATATGGTTGTTGCATTGATTCTAATTTCTGTTATAAATACTAGCAGAAACAAGAACCGCACAACCAGCCATGAAAACACTCATCCGCCTCACCATCGCAGCCAGCCTCATCGCCGCCGCCACGATCGCGAAAGTTCAAAATGGTTATTATGCCGCCGGTTACTATGCCGCCCCTCAGGCTCAGGCAGCTTATCAGGCTCAGCAGCAGGCCAACGCCCAAGCTTGGGCCGCCTACCACGCCCAGCAGGCCAACGCCCAGGCCTGGGCTAACTACTACGCCCAGCAGCAGGCTGCCCAGCAGGCCGCCGCTCAACGCGCAGCAGCCCAGCGCGCAGCCCGCCCTGCCGTCGCCGGCAACTCACAGATCCGCTTCGACGGCCGTTTCGCCGCCGTCGGCCAGACCGCCCCTCAGGCCCTTCAGTTCGCCGTTTACGCGGCCAACACCCTCCAGAACAAGCCCTACGTGCTCGGTGGCGGCCATCGCAACATCGAGGACAGCGCTTATGACTGCAGCAGCAGCACTTCTTACGTCCTGATCAAGGCAGGATTGCTGAACCGCTGCCTGTCCAGCAAGGAGTTCGCCACCTATGGCCAGGCTGGCGAAGGCCGCTTCATCACCATCTGGGTGAAGCCTGGCGAGCATGTTTTCATGACCATCTGCGGTCTTCGCATGGACACGAGCGGCCAGGTTGCTGGCGAAGGTCCCCGCTGGCGCACCAAGGGCCGCAGCTACGCTGGCTTCAGCCCTCGCCATCCTTTTGGCATGTAATTCTCATTTTTGTGACTCGATTCTCACTCACGAAATCAAAAGCTGCTTCAAAACTGAAACTCATCACCAAAATCACCTCGAAATTCTCAAATCTACAAATCATATGAAAACCAACACCACCTTCTCCACCGCCTCGAACAGCGAAATCACCCTCGGCTGGACCTCAATGCCCGCCTACGGCGAAGTGATGAACCAAGTCATCGGCACCTCCCACACCGACGTGCAGAGCAGCCTGAAGCTTGGCAAAAAGAGCCTCTTGAAGTCCTTCTGGAGCACCCTGAGCAACATCAAGTAAGCAGCACGAAGCGCTGATCCCTTCGCCTTGCGCTCTGCTTTGCCACTGGTATGGCTCAAGCGTCCCACGCATGCAGGTTCTCCGCTCCATCGAAGCCCTTTCCTCCCTTCCCGGCCCCCTCGCTCTCGCCGTAGGTGTTTTTGATGGGATTCACCGCGGACATCAGGAGGTCATTCGCGCCGCCCAAGAGCATGCCACCCAGCACCACGGCACAGCAGTCGTCGTCACGTTCGATCCCCACCCCATTCATGTGATTCGCCCTGGTTCGGCACCCAAGCTCCTCTGTGGCCCAAGACACCAGCAGCTGGTCCTTTCTCAAATCGGCATCCCCTGCCTGCTGGCCTGCCCTTTCACCGCGGAGACCGCCCAGACGCCGGCCCGCGATTTCATTCAACAGCTAGTAGACGCCTCGCAGCCGCTGGGCTGCATCTCAGTCGGCTACAGCTGGAGTTTTGGCCACAAGCGGGAAGGAAACATCCATCTGCTCATGGAACTAGGCCAGGAACACGACTTCGCCGTGTACGGAGTGCCACCATTGAGAATCGACGGCGAAGTCGTCAGCAGCACCCTGATTCGTGAAGCCATCTCGAACGGAGATTTCGGCAAAGCCGCCACGCTGCTGGGTCGCGACTACTCGGTGTTTGGCAGCGTGGTCGAGGGCAGGAAGCTCGGTCGCCAGCTCGGCTTTCCCACCGCCAACGTCGAAGTCGAAAACGAACAGCTTCCGCCACTCGGCGTTTATGCCGTCGAGGCCCGCATCGACGACTCGTGGCTTCCTGCCGTCGCTAATCTCGGACGCCGGCCTACTGTCGCTGAAAACGCCGAACCATCGCTCGAGGTACACCTGCTCGACTGGAGCGGCGACCTGTATGGAAAGGACTTGGAAGTGCGCTTCACGCGCCTCCTGCGCCGCGAAATGAAATTTGGAAGCCTCGAAGAACTCAAGACACAGATCGCTCGCGACATCGCGGCAGCAAAGTAGCTTTGTGGCTGTGCAACAAGGACTGCCTGTTCCACAGGAACAGGGCTACTTTGCTAACGGTTTCTTCGGTTTTGGCGCTTCCTGCTTCGGATAACCTTCCAGCTTCACCACGCTCACGGCTGTTTCCGATGGAAAATCCGCAGGAATCGCAGCAGTTCGTTCCACTTCACCCGTGGCAGCCCACTCGGTGCCGCGCTGCAGAATCGTATAGAAGCCGCGATCCAGCATCGAGTAGTCCGCATGACCGAGGGTCGTGTGAAACACGCGGCCTTTGTGATAGCCCAACACCATGTTATTCGGCTCGCTCACCGCTGTGAGATCAGACACCGAAGTGCTCAGCACGTCCACATTCTCCGCCGGGCCGCGCAGCTTGCTGTACAGCTCATCCTTCGCATGCATCCAGCGCTTCGGCAGTCCGCGGGTGATCGGATGATCCGGATTCTGAATCTCGACCACGAACTCATGCTGCGCACCGTGCGCGCCGCCATTCCCTGTACTCGTGTCGCGAAACAGCTTTCCGTCTTTCACATAGAGCCAGGGGCCGCTCTTTTCATTGCGCCCGCCCCAGCCGCCGACACCGATCATGTCGTTGTATTCCTTCCAGTCGGGGAACGAATTGTTTGCCGCATGTACCGAGACGAAGCCGCCGCCGTCCGCGACATACTTTGTGAACGCATCGCGCACGTTCTGCGGCCACGGTTCACCGTTGTAGTTGCTCACCACCGCCTGATAGCTGCTGAACTCCGGCTTCCAGGCATGCCAGGCATCTGGGGGCGATCCTTTGGAAGGCGTCGTGCTGACATCCACCGTGAAGGCGCCGCTGCCCTCCAGCGCGTTCTTCAAAACCGGTGTGGTGATGTCCCACTTGTGATTGTTCTGACCGTCCACAATGAGGACTTTCAACTTGTCCGCCGCCTGGAGGCTGACGGTGGTAAAAACGATGAGAGCAAGGGCGATGGAGCGCATGGTTGAGGCGTTGCTATCAGTCCGGCGCTCTTTTGGCAAGAACGAACACACTGCCATCGCTCGTTATTCCCTTGACCCTATGTGCTGCCACCGCCCACACTGAGGAGTCCTCTCGATGTCCCTGTTTGTTGCCTCTCTCCTTTATCTCGCCCTCTTGCTGCTGCTCGCGGTGATCTCCGCCACGGAAACAGCCATTCACAGTGCGCGTGACATCGAGTCGCAGCTTGTGGCCGCCGGAGAAGGGCACGTCGCGAAAAAGCTTCGCGCCATCACGGCCAATCCCTTCGCGCAGTTGCACCGCACGCTTCTGCTATCCGCCGCGCTCAATCTCGCCCTCGCCGCTCTTGGTCTGTGGATCGTCACCGGCCCGCTGCGTGCTCTGGGCTGGAATCCTTGGATCACCGCATCTGTGCTTTTTTTGGCAACAGTCCTGCTAGGAGACATGGCCCCGAAATTTTTTGCCGCACGCAACCCCTCCGTGGTTTTGCTCGGCAGTCTTCGCCTGCTGAATCCTCTGAGGAGCGTGCTCGACCCGTTCGCCGCGTTCACGGACCGGGCCACGGATCTGCTGCTGCAAAAGCTCATCACACGCCATGTCAAAACACGCCTGCCTGTCACGCGCGATGAGTTTGAGACGCTCGTCGAAATGCGCCAGGAACAGGGGCTTATCGACAGCGATGAAAGCGCCATGATTCACGAGGCGCTCGACATCGAAGCGCTCACCGTGCGTGATTGCATGATCCCGCGAGTCGACCTCGTGCTGATGAGCAGCGAGGACCCGCTGGAAAAGACCACGGCCATCCTCGAAAAGTCCTCCAGCCGCTTCGTCACCGTTTACGGCGAAACCCCGGACTCGGTCGAGGGTGTGATCGACACAAGCGCCTGGAAACTGGCGAACCGCCCGCCATGGCGTTCCCTGCTCCGCACACCGTCCTTCGTGCCAGAGACCATGCCCGTGCTTGAGGCTCTTGAGCATCACTTGCAAAGCGATGAGAGACCAGCGCTGATCGCAGATGAATACGGTGGACTCGAAGGCATGATCACGCGCCGAGAGATCGCCGACTGGCTGCTCTATGAAGCCGCTCCCTGGCATGGCGAAGCCTCGGAAATTCGAGATCTGGGCGGCGGACGTTACCTGCTCGACGGCGGAACACGCCTCGATCATATCACAGAAGAACTCGACCTCGATCTCGTTGCGGAAGGCATCGACACCATCGGTGGGCTTGTCTTCAACCACCTCGCCCACGTGCCAAAAGCCGGCGAACGCATCACCATCGCAAACACCGACATCAAGGTCCGCCGCATCGTTCGCGCGCGCATTCAGGAAGTCGAACTCCGCGTCCCGCCGAAACCCGCCGAGGAAGCCGGTCAAATCTGACCCACGCATTCAGCTATCTGTCATCCGCCACTCTGACTTCAACATCTCATCGTGACCTGGTTCTTTCTCATTGTCTGCCTGGCCCTCTCCTTCATGCTTTCCGGTCTGGAGAGCGCTGTGATGGCGGTCAGCCGCGTGCGAGTCCGCCATGCCGCCAGTGAGGGCGACCGCCGAGCGCGAAGTCTGCTGCCGCTGCTGGAAGACCGTGATGCCCTGATCGGGTGTATCACCGTGGCCAATCATCTGACCAATCTCACCGCTTTCATGCTCGTCGCTTTCCCGGTGATTCACCAGGCCAGCTTGTGGGGCTATGTCCTCGCATTCGTCATCGCGTTGCCCGTGTTTCTCATCGGCCTCGAGGTCATGCCGAAGAAGCTTTTCCGCCGCTACCCTTTTCGTTCCATGCGCAGCATCTCGCCGCTTGTCCATCTCGTTGGATTGGCGCGTCCCTTGTTTCGCGTGGTTGCCGGCGCACGACCGTCTGCTGACACCAATGAAGTGCCGAGCGAAGCCCGCCAAATACGAAGCCGTGACGATTTGAAAGCGCTCGCGCAGGAACTTGCGACTCAGCACCAGCTTTCTTCCAATGCAACGCGCCTCATCGAACGCGTGCTCGACTACAAAAGGTTGCGCACCGCCGACGTCATGCAGCCGCTGGCACGCAGCGTCGCCCTCGCCGCCGAAATTCCGGTCAGCACCGCGCTCATCGTCGCCCGTGAGCAGAACTGCACGGTGCTCCCGGTTCTGGGGGACACCGGCAGTTTTATCGGCGTGCTCGACACCTCCGAGCTGCCCGCCACCATTCCGCCCGACCGCCTGGTGCGACATCACATGCGCACGCTCGATGCCATCCCCGGCAGCCTGCCTGCGCTCCATACGCTGCAGCGACTGCGCAAATCAGGCCGTCGCCTCGCCATCGTTATCGATGAGCGTCAGGCTCCTCTCGGTCTCGTCACGGAAGAGCGACTGCTGGAGCCGTTGATGCGGTGAGCAGCACCGCGGAGTAGTGGAACAATGGAGATGGATAGTTGAAGCCTCCTCTCCATTCATCAACACTCCAGCCATCCATCAATCCACTCCATGCCCGCGCTCGTTTTCGCCACCTCCAACGCCCATAAGACCGAAGAAGTCGCCGCCATCCTTGGCAGCGAGTGGCAGGTCGAAGATCTTCGTGCACATCCCGGTGTCACGCTGGATGAAGAAACGGGAGACACCTTCGAGGCCAACGCGATCATCAAGGCCGTGAGCGGCAGTCGGGGCGTTCCAGGCGTGCTGGTTCTTGCCGACGATTCCGGACTCGAGGTCGATGTCCTCGGTGGCGCGCCCGGCGTGCACAGTGCTCGCTATGCGGGCGAGACCGCCAATGCTGCGGACAACCGAGTCAAACTCAAAGCCGAACTCGCGAAGCTGCCGCAATCCGATCCCTTCACCGGTCGCTTCCATTGCTGCATGGTACTCGCACGTGACGGCGAGGTGCTTCATGTCACGCACGGCAGCGTCGAGGGTCGTCTCATCGTCGAGGAACAAGGTGAAGGCGGCTTCGGCTACGATCCCCTTTTCATTCCGAATGGATTCGGTGAAACGTTCGGCATTCTTCCTGCCGCAACAAAAAACCAGCTCAGCCATCGTGCCCGGGCGCTTGCGGCCATGCGCCAGCAACTCACCAACTTTCTTTGATCATGCGCCGTTTCGTCGTCATCATGGCGCTCGCACTCGTGGGTTGTGCTCAGCCGCCTCCACCCGTCGCAACTGACAACCGCCCGCCGGATCTCGCGCCACGCTATCCCTCTTGGGATGAAGTTCCAGCCCCCACGCAATTCCCTCCGACCGAGGCCAACTGGCATCCGCTTTCGCCCGTCGAAGGCCAGCAACTCGTCGGCGGCGCCTCGCTCACCAAGGTTTCCGTCGCCCACCATGGTCGTTCGCTCGATCTTCAGCTCATTGTCTTCGACAGTCGCAGCTACGACCTCAAAGTGATCGACCAACCCGAGGACTGGGCTGGCGGAGGCAGGATCAAGGACTGCATGCGTCGAGCGAACGCTGTCGCCGGCGTGAACGGCGGCTTCTTCACGCCACAGTTCACCCCGATGGGCCTCATGATTGCCGATGGTCACAAGACAGGCACATGGCAGCCGAACAAACTTCTCACGGGCGCCGTCGTCGTGCATCGTAAGCCACAGTTGCTCTGGAATGCAGAAACTCGGGCGACCGACGATGCCAGTCATTTCATTCAGGCCGGCCCGCGTCTCGTCGATGCCGGACGTCCGGTGCCGAAGCTCGAACGCAGCAAGCATGTGACGCGCACATTCATCGCTACAGACGGCGGTCACCTCTGGGCTCTCGGCATCGCACACAGTATTAGCCTCGGCGAACTTGCCGAAGTGCTCGCCGCATCCGGCACACTCCCAAACTTTCGCATCCATCGCGCTCTGAATCTCGATGGTGGACGCTCCTCAGCCATTTACTGCCGCACTGCCGAAGGCCATGAGATCGTTGAATCCGGCTGGAGCACCGTGCGTAATTATCTGGGCATTGTCCCACGTTAAACCACCCGCCACGATCCACGCATTTACGCATTCGTCATTCTCGCCCCATGTCCCCTTCCTCCCGCACCTTCCTCCTTGATCTCCTCTCCACTCCCAGCCCCACGGGGTTTGAATCCCGCGGACAGCGCAAATGGGCGGCCTACACACGCCAGTTCGCCGATCGTGTGGAAAGTGACGCCTACGGCAGCGCCTGGGCCACGCTTGATGGACGTTCTGACGGGCGCCGACTCATGCTCGAAGCTCATGCCGACGAGATCGGTTACATGGTGAAATACATTTCAAAGGATGGCTTCCTGTTTGTCGATCGTGTCGGAGGCAGCGATGTCGCCACCGCGCGCGGACGCCGTGTCGATATCTTCGGTGACAAAGGCACGGTGCGCGGCGTTATCGGCAACATCGCCATCCACATTCGAGACCGTGAAGACGAGAAGGTGCCAAAGGTGCACGAACTGGCCATCGACATCGGTGCCTCGAGCGACCGGGAAGTCGCCAAGGCCGGCATCCGCGTCGGCCATCCCGCCGTCTATGCCGACGGCGTCGAAGAGATCGGCATCGACAAACTCTGCGGTCGCGCTTTGGACAACCGCATCGGCGGTTTCATCATCGCTGAGGTCATGGCGCGTCTGTCCAAGCGCAAGACACGCCAGCATGTCACCGTCCATGCGGTCAACGCCGTGCAGGAGGAGATCGGCGGACACGGCGCGCGCATGATCGCCCACCGTCTCATGCCGGACGTTGCTGTTGTTCTCGATGTCACCCATGCCACCGACACTCCGAACGTTGATACCAAAAAACACGGAGCAGTGAAACTTGGAGGTGGTCCCAGCCTCACCCATGGCAGCGCGAACCACATCGAAGTCGTCAAGCGACTGATCGAAGTCGCCGAGAAAGAAAAGATTCCTCTCCAGCACGAGGCCTCCTCGCGCTCCACCGGCACGGACACTGATGTCATCTTTCATCAGCAGAGCGGCATCCCCAGCGCTCTCGTCTCGTTGCCTCTGCGTTACATGCACAGCGTCGTCGAAATGGCCCACCTCGACGACGTCGAATACACGATCCGTCTCCTCACCGCCTTCGCCGAAAGCATGAAGCCGAAAGATGAGTTTCGAGTGAAGCTGTAACTAAGTCAGCTCACAGGCGGTGACTTCAAATAAAATGCCCTGGAGGTGAAGTTTGTCGCCAACCTTCAAAGGCACCACGTCACCGGCTTCCAATACGGTGCCATTGCACTCCAGCGTTCCCTTGGGCGCTGCTTCAATCCAGAATGTGCCGGCATGGCGATGAAATCGCGCGAAGACGCGCGGCGCGGACGGATCGTCAAAAAGAAGGTCGCCGTTTTCATTCAGAGCCAGACCGACTTCGCTAAAAACCCAGGCGGCCTGAAAGGGCAGCACGCCGCGATCCATGGCTCGGATCAAAAAGGCACCACGCCGCTTGGAACGCTGCGGGTCAGCGGCGGGCCAGCCTTCAACCTCAGGCGACTGTCCGGATGATTTGACCTGCCGAACCAGCAGTGGGTACTCACCTGCAAGCAGCAGGCTTGAAGGAAGCGGCAGCGGCTCACCTGAAGAGGCCGCGTGATCACCAACCTGCGAAGGGTTCGTCACATCCTGTTCTTCAAACACCAGATTTCCCTCCTGCCACTTAAGCGTGGCCTGATGACGGCTGATGCTCATGGTGCGGGCATCATTGACATTCGAACGCGGCCTGAACTGGGCCACAAAATCACTGTGACCCATGCCACGCCCCAGCCGCAATTCATCCGCTGCACTCAAGGCGAGCACATCCGCAGCGGCATTCTGTGGCATAAGACGCAAACGCACCGCAGGTGCCAGCGGCACGGCGCGCCAAGGAGGGGGCACAGAAAGAGATGGCGGCTCCTCCAATTCATCACCCCGCCCCAAACTGACCTCACGACCGGTGAGTTCGGTGAGAATCTGGTCCAGCAGCTGAACAAGCGTCATCTCACCCGTGTTTTGATCTGCATTCAGTGCCCGACGCAGCACACCGTTTACCTCGGCGCTGATTTCAGGCACGGCAGTGAAGCGTACGACCCCCTCGCCTCCCAGACTGCCGCCATCCTGGCCAAGCAAAAGAAGAGTCAGCCGAGCGAAATGCACGACGGGGTTGGGCGGCAGCGCTGCGGGCGCCATGACGGCCTCGACGATCATCTGAGAAGCGTCAAGCATCACCAAAGCACGGGCATCAGTCTGTCCGGCAGCCACTGGAGCGAGCCAGAAACGATCGAGCGTACTGG
This sequence comes from Prosthecobacter sp., assembly GCF_020439865.1. Classification (GTDB taxonomy): domain Bacteria; phylum Verrucomicrobiota; class Verrucomicrobiia; order Verrucomicrobiales; family Verrucomicrobiaceae; genus Prosthecobacter. Next base: position 12,183 of record NZ_JAGRPF010000092.1, read on the forward strand.
CCAGCAGACGTCGCTGAACACAGGACCAAAGATTTTCATAGGCATCGAAGATGCAGCGCAGCAGCCCGGCAGCTTCGACAGGAGTGAAGGCCCGGCGCTCACGCAGCTCGTCTAGCAAAGAGGCCCCAGCAGGCAACGGACGCGCGACATGCAGGGTATGCGGAGCCGTTACGATCGCGGCAGGGCGAACGATTAGCTCTGGAGAATTCGAAAGGTCATTGCTGGATGGTGCCGCAGGAGAAGACTTTTGCAGCGCCTGCAGCATGCCATTGAGCACACGGACAGACTCGGCGGTCTCTCCAGACACATCCACGCTGGTGAGCAGCACCGGCCCCAACGAAGGGTGAACGGCTGACACGAGCCGCCAGCAGGGGCCGTGACGCAATTCCCGCGTAAGCGTGTAGCCCGGCGGAAGGTCGGCGAGAAGATCCCTGTCTTTCAGCGGCACGACAGGCGTGGTCACCGCCTGCGATCGCGTCAATTGAACGCCTGTCGGACGCGCCGCCGTCTCTCGCGATGTACCATGTAGCGTAGCGGTGGCCGCTGAAGTCGGAGCGTGGACACTGGTGGTGACGCGATAAGATCCTGTCGTTTCATCGGCGAGTGCGGTGAACTGGCTGACGAATTCCTCCACGGATTCGAAATGATGCCTCTGAGTTCCAGCAAGCGCAGAACGCAGCAATGTGTTTTGATGACTGTTGAGGGCGGGAATAGAACGGAAACGTTCGTTTTGCGAAGGAATACTGCTCGCAGCTGAGCCCAGCATCTCACAGCAAAGAGCGGCCAGCGGTGAAACATAGTCCCGGGAGCTTGTTGGAATGACAGGCTCGTCAGCCGCAGCGAAAGAAGCCGGATTAAAAGCCATCGTTTGCTGAGGCATCGCCATTTGCAGCGTTGCCACACCAAACAAGGGCATGTCCGGGGGCAGCAGCCAGGCACGACCTGCATTCAAGTCCACACAGACCTGTGCGGCATTGATGAGCAACCGCGGCCAGCCGTCGCGCACGGCTGCCGTTGCCGCTTCCGCGAGGCAGCTCATGATCCATCCGGCCTGCGCCGGAGTCAGACTCTGACGCGTGCGCAGACACTCGCGCAGCCCCTCTCCCTGAATGACAGCGCACTGCCAGTGAAACTCGGCCTCGTAAACCGCGTCCAGCAGGCCGATCAACGCCGGAGAACCTGGATGCTTCATTTTTTCCCCCACCTGGCGCTGCAGTTCGAGGCAATCATCCGGCAAAGGGCCGTACGATGCACAGGAGACCAACAGCAACTCATTACGATTTTTCATCCGGCCCGAGAAACGCCGATGAGGCCCGCTGCCCGAAGGCAGACGTCCGTGCATCTCAAAGCGGGCAAAGACCTGCTCCTCCAACTGGCTTTGTGCAGACATGCAGCTCAGTCGAAGCGGATTTGAACATCCTTGGTCACCGGCATCAGCGGTGCAGGAGGAGCTTTGGGTACGGGTGTCGGCGCGGCTGCCGGCTTCGCAGGTGCTGCCGGGTTATTGGCCGGAGCGGCAGCGACCGCCGGTCTTCCAGGAGTTTGGTCCCATTGAATAACGACCGTGTTTGCAACAGGAAGTGGTGAGGCCGGAAGGTTGGCAGCGGCCGCAGGAGAAGCAGGCGCAGCCGTTGGCTGGGCCGGTGTTTGCTGCGCGAGCACAGGTTGCGTCGGCTGGGTTTGAGGCGGAGGCGCGCCAAGATGCTTGGCGATGATCTCCACGCTTGGAAGATTCCAATTACCCTCGAGATCGGCCTCGACGGGAAATGCCATGTTGTGCATCTGCCCATCAGAACCAAGCACCCCAAAGACAATTTCGCTGCGGAAACCAGACTGGACCTTTTTCACGGTGATTTCCTCCAGCGAAGGGCCGGAGTGACGTGCCTGCAGACTGTCGCTCAACACTCCCATCTGCTTCATGAGATTCTCCTGCACCTTCTTTGCATGCTCCCTGAAACTGCCGCCGGATTCAGCCGGTTTCACCGGTTGTCGACGCGCTGCTGCAAGCTGGGCCTCCAGTTCGGCAACATGCTTCTGACTCTCTTGCAGACGCTCTGCCATGCCGCTGTCAGCTGCGGCGGAGGCCGTGGCAGCAGCCGCAGAAAGCTCTCTGCGTGCTGTGTCTGCTTCCAAAGCCGCCTCGGCGGCCTTTTTCTCCGCCACTGAAACTTTCTCACGCAACATGCGCAGTTCCCTCACCTGCTCCTCATCCTCCATGCAGCCAGAGAGAAACAACGGGCAAAAGAGAGCACATGTCCAAATGCGCAGGGCGATGAGAATTTTTTTTGAGATCATGGCTGATTTGTGGCTTGACCAACTGTGGACTCGAAGGCTTGATTAGTGTAATCAAAACCAGCGGGTTTGAAAGTAAGTAAATCAAATGACCTGATCGCCGCATGCACCGGACCGTCATCACTCTTTTTCTCGCACTTGTCACGCTGTGTCCGGCCAATGCTCAAAAAGCAGCTTTCAACGTCGCCGAGGCCCAAAACGCTCCGCTCGGCCTGCCCAGCCCGATGGACAAGTTCCTCGCGCTCGACATCGCGCTCGGCGAAGGCACTGTTAAATGGTCTGACGTGCTGAAGGAACTTTCGGTAAACGCCGACCTTCGTAAACTCACCGTGGAGTCTGACGTGAGCCTTGCCTTAGGAGTCCGAATCGCCGATGGCGTAATGGCAGTCAAAGCCCGCGATGCCAATGCGCTCAACGACTGCGCAGCGGACATTGAAGCGCTGGCCAAGAAACTTCAGGTAAGCGAGGAGGAATTGGATCGTGCAAAAAAAGCCCGGGCTCTCGCGAACAAGGGACAGTGGTTGATGGTCTTCTGGGAACTTGGCTGCCTTCAGGTGGACATCATGCGCTCGTTGAACAAAAAGGGAAACGAGAAGCGCCGCACGCTGATCATCGCAGCCGGATGGATGCAAGGAGCGCATTACGCGGCGTACGTCATAAACAAGCGCTACACGCCAGCACTCTCCAACTGTCTGCGCGAACCCATGCTGGTGAAAGCCATGCAGGAA
>NZ_JAGRPF010000093.1 GCF_020439865.1 Prosthecobacter sp.
GAAAAAGTCGCCGCAGGCGTCGGCGAGGACCCCTTGATCAATCCCGCCGGTGCGATGCCCGATGGCCGCGCCTTCAAGGATGCGAACGAGTTCAAGCAGCGCCTTCTCGAAGACCGCGACAAGCTTGGCCGCGCCCTCATTGAGCATCTCTGCACCTACGCCCTCCGGCGCGCCATCGCCTTTGACGACCAGGACGACCTCAACGCCATCCAGGCCGAAGCAAAGAAGAACAACTATCGAATCAAAGACATCGTTCGCGCCGTTGCTCTCTCCGACCTGATGAAAAAGCGCTGATCGAATCCAGCAATCCACTGCCCTGATCCTCCACCCGTCGATTTTATGAACATCCAAACCCAATCCTGGCTTCTCAATCGCCGCCACACTCTCAAAGCCCTCGGCAGTTTCATCTCGCTGCCCATGCTCGAGTGCATGGTGCCCCTGCGTGCCTCTGAAAAAGCCGTCGAATCGCCCAAACGCAGTGCGTTCATCTACCTCGCGAATGGCGTTCACTCGCTGAACTACCAGATCACTTCGTCGGGCAAGGATTACCAGTTCTCGCGGTCGCTTCAGCCCTTGGAGAAGCATCGCGATGCCATCACGCCGATCAGCGGATTGCACCATCCAGGGGCGCTCGGCCACCATCACAACTGCATCTCCGTGTGGCTCACCGGCGCCAAGATCGGGCCTTCGGACCGCAACACGATTTCGGTGGACCAGAAGATGGCGGAGATGACCGCGCCGCACACGCGCTACCCTTCGATGGAGGTCGCACTCACGCAGGGCTCGCTGGCGTGGACCGCGGATGGCGTGCAATTGCCAGCGCTGCGTCGTTGCAGTGAGATTTTCGCATCGCTCTTCGAAGAACCAAAGGGCGGCAAAATGGCCCAACGTCGCGCTTTGCGCCGCAAGGCCAGCGTGCTCGACGCCAACCTTGCCGAAGTGCGCCAGTTGGAGAAAAAAATGGGCGCAGAGGACAAGGGGCGCATGGAGCAATACCTCACCTCCGTGCGTGAGGCAGAGATCCGCACGCGCCGCGCCGATGCGTGGCTCGACACACCGCTGCCGACCATTTCCGAAGCGGATCGCAAACGCACCAACCGCGACATCGCTAAAACGATGGCGGGCGATTACTTCCGCACCGTGTATGACCTCATGGTGCTCGCGTTCCAGACGGATGTGACACGCGTGGCCACCTTCAGCCTCGGCGGCGAAGGCGATGCGTTTTCCATTCCCGAAATCGGCATCACCGAATCGCGCCACCAGCTCAGTCATCATGGCGGCGATGCCGGTTACATGGAGAAGCTCACCAACTACGACACCTTCGCCATCGAGCAGTTCAGCTACTTCCTCACCCGTCTTTCCGAGACGAAGGACCTCAATGGCAAGGCGCTCCTAGGCTCCACGATGTCGCTTTTCGGCAGCGGCATGTGCTACGGTCACAGCCACGGCAACGCCAACCTCCCGCTCGTGCTCGCCGGCGGTTCAGACCTCGGCCTGAAGCACGGCAGCCATCTCGACTTCAACAAGGAGGCCAAAGATTTCGGAGGTTACTCGCTCGGCGCGGACGGTGCGCTCACCACGGCGCATTACCAAGTTTGCAGCCGCCCCGTGAACACCGACGCTCACATGAGCAACCTTCTCCTCCTCATGGCCCAGCGCATGGGCGTGGAGACGGACATGTTTGGCGACAGCAACAAGGTGATCGCGCTGTGAATCGGCTTCTGGTTCTGGGTTCGTCGTTGTGGGTTCTTGGTTTGTGCATGGCACACGCCGAAGAAAATGTGTTCCGCCCCGAAGCTGGAAAATTTCCGCCTCTGGAAAAAGCGCACTCGTACCGCGGCGAACTCGTCTTTGTCGATCACGCGAACCGCCGTGGCAGCCTTCGCGTGGAAGGGTCGGGCCAGTTTCGCCGGAACGATCCACATCCGTTCGCCATGCTGCCCTATGGCATCGTGCGTTATCATGGGGCACCGGCGGATCTGCGCGACATCCCGCTCGGCACCGTGCTGCACGTCCGCGCCTTTCTTCCGCCGGACCCGACCATCTCCGCCGTGCCTGTTCTGCCGGTGAACAACAAGGACAAAGACGCGAACCACAATCGTGGTGCAGGCATCTTCCCCGCCGAGAATCACGTCCTTCTCCTCGAGGACGAGCCCAGCCATTGCCTGCGCGAGGGACTAGTCTGGAAGCTCAAGGAAGTAGACATCAAGAACCGTGAAGGCACGATCATCGCCAGCCGTGAACCGAAGCAAGGTGGCGGTGGCAAGGCCGTCGAGGAAACGCTGAGCTTCGATGCCGCCACGCGCGTGTGGCGTGGTCGCGAATTCCTCCGCATTGAACACCTCATCACCGAAGGCGTGTGGCCTGCGGAAGGAAAAAAAAAGGCCCTCGATGGCCAGACCGTGATGCTCGGCATCACCTGGAAGCCCACGCTTGGCGGTGTCTTCACCCGCTTTCACATCTCAGACATCTGGCTGGACGACGCTGCGCTACAAAACGCGACGCAGCATCAAACCGAAGTGCACAAGGCCTTCATGCGCAGCCGCTGGCTGCCCGCCTGGGTCGATGCGGTCGAGTATGGCAAGTTCGGCCGTGCGACGGTGACCGCGACCTTGTTCGGCGGCATGGATCCCTCGCTTTACGCCGATTTCAAAAAGGGCCTCGCCGCCTTGATGAATGGCGCCGAAAACACGCTGAAGCATACCGAAGGCGGCTCCGCCGGCCCCGCGCAAATGGCCGCACGCGGCAAACTCATCGACGTTACGCAGGTGTCCGGAGACATCCCTCTTGGCAGCAGCGGCATTCAGATTCGTTTCGAAACCGATCTCATCACCGAGGGCATGCGCCCTACACGCATCGTCAAAGTCCGGCCCGCTGACTGGCCCGATGTCCACCTGCCACGCGAAGAGCATCTCGGCAACGGAGCCTCCAACATCGACGAGCGTTTCCCAAATCCGTCCATCTTTCCGAAGTACTGATTCTTACCACTTTCCTGCACTCTCTATGACACGCTCTCGCTTCGTTCTTGGTTGTTCGTTCCTCGTTCTTGGTTGCTCCGCCGCCAAGGCTGTCGACGAACCCTTCCGTCCCGAAGCCGGGAAGTTTCCTCCTTTGGAAAAGGCGCATTCCTATCGTGGCGAACTCGTC
>NZ_JAGRPF010000094.1 GCF_020439865.1 Prosthecobacter sp.
GTTCTCGCCAAAGAGAACCTGTCCGGCATCCGCCGCCTCGCGAATCGCCTCGACCGGAAAGGTCTTCGACACGGCCAGCAGGTCCACGGAGGCAGGATCGCGACCGCTGCGCGCGGCGGCGGCGTTCATGCGTTCGCGGATGGCCTGGAGTCGGGCGTGGATGTCGTTCATGCTTTGTTGAATGGAGAAAACGGAAGATGCGCCGTCTGCGCAACGTTTTTTCGTGCTCAACCATTCCATCCCACATGCAATCACGCCGCCATTTCATCCGCCAGTCCGCCGCCACGCTGTTCGCCGCCCCCTGGGTCACCACCGGTCTGCGGGCCGCCTCACCGAACGGCAAACTGCGCCACGCGGGCTTTGGAGCGAGCGGCATGAGTTTTGGCGACATGACCACCATGGCCAATCATCCGATGTGGGAGCTCGTCGCCGTGTGCGACGTGGACACGCGCAACTTCAAAAGGGTGCAGGAGAAGTGGCCTGACGTGAAGGTCTATCAGGACTGGCGCGTGATGCTCGACAAGGAAGCGAACAACATCGACAGTGTGAACGTTTCCACGCCCGACCACATGCACGGGATCATGGGCATCTCGGCGATGAACCTTGGGAAGCATCTCTACGGCCAGAAGCCGCTGGCGCAGAACCTGTGGGAGTGCCGCCAGCTCGTCGAGCGCGCACGCGCGAAGGGCGTGATGACGCAAATGGGCATTCAGGTTTCCTCGGACTTCTCCGAGCGCCTCGCTGTGGAACTCATTCACCTGGGTGCCATCGGCAAGGTCAAGGAAGCCCACACCTTCTCGCACAAGAAATGGGGCGACATGGAACTGCGTCCGCAGAAGAGCGATCCAATTCCTGCGGAACTCGACTGGGACGGCTGGCTCGGTGTTGCCTCCGAGCGCAGCTACATTCAGGGCTACGATCACCCGGGCAACTGGCGTAAGCGTCGTGACTTCGGCACCGGCACGCTCGGAGATATGGGCTGCCACATGTTCAGCGGCTGGTTCCGCTCGCTCGGCCTCGCCGCTCCGATCTCCGTGAAGTCCTCCGGCCCTGCGCCGAACAAGGACAACTGGGCCACCAATGCCGTCGTTGAATACACTTTCCTCGGCACCCAATACACTTACGGAGAGAGCATCAAGGTCACCTGGACCGACGGAGATGCGCGTCCGCCCGCCGAAGTGATGGCGCTCACCGGCGAAACCAAGTTCCCGCAGCAGGGCACGATCTACCTAGGCACCGACGGTGTCCTGCTGCACCCGCACGGTTCCACGCCGATGCTCTTCCCGCGAGACAAGTTCACGGGCTACAAGTATCCGAAACTCGAACCTCGCGAGCATCGCGCCGACTTCATCGACTGCTGCCTCCGCGGTGGCGACCAGAAGCCTTCCGCCAACTTCGACTACGCAGGACCGCTCACCGAGGCTGTGCTGCTCGGCTGCCTCGCCAGCGTCTTCCCGAATGAGCAACTCACCTGGGACGCTCCCAGCTTGAAGATCCCAAACAACGCCGAAGCCGACAAACTGGTGCGCCGCGAGTACCGCAAAGGCTGGGAGATTGTGTAGGACCGTTTACGGGGTGGGCGGCTAACGCCGTCCATCCTGAAACTTATTCCTCATCGTCGTCATCACGCACGGAGTTCACCGGACGTTTCTTCTTCACGGAGGAAATGTTCCGGTGCACCCAGACGCTCTGAACCATTCCCATCAGGAAAAGTGTGACGACGACGAAGGTGCCGCCGTAGCTGATGAAGGGCATCGGAAGGCCGATGACCGGCAGCATCACGAGGTTCATCCCGGCATTCTGGAAGGTGTGTACAAAAAACATCGCCACAACGCCGACGACGATGAGACGGCCGAGTTGGTCACGCGCGCAGAATGCGACAAACACGCTCTGCAGCAGCAGCAGCGCCATGCCTGAGAGCAGCAGCACCGAACCACGAAAACCAAACTCCTCGGCGATGACCCCGAAGATGAAGTCATTGATGGACTCATGAGGGAAGAAGGTGCGGTGAATGGAGGCCTGGTCGGGCACTTTTTTGGACTCAGGCCCCTTCCCTTCCAATCCCCCGGTGGCAACGGCGATCTGCAGATGCTTGGCCACCCAGCCTTCGTTTTGAAGGTCCACCTTGTCCAACTGGTTGGTGGCCATGTACCAGGTCGAGTTGATACGTGCCTGCTGGTAGGGCTTGAGCGCAAACACATAGACCAGCGGAACGACGCTGACGACGGCGAGAAGCATGGTGATCAGGTAACGAAATGGAATGCTACCCACGAGCATCATCGAGAGAAACACCGGGCCCCAGACGAGACCGGAGCCCAAGTCCTCCTTGATGACCATCAGGGCCGGCACGCCGGCAATCGCTCCGGCAGCGATGATACGCAGCCAGGGGCGGCGGAACACCGGAAGCATTCGCGGCAGTTCACCAAAGATCACCGCCAGAATGAGAATACCGGACATGATGGCGAACTGCGAGGGCTGCACCATCATGCCGCCCACACGAATCCACGCCTTGTTGCCGCCGATTTCCACACCGATGGCAAGCACCGCCACGAGACCGCCGATACCGGCAAGATACATGGGCACACAGGCCCAGCGCACCCATTTGTAGTCCAGCAACGATGCCGCAAAGAAGAATGGCAGACCGATCATCACCCAGCGGATTTGGTCGCGCCACTTGAACGCAAACTCAGCTTCATCCTTGTAGGAGGATGCATTGAAAATGGCATAGACGCCGAAGACAATGAGCCCTGTGATGTTGAGCACCAGCAGCCAATTCATGCCGAGGAATTTCTTGAAAAGCGGTGTCATGGAACGTGAAAACGAAGGTCAGTCGAGGTGCGGCACGGCATCGAGCAGCTTCTGGGTGTAATCGTGGCGCGGATTCTCGCAGATTTCGTCCGCGTCGCCCTGCTCGACAACTTTGCCATGATGCATGACGACGATGCGGTCGCTCATGTGACGCACCACGGCGAGATCGTGGGCGATGAACAGCAGCGTGAGCTGGAATTCCTCCTGCAGATCTTTGAGGAGGTTTAAAATCTGCGCCTGAACGCTGACATCCAGCGCACTCACCGGCTCGTCGCAGATGAGAAATTTCGGCCGCACAGCCAGCGAGCGCGCGATACCGATGCGTTGCCGCTGCCCCCCGCTGAATTCGTGCGGATAGCGCTGCAATGCATCCGCCGGCAGGCCCACTTTTTTGAGCAACTCTGCGGACACTTCTCGACGTTCTTCACGCGACTTCTCCTTGAAGTGAATCTGCAGCGGCTCGCCAAGAATCGACTCCACTGTCATGCGAGGGTTCAGGGAACCGATGGGATCCTGAAACACCATCTGCATTTCTTTGCGCAACGGACGGAACTCATTCTCCTCCATCTTCAGCAAATCCTGGTCACGATAGTGAACGCTGCCTCCCGTGACCGGAGTCAGCTTGAGAAGCGCCCGTGCCACGGTGGATTTGCCGCTGCCGCTCTCTCCAACCAGACCGACGGTGCTGCCTTCGGCGACGTCGAAGCTGACCTTGTCCACCGCCTTGATCACATCACCGGCACGACCAAACCAGCCCCCGCGGACGGGAAAGTGGATTTTGAGGTCTTGAACGCGAAGCAGCGACATCGTGGAAAGCACGAATTTTAGCACAGGTGGTGAAACGTGCGAAAGTTTCATTGCGCGAATGACTGAAAGTGTCAGCATTCGCCCCCAGATGAACGAACGCTATGAATTACTCGCCCCGATCGCCGAGGGAGGTCTGGGTACTGTTTTCAAGGCACGGGACAGGCAGCTGGGACGGGAAGTCGCCCTGAAGCGCATCCGGGCCGACAAAGCGGGTGACTATGGTTCCGCCGTGGAGTCCCTGATCCGCGAGGCGCAGCAGCAGTCACTCCTGCAGCACCCGAACATCGTCACCGTGCATGATGCCGGAGTGGATGACGACGGCGGGTTCATTGTCATGGAACTGGTCAAAGGCGAGGCGCTGGAGGACATCATTATGCGCGGTGCCCTGACGGCGGAGGATTTCGATTCTCTGGTCCGGCAGACGCTGGGCGGCATGATCGCCGCGCACGAGCAAGGAATCATCCACCTCGACCTGAAACCTGGGAACATCATGATCACCTGGCTGCCGAGCGGAGGCTTTCAGGTCAAGATCCTCGACTTCGGTCTGGCAAAGACCGCCAACCAACCGGTGCAGCAGGACACCGACTCCCAAGGCGCACTCCTTGGCTCGGTGCACTTCATGGCTCCGGAGCAGTTTGAACGCGCCGACGTCGATGTGCGGACGGACATCTATGCCTTGGGCTGCATCTTCTATTATGCACTGACGCAGAAATACCCCTTCAGCGGGGACACGATGCCGCAGGTCATGGTGGCCCATTTGTATCATCGCACCAAGCCGCTCGCCCCTCTGCGTCCTGATCTTCCGACGCACACCGTTCAATGGGTCGAATGGCTCATCAACCGTGTCCCAGCCAACCGTCCGGCCTCTGTGGCCGAGGCGCTGAAGGTTTACGAGGAAGGTGCGCCCCGGGGAGGCGCGGCCCCGGTTGCCGTCGTGGTCGAAGAAGCTCCTCAAACACCGAATCGTGCAATGACCGGCCCGATCGACGTCGGCACCAAAAAACTCATCACCAGCGCACCCGCCGGAACGACCTCCACACGTCTTGTCACCGGTGGTGGAGGCTCGCTCCCTGCCGTTCCTTCGCGGCCGGCCAAACCCGGGTTCCCCAAATGGGCCGCAGTGACCATTCCCTTTCTGGTCGTCCTCATTGGAGGATTTGCGGTGAAACGGTTTATCGAGCGCTCGCATGAGGCCGGACGCCAGCAGCGCTTTGCCGAAATCGCCGGTGCTGAACACGCCCAGGTGACGGATCTCGACATGCGCCTCCTGTTTGACTATCTCGAGAATCCCAAGACCACCGCGGCTGCTGCCCAGGCGCTCAGCCAGGTCGAAGGCGGTGACTACATCGACGCGATGCTCGTGCAGCATCTGGACGGAGCGAAGCACCCCATGGCCCGGGCCAATCTCGTCAAGGTCATCGGACTGCGCGGAATCGGCGGCACCTTTGCCCAGATTCTTCCGCTGGTGAAGGATGCGGACTCCAACGTGCGCCGTGCAGCGTGGACTGCGCTCGGGATAGTCGCAGGTCAGCAAGATTTGCCCAAATTGCTGGCCCAACTCCACGAAGTGCCTGCTAAGGAGGCTGACTTCGCAGAACAGGCCGCGGTGTCCGCCATTCAGACTCAGGGTGATCGTGATGCAGCCGTGGCCCCGGTCATTGCCGCCTATCGCAACGACAAGAGCAGCGAATCTGACCGGGCGCTCTTCCTCCACATCCTCGGCCGCGTCGCCGGAGCAGAATCGCTCAAGGTGATTCTCGAGGCCATCGCTGATCCGGATGTAGGTGTCCGCAGGGCTGCGCTCACCGCAGTCGCTCAATGGCCTGCATGTGATCCCCTGCCAGCCCTGACATCTCGCCTGCCGCGTGAGACGGACCCCGCCAGCCGCCTGCTGCTGCTGAACGCGGCCACGCAGCTTTGCTCGCAGTCCGGCACGCTGCCGCAGGCTGAGATCTTTGCGCAGGCAAAGCGCCTTCATGAAGCAGGCAAGGATGTGCGTGAAAAGGATCTCGCGCTCGCCGCCATCAGCCGAATCACCGATCCTGCTGCGGCGGCCTTTTTTGATGCACTCGCAGTGAGCGAACCTCAGCGCAAGGCGCAGGCTGAGGCGATCAGCAAGAGCATCAACGCCACCTTGGCCCGCGTTACCACAGTAGCCGACAACACGACGGCCTCTGCCGACAAGGCCGACTATCCCAAACTCGGTGGCATGGACCTCATGGCCGGTATTCTGGTGAACTGGCTCGACGAAGGCGACTGGGCGGCGTGGTTCCTCAAATTCGAACAGCCAGGAACGTATGAAATCGCGGTGCGTCAGGCGTCTGCTTCGCAACGGGAAGGTGCCTACGAAGTGGTCCTCGCCGGACAGAAACTGCGCGCAAGCGTGGTGCGCACCGGCAGTGCCCAGGAATTCAAATCATGCATTCTCGGCAACGTCGAAATCAAACAGCCCGGCATCTACCGTCTGCGAGTCGACGCAGTCGATATTCCCGAACGTGAGCAGCTTTTCCGCCTCAAGGCGATCGAACTGGTCAGGAAGTAACCGGCCCGGCTGGTGAAAGCTTCTTGCGATCAGACAGCGCACCTCCATCATGGCTGCTCTCCTATTGTCCCTTCCGATGCGAGCCAACCTCAAACTTCTCCTTTCCGGCCCGGCGCTGTTCGCCCTCTGCTCCTGCGGCATGATTCAGGCCATTTCGCCTGATTTTAAGATGCCAAAAATCCCGCTGCCGAAGTTGCGTATGCCCAGCATGAGCACCGTGGCCAAATACATTCCCGGCATGCCTGATCGGGACAAAGTGGATTCGGACGATCCCACCGTTCCCTTCAACTCGCGCGGCACGATCGGTTTCGGCCATACGATCAGGCTGGAAGTTTATGAAGGAGCGCGCAGCCCGGATCGGATCTATAGCGGCATTACCATGGTCAACACCGAAGGGCTCCTGCCTCTGGGAGAAGCAGGAACGGCCCGTGTCGGCGGCCAGCACCTGCCTCAGGTCGCGGAGGCCATCGCCACCGTCTTTCGTCTGGCGGGACGCAACACCCGGCCCATCACGGTGCAGATTATCTCCGTGGAAAACACCCCGGTCATCTCCATCAACGGTGATGTGCGCGAAGCCGAGTTTATTCCCGCCTTTGAAGACATGACCGTGCAGCAGGCCGTGACCGTCACCGGCGGACGCAAGCAAGGTTCCACTTCGCGCGGCATTTACATCTCCCGCGAGGGGCAGCGCAGCTTCTTCCGCTCGATCGAAGCTGCCGATCAAAAGTGGTCGCCACGCGCCGGCGACATCATCACATTGTCTCCAGACATCTGATTTCCCTGCCATGCTCGAATACACCGGTTCCGGTCCCGCTGCCGCACAGAGCCCCCTCTCTTCCCTGTTTCAAACCGCCGCCATCCTCCGCATCGGCACAGGTCTCGTGCTCATGATGCGCTACGGCATCAGTGCCGTGGAGCATGCCTACCAGTTCTTTTGGAATGAGCAGCCTTGGGCTTGGGTGCCTGCGTTTCATGAAGCGGGCATGCCCTACGCGCACCTTCTCGCCCCCTTTGTCGCAATCCTTATCGTCGGAGTTGCGCTCAGCTGGGTTCTCGGCTTCCTGACGCGCCTGTTTGCCTTTCTTTTCCTGCCCGTTGTCATCACCACCCTCGTCGTGCTGCAGAACGCCGGCTCCCCCAGGGTGGAGGCCGCCTGGCTCTACCTCATCATCACTGTGACACTGCTGCTGTTCGGTTCGGGCTCCGTATCGGTCGATCAACTCTTCCGGCTCGGCCAGGGCGGGCGGAAAAAACATCGCCTCTGATGGCCCGCATTCTCCGCAGCGCCGACGAGTCACCTGCCTCGAATGCGGTCGAACGCGTTCTCGCCATCGACCCCGCACTGCGCAAAACCGGCTGGGCCGTCGTCGAAAATGCGAGCGGCCAACTGCGGGCGGTTGAATGGGGCGTCATTCACAACAAACCCGCCTTGCTTCCCTCCGGATGCCTCGTCGCCATCCGTGCCGGGCTGAACGATGTCATCACCCGGCATGCGCCGACCGTGTGCGCCATTGAGTCAACGATCTTCGTGCAGAGCTACAAAACCGCCATTGTGCTCGGCACCGCACGCGGCGCCTGCCTGATCGCCGCCGCAGAACACGGCCTGCCCATTTACGAATATGCCCCTCGTGAGATCAAACAGGCCGCCGTCGGGCGTGGAGCCGCTCAAAAGGAGCAGGTGGCCTTCATGATCCGCGCCCAGTTGCGTCTGCGTGAGACGCCGGAGGCCGATGCCGCCGACGCGCTCGCCACTGCCATTACTCATTTCCAGAACAGCGCCGCCGCGCGTGCGACGGAGCGTGAGGCACGACGGGTATAGTCCGGCTCAGGCGCGCTTTTTCTTCTTCGCAGGCGGTGCGCTGTGGCCGTTCGAACCGTTGAGCTTCAGCTTTCCGTTTTTGGCATCACGCTCCACCTTTTCCAGCTTGCGCAGCAGCTTCGGCCACTGCTTTTCATCCACGATGAACCCCACACAGCGGTCTGTGCCACAGCGGCAGGGATGCTCGTCCCAGGTGTCCACGTCGAAGCCGTAGTTATAGGTCAGTTCTTCGCCCGCCTTGATGTCGCGCAGGGAGTAAATCCAGATGCGACCGCGGATGATGAAAGCCTCGCAGTTGGGATCACACGAATGATTGATGTAGCGCGCGGGGTTGCGCCCCTTGGCCCCGTCGATGTCATAGCGCTGGTTCAGCGTGAACACGTAAACAGCCGCGCAGCCGGTTTTTTTCGACTTGTCGATCAGAGCGTCACCTCGCCGCGCTGACTCTGCCTTGGTGATCTTTTCCCCCGTGTACTCGATGATGGGCACATCGTTGGGAATGTCACAGCGGGCGAAGATGCCTCGGTTGTGGATGGAGGAGGAGCGTACGGTCCAGTAACGTTTCGTGGGGGCTTGGGGCATGAGGAGAAGCTGACTGCAAAAAAGGGAGCGCATGAAGTGTGCCGGGTGCCACCAATGTCAAGGAACGAGGGCCATTGTTTCGCTGTAGCGTCCTCCGGTGCGAGAACACCACTTTCCGGTTGCCGCTGCGTCCCCCGGTGCCTTATTGCGCGCCCTTCAACCGCCCGTCCTCTCATGCTCGAATTCTTCCGCCGCCATCGTGGCGCCTTCCTCATCACCCTGACGATCATCATCATCCTCTCCTTCTCCGTGTGGGGCGGCTGGCGCAAAAGCAGCGGGTATGAAAAGAAGGCTCAGATCACCGATGTTGCCGTTACCGTCTTTGGCAAGGATTACACCATCGGCGATGTCCAGCGCGCTCAGCGCTCCTTGCAGTTCGCCCAGTATTACATGCAGTCCTATGAACTGCCTTCTATGCTCATGATGCTGTCCTCTGACGGCGGCTTCGGCGGTGGTGGACTCAACACCCTCACCAACCTATTCGTGGCACGCCACCTGATGGAAGAGCTCGGCGTCCGCCCCAGCGACGAAGAAGCCCGCGCCGCCCTGGAAAAGCTCCCTGCCCTGCAGGACAACGGCAAGTTCGACGTCTCCCGCGGTCAGATGCTGGAAGAAAACGCCAACTCCATGGGTTTCGAATCCGCCGACCTGCTCGGCATCATGAAAGACACCATCGGCCTGCAGAAGCTGCAGGACATCGTGGCCAAAAACTACGTGGCTTCTCCTCTAGCCGCCGAAAAGCAGTACGCAAGCAGCTACCAGACCTTCAAAGGCTCCAAGATCACCTTCGAGACCGAAGCCTTCAAAAAGGCCGCATCCGTCACCGACGAGGAGATCAAAAAGTACTACGAGGAGAACAAGGAGAACTACAAGACCGTCGAAAAGCGTGCGGTTAGCTACGTCCTGTTTGCGAATCCCAAGGAACTCGACAAAAAGCCCCTCGAAGAGCGCCAGAAGGAAACGAATGCGCAGGTCGAACGTGTGAACGCCTTCAACAAACTCACCGCCGGTGGCGTCAAGTTTGCCGAGGCCGCCAAGCAGACAAAAGAAAAGGTCGAATCCGTCCCTGCCTTTGCCATCGGAGAGCCCCCTGAAGCGCTCAAGACTGAAAACAACCTGATCGACCTTGTCTTCGCCCGTGACAAGGATTCAAAGAATCCTCCAGAAGCAGTCGAAGGAACTAACGGCTGGTATGTCTTCGACGTCACCAAGATCGAAGAGCCCAAGCAGCAGACGCTCGATCAGGTGAAGGACAAGATCAAAGACATCCTCCTCTCGCAAAAGGCGGATGAAAACCGCAGCAAGGCGGTGAATGAAGCCCGCCTCTTCCTCAGCGACGGCCTGAAGGCCGGCAAGAAGATCGACGCCCTCGTGAAGGAAAAGAAACTCACGCTCGAAGCATTGCCGGACATCGAAACTTCGAATCCCCCCCAGGATGTGCCAAACGCTTTCCTCATCGCACGCGAAGCCGCCAAAACACCCGTCGGAGGCATCTCCCATGCCGTGGACTTCGACAAAGGCACGATGCTCATCTACGTCAGCGCCAAGGAACTGCGCAAACGTCCGGACTCCGCCGAAGTGCGCCAAAGCCAGGTTGAATCCCTATCCCGTCAGGAGCGCATGGGCCTGTTCCACGCCTGGTTCGCCAAGCAGCAGGCCGCCGCCCGCATCGTCAGCAAACTCGGCGTCTCCTGATCCCCTCGTCCTGCTTCGACACGCATGAGCGACACGCCGGCCAACGTCGAAGACCTGTTTGACGACGCCAGCGGTCACGTTGCTCTCGGCGAACTGCCGGAGGCCATTGCGCTCTATCGCCGCTGTGTCGCGCTGCAGCCCGACCATTTTGAAGGCTGGCATGCCCTTGGCATGGCCCTGCTTCGCAACGGCGAGATCAAGGAGGCAATCGGTGCCGGTTTGATGGCCACGACGCTGCAACCCAACGATCTCCTCGCATGGACTGCCCTCTCGCAGATGTACGTCGCGAACAAGCAGATCGCCGAGGCCGAGGATGCCAAAGGCAAAGCCCGCATCCTCTCACTCGGTGGCAAGGTGGTTAAATAGACCTCCCGAAAAGATTCACTTCCGAGCATTCGGTCCAACAGCCTTCCCCAATCAGTATCGAGCAACCGCTCCTTTTCGCGCATACACCTTGCGCTGCTGCCAGGCCTTGTAATAACGCGTCCGCCCCTCCATCCACTGCTTCAGTCGATACCCTCGATAAATACCCAAAATCGGTCGCCCCACCCACTCGATGCATTGGGCCGAAGAGGACAGCCGCAGTTCAAAGGTCGCTGAGGGAGGAAAGAAGCCCCCCATCAGCGCAGGCCCAGTCGGACAGAGATAGTCGAAGCCATAGTACTCCTCCGCCACGTGCCGCACAATCTGGTCGATGCATTGTTTTAGGATCGGATTCCCCGCGCGGCAGACGAGGATGGCGTTGTAGATGCCGAGCGTACCCCGCCCGGTGACGTCCAGATCGCGGCAGAAGTACTCCTTGTCCTCCTCCAGCACGCTGAACCGAAATCCGTTCAAAGGGCGGAACTTGATGTCCAGATAAACGCCGCCGTGGATGTAGAGTGCGCAGTAACGCCAAAGGTCGGCCTTGTAAGCCCCCGGCACCAGAGCATCGAAGGCATCCACGACCTCGACGGGGAAATTCGCCTCAATGAAGGCACGGCAGTCCGCGTCATCGTAAAAGTGATGTTCGTAATCGGGATTGGCCGCCTTGAGCGCATCCACGCAGTCCCGCATCCGGGAAGAAAGAACTTTGGAGTGCCAAGTCTGGAAGAGTTTCTTGGGAATCATCGGTCAGGACCGCGGCACAGAAGCATTTTACCGCGATCCAGGCAAACGGGGGGACTCCAGAAGACCGTTGTCCGGCATGGTCATGCCCGTGCTGCGCCCGTACGGATAACTGCGTGACCGATGTTCACTTCGATGCCCCATTGGATCCACGGTCTCCCACGCGGCGTCAAACTTGGACCGCATTCCCGCAGTGCACCCCGTCAGCATCAAGCTGTAGCAAAGCAGTCCCAACAATCCGAGGTGGCAGAAGGCGTGCATGGCGCTCAGAAATACCCCTTCACCTTGAGCTTGCGACCGAAGATCTTGTCTCCCGCAGCCACATAGAGGATGTCGTGGTCCTTGCCCGCAAACTCGACGCTCACGATCTTGCCCATCGGATCCGGTTTGGCGATGATTCCCGCCAGTCGTCCCGCCGGGTCGAAGATTTGCACGCCGAGTTCGGTGGTGACAAAGAAGCGACCGTTTGCTTCGGTCGTCGAGCCATCGCCTGAGGCGCTTTCCTTGCCCACCGGCAGCCACATCGTCATGTAGGGCGCTCCGCCAGTCAGCGTGCCATCCTCTTCGATGCGCCAGGCCCAGACGTTCTTGCCGCCGTATTCGGAAACCACCAGTGTTCGCTCGTCGGGCGAGATCGTGATTCCATTCGGTTTGATCACGTGCCCTTCGTCTGCCACGACGTGCTTCTTGTCCTTCGTGATCAGATGGATGCGCTGCGTCGGTGTCTCGGTGAAATACAAATTGCCGTTCTTGCTGACGACGAGGTCGTTGCACTTCACGTCCGTGAGCAGCACCTCGACGTCGCCCTTCATCGTGATGGCGATGATGCGGCCTTCCTTGTTGTGACAGGCATAGAAGCGGCCATCCGGTCCGATCTGCAAACCGCTGATGCCCGGCAGGTTGTCGAGAAACAGGTCCGCCTTCCCCGTCGCCACATCCAGCTTGTAGATCCCCTTCCCGCCCTTCACGTCCGTGAAGAACAGATTGCCGTCCTTGTCACAGCACAGCCCGTCCGTGAACACATAACCACCCGCGACTTCCTTCCACGGTTCCCCGTCGATGAGATAATCGTGCAATGAAGTGTCTTGCGCCATCAACGGCGAGGACAGGAGGCAAAGGGCGGTTAGGAGGCGTTTCATGGTTCTGCTGAGTTCTTGGTTCTTAGTTCGTGGTTCTTGGTTTCCAGCAGCTCCCCGCGAACAACGAAGAACAAAGAACCAGGAACCAAGAACAGTTCGGTCACTTCTTCCACAGCCAGCGCAGCGTGTCCGGCAGCATTGAGCCGCCGTGCTTGCCGTTGTGCGTGCCTTCGCCGAGGACGAACTGGTAGTCGTAGCCCGCGAACTTCAGCGCGGCGGCCATGTCCTGGTTGGCGAGCGGCCAGTTGCCGAACTGGTTGTCGAGGTCGTTCTTGCCGTCCTGGAGGAAGATCTTGAGCGGCTTCTTGTCCGTCTTGCGGATCAGCGCGGGATACACATGACCGCCTCGGATGTTCGTAAAACTGCCGATGTGGCTGATCACCTTGCGGAACGCGTCGGGCCGCTCCCACGCCACGGTGAAGGCGCAGATGCCGCCGCTGCTGTTGCCGCAGATGCCGCGGCCTTCAGGATCGTCCGTCAGCTTGTAGCTCTTCGCCACTTCGGGGAGGATTTCCTCGATCAGGAAACGCGCATGCAGATCGCCCAGCGAGTCGTATTCAAAGCTGCGATTGCTGCGCGGCTTCCCCTTCGGATTCGAGGTCGGAAACACGCCCGGATTGATGAAGATGCCGATCGTCACCGGCATCTCGCCCTTGGCGATGAGATTGTCGAACACCACCGGCACGCGAAACGCCCCGTCCGCCTTCACAAAGCCGCCACCGTCGCAGAACACCATCACATTCGCCGGCTGTTCCGGTTTGTATTGCGCCGGCACGTAAACCCACCAGTCCCGTGTCGTGCCCGGATAAATCTTCGACTCCGTCCACGCCGGCATCTGCGTCACCTTCCCCTGCGGCACCCCTTCCTGCACCTGCGAATCAGGTCCGAGCACGTATTGATCATCCTGCGGAGCGGATTGAGCGAGACTGACGAGACATAACGAAAGAGCGGCGGCGGTGAGAAACTTCATGGGTCGAATCCGAACGAGGGAGCGGAAGGGCATCTTGCAGGCCTTGGCAATACGGCACAATAGGAAGAGAGAACTGCGTCACCGAAGCCATGCCAGGAAGCGGAGTCAGAATTCGTTCAAGTGGAAGACGAGTTCGATCCAGAGGTGTGCCAGCCGTGATGAGAGCAGGCAGGGGATGTTGATCTCCCCTTCCTTCTCCGCTAAACGGTCTGGGCGTCATGCCGAACCGCCAAACGACGTCCAGAATAGTCACACAGTGGATTTACCCTCTTATGCCGTTGCAAAGTCACATTTTTGTTGCCCAACAACGGCATAGGAGGGTAAAGCGACACCCCTGAGCGCCTCAACCCGTACTTTTCCGACAAAACCGTCGGCTATAAAGCCGCTGACAAACCTCACGATTTGGTAACCATCTTCACTGTTCGGCTAACAGCATGAGCGCCCTCCTACATCGGCTAGTCTGGCTATCTTTCGCATTGCTCTTGTCGTCCTGCATGACGGCTCGAAAGGATTCTCTTGCAGTTGCCTCTTGTTGCTCACCACTTCCCCTCAGCAAAATTGGAAAGGACTTGGGATTTGAGATGGAAGACCTTGGAATGCATCAATATCATTTCTTCAATGCACACTGTGAATTCGATTTGCTGGCCTCATCGGACACGATTCATCTGGTGGACGAATCCAGCGATAAATCGTCCGGCTTTTCACCGCTATGGACGTTGAGTGGCGACATCACCGAGCAAACGTTAAAGTCAAAACTGCGAACCTACCTTTGTGGAAACAAAGCCGAACAAAACGCTGGTGGCAACGGCTCGTAGCCGTCGGTCGCCTGAGCGGAGTCTTGTGCTCGGCGTCGCCACAGCTTAGACGTTATGATGGTTCAAGGCGCGAGATTTCTCCTTCACGCCACGTTCGTGATTCCCGAATGCGTTTCGTCCTTCTCTCCCTTCTCGGCTTCCCCATCCTCTCCGTCCGCGCAGCGGTCGATTTTTCTCATCAGATCGTGCCGATCCTCCGCGAACATTGCGCGGAGTGTCATGCGGGGGAGAAGAAGAAGGGTGGGTTCTCGTTCAATGATCGCACGTCTTTGATGGAAGGCGGGGAGGACGGGCCGGTCGTGATCGCGGGCAAGAGCGGGGAGAGTGCGATGATTCAGGCGATCCTGTCGAAAGATCCCGATGATCAGATGCCGCCGAAGGGCAAGCGCGTGCCGGCGGAGCAGATCGCGCTGCTGAAGGCGTGGATCGATTCGGGCATCACCTGGGAGGAAGAATTTGCTTTCAAGAAGCCGGCGTATGAGCCGCCGCTGAAACCGCGCTCTCCCGCACTGCCTGCGGCGGTGGACGGACGCACGCATCCGATCGATCGCATCCTGGATGCGTATCTCGCCGCGAAGAAGCAGCTGCGTCCGGCAGCGATTGACGATTCCACCTTCCTGCGCCGGGTTTACCTCGATCTCATCGGCCTGCTGCCGACGCCGGAGGAAGTGGCGGCCTTTGAAAAGGACCAGGCCGCTGACAAACGCACGCGCCTCGTCGAGGCGTTGCTCGCCCGTGACATCGACTACACGGAGCACTGGCTGACGTTCTGGAACGACCTGCTGCGCAACGATTACGGCGGCACGGGCTTCATCACCGGCGGGCGCAAGCAGATCAGCAACTGGCTGTATCATGCGCTGATCACGAACAAGCCCTTCGACCAGTTCGTGCGCGAGCTCATCGCGCCGCCCAACGACGAGAGCCGCGGCTTCATCGACGGCATCAAGTGGCGCGGCGATGTGAGCGCGGGGCAGACGGTGGAGATTCAGTTCGCGCAGAGCGTCTCGCAGTCGTTCCTCGGCATCAACATGAAGTGTGCGTCCTGCCACGACAGCTTCATTGACCGCTGGAAACTCAGCGAGGCCTACGGACTCGCGGCGATCTACTCGACACGACCGCTGGAGATCAGCCGCTGCGACAAACCCATCGGCGAGCAGGCGGTGGCGTCGTGGTTGTTCCCCGAGATCGGCCAGGTGGATGCCAAGGCCGCGCAGCCGGAGCGCCTGAAGCAGCTCGCCGCACTGATGACGCATCCGCAGAACGGCCGCACGACGCGCACGATCGTGAACCGCCTGTGGCAGCGCCTGATGGGACGCGGCATCGTGCATCCGGTGGACGCGATGCAGACGGAGCCGTGGAGTTCGGATTTGCTCGACTACCTCGCCACCTACCTCAGCGAAAACGGTTACGATTTGAAGAAGACACTCGCGCACATCGCCACCTCGCAGGCTTATCAATCGCATGCGCAAGTGGTGACGAAAGGTGCGGATGATCACGGTTACGTCTATGCCGGACCGCGCGCGAAGCGTCTCACGGCGGAGCAGTTTGTCGACGCCATCTGGCAGCTCACCGACGCCGCGCCGACGAAGATGGATGCCAGCGTGCTGCGTGGGAAAGTGGATCCCGCTTTGGCCAAGACCATCACCGTCAAAGGCCAGTGGATCTGGAGCGACAACCCGAAGCCCGCCGCGGGCGAAACGATCACGCTGCGCAAAACGATCAAGCTCGACGCCGATCCCACCAGCGCCAGCGCGGTGGTGACCTGCGACAACGGCTACACGCTCTACGTGAACAACAAGAAGATCAGCGAGGGCGACGACTGGACCAAGCTCGCCGCCGTGCCGTTGCAAACCGCGCTGCGCAAAGGCGCGAACTCGATCATCGCCATCGCCAAAAACGCGGGCAATGGTCCGAATGCGGCCGGCTTCTTCTTTGATGCCCGCGTGCGTGATAACGATGGCAAACACACCGAGATCTTCAGCGACGACACTTGGGAGTGGTCGGCCAAAATCCCCGGCGGCAAGGAAGGCCGAATGGCCGCTTTTGATCCGAAGGACTGGAAGAAAGCCACGGTGGTCAAGACGCTGGCCGTCTGGCAGAAGACCATCGACGCGCAGGCCCCTGCCCTGCTCGCGCAAGGCGCCGCCGCCAGCGGCAAGATGATCCGCGCCTCGCTCATTAAGGCCAACTTTCTCATGCGAACCCTCGGCCGTCCAAACCGCGATCAGATCGTCACCGAGCGTCCGAACGAACTCAGCACGTTGGAGGCAATCGATTTGGCGAACGGCAGTATTTTGGCCGGCACCATCGCCCAAGGCGCTAAACGCCTGCTGGAGACGGCGAAGGGTGATTTCATCACGCCTCTCTACCGCCACGCCCTGTCACGCGGTCCGACGAGTGCCGAACTCGCAACGGCGAAGGAGATCGTGGGTGCCAAGCCCACGCAGCAAGGACTCGAGGACCTGCTGTGGGCGGTTTGCATGCTGCCGGAGTTTCAGGTGGTGCGGTGAGCCCTCCCGTCACAGACAGCGATTCACTGCGCAGTCACCGAACCCCAGTGGAACAACCGCCTGATCACCGCAGCGGTCCTCGTGGGAGGCAGGGGCTCTTCGACGACGTCCACTTCCGCCCCCGGTTTCACCCAGCGGCATAAATGGATGATGTCGGACGACCCCATGCGCACACAGCCCCAGGAGACGGGCTTCTTCAGCCCCATTTCATCGGTGGTCCCGTGAATGTAGATGAGACGCTGAAAAGCGCGCGCATTACGGGGTTCCGTGCCACGCAGACGAATGATCCGAGTGACGATGGCATCACCGACCGTGGTGTTCGGTTTCAGGATCTCTCCGGTGGGTTTGCGAGAATAGAGCCGCATGCCTTTGGGCAGCCCCTGGCCAATGATGTCCACCACTTCGAGGCGGCCCAGCGGCGTCAGGTTGGAACGCAGCTTGTCGCCCAGTCCGAAACGCGAGGTGCTCACCGGATAACGCCTTTTCATCTTTTCCCCTTCATAGGTTTGCATTTTTTGATCGGGGATGCTGACCACCAGGCGCTGAGCTGGCACCTCTTTGACCGCCAGAGAGACTTTTTGACAGCCGCAGTCGCAGCGGGAACTGCTGCAGCTTGCGAGTGCGACCACAGACGGAAGCAGAAGAATCGCGGAAAACGTGACTGACGCACTCATGAATGTCACTTCAGGGCCCAGTAGAACTATGCCTGATAGTCGGCGCGAATTCAAGCAGCCCGCCCCAAACCTTGAACCGAACCGACTGCAAGATGCCGCCAACGCAGGGCGTTCACCCATCCCCCATTGACGCCGGTGCCGCCTCCCCTGCGAAAGGTATGAAAATCGCATTGAAGCGCGGCGCGTGCTCACGATGTTTTGTTTCCATCTTCCCCACCAAACCATGCATCACCGCCCCCGCCCCTCCTTCGGCTGTCTGTTTGCCGCTACCCTGGCCCTCACCGGAATCTCCCAAGCAAACGACTGGACGAACTGGCGCGGTCCGTTGCAGAACGGCGTGAGCCTCGAGCATTACACCGACGCCGGGAAGATCGATGAGAAGCCCGCCTGGACCTATGACGTCCACGCGCGTGGTACTGCGACGGTGTTTGATGGCAAGGTGATCCTGTGGAGCTATAAGGGCGAGACGACCGATCTCATCGAGCTGATCACATGCATGGATGCGAAGACGGGGAAGAAGTTGTGGGAGCACGAGATGCCCGACTACCTGAGCGACTCGATCTACAACCGCTATTCGATCGGCGCACCGACCGTGGATCCCGAGACAAAGCGCATCTATCTGGTGAGCAATGCAGGCCTCTTCTATTGCTGGGAGCTGGATGGCACGAAGGTGTTCGAAATTCCGATGATGGAAGATCTGGGCCGCATGACCTTCCCAAATGCGCGCGTCGGCAGCCCGGTGATCGAAGGTGATCTGGTCATCACCCACTTCATCTACTCCAATTGGGGCGCCGACGGCCCGGCGGCAGACCGCGCCTACGCCTTTGACAAAAAGACCGGGGAACTGGTCTGGTGGTCGCGCCCCGGCGTCGTGCCGCCCGTGGACAGCTCTTTTTCAACTCCGGTGTTGGAAACCCGCGATGGCAAACGCGTGATGTATTACGCAACCGGCTGCGGTCACCTCGTGTGC
Organism: Prosthecobacter sp.; assembly: GCF_020439865.1. Taxonomy (GTDB): domain Bacteria; phylum Verrucomicrobiota; class Verrucomicrobiia; order Verrucomicrobiales; family Verrucomicrobiaceae; genus Prosthecobacter. The sequence goes on from NZ_JAGRPF010000094.1 coordinate 18,439, forward strand.
GTGAACGCACGCAACGGCGCGCCCTACTGGAAAATGCCAATCAGCAAGAACGGCGTGAACGCCTCGGTGGTGATCCACAATGGAACGCTGATCGCCATTCACGGTGACGAGAACATCGACAATTCCGAAAAGGGCCGCATGCTCTGCATCAAACTCCCGGAAAAGCTCACTGAGGCGGAAGGCCCCGAAAGCACTGTGCTAGATCCGGAGGTCGAAGTCTGGCGCCAGCCGCTCTCCGCCACCAGCAGTTCACCCGTGGCCGTGGGTGATGTGGTCTATCAGCTCGATGATGGCGCCACGCTCTATGCCATCAATTCCACCACGGGTGTCGAGATGTGGAAAAAGAAGCTCAGCAACGCCAACCTGCATTCCTCTCCGCTCTATGTGGACGGTCTTCTCTACATCCCGCTGATGGAAGGCAAGCTGGTGGTGCTGAAGCCTGGTGAGAAGGACGGCGAGATCGTTCAGGAGATCAAACTCGACGGCAGCTGCCTCGGTGCCCCGAGCGTGTGCGACGGCATGCTTTATGTGACCACCACGAACCATTTCTACGCCTTCCCCATTCCAAACAAAGGCATCAAGGTGGATGAAGCCCCCAAGGTCGAAGTGCCCGCCGCAGGCAAAGCCGTGGCGTTGCAGATCGTCCCAGCCGAGACGCTGCTCATGACGGGTGACAAACAGGCTTTCCGCATCCGCAGTGTCGATGCGAACGGCTTTGTGGTCGCGCGCGACATCCAAGGGGTGAAGTGGGAGAGCTTCATTCCTCCGACCGCCAAAGTTAAGGCAACGATGGACGCAAAGTTCAACGATAAGGGTGAACTCACCGCCGCCGCCGATGCCAAATCCAGCGCCGGTGCTTTCAAAGCCACCGCACCGGACGGACTCACCGGCACCATCCGCGGTCGCACACTGCGCAACCTGCCCATCAAGGAGGACTTCGAGAAATATGACCTGACGGTGGATCAGCCGGATGAGAAGATCAAATTCTCCTACCCGCCGCTACCATGGATCGGTGCACGCTTCAAATTCGATGTGCGTGAACTCAACGGCAACAAGGTCTTCGCAAAGACCTTTGACCGCCTCCTCTTCCAGCGCGCCACGGTGTTTGTCGGCGCCTCACATTTGTCCAACTACACGATGCAGGCGGACGTGATGACGGACGGCAGCGCCCGTTCCAAATCCGACATCGGTCTCGTGAACCAGCGCTATCTCATCTGCCTGCGTGGCAATGCAGGCAAGATGGAGGTCAGCTCCAATCTCGAACGTCTCAAACAGGAGGCGCCATTCAAGATGATCGCCAACACCTGGTATACTCTCAAAACCCGTGTCGATGTGGCCAAGGATGGCAGCGGTGTCATTCGTGCCAAAGCCTGGGACAAGGCGCAGCCCGAACCCGAGGCATGGACCATCGAAGTCAAAGTGCCACATGCGCATCCGAACGGCTCCCCGGGCATCTTTGGATTCACCCCGCTGAATCAGAAGCGCGTCTATCTCGACAATCTGAGCATCACTTCGAACAAATAAGTCAGCGTCATCATCTCACACCGTTTCCTTCTCGATCACATGACCACCAAACCCACCCTCATCCTCGCTGCGGCGCTCGTCGCCGCGGCATCGCTCCACGCCGCAGACTATCCGCAATGGGGCGGCGGCAACACCCGCAACATGGTTTCCGATGAAAAAGGACTGCCGACGGACTTTGATCCCGGCAAGAAGTACGGCCCCAAGGCCGCGCCAAAGATCGCCGGACGCCTCCGTCCGGACGCACAGGAGGCCAACAAGGGCCCCGGCGCGGAAGACATCGACATGAGCACCACAAAGAACTGCCTCTGGGTGGCCAAGCTAGGCTCCCAGACCTATGGAACACCGATGATCGCCGGCGGTCAGGTTTATGTGGGCACCAACAACGAGTCTCCGCGCGATCCCAAGCACATCGGTGACCGCGGCATCATGATGGTCTTCGACGAGTATACCGGCCAGTTCAAATGGCAGGTCGTCTCCCCGAAGATGGGCAGCGGCAAGGTCAATGACTGGGAATATCTCGGCATCTGCGCCAGTCCGACCATCGTCGGCGACAAGGCCTACGTGCCGAGCAATCGCTGCCAGATTCTCTGCATCGACATCAATGGCATGTCGAATGGCAATCAGGGCATGCAGGACGAGGCCTCGTTCATGGCCCCGCTCGACAAAGACGGCAAACCCACCGCTCCCATCACGCCCGGCAACACCGATGCCGACATCCTCTGGGTGTATGACATGTACAAGGAGCTTGGCGTGTTCCAGCACAACGCCACCGCGGGTTATCCTCTCGTCGTGGACGGCAAGGTCTTCGTGCCCACCTGCAACGGTGTGGACTGGACCCACACCAACATTCCTTCGCCGAACTCCCCCAGTTTCATCATGCTTGATGCCGAAACCGGTGAACTGCTCGGAGAACAGGATCATGTGGCCTCCGAGCGCGTGCTGCACTGCTCCTGGTCCTCCCCGAATTCTCTCATGGTCAACGGCAAGCTTCAGGTCATCTTCGCCGCTGGCGACGGCTGGGTTTACTCGATGGCGCCTGAGACGCACAAAGACGCTGAAGGCCTCGACATCCTCAATGAATTCTGGCGCTACGACGCCAACCCTCCCGAGTATCGCAAGAACTCAGCCGGAGAACCCATCAAGTACGTTGAGTACGACGGCCCCAGCGAAATCATCGCCACACCCTCCATCGCCGACGGCCTCATCTATGTTCCCATCGGACAGGATCCTGAGCATGGCGAAGGTGTCGGCTGCCTGAGCTGCATCGATCCCAAAATGAGCGGTGACATCTCCGGCAAGGCTGTGTGGACCTTCAAAGGCATCGAGCGCACCATCTCCACACCTGCCATCAAGGACGGTCTCGTCTACGCAGCCGACTACACCGGTCGCGTGTTCTGCCTAGATGCCAAGACCGGCAAGGAATACTGGAAGTTCGACACCAAAGGCCACATCTGGGCCAGCCCGGTCGTCGCTGATGGCAAAGTCTGGATCGGCAACGAAGAAGGCGAACTCTTCATCCTCGCAGAGGGCAAGGAGCTCAAGGAAATCAAAACCATCGAGTTCCCCTCCCCGCTCCTCAGCAGCGTCGTTGCCGCCAACGGTGCGCTCTACGTCACCACCCACACGCACCTCTACTGTTTCAAGGAAGGCGCCAAGACTCCTGAGGCCAAGTAGGCGTTCCTGACATATCTCGACGAATCACGAGGCGGACCTGTCATGGGTCCGCCTTTTTCGTGGCAATCACGCCGCCACCATCTCTTCGCGATGCTTCCAGCGCTTTTCGTGCGTCACCAGTGTGTTGAAGAAATCCTCTTCTTTCTTCGGTTCGAACGACGGATCGAGAGGAAGGCTCAGCTTGAGTTCCAGTCCACGTGGCTCGAGATGACGCGCCTCGGCGAGGCCGCCATGGAGATGCATTGTGACATAGCATGCCATCATGTTCACCCCGAAGTCATCCGGTTTGCGACTGCGGGTGTAGAAGGGATCAAAAAGATTCACGGGTTTGTCCTTCCCCTCCCATGCGCCCGTGTCGCGCACATACATCACCACTTGTGACTGACCTCTGGCATCCTTCCGAACCATGGCGCTGATTTGAATGCTGTCCCCCGGGCTGAGATGCGTGAGCTCCTCCATGAAAATGAGCCTCCACATCTGGCGGAAGCGCGGGCCATGAACCATGAGCGGCGGCAGATTCGGATCGATCTCGATGTCCACGTTCAGGTTCTTTTCACCGAGCTCCGCCGAGAACACATCAATCATCTCTCCCAGCACCGTGGTGAGATTGCATTGATCGGCCCGGTTCACCCGTTTGGCGTGGGAGGCCTCGGCCAAACGTGCCAGCAAGGACTGGATGCGTTCGAGCTGTGACTGCGCCTGACTCTGCACCTCAAGCCAGAATGAGGGATCCCGCGGATGCGCGCCCCCAATCTCCTCCATCAATTTCATCGGAGCCAGATCAATGAAGGCACGGACGACGGTCAGAGCGTTGCGCAGATGATGATTCAAACCTTCCGCCAGAATGCCCAGACCCGAAACCTTGTCGGCGGAGAGCATGTTGCGCACCGTGTCCGCCTTTTCTGCCAGCAGACGTTCGCGTTCGATCATCGCATGATAGTAGTCCAGCGCATGCTTGATCACCACGCTCAGCTCGTCGGGGTCCCAAGGCTTGTGCAAATAACGAAAGCAGCGGCCGGAGTTCACGGCATCCACGGCGGCCTGGTAGTCGGTGTAGGCGGTGACGAGGATGCGGACGAGGTTGGGATTGAGCTTCTTCGCGTGCTCCATGAGCTCCACGCCGGTGTGGCCGGGCATCCGCTGATCAGTGAGAAGCAGTCCGATACGTGGTCCATACTGCTGGAGAACGCTGAAGCCGTCCTTCGCATTGGTGGCGGTGTGGATGGTATACTCGTCCCCGAAGATCTCCTTGAAGTAATGCAACGCCTTCTCCTCGTCATCGACGTAGAGGATGTGATAGGGCGAAAGCTTCTGGCAGGACATGGATTCAGGCGCTGGCGGGTTTCTTCAGAGAGAGGATGAACTGGGTGTGGCTGCCCACGGCGGTGTCGATCTTCACCTCACCGCCCATCTGCTGGATGAGGCGGAAGCAGATGCTGAGGCCCATGCCCATGCCCTGCCCCACTTCCTTGGTGGTGAAAAAGGGATCGAAGACCTTCGAAAGATGTTCCTTCGGAATGCCGCTGCCGTTGTCTCGCACGATCAAGTCGATGCCGCTGTCGGTCTCATGGCAACGCAGGCGAATGGTGGGAGTGTCACGACCGACGAGGGCGTCGAGGCTGTTCTGTATGAAGTTCAGGAGGATCTGAATGAGGGAGTTTTCATCGCCGTGCACCATCACCCCCTCGGGGATCTCATCCTCAAGCGTGACCCCGCGGTCGCTGATCTCCTTCGCCAGCAGACGCAGGGCCTTGCGCGAGGTTTCGTAAAGGTCCACCGGACGGCAGCCGCGGTTCTCCGGATGCGCGAAGGTACGCAGATCGGAGACGATGGCCGCAACGCGGTCGATCCCCTCGCCGATGTCGGCAGCGATGCGATTGAAGGATTCCGCCACATCCGGTGGCAGATTTTTGCCCTTCTTCTTCAGCAGGAAGACGGCGGACTTCACGTAGTTCAGCGGATTGTTGATCTCATGCACGATCCCTGCCCCAAGACGGCCGATGGACGCCAGCTTCTCGCTCTGGGCGAGCTGGGCCTCCGTCTCGCGCAGGCGGTTCAGCGTGGCGACGAGTTCATCGTTCCGTTCTGCAAGCTCCTCACGTTGGTCCTCCACCTTGCACCGGCTGGCAAACTCCCGCACGCGGATGGCATGATGCTGGCGGCTGCCGATGTATAGCACGACGCAGTTCAGCAGGATGAAGCCTGTGTTGTTCACAAAGATGCCCAGCGTCCGCGGATCGGCGCCTTTCCCTAAGTTGGGGAGGGTGCAGGCAAAGTAGGCCAGCAGCACTAGGCCGAGCGTGATGCCGATCTCGCGGAAGGTCCAATGGAACACGAAGGCGGTGGCCACGATGCAGAGCGTGAGCCCGGCATAGTAGCCGGAACCCGGATCTCCGCTGATGAACATCATCAGACAGATCATCAGCGTGGGTAGAAGCGGCAGGATGATCGGATAAGCCCGGCAATACCTCCGGCCCAGCGATCCGTTTAGCGCCAGCAGCAGAGGCACGCAGCTGGCGGCGCAGGCCAGTCGAAGAATCAGGAACTCCAATTTCCGCTCCGGGTAGGCCATCCAGTCGAGAAACCAGCACAGGGGTACCAGGATCATCACAAACCACGCACCCAAGCGGGCATTGCGCAGGTTCAGCTCCAGTTGCTCCTGCTCAAAACGATCCGATTTCGGCAAAACAGCCCCTGATTCGCCTGCGGCAGGGCGAACGTTTCTAGGGGAGGTCAGCGGTGAGCCGACTTCTGCTAGGGCTGCTATAGACATAACTTTTGTATTTTTAATAATTAACCACAGCTGCCAGCCCCGTCAATCAGCGCATTTTACAGTTTTCTGACAACTTGTCCCACTTCCCGCGATCGAAAACACACCCCCGCTTGGCAGTCGCCTCCCTCTTGCCATGGTGCCTCCGCTCATGCGTGTCCTCATCGCCATCGACAAATTCAAAGGCTCCCTCCCGGCCCCCGTGGCGGCCCAAACCATCGCGTCGATCCTCGGACCGTTGGGACTGGAATGTGATCCTTGCCCCATCGCCGACGGCGGCGAGGGCACTGCGGAAGCCGTGATCGCCGCATTAAGGGGCGAATGGTGTGTGGCTGCGACCTTTGATGCCCAAAACCGCCCGGTCACCACCCGCTATGGGCTCGTTCAGGATGGAGACCGCCTCGAAGCCATCATGGAAATGAGTGCGGCGTCGGGATTGGCGATGGTCAGCGATCTTCCGCTCGATCCGGCCTCCGCCACCACTCACGGCACCGGTTTGATGATGCTCGACGCCCTCGATCGCGGTGCCAGCCGCCTCGTCATCGGAATCGGCGGCAGCGCCACGAACGACGCCGGCATTGGCATGGCTGCCGCGCTGGGTTTTCGCTTCCTTGATGCACAAGGACAACCGCTGGAGCCGATCATCGCCCACATGGACCGCCTCGCCAAAATCGAACGCCCGGAGCGCCTGTTCCCGGAAATCCTCGTCGCCTGTGATGTAACCAATCCCCTGCTCGGTCCGCACGGCTGCACCCGTGTTTACGGACCACAGAAGGGCGTGACGGACTTCGAGTTCTTCGAATCCCGCCTCGAACGCCTCGCCCAAATCGTAGAGCGCGACCTCGGAGTCGATCATCGCGACGTGCCCGGTGCCGGAGCCGCGGGCGGGCTTGGCTTTGGCCTGATGAGCTTCTGCGGAGCCAGACTCACCAGCGGCTTCGACCTGATCGCCGATCTCGTCCACCTTCGCGACCGCATCGCCGCCGCCGACCTCGTCATCACCGGCGAGGGCAGGCTCGACGCGCAGACGCTTCACGGCAAAGGCCCCATGGGCGTCGCCGACATGGCGCGCGAGCTTGGAAAACCCGTCGCCGCCTTCGCCGGAGCCATCGAGGCCGAAGAGCAGCTCCGCACCCGCTTTGACCTCCTCTGTGCCATCAAGCCAAGGGAAATGCCCCTCGCCGAGGCCATGCAGCGTGGCCCCGAACTTCTCGCGGCTGCCGTCACACAGCAGGTTCCCGCTTTGCGAGCACTTGCACAAGCATCCTGACCGTGCTCATTCCCTGCCCCTCTCATCCCTGATCCCTCATTCTCCCTCCATGAAAGCAGTTCTCCTTTTCGCCGGCCAAGGCGCCCAAAAAGTCGGCATGGGCAAAGACCTCGCCGAAGCCTATCCCGCCGTCCGCGCTCTCTTTGACCAGGCCGACGCCGCCCTCGGCTACTCGCTCACGAATGTGATGTTCGAAGGCCCCATGGAAGAGCTCACCAAGACCAGCCGCTGCCAGCCCGCGCTCTACGCCCACGGCCTTGCGATCCTCGAGGTACTTAAGAGCAAAGTGCCTTCGCTGGAGATCGCCGCCACTGCCGGTCTCTCGCTCGGTGAATTCACCGCGCACGCCGCCGCAGGCACCTTCGATTTCGCCACCGGCCTCAACCTCGTCTTCCAACGCGGCAGCTTTATGGAGGAAGCCTGTGAGAACACCAAAGGAGCCATGCTCGCCCTCCTCGGTGGAGAAGAATCCGCCATCCGCGAACTCGCTGCTGAGTGCGATGTCGATGTCGCCAACTTAAACGCCCCCGGCCAGATCGTCCTCAGCGGCAGCGCCGAAGGCATCGCCGACGCCGCCGCCAAATCGAAGGACAAGGGCATCAAGCGCGCCATCCCCCTGCCTGTAGCCGGCGCTTATCACAGCCGCTTGATGAAGTCCGCGCAGGACAAACTCGCCGCCGTGCTCGCCAGCGCGCCCATCCAAAGCCCCGGCATCCCCGTCGTCTGCAACTTCGAAGCGCGCCCCGTTTCCACGCCTGACGAAATCCGCGCCACGCTCACTAGCCAGGTCACCGGCTCCGTGCGCTGGGTTGAGTCCATGCAGCATCTCATCGCCTCCGGTCACACCACCTTCATCGAACTCGGTCCCGACGCCACACTCGCCGGACTCATGGGCAAGATCGACAAATCAGTGAAGGTCATCAGCATCAAGGACGCCGCGACGCTCGATGCCGCCGTCGCGCAGCTGCAATAAGCTCATGCGCTGGCTCCTTCTCGCCTCCCTGTTGTTCAGCGGCATCGCTTCCGCGCTCGAACTTCCCGCCACCGACGGGAAGAGCTACGATCCGCTGGCCGCTGGCGGGAAGAAGGCCGTCGTCCTCTTCTTCGTCTCGCCCTTCTGCTCGACCACCCGTTCGTTCATGAAGGAGATCAACCAAATCGCCGTCGACTATGGCGACCGCGTCGCCGTTTATCTCGTCCATTCCGATTCCGAGATCACTCTCGAGGTCGCGCTCGAGCACGCCGTGCTCTCCGAGGTGAAGGCCACGGTGCTGGTCGACAAAACACAGGCGCTCGCGAAGCAGGTCAAAGCCACCATCACGCCCGAAGCTGTCGTCCTCTCACCCACAACAGAAACCCTCTATAAAGGCCGCATCAACGACCTCTACCTAGGCCCCACCAAGCGCCAGCGTGCCGCGACCACGAAGGATCTCCGCGATGCCCTCGATGCAGTCCTAGCCGGCAAACCCGTCCCTTCTCCACAACACGAAGCGCAAGGCTGCAAGATCGGTGGCGTCAAATAGCCCCGCGCTCGCCGAGATTGGCTCAGTCTTCATCAGTCTTCATTGAGACACTCACCGCATGAACCGGCTGTTGAACCTGATACGTGCTCAGAAATCACTCCGCGAGGCACAACAGATGACACGGGCCGACATGCTGGCCCTTCAAGAACGACGCTGGAGGTCTATGATGCGGCATGCGCTGGCCACCAGCCCGTTTTACCGACGCCACCTGAAGGGACTCGACCCGGAGTGTTGTGCTCTCACTGACATTCCCCCGCTGTCCAAAACGACGCTGATCGAACACTGGGATGAGATTGTATCGGAACCTTGCCTGCGACGGGAAGCGTTGGAGAAATATCTCGAAAACCCTGACAACTGGAACCGGCTCCTCAAGGGCCGCTGGCTCGTTTGCCAGACCTCAGGCACCTCGGGTATCTCAATCACAACCCCACATGATGTGACTGCGGTGGACTGGATGCACGCAGCCCACGCGGTGCGCAATGGCTCTGATCCAGCAACATCCCAATCGCCTGGGTGGAATCCTCTTCGCCGAAGGCCACGCATGGCAGTCTTCATCTGGGAGACCGCCCCCTCGGCGTCAGCGGTGCTGTTTCACACCCGCCCCTGGGTGGGGGCGATTTTTTGCAGCCATCACGCCATCAACGCAGGTGCCTCATGGGAGAAGATTCTGCAGCAACTGAACAAACTTAAGCCCGACATTCTCATCTGCTATGCCTCCATCCTCGAACGGCTAGCGTGGGCGCAACTGGATGGAAGACTTCAATTGGACTTCACTGCACCCGGATCTGGCATTTCGACCGGTGGTGATGTTCTTTCGCCGGGCATTCGCACACTTTGCGAGCATGCCTTCCACGTGCAACCGCTCGACGGCTACGGCTGCGGCGAATCCCCCGTCATCGCGCGCCAGTGGTCCGGCATGGACCGCCTCATGTTACTGGAAGACCTCACAGTGTTTGAAGCTGTTGACGCACAGGACCGACCTGCGTGCGAGGGGGCGATTTCAGACCATGTATTGGTGACGCCTCTCATCAATCGCGCTTTCCCGCTCCTTCGCTATCGGCTCACTGACCGCGTACGTCTGGGGGATGTGCATGCACGCTGGCCCTTCCGCGGCATTGATGAGATCCTCGGCCGCAGCGGCATGACCTTCACCTTCCACACGCCTGAAGAGCGTGTCATTGTCGGCCTGAATGTCTTCGGCATTCACGAAACAGACCCGCGTGTCGTCACCTGGCAGGCACGCCAGACAGGACCGTCCAGCGTGGAGTGCCTTTTCACCGTGTTCCCTGGAGCGGACGCGGCACGACTCACACGCGAGATCACCGCCAATACGCGCGCGCACCTGGACTCGTGCGATTGTCATCAGGTGTCGTGCTCGGCTCATTGCGTACCTGCCATCGAGCCCAACCCGCGTTCGGGCAAGGTCGACATGTTTGTTCCCTTGCCAGCGCACGGCGGCGCACCGATTGCCTGACGCTCAGGTTCCCCCGTCTTTCACCAGACCAGCACCTCTTCTTCAGGCTCTTCTTTGCGCACCGTCGTCCAACGATACATGATCGGATAGATGGGACGCTTGTCCTCGAAGAAGTCCGAGACAAACGGCGGGCCAAACGTGGTGAATCCGAAGTGCTGGTAAACCGACAGCAGGTGCTTGCCCGTCTTGGTGATCAGATACTCGGCGCCGTTTTTGACCGCATACTCATTGACCCCCAGGCAGATCCTCAGGAGATGCACCCCGCCGCTCCCCTTCACGGTGCAGGAGCGTGAGCCTTCCAGGCTCAATTTGGCCGACGGCAGCACCAGATCCTTCAGTTGGGACTCCCTCATCATTTCAAACTGCTTCACTTCGTCGCTGCGCAGGACACGTGTGATCCCCAGCACATCCCCTTTTGAGTTGTAGAGCGCAAAATGGTGGGCCTGCTCATCAAACTCATCGAGAACGTGGGTAATGGTCCCGCCATAGGAGCTGCGGCGGAATTTTTCGATGAGGGGACGGTTGGAACTGAAATCAATTTCTTTAAACATGACGACGGAAGCCGGGCATCCTCGAAGTCTTCCCGGCGCGGTGGTTGAGGTCCTCTGGAAAGCTAACGTCCGGCGAACACGGAAGCGACAAAAAAAACGCCCCGTTCTTGACGCGATGTTGACTCTTGCCTGCCACTAGGTCTATGCGACTGCTCAGCGATGGGCAGACTGTTCAACCTCATACGTGCATCCAAATCCATCCAGCATGCTCAGAACCTGGACCGGCCCGGCATGCTTGCCTTGCAGGAGCAGCGCTGGCGCGCTCTGACCCGCTACGCACTGAGCACCAGCCCGTTTTACAGACGCCACCTCGCAGGCATTGATGTGGACCGCTGCTCACTGGAAGACATCCCGCCGCTGACAAAGGCCATGCTCGTAGAAAACTGGGATGAGATCGTGTCAGACCCCCGGCTGCAACGCCGCAAGTTGGAAGCCTATCTCGACGACAAGCGCAACTGGGGCAAACTGCTCCATGGTCGCTGGATGGTTTGCAAGACTTCCGGCTCCTCAGGTCCCGCCGTCACTCTTGTCCATGACCTTGAGTCTTTGGACTGGATGCATGCTGTTCATTCGGCGCGCAACGGACCTTCGGCTGCGCAGTCTCATCCACGGGGCTGGAATCCATTCCGCCGCAGGCTTCGCCTAGTGGCTTTTGTGCGTGAGGGATCGCCCTCGGCATCTGCCTCTCTCTTCCGCACCCGCCCATGGGTTGGCGCTCTCTTCACGCAGAATTACTGCATCAATGCGGGCCTTCCTTGGGGGCAGATACGGCAGCGTTTGGAGCAGCTCCAGCCTGATGTGCTGATCGTGTACGCCTCAATGCTGGAGCGTCTGGCCCACGCTCAGCTAGCGGGAGAGCTTCACCTCGACTTCTCCCGGCCCGGAGCAGCCATCTCCACGGGTGGAGACATGCTCACACCAAACACACAGAAACTCTGCCGCCGTGCTTTTGGCCATGAACCGCTCAACGGGTATGGCGCAGCTGAGTGTCCTGCGATCGCACGGCAATGGAAGGGAGTGGACCACCTGACTCTGCTGGAGGACCTAACCGTCTTCGAAAACGTCGGTAAGGATGAACATGCCGTGCCGGAGGGCGAGGCCTCCGATCATGTGCTGGTGACTCCGCTCTTCAACCGCGCCATGCCGCTCCTGCGCTACCGCCTCAACGACCGCGTCCGCCTCGGGCCGGTTCAGCCTGGCTGGCCCTTCCGGCGCATCGACTCCATCGTTGGCCGTACCGCCATCACCTATGAGTTTCAGGTGCCTGAAAGACGCATCCTCATCGGCTTGGATCTGCTCAAAGGTCTGGATGGTGATCCGCGCATCACCGACACTCAGGTGCGCCAGACCGGCCAGGCCAGCATCGAATGTTTGTTCTGTGTGGCTGACGGCATCGACGGCACGCAGATTGCCGCCGAACTGACGGCCAACATGCGTTCCTATCTCGATGAACGCGACTGCCAAAAAGTGTCCTGCGCCACCCGGCAGGTGCCCTTCTTGGAACCCGATCCCGCCACCGGCAAAGTGGAACGCTGGCTTCCCTTCAAGGCATGAGTCATGCCCATGGTCGTTCCTTGAGATTTGCTTCCTGCTGACCTGGGAACCAGCCGCATCTTCGATCAAGTCACCGCTTGGTCAGCTCAAAAATATAACCGGCGGCAAAGAACTTCAGTAGAAGCTTTCGTCTCAATCCGGATGCTGTCGCACAGCTAACATAAATCTTTTTCCGCAGATCCAATTTCAGTCCTGCAGCAGCAAACGCGGCCTTGTAATCCGCCTGGCGGTGCCGGAAGCCAGACGTTGTGAAATCTGGAAGAATCCGGATTCGCTTCTTGGTGCACCACCAGTGATCCGAACGCATGTCGGAGATCAGGATCCGACCTCCCGTCTTGGCAAGGCGCGAGATCTCTCTGATGGCTGCATGCAGGTCTTCCACGTGATTCAAAACCAGGTTACACGTCACCATGTCAAAGGACTCGTCGATCGGAATCGATCTCAAATCCGCCTGGACAAACCTGACCTGAAGGCCTTCAGCCTTCTTCCTCGCAACCGCCAGCATCTTGTCTGAAAAATCAACACCCGTGACCTCCGCCCCCGCTTGAGCCAAGCGGATCGTGTGCCGCCCTGTGCCGCACCCGACATCGAGGATTTTCTTTCCAACCACATCAAATGCCAGTCGCCCTAGAGTCTTCTCTTCGGCCTTCACCAACGGATTGACGGGCTCATCATAGCCATCTGCCCACAGCTGATAAAGATCATGTACTTCAAGGTGCTGTGTTTGCATTGATTCAGGAAATGGAGCGAAGCCGCTTGGCTGTCAACTGGCTACGGTGCAGCGGCTTCAACGGCCCGCCTAACGTGAATCATTTCTCCGCCTTTTTGCCTTTGCCACTCCCTTTCGCTTTGACGGCGGGTTTGGGTCCGGCCTGCGCGACGAATTCCTTCTCCAGCTTCACCCAGCGCTCGGCCATCGCCTTCACGCGCTCGGGATCCTTGGCGGCGAGGTTGTTCGATTCGGCGCGGTCGGTGCTCAGGTCGTAGAGTTCCCACACATCGTTGTTGTCGGCGGCGCTGACGATCTTCCAGTCGCCTTCGCGCAGCGCGTGGTTGCCGGAGTGATTCCAGAAGAGGTAATCGCGGCTGATCGTCTCATCCTTCGCAAAGGCGGGCACCAGACTCCGCCCCGGATACGGTGGCGCGTTGTCCGGCATCACGGGATGCTCGTCGCCCGCGAGCGCCAGCAGCGTGGGCACAATGTCGATGACATGTCCCGGTGTATCGCGCAGTTCGCCCTTCACAGCGATGCCTTGCGGCCAATGCGCGATCAGCGGTGTACTGATACCGCCTTCGTGCGTCCAGATCTTGTGACGACGGAACGGCGTGTTGGAAACCGTCGATCCTCCGGGCCCGAGGCAGAGATAGGACAGACCTGACCCCATCGGCACCGTCTTGTCATGGCCAAGACCGCGCACCATCACCTCCGCGCTCGCACCATTGTCGGAGAGGAACAGGATGAGCGTGTTCTCCATCGCGTTCATCGCCTTCAACTGTGCGAGCACGCGCCCCACCTCTTGATCGAGGCGATCAATCATCGCGGCGTGGATAGCCTCCTTGGTCGCCTGAAACTGTTTCTGCTCCTCCGTCAGACTTTCCCATGGCACGGCGTGACGCGTTTCACCGGGGCCAAGAATCTCCAGGTCGCTCTCCTTGCCGCTCGGCGCGGTGATCTGCGGTTCGGGATCGGACAGGGTGGTGTGCACCAGCCCCACCTCCTTCTGCTTTGCGAAGCGTGCCGCGCGTGTCGCTGGCCAGCCCTTGGTGTAATGGTCCTTGTATTTGTCGATGTCCTCCTGCGGCGCCTGCACCGGGAAATGCGGCGCGGTGAAGGCCAGGTAGGTGAAGAACGGCGTGTCCGCATGCTGCTGCGCGTGCTCCTTGAGGAAATCGATCGCGTATTGCGCCATTGCCGTGCTGGAATACCAAGGCCCGTCCGGCTCCGGCAGCGGCTTATCATCCAGCTCGTGCCGCTTCGGATGGAAGTGATTGTCCTGCTGCGCGACGTAGTAGGAGCGCGTGAAGCCGCCATCGGCCACGACCTTGGGTGCGTTGTTCACGTGCCACTTGCCGGAGTGGTAGCTGCGGTAGCCGAGCTTCGACAAACGCTGCGGCAGCGTGCGCACCCAGTCCGGAAACCTGCCATACTGCGGATCCATCCCCACCTGCTGGGCATAGTGTCCTGTCATCAGCACACTGCGCGTCGGCCAGCAGCGCGCCGTGTTGTAAAACTGCGTGAAGCGCAGCCCCTCAGCCGCGAGTTTGTCCAGATTCGGCGTCGCAATCTCGCTGCCGTAGCAACCGAGATCCGAGTAGCCTAGGTCATCCGCGAGGATGAGCAGGAAGTTGGGTTTCGACGAAGCTGCGTGCAGCGAGGTGACGGCGAGCAAAAGAACGAACAGAGGCAGGCGAATCATGACGGACATCCAAACGACGTCCGCGACGATTTCCTGCCTCTAAACCGTTCAAGCCACATCAGGAGCAGGTGGATCGCCTTCAGCGGTGGCTTCCTCTGTTTCTCCGGCAGATTCAGCCTCATCGGAGACGACGGTGGAGACGTCCTGGATGGTTTCACCTTCGTTGAGATTCATGAGCCTGACCCCCTGGGCGTTGCGACCGGTTTCGCGGATGTCCTGCACGCGGATGCGCACGCTCTGGCCCTTGGTGGTCATGAGCATGAGCTCGTCGGTTTCATGCACGGACTCGGCCGCGACGACTTTGCCGGTCTTGTCGGTGACATTCATCGTGATGACGCCCTTCGTGCCGCGGTTGGTCATGCGATACTCGTCAAACTTCGTGCGCTTGCCGAGACCGCGCTCGGAAACGACGAGCAGCATGGTGTCTGCATCGTTCGTGAGACAGGCGACGAGGAAGTCGCCGTCGTCCAACGTGATGCCACGCACTCCGGCGGTGGCACGACCGATCGGACGCAGGTTCGGCGATTCGGGATTGTCGCCGGTCTCATGGAAGCGCACGCACATGCCCTCATGGGTGACGAGGCAGATCTCCTTGTTGCCGTCGGTGAGGACGCATTTCACGAGATCATTGCCTTCATCGAGCTTGATGGCGATGATGCCGTCCTTGCGGTAGTTTTTGAACTCTTCGAGCGCTGTTTTCTTGATGGTACCGTCCTTGGTGGCAAACAGGACATACTTGTCAGCGGCCCACATGGCCTCGTCTTCCGGCCCCTGGGCCTCCAGAATGAGCACGGCGGCGATCTTCTCCTCAGAGCGGAGATTGAGCAGGTTCTTGATGCTGCGTCCCTTGCCGGTTCGCGGCGCTTCCGGGATCTGATACACGCGCTCCACATACATGCGGCCTGTGTTGGTGAAGAAGAGCAGGAAGTCGTGCAGATGCGCGCTGAAGAGGTGCTCGACGAAGTCGTCGGCCTCGTCGTCGCTCTGTGACTCGCGGGTTTCCATCCCCTTGAGTCCCTTCCCGCCACGCCCTTGCAGCCGATACTCAGCGGTGGCTGTGCGCTTGATGCTGCCAAGGTGCGTCATGGTGACGACGGCGGGATCGTTCGGGATGAGGTCGATGCTTTGGATCTCACCTTCAGCGGCCTCGATCCGGGTAAAACGCGGCGTGGCATGCTTGGCCTTGATGGCCTGGAGCTCGTCCTTGATGATCTGCAGCACACGGATCTCGCGGGCCAGAATGTCCATCAGGTCGCGGATGCTCGTGAGGATGTCATCGTAGTCGGCCTTGATCTTGTCGCGCTCGAGTCCGACGAGCTGGTAGAGCCGAAGTTCAAGGATGTCATCGACCTGCTTGTCGGTGAAGACATAGCGGTCGCCCTGAATGCTGGCCTGGCCGCGGATGAGGATGCCAAGTTGCTCCGCAGTGGCGATGCTGAAGTTGTAGGCCTTCAACTGCGCACGGGCATCGTCACGCGTGCGACTGTCTCGGATGATCTTGATGAAGTCGTCCAGATGACCCAGCGCAAGAAGCTGCGCTTCCATCTTTTCCGCCTTCTGCTCCGCCTGCTTCAGCAAATAACGCGTGCGGCGTATGATGACCTCGCGGCGATGCTCGATGTAGCACGCAATCGCGTCCTTCATGCTTAGCACACGAGGCTTGCCACCGTCGATGGCCAGCATGTGGATGGAGAAGCTCGTCTCCAACTGGGTGTGCTTGTACAGGTTGTTCAGCACAACCTGCGCACGCGCGTCACGCTTCAGATCAATGACAACGCGGGTGTTCTCGTCGGATTCGTCGCGGACACTGCTGATCTCGGTGATGACCTTCTCGTTGGCGAGCTCGGCGATGCGCTTCACCAGCTCGGCGCGGTTCACGTTGAACGGAATCTCGGTGACGATGATCTGCTCGCGGTTGCCATTCTCGACCACTTCGGCCTGGCCGCGGATGCGCACGGCACCGTGGCCCGTTTCCATGTAGTCGTGAATCCCGCTGGTTCCCTGAATCACACAGCCCGTGGGGAAGTCCGGCCCCTGAATGAACTGCATCAGTTCGGCGCATGTGATCGCGGGATTGTCCACCTGCGCGCACACCGCATCGACAACCTCACCGAGATTATGCGGCGGCATGTTCGTGGCCATGCCGACGGCGATACCCGTGCCGCCGTTGACGATGAGATTCGGAAACGCCGCCGGAAACACCGTCGGCTCGGTGAGACGTTCATCGTAGTTCGGGACAAAATCGACGGTCTCCTTGTCCATGTCGGACATCAGCGTGCCGCCGAGATGCGTCATGCGGGCTTCCGTATAACGCATGGCGGCCGGAGGATCACCTTCCACCGAGCCGAAGTTCCCCTGTGGGTCGATCAACGGCTCGCGCATGGCCCAGGGCTGGCCCATGTGAACCAAGGTCGGGTAAATCACGGCCTCGCCGTGCGGATGGTAGTTACCGGAGGTGTCACCCGCGATCTTCGCGCACTTCATGTGCTTCTTTGGCGGATAGAGCGAGAGCTCGTGCATCGCATAAAGGATGCGTCGCTGGGAGGGTTTCAAACCATCACGCACGTCCGGCAGCGCACGCGAAATGATGACGGACATCGAATAGTCCAGGAACGAGCTCTTCACCTCGTCGGCAACGGAGATGGGGCGAATGTTGGGATCTTGCATCGAAGGAAACGGTAAGGCGTTAAGTGAACGGGTTCAGGTGAGAGCGGACTACACGTCCAGGTTGCGCACGTTGAGCGCGTTCTCTTCGATGAAGTGTTTGCGTGGTTCGACCACATCTCCCATCAGGATGGTGAAGATGCGCTCGGCCTCGTGGGCGTTGCTCTCGTCGAGCTTGATCTGAAGCAGCGTTCGCTTGTTCGGGTCCATGGTGGTCTCGAACAACTGCTTGGCGTTCATTTCCCCCAGACCTTTGAAGCGCTTGATCTCCATGCCGCGCTTCCCGATCTCCATGACTTTGTCGAGGATGCCGGGGATGCTGAAGACGGGATGCACCTTGGCGTTGTCACCGTCGCCTTCGATGATCTCGAAGAGCGGCTTGTCCTGGCTGCTGAAGTGATCGACGTGCAGTCCCAGCTCGTCGAGCTGCTGGAAGCGGCGCTTCATGCCGTGGGCCTCGTGAATCTCGATCAGGCGGGCACGGCGCGTGGTTTTGGGCGCTGCGCCATTGCCATTGGCTTCGTCAGACGTCTCCGGCTTGGCAAACAGATGCAGGTCGCTGTTCTCGCGGGCAAAGGCCGCAAGCTGCTCGTTGCCGAGGAAGTAGTGCACCTCCTCCTCGTTGCCGTCGCGGATCATCACGAGGTAATGCGGCAGATTGCCGGTGGCTCCGTCACGCGCCTGAAGGTAGTTTTCAAAATCGCCACCGTGACGACGGATGATGTCGGCGAATTTGGCCAACGGCACCAGCAGTTCGAGGATCGATTTGAGTCTCTCAGCTTCGATCTTGCTGCCATCGGCCATGTTGCGCAGGCTGATTTCTCCAGAACCGAGCTCGAGCAGGATGGCGTCCATCTCGGCGTCGCTCTGAACATACTCCTCGCGCTTTTTGCGTGTCACCTGATAAAGCGGCGGCTGGGCGACGAAAATGTGGCCTCGTTTCACGAGTTCCGGCATCTGACGGAAGAAGAACGTGAGCAGCAGCGTGCGGATGTGGCTGCCGTCCACGTCGGCGTCGGTCATGATGACGATCTTGTGGTAGCGGAGCTTCTCGATGTTAAAGGAACCCTCCACCTCGCTGTCGCCACCGATGCCGGTGCCGATCGCGGTGATCATGGTCTGGATTTCCTTGTTCTGCAGCACCTTCTCCAAACGCGCCTTCTCTGTGTTGATCAATTTACCACGCAGCGGGAGAATCGCCTGATTGTGGCGGTTGCGTCCCATCTTGGCAGAGCCACCGGCGGAATCACCCTCGACAATAAACAACTCAGTCTTCGCCGGATCGCGTTCGGAACAATCCGCCAGCTTGCCAGGCAGACCACCGCTGCTCATCGCATCCTTGCGGATCGCTTCACGGGCTTTGCGCGCGGCTTCGCGGGATTTCGCGGCGATGATGATGTTGCGAATGACATCCACCGCGGTGTCGGGATTCTCGTCAAAGAATCGCAGCAGACCTTCATACACAACGGAGTTCACCACGCCTTCAACCTCGCCGTTCACGAGCTTCACCTTCGTCTGTGAATTGAAACGCGGATTCGGCAACTTCACGCTGAGCACGCAGATCAAACCCTCGCGGCAATCATCGCCTTCGATGTCGGGAAGCTTCTCTTTAAATGCCTTCGGGTTGTTGTTGATGTACTGCTTCACCGCCTTGGTGAGCGCGGTTTTCAATCCGCTGTAATGCGTGCCGCCGTCCGGATTCGGGATCGCGTTGGCAAAGCAGAGCGTCTGCTCGCTAAGCCCCTTGTTATACTGTAGCACGCAGTCCACGAGAATGAACTTCGGCTTGTCATCGATCATGATTTCGCGGCGGCCCGCCAGCGCGATCGGCTCTGGATGCACCTTGTCTTTGTCCGCACCCATCTCGCGCACGAACTGCTTCACCCCCTCGGTGTAGAGCAGCGTCTCCGTGCGGGCAGGAGTCACCCGCTCGTCGGTGACGGTGATGTTGATGCCGGGGTTAAGGAAGGCGAGTTCACGCAGACGGACGAGCAAACGATCGAAATTAAACGTCGTGGTGATGGTGAAGATCGTCGCATCGGGGAAGAAGGTAATCTTCGTGCCGGTGCGCTTCGGATCATCCAGATCGCCGAGAACAGTCAGCGGCTCCGTGGTAATGCCGCGCTCAAAACCGATCGCATGAATCTTTCCGTCGCGATAGACCTCGCATTTGAACCAGTCGGAAAGCGCGTTCACGCACTTCGCACCGACCCCGTGCAGACCGCCAGAGAACTCATAAGCACCGTCACCGAACTTGCCGCCCGCGTGCAGATTCGTCAGCACGAGCTCCACGGTGGGGATGCCCTTCGCATGCATCTCGACCGGAATGCCACGGCCGTCGTCTTCGACGCTAAGTGAGCCATCCGTATGAATCGTGACGCTGACGTTTTTGCAATTGCCCGCGAGATGCTCGTCGATGGAATTGTCCACCACTTCAAACACGCAGTGATGCAGACCGCGTTCGTCGGGATCGCCGATGTACATGCCCGGACGGAGGCGGACAGCCTTGAGTCCTTCGAGATGCTGAATTTGTTCGGCGCCATATGCCTGCCCTGCGGCTACATGCGTCGTGCTATGGAGGTCGTTGTTGTCGTCTGACATGAGTCTGTTCTAACGGGGTGATCCATCGACTGAGTCCGTCCAAAAACCGCTACCGGAAACGTTCTCGATGAAGGTGCGTTCAGACTAGCAAGCCACGAGGGCGAGCAAAGGTTTTTTTGCCACGAAACGAAGTCTTTTTACAGCCGCCAGAACGGCTCAAACCACGTCCTGCAACCCCAGCTTCTCGATCACCTCCGCCGGAACCCCCGGATAGGGCCCGCCAACACTAATGTTGCCGATGTAGCCGAGGCTCCTCCAAGTCTGGCTGTGGCTGTAGTAGCCGCCCACACAAAGCTGCCGGAAGCGCCTGAAAAAGGCCGCGCCGACGCGGTGCTCGAGGCTGGCTTGGGAGAGATCGCAGATGTCATCGGCGATCTGCGATTGCTGCGCTGAGGTGAGTTCCTCGAAGCGCTGCGTGAAACGTTTGAAGCTCTCGGTGCTCAGCCAGCCGAGGCCGCCCCGGATGACTTCGCGATCCTCCTGATGCTCCGGGTAATCAGCACTGATCCATTCGTTGATGAAATCAGGAACCCCGACCTCGGATGCGGCGGGTGAAGTTTCGTCCTTGGGGAGGATCAGGTCCGCCAAAGCCGTCGCGACGGCAAGCTCCTCCGCCGAGAGCAGCTTCTCCCACGGAAACTTCACCGGCTGCGTGAAATCCGGATCGTGGAAAACAAACCGCGAAGCATGCACCGGCGGAGCAGGTTCGGTATGATTCGGTGCGGCAATCGCAGGTGCCGCCGCGACACCCGCCGCCCCGCCGATGAGCCCTCTGAGAGCGTGACGACGTGAAATGGGAGAAGAATCAGACATGACGTTGAGCAGTTAGAGATTCCCTCGTTTCATTTCCTCCATCAGCCATTCGCTGGAGCGCCAGGCGAGAGCCAGAATGGTGAGAGTCGGATTCTTATCAGGGTTGCTGGGCAAAACAGCCCCGTCCATCAGGAAGAGATTCTTCACGTCCCAGGTCTGGCAGTATTGATTGGTGACGCTGTCAGAAGCCTTGTCGCCCATGCGTGCGGTTCCAACCTCGTGGATGATTTCACCGGGCCTCTGGATGGCATCCGCCCCGCTTTGAGGCTTGGCCTTGCCTCCCATTCCTTCAAGCAGCGCGGCAAAGGTTTGTTGCATGTGTTCGGCCTGCTTGATCTCGTGTTCGCTCCACTTCCAATGGAAACGCAGCACGGGAATCCCCCACTGATCAACGACGTTGGGATCGAGCTCCGCGTAGCAGTCCTTGTTCGGGATCATTTCGCCGCGGCCGGAGAAACTGAACTGTGAACCGTAGTAGCGACGGGCTTCCTCCTTGAGCTTTCGGCCATACACGCCGGGCGACGTTGAATCGAGAAAGCCGAACGTCTTCACCTCGGGCATCTGACGACCGCCGCCCATCTCGATGTGATAGCCGCGAGCAAAACCGAGTTTGGCGTGATCGTTCACCAGCCACCACGGCACGTAGGTGTGCAAGCCGCCTGCTCCGTCTTCATTCATCGGCGGCAGATCTTCCATCGCAGGAATGTGAGCGCCAAGACGCGTGCCGACACTGTCCATCAAGTTCTTGCCGACTTGCCCGGAGGAGTTTGCCATGCCCGCAGCGTCGCGTGACTTCGAGTTCAGCAGGATGCGCGAGGTCTCACAAGTGCTCGCCGCGAGAATGACCACACGCGCCTTCGCCACGGCATCACGTCGCGTAATCTTGTCGATGTAATGCACGCCAGTTGCCTTCCCACTATCGTCCATCGTCACCTCGCGCACCATCGCATCCGTGATGATGTCGAGGTTCCCTGTGGCGAGCGCGGGTGGCAGCAGCACGGTCGTGCTTTGGAAATTCGCACGGATGCTGCAACCGCGCACGCAATGCGTGGCCCAAAAGCACGCGGCGCGAGACATCATGTCCTTGCCGAGGATTTCCTGCGCCTTCGGATTGTTCGGAAACAGTATCTTTGGCAGGTTTTTCCAGTCCATCGGCTGACTGAGCACCGCGCGATGGGCGGCTACCACGGGCACTCCAAGCTTCCTTCCCGCCTTCTTGGCCAGCAGTTCACCCACGCGCGGCCTAGGCGGAGGCAACAGCACTCCGGGAGATGAATTGGGCGCATTGGCGATACCGTCATTTTCTCCGTAGACGCCGATTAACTGCTCCACGCGATCATACCACGGCGCGATGTCTGCGTAGCTCATGGGCCAATCGACACCAAGACCATCACGCGACTTCGGTTTGAAATCGAACTCACCGAAACGCAGCGAAATGCGGCCCCAGTGATTCGTGCGACCGCCGAGCATGCGGGCACGCCACCACCAGAAGTCTCCTTCACTGCCCTGTTTGTTGGTGTAAGGCTCACCCGGCACCTGCCAGCCACCGATGTTCGAATCATAGAAGCCAAAATAACGATCCGGAGTCGGCGCACCACGCATCGGAGCCATCTCCGGCGTATTGAACATCGGCGTCTCCTTGACCGGTTCGTAATTACGACCGGCCTCGATCATGAGCACCTTCACACCGTTCAAGGCGAGAATTATCGCCGCCATCCCGCCACCAGCCCCGGAACCGACGACAATCACATCATATTGAGGCTGTGTTTTGCGTTCGGTGAGGACAGGCATGGCAAGAGGTCAGAATTCGCCGCGGAAGATGCAACGGGCGCTGGGAGTCTCGTGCAAGACGATCTCACAGAGGCCGGGAAGCTGAGGAGAGAGCTTTTTCCACAGCCAGGCGCACATGTTTTCAATGGTGGGATTCTCAAGACCATCAATCTCGTTGAGATAGGAATGATCGAGCTGATCCATGATCGGCTTCATGGCCTTGGAAATTTCCGCGTGGTCGTAGACCCATCCGATGTGCGGGTTGACCTCGCCTTCGATGGCGATCTCCAGCTTAAAAGAGTGCCCGTGCATCTTGGTGCACTTGTGATCGCAGGGAAGATTGGGCAGCGTTTGAGCCGCTTCGAAGCGGAAGTCTTTAATGATGCGTGCGCGCATGTCAGTTGGTTTTGACACCAGATTGGTGCGGAGGGAGGAGGGTGAGGTTGAGGCGATGCACCTGGCCGTCAAACGGCGTGCTGTTCGGGTGCTTCGCACCTTTCAAGATGCCGAAACTTTGACCGGCCGCGATGCCTGATTTCGGTTCTTGAGGAAATCCCTGCTCAAACGGCGCCACACCCAGCACCTCGCTGTGCCCGGGCACGGCAATGGTGACTACTCCACCAGTATCGATCTGGGCACGGATATTGACCCGTCCAGGTTCAAGCACCGCGCCGCTGATGGTCGTTTCCTTGCCGTTGGCAAACACTGTCAGCGTGGGCTGGGAGGCAACCAGATGCAGGGCATAACCGGACTTCGCATCCCCTTGACTGAGCAGGGTACTGTCTTGATCAACCTGCGGGTCGAACTCGAAAGCTGCATCGATGAAAACACCCCTGCCCTGCAGTTTCGGTGCTTCATCGGCGCTGAGTTCATCGCCGATGTTCAACACGAGATCGACCGATCCTGAAGGACTGGCGGGCTTCACCACCTCGGAGGCCGGACGTGCGGCGTTTTTGAATTCCGCCGGGAAAAAGCCTGCAAGACGAATCTTTTCGGCGACCAGATCCGGCCTTCCCGCGAGATTGGTCCATTCATTCGGATCGTTTTGATGATCGTAAAGCTCATCACTGCCATCGGAATAGCGGATGTAACGCCAACGTTCGTCCCGGGCCGCATAACCGGCGTTTTTGCCTCCGTTCATGCACGTGACGGCCGGCTTCTCACGTTTCGCCGTCGGATTAAGCAGCAGCGGCTTGAGGCTGGAGCCGTCGAGATGCTCGGGCAGCGGCAGTTTAACGAGATCGCAAAGCGTGGGATACAAATCTACGAGCGCCACCGGCTGAGATGATACTGTATCAGGCTTGGTGACTTCAGGAGCATAGATCGACAGCGGCACCCGCGTGACCGGCTCCCACAACCTGCCTTTATGCCACATTTGTTTCTCGCCGAGATACCAGCCGTGGTCCGAGGTGAAGACGATGATCGTGTTCTTTGCATTCGGTCCTTTTTCGACCGCTTCGAGGATCTGCCCCAAACGGGCGTCGCAGAACGCAACGTTTGCGAGATAAGCGCGCACAGCGTCTTTCCAAAGATTCTTTTCAACGATCTTTTGATGATGCCCCTCTTTGAGATGCGTCTTCGCGATCGCCGGCACGTCATCGAGATCATCCGCCTTCACGTCCGGCAGCTTGATGGAATCAAGCGGGAGCGAGTCAAAATACTTCTGCGGCACATACCACGGCGAGTGGGGCCGGTAGAGACCAAGCGCGAGGAAAAACGGCTTCTTCTGCTTTTTCGAGAGAAAGTCGGCAGCGAAAGCGGCGATCTGACCGTCGTCGGTCTTTTCATCCTCCACCGGAATACCACCCCAGTCCCAGTGCCAGATGTTTAGGCCGTTGAAGTTCTGACCGGTGTGCACGGGGAGATCCGGAATCTGCACGCCGGGTTGCGGGAAGCGCTGCTCCCACGCCGCATCCTGCTCAAACCCTCGACGTCCGCCGTGCCAGCCTGCGAGACGTCCTTCCGGCCCGCCGTGGTTGGCATGGAACACTTTTCCAGCGGCCGCCGTCGTGTAACCCCGCGCCTTGAAATGCTCAGGCAATGTCGGTTTGCCCGCGACCTGCACACTGCGCCGCCAGTCCTGTTCGTTGCCGAACACCCCGCTCGAAGACGGCAGCATGCCGGAGAGCAGCGACGTGCGCGACGGATTGCAAAGCGCGTAATTGCAGTGCGCATTGGTGAAACGCATGCCCATTTTCGCCAGACGGTCCATGTTCGGCGTCACCGACTGGGGATGACCACCCATCCACCCGACATAGTCACGCAGATCATCCGCGATGATGAACAGAACGTTCGGTTTGCCATAGGCGGAAACAGACCGGGATTTCGTGGCGGCACTGGCAGAAAACGACAGCGCAAGCATGAAACAAATGAAGCGAGAGGCGGACAGCATCACACGAACGCTCGCATGCCGCAGCACCAATGTCGAGCACGTGTCTGAATCAGCGCAGAACCTTTCTATCTGTCGTTTCAGAGTTCGACATCCGCCACTCAGCTAAGAGCTCTGTAGAGCCCTTTCACGTCGACAAAACCGGGGCCTTGCCGACTTTGTGAAATTTTTCACAAATAGCTCTTGCCTCTCCTCTCACCTGTGGCTAGAAAATGCGCCCCTTCCTCCCGGACGGACCCTACGTCCAGCCTCCCCGGGAGACCCTACTCACATGTTGTCCTCACTCTCCCAACAAGCTTCCTTTTCGCCGCTGCTCGCGAACGTGCACAGCTATGCGTCCGGGTTGTTTGGAGAGAGCAGCACGCTGGCTTTCCTGACCAATTCGGTGCTCGTCGCGCTCGTTGTGATGAGCATTGTTCTTTGGTTCTCGCGTAAGGCGACGAAGAACATGACGCTCGTGCCGCACAAGGCGCAGAACTTCCTCGAATTCATCGTCGAGTTTCTCTACAACCAAGTGGTGGGAATCGTCGGTGAAAAGCAGGCCAAGCTCGCGTTCCCGCTGTTGGGCACTCTCTTTATCTACATTCTCGTCTCCAACTGGTTCGGCCTCTTCCCGGGCGTGGGAACGATCGGCTGGGGCGAGTCCACCGGTTTCCTCTCGGTCAAAGCCGCTCATGATCCGCTGCTGCGTCCGCCAACAGCCGACTTGAATGCCACCATCGGTCTCGCTGTTTCCGCTTTCCTCGTCTGGCTGTTCCTGACCATCAAGGAAATCGGCATCTGGGGTTTTGTCGTTCACACCTTCGGACCTAAGGGTGGTCTTAAAGGCGTGATGGGCATGGTGGTCGCCGCGGTCTTCCTTTTCGTCGGTGTCATCGAAGTCGTTTCCATCATCATCCGTCCGGTCACGCTCTCGATCCGACTGTTCGGTAACATCTTCGCCGGTGAAAACGTCATCCACACCATGAGTGACCTGATGGCCGGCCAGGGCGCCATTGGCAGCTTCCTCGGCAGCGTTGTTCTTCCTCTTCCCTTTTACTTCATGGAACTGCTGGTCGGCCTGCTGCAGGCGATCGTGTTCACCCTGCTCTGCGCGGTTTACATCCAGCTCTCCACCACTCATGACGATCACGGTCATGAGGAGGCGCACCACTAAAATCGAATTTGCCTGCGGGACCATGCGCAACGCGTGGACGTCGGCGACACAACAAACAAAACACGACTAACACTATGACAATGGAACTTATCTCGATGGCTCAGGAAGCAGCCGCTCACGCCCCTGCAGCCGCAGCCGGCATCACTGGCAGCATCACGATGGGCCTCGGTGGCGGCGGTGCCGCGATCGGCGTGGGCCTTGTCGGCTCCAAGGCTGTGGAAGCCGTCGGCCGCAATCCTGGCGCTTTCGGCAACATTCTGACCCTTGGCATTATCGCCATGGCTCTTGCTGAAGGTCTTGGCATTATCGCCTTCCTCGGCGGTTTCTAATCTGCCTTTCAGCGGCGGATCACTCCGCGTGGTCCGCCGCCCTTTCTCTCCTTCCCCCTCTTTCAAATCTCACTCGTTCCGATCACCTCCGTTCCACTTATGATCTCTGCCATGCCTACCATCATCGCTGCGGGCAAAGTTGACGCGATTGTCGAAAAATTCGGCCTCGCCTGGCCCAAGTTTTTCGCCCAGGTGATCATCTTCTGGGTCGTCTTCACGATCCTCAAAAAATACGCTTTCGGCCCGATCCTAGGCATGCTGGAGCAGCGTCGTCAGCGCATCGCCGACGGTGAAGCCAAGCTCGAAAAAATCGCCAAGGACGCCGCCGAGGCCAAACAGAACGCCCAGGCGCTTCTTGACAAGGCGGAGGCTGATGCAGCCCGCCTCGTGAAGGAAGCTGACGAAGCCGCCAAGGCCATTCAGGAGCGCCGCCAGCAGGAAGCCGTTTCTTCCGCCAACACCATCATCGCCAAGGCGCGTGAAGCCGCCCAGCTCGAACAGGAGCAGCTCATGTCCCAGCTCAAGCGCGAATTCGGCCGCATGGTCTCTGACGCCACCAGCCGCGTCACCGGCAAGGTCCTCAACACCGACGACCAGACCCGCATCAATCAGGAAACCGCCGCCCAGGTCTCCGCTTAATTCTCTCGCCGCTTCGCCACCATGAAGATCACCAAGGAAGCCCGCCGCACCTCCCGCCAGCTTTTCCGCGCCTGCCTCGCAGATGGAAAGCTGGACGAGTCCCGTGTGCGCACCGTGGTCAACAGCGTGGCCAGTAGCAAGCCCCGTGGCTTTATCGGCATCCTTGATGCTTTCGCACGCCTCGTGGCGAACGAAGTCGATCGTCAGCGCGCCGCCGTCGAAAGCGCCACCGCCCTGACACCTGCCACGCAGACCGAACTGCAGGCCAGCCTCTCGAAGAAATACGGCCGCCCGCTCACTCTCGAATTTAACGTCAATCCCGAGCTCCTTGGCGGCATCCGCGTCAAGGTCGGCTCCGATGTCTGGGACGGCAGTGTCAAAGCCCGCCTCAAAGCTCTGTCCGATTCCCTTTCCGCCTAACACCCCGCCCTTCCCTCTCAGCTTTTTCAAACCCGCAATACCATGAGCAACATCCTCCAGGAGATCGAATCCCAAATCGCCGGCCTCAAGACCGCCGTCACGAAGTCCAATGTGGGCATCGTACGTGAAATCGGTGACGGCGCAGCCAAGATTGAAGGCTTGAGCGATGTCATGCTCAACGAAATGATCGAGTTCCCTGGCGGCGTCTATGGTCTCGCTCTGAACCTCGAAGAAACCGAAGTCGGCTGCGTGCTTCTCGGTGCAGGCGAAAACGTCAAGGCTGGTGACGAAGTCAAGACCACCGGTCGTCTCCTCTCCGTGCCTGTCGGCAAGAGCCTCCTCGGTCGCGTCGTGAACGCTCTCGGTCAGGCCATCGACGGCAAAGGCGACATCAAGGGTGAAACCCAGTATCCGGTCGAAAAGCTCGCTCCTGGCATCATCGCCCGTAAGTCCGTGTCCGTTCCGGTGCAGACCGGCATCATGAGCATCGACGCCATGATCCCAATCGGCCGCGGTCAGCGTGAGTTGATCATCGGTGACCGTTCCACCGGCAAGACCACCATCGCCGTGGACACCATCATTTCCCAGGCGCAGCAGAACAAGGCCGCCGAACAGGGCAAGCTCAAGGGCCACAAGCCTCTCTACTGCATCTACGTCGCTATCGGACAGAAGCAGTCGAACATCGCCCGTGTGGTGAAGACTCTGGAAGACGCCGGCGCAATGGAGTACACCACGATCGTCAGCGCTTCCGCTTCCGACTCCGCGGTGAACCAGTATCTCGCTCCCTACTCCGGCTGCGCCATCGGTGAATGGTTCATGGATCAGGGCGACGACGTCCTCATCGTGTTCGATGACCTTTCCAAGCAGGCCGTTGCCTATCGTCAGGTCTCCCTCATCCTGAAGCGTCCTTCCGGTCGTGAAGCATATCCGGGTGACGTGTTCTACCTCCACTCCCGCCTCCTTGAGCGCTCCTGCCGCGTCAGTGAAAACTACGGCGGTGGTTCCATGACCGCACTGCCGATCATCGAAACCCAGGCCGGTGACGTGTCCGCTTACATTCCGACGAACGTGATCTCCATCACCGACGGTCAGATCTTCCTTGAAACCGACTTGTTCTATCAGGGCATCCGCCCCGCCATCTCTGTCGGTCTCTCCGTCTCCCGTGTGGGTTCCGCCGCCCAGACGAAGGCCATCAAGAAAGTCTCCGGCACCACGAAGCTCGACCTCGCCCAGTTCCGCGAACTCGCCGCTTTCGCCCAGTTTGGTTCCGACCTCGACGCTGGCACGAAGGCCAAGCTCGACCGCGGTGCCCGCATCGTGGAACTCTTCAAGCAGCAGCAGTATCAGCCAAAGAGCCTGCCGATCATGGTTTGCAGCCTCTACGCGATGCAGAAAGGCTACTTCGACTCCGTCGCTGTGGACCGCGTGAAGGAATTCCAGGCCAAGCTCGAAGAATACCTCTCCACCCGCAAGAGCGAACTCATGGACCAGCTCGCCAACGAGAAGACCCTCGACAACGTCGAAGCAGGCATCAAGTCCGCCCTCGACGATTTCAAAGCCTCCTGGAAGTAAGCATTTCAGGCTACCCGCCCTCCGCACTTAGCTCTCCGCTCACATGCCCTCCACCCGCGACATCCGACGCCGAATCAAATCGGTTAAAAACACGGCCCAGATCACCAAGGCCATGCAGCTCGTCGCGGCTGCGAAGATGAAGAAAGCGCAGGACCAGGCCAGCAACGGCCGCGCCTACGCGGAGATGATGAACAAGGTGCTCGTGAACCTCAAGGAACACGCGGAGGAAGGCGTGCATCCCTTCTTCTCCGAAGGCAAAGGCGACAAGACGCTCGTTCTTCTCATCGCTTCCGACAAAGGCCTCTGCGGTGCGTTGAACACCAATCTGTTCAAGAAGCTCGTCACCTCGAAGATCGAGGGCGAAGTCGAATACGTCACCATCGGCAAGAAGGCCGTTCAGGCCATCAACCGCCTGCGTCGCACACTCCTCGCCGACTTCCCGATCAAGGACCCCGCCAAGTTCGCAGAAGTGCGCGCCATCGGTCGCTTCATTCAGGAGAAGTTTCGTACGGGCGACTACAAGAAGGTGCTCGTCGTCTTCAACAATTTCATCAACACCGTCACCGTTGTTCCGACCATCGAGCAGCTTCTGCCTGTGAATCCGGTGACCCTCGGCGGCAAGCGTGATTTTGCCCCTGAAATTGAGACGGCAACCGTCACGACCGAATACACCTTTGAACCCAGCGCCGCCGTCGTCTTTGAGACCGTGCTGCCGCAGTATGTGAACGACACCGTTTATCAAATGGTGCTCGAATCCCGCGCCTCCGAGCACTCCAGCCGGATGGTGGCCATGAAGAACGCCACCGACAACGCCAAGCAGATGATCAAGGACCTGAGCCTCGAATACAACAAGCTGCGTCAGGCCGCGATCACCAACGAACTCCTCGAAATCACCACCGCCAAGATGGCCCTCGAATAAACCCCATCCGCCATCCCCTCCCAAATCTCCCAAGTCTTATGAGCAACATCGGCAAAATCGTTCAAGTCATCGGTCCCGTGGTGGACGTGGATTTCTCCGCCTCCGGCAACCTGCCCGCCATCTACAACGCCCTCGAGATCAACTTCGAGCAAGGTGGCAAGGCCGCACGCCTTACCTGCGAAGTGCAGCAGCATCTGGGTGACGGTTGGGTCCGTTCCATCGCCATGATTTCCACCGAAGGTCTCAAGCGCGGCATGGACGTGAAGGATACCGGCGGCCCGATCACCGTTCCTGTCGGCGACGAAGTTCTCGGTCGTATCTTCAACGTCACCGGCGACGCTTGCGACGACCAGGCCGCCCCGACCACCGAGAAGCGCTACGCGATCCATCGCCCCGCTCCGGCGCTCGTTGACCAGAATCCTTCGGCTCAGATCCTCGAAACCGGCATCAAGGTCATCGATCTTATCTGCCCCTTCACCAAGGGTGGTAAAGTCGGTGCATTCGGTGGTGCGGGCGTCGGCAAGACCGTCGTCATCATGGAGCTGATCAACAATATCGCCAAAGGCCACGGCGGTTACTCCGTGTTCGCTGGCGTGGGTGAGCGTACCCGTGAAGGGAACGACCTCTACCATGAAATGATCGAGTCCGACGTTATCAAGGTGAAGAAGGACGGTCACAACATCGTGAAGAACGACCAGGGTGGTTACATCAGCGAGCCAGGATCGAAAGTGGCCCTCGTGTACGGCCAGATGAACGAGCCTCCAGGTGCCCGTCTCCGCGTTGCCCTCTCCGCCCTCTCCATGGCCGAGTACTTCCGCGATGAGAAGAACCAGGACGTGCTCTTCTTCGTGGACAACGTCTTCCGTTTCTCCCAGGCCGGTTCCGAAGTGTCCGCTCTCCTTGGACGTACGCCTTCCGCCGTGGGTTACCAGCCCACCCTCGCCGCAGAAATGGGCGCCATGCAGGAACGAATCACCTCCACCAAGACCGGTTCCATCACCTCGTTCCAGGCCGTTTACGTTCCTGCTGACGACTTGACCGACCCTGCTCCGGCCAACACCTTCGCCCACCTTGACTCCACCGTCGTGCTTGAGCGTTCCCTCGCCGAGCTGGGCATCTACCCTGCCGTGGATCCTCTCGCCTCCGTGTCCAAGGCCCTCGCACCTGAAATCGTCGGTGAAGAACACTACCGCGTCGCCCGTGGCGTGCAGCGCGTTCTTCAGCGCTACAAAGACCTTCAGGACATCATCGCCATCTTGGGCATGGACGAACTCAGCGAAGAAGACAAGCTCACCGTCTTCCGCGCCCGTAAGCTCCAGCGCTTCCTTTCCCAGCCCTTCCACGTGGCCGAAATCTTCACCGGCACCAAAGGCGAATACGTTTCCGTCAAAGACACTGTCAAGGGCTTTGCCGAAATCCTCGACGGCAAGCACGACAACGTTCCTGAAGCCAACTTCTACATGAAGGGCGGCATCGACAGCGTGAAGAAAGACTGAGTGCGTTAAGCCATCGTCGTTCGTTATTTAGACCATTCCTTCCATGCCCCTCAAACTCGAAATCGTCACCCCTGAAGCCCGCATCTACTCTGATGAGGTCGATACCGTCGTGCTTCCGGGTTACGAAGGTGAGATGGGAGTGCTTCCCGCCCATGCCAACTTGGTGACCACGCTGCTCCCTGGTGAGCTGCGCATCACCAAAGACGGCAAGACGACCGAAATGGCCATCGGTGAAGGCTTGGTGGAAGTGACCGGCACTGTAACACGCATCCTGACGGATGTGGCGCTTGATGCGGACAAGATCGACGAGAAAGCTGCTGAAGAAGCCATTGAGCGCGCCAAGAAAACGCTCGCCGAGCTCAAGCCTGGCGAGCATCAGGAAGAAGTCGCCGCCGCCATGGCCGCGATCCAGCGCGCCACCGCTCACCTGCATATCAAGCGCAAGCGCCGGACCGTTTGACCGGTGTCATCGTCCTTGAGACGAACGGAGCCGAGGTGAATCGACATCGACTCGTCGGAGTTGTGGCTTATGCCTTGAAATACCCGCCGAGTTCCCCATCAAAATGCTCCAGTGCATTCTTGATTGGCAGTGGCACACCGCCGCCGAGGGCGCAGAGGCTCGTCTGCTCCATCGTGTCGAGCAGGTCGTTGATGAGTTCGCGGTCGATCTTGTAGCTACTGTCGCCGCGTGCTTTGGCGATCAATTCTTTGCCGCGCGTGCTGCCGAGGCGGCACGGGAAACATTTGCCGCAGCTTTCGTCGGCGGTGAACTGGAAGAGATGCTGGATGTATTCGATCATCGGCATCGACTCCGGAATGCTGACGACACCCGCATGACCAAGAAGGAAGCCGGCCTTCTTGAAGCTTTCGAAATCGACGGTGAGCTGGCCGACATGCGACATCGGCACAATGCCGCCGAGCGGACCGCCGATCTGGATGGCTTTCACTTTTGTTTTGAATCCACCCGCGAGGTCGATGACTTCCTGCAACGGCGTGCCCATGGCGACTTCGTAGATGCCGGGCTTCACAAAATGCGAATCCAGAGAGAGCAGCTTCGGTCCTGTGGACTGCGGAGTTCCAATCTGCGCGTAGCCCTTGCCACCAAGCGTGAGGATGGCGTGGATGGTCGAGAAGGTTTCGACGTTGTTGACGATCGTCGGCTTGCGGAAGAGCCCCTCGATGGTCGGGAACGGCGGACGCGTGCGCACTTCGGGACGCTGACCTTCGAGGCTGGCGAGAAGGGCGGTCTCCTCGCCGCAGATGTAGGCACCAGCACCTTTGATCGACTTCAGCATGAAGTTGAATCCCGTGCCGAGGATGTTCTGACCGAGCAGACCCGCGGCGCGCAGATCTTCGATGGCTTCGTTGATGATGGTGACCGAGTCCGGATACTCGGCGCGGATGTAAAGGATGCCGTTTTCGGCGCCGGCGAACCAACCCGCGACCATCATGCCGAGCAGCACACTATGCGGCTGCTTTTCCATGAGGTATTTGTCGATGTAAGCGCCCGGATCACCTTCATCCGCGTTGCAGACGATGTACTTCACCGCGCCTTCAGCAGCGCGGCATGAGGACCATTTGAAGTGCAGCGGAAAACCCGCGCCACCGCGTCCACGCAGGCCGCTGTCTTTGAGTTCTGCACTCAGAGCGTCGCGGCTGCCTTCGGTGATCAGCTTCTTGAAAGGCGCGTA
>NZ_JAGRPF010000011.1 GCF_020439865.1 Prosthecobacter sp.
CCCGGCATCTGCGGCGGATAGCCCTGCGGCGGCATGTAGCCCGGAGGCAGCGGCTGGGTCGCTCCCGGGTGCGGGGGCTGCGGCGGATTCTGCGGTGTTCCTGGCTGCTGCGGATTCATGACGGGGATGTTTTCAGGGTAAACAGACGAAATACCTCCCCTTTTCTTGGGGGGAGGCAGTCAAAAAATCAACTTTTCGGGGATTAGAAGCCCACGTCACTGCCAACGGTGAAGGTCACGTTGGACACCTTGGCAACGGCCAGCGCGTTGAGCACATCGATGACACGCTCATAGGTGGCCTGTTCCTCGGCCTGAATGGTTACGATCACCTTTGCATTACGGTTGTCGGCTTCCTGTTTGAGACGCTTGAGTGTATCTGTGAAATTAGGCAGCTTTTTGTCGGTGGGGCTGTCGAACTCTTCCTCATTGAGCGTTACCGCACCGGTTTCCTCAACCCCCACAATGATCTCATCCGGCAGTTCCTGTGGAGCATCCGCCGAGGGCGGCGCCAGACCTGGAAGCTGGCTCTTGAGTTCACGTTCCACCTTCACGGAACCGACCATGACCATGAAGAACAACATGATGACGAACACCACGTCAATCATGGGGGCAATCTGGAAACCAACCGCCAGCTGCTCCTGCTCGATTTCACGGTGCTTCTTTTTGTGTCCGAATTCTTCTGCCATGAGTTGAAAGTTATTCTTTGTTCAATGCTGAGAAGGAAATGTCATCAATGCCGGCCTGGGCGATCACTGTCATCACCCGCTGGATCTCGACGGCCGGAAGACGCTTGTCGCCACGAATCACGACTCTGTACTTGGGATTGCTCTCCTTGCGCGCCCGCAGCTTTTCCACCAGCGGCTCCACGATGTCATAGGTGGTGTTGTCCAAAATGATCGTCGCCTTGCCGTTGGTCCAACGCACGTTGAGTGCGGCCTCGTTCATCATGTTCTTCTCCTTCTTCTTGGCGTCGCCGGCGACCGGGAGCTGGATCTCCTTGTCGATCTGCAACACCTGCGCCGAGGTGATGCTCATGAAGAAAATGAGCAACACCAACAGCACGTCAATCATCGGAGCAATTTGGAACTCCGGTTCGCCATCACCACCACCGCCGCCGCCGCCCATAGTGTTAGAAGAAGGTTAAGGGTTGAGAATTGAGTAGATCAAGTACGTGACATTACGCGACAGGAGCCGCGTGAACGACTTCTTCACCACCGGCCACCCAGTTCGGAATGGCAGCGTAGAACTCTTCTTCACCGACGTGGGCGTCCTTGAGATGCTGGTAGGGCATCTTGCGGAACAGCGACATCACAATCTCCTGAAGGTCAGTCATACCGACCTGAAGGCGGTTGCGCAGAAAGTAGAAGAACATGAACGCCGGAACAGCGATGAACAAACCGGATGCCGTTGCGATAAGCACCTCACCGATAGCTCCAGAAAGCTTGGCGGGGTCCCCTGCTCCACTGGTCTTCAGAGTGGAGAACGCGCGCATCATCCCGGTCACGGTGCCGGTCAGACCGATCATCGGCGTGCAAACCCCGATAACCGACAGGTAGTTGATGCGCGTCTGCGTCGCGGAATTCGCCTTGTTGAGTTCGGTGAACAAAGCCGCTTCCGTTGCTTCGTGGCCGTCGCCCAGGAAACTGAGCGCTACCCGAGTGATGTTGCTAAATGGCGACGGGCTGCCTTTGCAAAACTGATAAGCTCCGACATAGTCGCCTGCACGAAACAGATCCTGCACCTGCGCCACCTGGGCCCGAGGAGCCAGCTTCTTGATGCCGGTGCGCATCCACAGGTCAACCGTGAGCCAGACCAGAGCGATCGAGCATGCGGTGATCGGATACATCACCCAACCACCTTCGATGAAGCGGTCGATCATGGATTCCGTATGCGGCGCCTCGGCGCCGCCCTCGGGAGCAGCCGGCTCCTGAGCGTAAACATTGAGTGAAGTGAGAACGCCAAACGCCAGCAGGACGCAAAGGAACGCGCGGGCGGGGCCGTTGGGGATGTATCGGGTCATGGTGGTGGCAGTGTTGGTTTGCATGGGTGGGGGAATCAGGCTTTGGGTTTGGAATCAGTGGTTGAAGCGGGCTCGCCTTCCTTGGGTGTGGCTTCGTCAGACTTGCCGGCTGCAGCAGCCTCGTCTTCAGCGACGTTCTTCATTCCGGCGATGGCCGCCTTTTCCTTGGTGGCGGTATCTGCGATGGGCGATCCTGGATAGGATTCGATGATGCGCGCGAGGAAGGTATTCGCGTCTTCGTAGCGCTTCATCTTGATCAAAGTCTTGGCAGCGTTGAGTTCCGCTTCCGGTACGCGCTGCATCTGGGTGCCGTAGAACACCGGAATGCGCAGATAGGCCAGCAAGGCCTTTTCCCATTCCTTTTTGCGCGAATAAACGTCCGCAATGATCGCCCACAAAGATGCCCCGATTGCCGAATCATCCGTCTCCTTCAAAATGCCCTGAGCCTCGGCAATGATGGATACATAATCCGAGGTCGTCTGGCGTTCGATGTCGAGTTGAATGATCCGCAGGCGCATTTTTTGCGCGTCCGTCAGTTTCAGTGCACGCAAGGCAGGGAGTGCTTTCACCACATCGTCGAACTTGCCCCCCTGATTCAGCGCCTCAATGTAGGCAAAGTAGATATCGACATACCAGTTCCCCTCGATGCCTTCGAAGTTTTCGAAGAAGTCGCGGCCTTTCTTCAGCACTGCAATCGCCTCATCGGTCTTGCCTTTGGCCAGCAGGTCGGAGGACTCGGTCAATTCGGCCGGATAGGGCCACTCCAGCGAGTCGATGTTCTTTTTGTCCAGAATGCTGGTGGCTTTGTTCTCACCGATTTGAATAGTGCGGACAATCTTGCCATCCTGAATCGAAAACTCCGAGGAGAAGACACGGTTGCCGTCCTTGAGCACAATGGCCTGCCCATGGGCGGAACCGGCGATGCAGATGGCGATCAACGAAAAAACAAAAGCGAACGTGCGCATGGAAGTCGTGAAGTGAGTTCGCATGATGTTACAGGGTGGCGAGGAGTTGCTGGGCTTCCTTCATTTCCGGCTGTTCCTGGAGATCCTTGCGAGCCACCATTTCCTGCAGGGTCTTCTTGGCCTCTTCGCGCTTGCCCAGGGCTATGAAAGATTTCCCGCAGAGGAGATAAGATTTGGCCATTTCATCCTTCCACTTCTGGTGGGCGATGAACACGCGCTGAAAGTAGGCGATGGCCGCCTCGTGTTTGTTCTGGGTGGCTTCGATTTCACCCAGCATCCTCAGGGCGTTGGCCGTGGCATGTCCACGCCACTCCTTCGTGTTGGCGATCTGCTCGAAGATCTTCTTCGCATCATCAAACTTCTTGAGTTTGGCCAGTGTTTTGGCCTCGCCCTGTGTAGCATCAAGCACTCTGGAACTGCCGGGGTAGTTGGTCAGCGCATCGCGGAACAGTTCGAGCGCCTTATCATAATCGCCCTTCTCGAATGCGATTTCCGCCAGACCGACCGGAGCTCCGTCAGAGTATTCGCTGTCCTTGAAGAAGTCTCGAAGGCGGATGTAGCAGGCGTTTGCCTTGTCCAGATCACCCTTTTTGCGGGCACTGTCACCCACGGTCGCCAGCAGCATCGGGCTCAGATCATCGGGTTTCGCAACTTCGATGATAATGTTGAAGAATTTCTCGGCCTTGTCCGGAATCTTCATCGTCTTGGCCAGCCATGTTTTCGCGAAGAGAATGCGCATCTGGGCGGTGCCATTCATTGCCGCCGGAGGCGGTGTCAGCGAATCCTCGAGTTCCTTCTCGACGTCTTCAAAAGTAAGGTCAGGCGGCGGTGCCGGAGCCGGTGCAGCGGCTCCATCGGCAGATTTTTCACCACTGGCCGGGGCGGGACTAGTCGCAGTCGTCGAAACGCGACGGCGTTTAGGGGCGCTGATGCTCACAAGCTGCTGAATCAAGCCTTCAACCTGCTGGTTTGCTGCATTGGCAATGCGAGTCTTGATGTGCTCAGAGAGCAATTTCTTCGCCTCGTCCACTTTGCCTTCCTTGATTTTGGAGCGGCTGATCCACAGGATGGCTTTGAGAGACAGATCATCGTTGTCCTTGTGGGTGTTGTAATACTTCTGCCACATCTCGGAGAGCTCCGTCCACTTGTTGGCACCCACATACAGGTCCGTGACCTGATCCATGGCGTAGTTGAGCACGTCATCCGTCTTGGCCTTGTCCACCGCGGCGGCAAAGTTGATCGTCGCATTCTCATAATCGGCCTTTTGATTGTAGATGTCACCGAGCAGCGCATGCACCTGACCGATGTTCTGGTCATTCGGCGCATCCTTGACGATGCTTAGCAGCTCCTCTTCGGCTTTCTTTTTGTCCCCCCCTTGGAAATCGATGAAAGCCATTCGGTAGCGCGCATCCACCA
Organism: Prosthecobacter sp.; assembly: GCF_020439865.1. Taxonomy (GTDB): domain Bacteria; phylum Verrucomicrobiota; class Verrucomicrobiia; order Verrucomicrobiales; family Verrucomicrobiaceae; genus Prosthecobacter. The sequence goes on from NZ_JAGRPF010000011.1 coordinate 4,401, forward strand.
CATACTGGCCCTTCGGGTTTTCCTTGATGTAGTTTTTGAGCGCCTTGGTCACGCTCTTGTAGTCGTTCTGATAGAAATAGCTCAACGCGATGCGATAGAGCGCATCGTCCTTGTAGGCTTCTTCATTCGGAAACTCCTGAATCAGCAGTTCGTAGGCGGTGCGAGCCTCGTCAAAGCGCTGCATCTCAAACAAAACACTGCCACGCAGGAAGCGCAGGCGTGGCTTGTCAGCTTTGGGGAAGGTCTCAGCTTTTGCAAACGCATCCACCGCCTCTTTGAGCTGCTTGTTTTGGTAGGCAAGCATGCCGTACATCTCGGAAACCTGCCCGATCTGCTCACTATCCGGGAAGTTGTCGATGAACTTCTGACACAGTTCACGCGCCTCTTTGATGCGCCGCAGGGCGGCATTAACCATGATGAGTCCAAACATGCATTTGTCGCGCTGCGGGAACTCCTTGAATTCATTGACGATGACTTCGAAAGCCAAAATGGCCTGCCAGAGCCGCGATGAATCACCAACCGTGCCGTCCTCTTTCGGAGCACCCATTTCGTAATAGCAGCGTCCCAGACGATAGTAGAGAGAAGCGTCATAGTCCGTGCGCTTCTCGATCTCGGCCATGATCTCTTGATTGGCCTTGAGCTTGGTTTCAAGCTCCTCCTTGCGCACCCCCTTGGCGGTCTTGAGTTGTCCCTCCAGCTTGGCCACCTGCTCCTTCTGAATGCGGGTGATTTCGCTCTTCTTGCGCACCAACTGGTAGGCGCCGAGCGCATCCTTGAAGGACTTCTTTTCCATCATCTCATCACCGAGCTTGAGATAGATGTTGTTCATCTGGGCGATGCTGTCACCGCCTGACGCGAAATTTCGGACCTTGTCCATCAGCGCACCGGCTTCATCAAGCTTTCCGCTGCTCACATAGATGTTGGCCGCCAGCATGGCCGCCTGAATTGATTCCGCACTGCGGATGCCGTCGGCGAGAACTGAATTGAGGATTTCAAGGGCCTTGTCCTTTTGATCCTTTTTGCTGAGAGCGTCAGCAATGATCAGACCGGCTTCGGCCTTCTTTTCAGGCGAGTTGCGTACAACATCCGTGAGCACTTCGACCCCCTTGTCCTCCTGCTTGCTGGCAATGTAGGAGCGGCCCAGCGCCATTCGCACATCGGTGATCATCGCGCCCTGAGGAAACTCCTTTACGTAGGCCTCCAGGGACTCGATCGCCTTTGGGTAGTCGTTCAAATTGTAGTGACACGCCCCCTCGACGAACATGATGCTCTCGAAGGGCTTGTTGTTCAGGTTCTTCTTGGCCTGATCAAGCTTGGCGAGCGCCTCCTGATACTTGGCTTCCGTAAACAGAGCGCTGGCGGCGTTGATGAGGGCCTCTGTTTCCTGCTGAATGTTCAGGGCCGCAGGAGCCGCTGGGGCGCCAGGTGCAGCGGGCGGCGCAGGAGCCTGGGCAAACACGGGCGTGACAGCGGCAAATGCCAAGGCGGCGCAAAAAATCGGTCTCATGTGTTGCAGGGTGCGTTCCACGTATGCCCAACCTACAAAAAGACCATGACATAACGCAAGCTTGGAATTGCGCGTTGTATCACGGTGCGGTGCGCAGGACGGCTGGGCTGCTTGGTGGGCTGGCATTTTTCAGGAAAGGAAATCGAGACTAGCAGGATGGTCATTTTTGTCACGGGAGAAAAATCAAAAGGACAATTTCTGCCCACGAAGGGCGGTGCGAATCCCCCCGGCGGGCTACATCAGCCATCCTTCACCTGCCGGCAGCACTCCCCGTTCGACATTCCGCAGTACTCATTCGAGAATCCGCGCGCATGTCCAACCCTGTTCTCGAAGTCACCGATCTCACCTTTCGCCGAGGGCGCCCCATCCTCAAAGGCATCACCTGGCGCGTCGATCCAGATCAGCACTGGTGCATTCTAGGCCCCAACGGCTGCGGCAAGACCTCGCTCATCAATCTCATCACCGGTTACGACAGCGCCACCAGCGGCACGCTTCAGATCGACGAAAGCGTGTTCGGTGATGACGACTGGCGGGAAGTCCGTCGCCGCGTCGGTCTGGTCACCAACACACTCACCACCTACCTTGAAAGCGGTGAGCCTGTGATCGATGTCATCGCCAGCGGCCGCGAGGCCAAGCTCAACCTCATTGAAGATCCCCTGCCCGCCGTGCGGCGTCAGGCCGCACAACTGCTCAAGCAAGTCGGCTGCGACTACCTGCGCCATGCCCTGTGGGGGCCTCTTTCCCAAGGCGAAAAGCAAAAGGTGCTCATCTGCCGCGCGCTGATGGCCAGATTTGAGGTTCTCATTCTCGACGAGCCCTGCGCGGGTCTCGATCCCGTCGCCCGCGAGCACTTCCTGCAGTGGATGCAAAGCCTTGCCAGCCAGCCTCATTCCCCCTCCCTCGTCATGGTCACACATCACGTCGAAGAGATCCTGCCCTGCATCACCCATGTGCTCATGCTGCGTGACGGCCTGGTGCATGCCGCCGGAGAGAAAGGTGTCACACTCAACAGCGCCAATCTCAGCGCTATCTATGGATCTCCCGTAAAGTTATCGCGCCACAGCGAGCGTTATTCGCTCCGCCTCGGCTGACATCCTTGCCAGAGCTTTATCCTTCGCGTCATGACCTCTCGAAACGGCATCCTCGCCGGCGGCAACTTCATCATCGACCACGTCAAGCTCATCGATGCCTGGCCGGAGCAGGACATGCTCGCGTTCATCAGCAGCGAGACCTCTTCCAACGGTGGTGGTCCTTACAACGTGCTCAAGGATCTTGCTGCCATGGGCGTCTCTTATCCGCTCGCCGCTGTCGGACTCGTCGGCAGGGACTCGAACGGTGACTGGATCCTCCGTGACTGCGAGTCGGCGGGCATCGACATCACGCAACTCCAGCAGACGGACGCCGCACCGACCAGCTACACCGACGCCATGACCGTGTCCGGCAGCGGACGCCGCACGTTTTTCCATCAACTCGGCACCAATGCGCTGCTTGGAGAGGCGCATTTTGATTTCAGCCGCACCGGGGCGAAAATCTTCCACCTCGGGTATTTGATGCTCCTCAGCGAGATGGACCGCCTGCTTCCCGATGGACGCACCGTCGCTAGTCGGGTGCTCGAGGGCGCGCAACGTGCCGGACTCATCACCACCCTCGATCTCGTCAGTTCGAGCAATCCCCAATTCCGCGAAATCACCGCCGCGTCCCTGCCCTACACGGATTATCTCATCGTAAATGAAATCGAAGCAGGCAATGCCACCGGGATCGACCTTAAAGGCTCGCCGCCAGACCTCGAAAAAATCCAGGCCGCCGCACGGCAGCTTCTCGACGCAGGTGTCCGACGTGAAGTGGTCATTCACTTCGAAGCTGGAGCTGTGGTCGTCGAGAAAGGCGGCTCGGTTCACCATCAGTCCTCGCTTCAGCTCCCGCCGAACTTCATCGCCGGAGCCACCGGATCCGGAGATGCCTTCGCGGCCGGCTACCTCCACGGCACGCATGAAGAATCGCCCATAGCCGAACGTCTGCGTCTCGCCGTCTGCACCGCCGCGATCTGCCTCACGCATCCCACACCATCCCAAGGCCTTCGCCCCGTGAATGAATGCCTCGAACTCGCAGCACAGTTCGGTTTTCGTCACTGATTCGCTTTCTCCTCGCGCATTCCGTGAGCGCATGCTAAACCGCGCGCATGTCCTCTCCACTCTTCAATCTCTCTGGCAAATCGGCACTCGTCACAGGCGGCAGCAAAGGTCTTGGCAAAGCAATGGCGCGCGGTTTCGCCGAAGCTGGCGCCGATGTCTTCATCTCCAGCCGCAACGCGGATGAACTCAAAGCCGCCGCTGCCGAAATTGGCGATGGCTTGAAGGTAAAAGTCGAATGGATGGTCGCCGACATGGCGGATCGTGCCGCCGTGAGAGCACTGGCGGTGGAAGCCGAAAAGCGTCTCGGAAAAATCGACATCCTCGTCAACAACGCCGGCATCAACAACCCGCAGGCCATCGATGAAATCACCGATGAAGTTTGGGACCGCAATGTCGAGGTCGATCTCACCGCCGTCATGTCTCTGACCCGCGCCGTCGTTCCCGGTATGAAGGCCCGCAAGTGGGGCCGCATCATTCACATCTCCTCCGTGCTCGGCGTCGGCGGCCGCTTGAAACGGAATGTCTATTGCGCGTGCAAAGCCGCACTCATCGGTCTTGCCCGCGCCAGTGCGCTCGATCTCGGACCTTACGGCATCACCGTGAACTGTCTCTGCCCCGGCCCTTTCCTCACCGACATGCCCGGCAAGCTGCTCAACGACGAGGAGAAGAAATACTTCGCCGATCGCACGGCGGTGAAACGCTGGGCCGCACCGCGTGAACTCGCCGGCCCGGCCCTCATGCTCGCCAGCGAAGCCGGCAGCTACATCACCGGCCAGGGAATCGTCGTCGATGGCGGCGCGGCGGTGAACGTGCTGTAGAAGCTCCGGCTCCTACTTCGCGTCCGCCTTCCCAAAGAACATCAGATGCTGCCACGGCAGCCCGTCGAACTCGCGCACGAGCTTGAAGCCGTTGGCGTTCATCTCCTTGTTGATCTGCGCCTTGCTCATCTTGTGTTCAGGCTTGATCGGCACGCTTTCATCCTCGGCGCGATACTCCGCCAGCACGAGCAGCCCGTCCGGCTTCAAGGCCGCACGCATGCCCGCGAGCATCTGCACGGGATGCGAGAACTCGTGATACACATCCACCATCAAAATCATGTCGCAGGTGTTCGGCGGCAGCTTTGGGTCGTGGTAGAGGCTGTTGATCGGCACGATGTTCGTTACGCCCTTGCTCTCCATGTTGGCCTTCAGCATCTGAATCATCTCGGGCTGTACATCGACCGCATAGACCTTGCCCGTGGCACCCACCATCTCGGCCAGCGGCAGCGTGTGGTAGCCGTTGCCGCAGCCCATGTCACACACGACCATGCCGGGTTTCACTCTCAGCTCCTTGCGCATCAGTGTGGTCGCTTCCTCGCGGTCGCGCACGCGGCGCATCAGCCACTCAGCGCCTTTCCAGTGCATCGTCATCGCGATCTGGCGCCCCATGTATTCCGTCAGCGCAGGAGGAGCGTCCTGAGCGGGCAGATGGAAGGCGGCAACGAGGAACAAACAGAGGAGCAGGCGCATGATGAGTTCAGTTAACGAAGGAATTGGCGCAAATGTAGCGATTTGAGCCGCCTAAAGACTTTTCCAGACTCGCGCTGGAAATCTCGGAGTGACTCCGTATCATCGCCGCCATGACTTGCCGTCCCTTCGCCCGCCTGCTGCTGCCCTTGATTGGAGCCGCAGGCATCGCCGTGCTTCCAGCCCAGGATGCGCCAGAGCGCACGCCGCAGAAGAACCCCATCCCTGAGGATGTCGTGGGCGACGAACATGTGCGTGAGGAGTTCGGCGTGAACCAGTTCACCACGCCCTCGATCCGCAAGCTCTTCGACATGCTCAACAACGTCGGCAAGCTGCGCTTTGACGACCTCAAACGCTCCTTCACCGACAAGACCCCCGCCGACCGAATCATCGTTGCCATGGGACTCGGCACGCTGATCGCCGACGGCTTCCTCATCGTGCAATGTGAGAAGGTCGAGGAGATGGAGTCCGTCGGCCGCGCCATGGTGAAGTATGGCAAGGCGCTCGGCGCCGGAACCCGTCTCGGCAAGCATCAGCAGAGCCTCTTTGAATACAGCCTCAAGGGCAACTGGCAGGACCTCCGTGTCGAGCTCGCCAAAACGCAGGCCGATGTCGAGGCCGAGATGGTCATGCTGCGGGACGTTGACATCGCGCACCTCATCAGCCTCGGCGGCTGGCTTCGCGCACTGGAGATCTCCACCCAGAGCATCAAAGACAACTACTCTGAGGAAAAGACCCGCCAGCTCACCCGCCGCGACATCGCCGAGTATTACCTGATGAGCCTCGACAGCCTGCACCCCAGCATCATGAAGAATCCGGCGCTGCAGGAGATCCGCAAGGGCCTGGAAGAATTGCTCCCGCTTCTCGACGTGCCCGAGGGCAAGGCCTTGAGTCTCGAGGAGGTGAAGAAGCTGCACGAAAAAGCCTCCACCCTCTCCCACATCATCACCGACAAGATGAACGGCTGAAGCCGCTTCAGCCTCGTAACACAGCTCATGGCCAACCTTACTCCGCAACAGCGTCAACTCGTCGAACAATGGGCCGCTGAAGGCGCGAACCTCAATCAGATTCAGGACCGCCTCCGCACCGAGTGCTCCGTCACGCTCACCTACATGGAGACGCGTCTCCTCATCATGGAGCTCGGCATCAAGATTCAGGACAAGCCGCGTGAAGCCCCGCCGCCCGAGGAAAAACCGGCACCGCCGCCTGAACCGGCCGTCGCAGACGAAGTCGTACCGGAAGAGGGCGCACCTGCTCCCGCGGAGTCGGTTCCCGGTGGCGAACTGAAAGTCACCGTCGATGAGATCCCGCCCGCAGGCGCCCTCATCAGCGGGAAGGCCACCTTCACCGACGGCACCACCGTCCAGTGGTTCATGGATCAGATGGGACGCTTCGGCATGCGCGGCCCCGCCCCCGGCTATCAGCCGCCTGCCGCCGACATCCCCGCCTTCCAGCGCGAACTCGACACCATCCTCCAGCTCCGCGGCTTCTGATCAGCCGCGACCGCTTGACGCTCTCCCATGCTCCTCATCATCGACAACTACGACTCCTTCACCTACAACCTCGTCCAGTACTTCGGCGAGATGGGAGCCGTCATGGAAATCCGCCGCAACAACCAGGTCACGCTCGAAGAAATCGAAAAGCTCAAGCCTGACCACATCTGCATTTCTCCCGGTCCCTGCACGCCGAAGGAAGCCGGCATCAGCTGTGCCGTGATCGAGCGCTTCGGCAAAACCACGCCGCTGCTCGGTGTCTGCCTTGGTCATCAGGCCATCGGCCACGTCTTCGGCGGCGAGGTCGTCCGCGCCGGACGCCTCATGCATGGCAAGACCTCGATGATCAACCATCGCGGAGAATCCGTCTTCAAAGACCTGCCACAGCCCTTCGAGGCCACGCGCTATCACTCGCTCCTCGTCAAACGCGCCACCTTGCCGGACTGCCTACAGATCACCGCCACCGCGAGTGATGACGAATCCGAGATCATGGGCCTCCGCCACAAGGAACTCCCCATCCACGGCGTCCAGTTCCATCCCGAATCCATCCTCACCCAGGACGGCAAGCACCTGCTGAAGAATTTTTTGGAGATGTGATTGGGAACGTGTCTTCCGAGTGCGCTTCCATTGTTTGTAGTCCCGGGTTCATCCGGTCTAGCACTCGCTCAGCTACTGTGATGTGCTTGAGTCTTCGCCGCCGATCTCGACAAAATCGGCTCCTATGGATTGGAGAACGCCAAACAACTCATTCAGCGCATCAAGCCCAGCACTTCCCATGTCGACGACAAGGTGCCAACAACCGTTCTCTTCCAGCGGCATACTCGCCTGATGAATGCGCCCGGCAAAATCAGAATCGGGTGATGTCATGACGTCGTCAGCATCCAACCACTTCTGAACCCATGCCTCGTAAGGCTCCCATCCGTTGATCCTACCTGTCAGACAGATTTCAAAGTTGTCCCAACGCAAAGGGTGAAGAAGCAGCTTTGCGCCTCCAGACAATTTCGCCTCGTGTGGTGTGAAGTGGAACACTTCGTCCTTCACTACACGACTGATTTTCGGTTTATTCGCCGATCCGCTGATGATGTCAGGTCTTGTCAGGCGAAACGGCAGCGGAGTTTCCGGACTGTTCGTTTCCACGAGAACTTCAGCGGCTGCCTCTGGTGATGTTTTGCGCATCTCAGCCAGGCATGACTCCAATGCGCGGACGTATGCATCTCTTTCCTTCTGAAAGAGCTCAGTCATGGTCATGATCGTCGCTGATGTGCTGCCCTCTTACCCCACCAACGGCAGCAGCTTCCCGAGCAGCTCGCTGATTTTCACACGCTCCTGCTCGCCGCTGTCGCGATGACGCAACGTGACGGTGTCCTGGAGTTCGGGGCCTTTTTCGCCGCAGGTTTCGAAGTCGATGGTGACGCCGAAGGGCGTGCCGACTTCGTCCTGGCGGGCGTAGCGGCGGCCGATGCTCGCGGTTTCGTCGTAGAAGCAGTTCAGGTGCTTCTTCAGCAGCGCATAGACCTCGCGCGCCTTGGCGACGAGCTCGGGCTTGTTCTTCAGCAGCGGGAAGACGCCGACTTTGATCGGGGCGACACGCGGATGCAGGCGCAGCACGGTGATGACTTCCTTCTTGCCCTTCTCATCGACCTTTTCGGTCTCGCTGAAGGCCTTGGCGATGAC
>NZ_JAGRPF010000095.1 GCF_020439865.1 Prosthecobacter sp.
CCTCACTGCGCAGGGCGGTGGGAAGATCCACGCGGAGTGGCCTTACAGCACCCGCATGAGTGCCACGCGTCTGTTGAAGAAGATCATCGGCGTGGACGACGACTTCTCCAGCGCGGGCACCACCGAAGGCCTGGAGAAAACGCTGACCGGCTTCACGCCCGGTGTGACCGTGGAAATCCAGGCCATCGCCTACAACGACGGCGGCGATGCATTGCCCAGCTTGTCGCAAAGCGTGGTGGTGACGTGAGCGGGAGGGCAACGCTCCTGCGTTGCCGAATTCGGCAGACACGGAGGTCTGCCCTCCGGGTGGGGACATGCTGCGCCATGTCCGACGAAGAGAAATGGGACGGGAGCGCGGGTTGACTTCGTCTGTCTCGCTTAGCTCGGCACTCCTGCCCGCATCTTCCAAGCAGCGGACAAGAGTGTCCGCACTCCTTTCTTCATCTGCCTCTTCTTGAAATCTTTTTTGTCTCTTTCGGCCAACCCCACCCACGACCATCATGCCCTACGATCCTAATTATCCGCCCACGAACGCCCTGATCGAGTCCGCGCCGATGCGTGCGCAGTTTCAGGGGATCGTCGATTTGATCAGCAGCATTCCCAAAGGGGATCCCGGTGATCCCGGACCTCAAGGGCCGGCAGGTCCTCAGGGTCCGCAGGGCAATGACGGAGCGGAAGGGCCGCAGGGACCGGTGGGCGAGGTGAGCTTCGCGGATCTGAGCAACGCGATCGTCGGCACCAGCAACAACAGCAACAGCATCGATGTGCTGGGACTGGCGGTGAGCGATCCGCCGACGCAGGCGGAGGTGCAGCAGATCGCGGACAAGGTGGATGAGTTGATCAATGCGTTGAGGAGGTAGGTTTTTTTGTTCTTTGTTCTTGGTTCTTGGTTCTTGGTTCTTGGTTCTTGGTTCGCGGGGATGATGGGAGGGCACGGCTCCTGCCGTGCCGAAGTCGGCAACGCAGGAGCGTTGCCCTCCGGGGGTAGGGACAAGGAGGTGGGGGCTCCGACCCCACGAAGATGGGGAACGGAGTTCCCCGCTCCTTGGGGCGGCTTTTGTGCTTTGTGATGAAGGCGGTACTTGACGCGGGGCTGACCTGTCCGCGAAGGTACCGTCTCAACCACCCGACCCCTCTGTCGAGACCATGCCCGAGAATTCTTCCCAGACACCCGCCTCAGATTCTGTCATCCAAGACGCCCTCAAGGTGGTGGAGACGCAGCGTGCGGCGGTGAAGGAGTATCCGGGCAAGGCGCCGGGTCTGGTGCGCGCCCTGCAGACGCTGGGCGATGCGCAGCGCGATGCGGGTGACATTGCATCTGCGGAGGCGACGTATCGCGAAGCACTGGAGGCGGGCAAGGAGCTGGAAATGCCGGTGGAGGTGATGGCGAACGTGCGCACGAGCCTGGCGACGCTGCTGGACTTCAGCGGGCGTGAGTCGGAGTCGCTGGCCTATTATGAAGAGGCGATCAATGACCACGAGGCGCTGGGCGGAGAGAACACGGAGGTGGCGGCGCAGCTGCGCAACAACCTGGCGATGACGTACAAGTGCATGGACAAGTTTGCACTGGCGGAACAGCATTACCTGCGCGCGCTGGAAACGCTGGAGAACAAGCGCGGACGCAAGTCGGAATCCGTGGCGTGTGTGTTCAACAATCTGGGCAGCCTGTATTACGCGGCCGGATTTCCGGACCAGGCGAAGGAGATGTTTGAAGACGGATTGCAGATCCGCATCGAGGTGCTGGGAGACAAGCATCGTGACGTGGCGCAGTCGCTGTGCAATCTGGGCACGGCCTGCCATGAGCTGAAGGAAAATGACGCGGCGCAGAAGCATTTTGAGAAGAGCCTGTCGATCCTCGAGTCACAGCTTCCGGTGGAGGTGACGAGCTATGAGGCGATCGGGCTCGATTACATCGCGATGCTGGAGATCATCGGTGAAGACAACAAGGCGGCGGCCTTTAAAAAGCGCATGGAAAAGGTGCTGGCGACAGTTTGATGCACGGTCGCGTTTGCCAAACGCATCGTCCGCATGAAAGGTGAGCGCGGCATGACTTCCACCCCCACTTCGCACGAAAAAATCTGGACCGGCACGGCCGTGTCAGACGGCGTGGCGCATGCGGTGGTGCATGTGTTGAAGGACCACTTTGACGAGCCTGACGAGGAGCCGATCCAACCCGGCACGGAAGATCATGAGATGGCGCGCCTGAACGCCGCGCTGGAGGTGACGCGCCAGGAGATCGAGGAGCTGCAGCGCGTGATGGACGGCGAGCAGGGGAGCGCGGAGAGCGAGATTTTTGAGACGCATCTGCTGATCCTGCAGGACTCGACGATCCTGAAGCAGACGGAGAAGATCGTGCGCGAGAAGCTGGTGTGCGTGGACTGGGCCTACTACAAGCTGATGTGCAAGCACATGGATGCGCTGCGCGGGCTCTCGGACGCGTATTTGCGGGAACGATTTCTCGACGTGAAGGATGTGACGCACCGCGTGATGCGCCACCTGCGCGGCGAGCTGCTGAACCATCCGATGTTTGACGAGCCGGTGATCGTGGTGGCGCATGATCTGACGCCCTCGGACACGGTGCAGCTGGACCGCACGAAGGTGCTGGGCTTTGCCGTGGAGACGGGAAGCTCGGTGTCGCATGCGGCGATCATCGCACGCTCGCTGGCGCTGCCGGCGGTGGTGAAAATGCACGGCATCTGTGACGAACTGCACAGCGGTGACACGGTGCTGCTGGACGGTGAAGGCGGTCTGCTGATCAAGAATCCGAGCCAGGACACGCTGGCGCGCTACCGCCTGCGGGAAGAGCAGGCGGAACGGCGCGAGGATGTGTTTCAAGTGGAGCGCCACAAGCCCTCGCTGACGGTCTGCGGCAGCTCCATCTGCGTGGGCGCGAATGCGGAGTTCATCGAAGAGGTGGAGATCGTGGAGGACAGCGGCGCCGAAGAGGTGGGGTTGTTCCGCACGGAGTTTCTGCATCTGGAGAATCCGGACGCGACGGAAGATCAGCTGGCGGCCGCCTATGGCCGGGTGGTGAGCTCGCTCGCGCCGAAGCGCGTGGTGTTTCGCACGCTGGACCTCGGTGGTGACAAGATCGACGAACGACTCGCGCTGGAGCCGGAGCCGAATCCGTTTCTCGGCTGGCGCGGCATCCGGCTTTCGCTCGGACGGGTGGACTTGTTCAAGCGTCAGTTGCGTGCGCTGCTGCGTGCGGCCGCCAATGGCCGGGTAGGGATCATGTTCCCCATGGTTTCGGGTGTGCAGGAGGTGCTGGATGCCAAGGCGGTGCTCAACGACTGCGCGGATGAACTCACGGCGGAAGGCGTGGACGTGCCGGATGAGATTGAAGTCGGAGCGATGATCGAGATACCCAGCGCGGCGCTGTCGGCGGATCTGATCTCGGCCGAAGTCGATTTCCTCAGCCTGGGGACGAACGATTTGATCCAGTACACGATCGCGGTGGACCGGCTGAACGACCGGGTGGCGGGATTGTACCAGCCCACGCACCCGGCGGTGCTGCGATTGATCAGCATGTCGGTCCAGGCGGCGCGCGGTGCGGGCATCCGCATCGGCATGTGCGGAGAAATGGCATCGGACCTGACGCTTACTCCTTTGATGATCGGTCTCGGCTTGAACGAACTGAGCGTTGCGACGACGCAGATCGCACGCGTGAAGCATGCGGTGCGGCGTCTGCGCGTGTCGGAGTGCGAGGAGCTGGCGAAAAACGTCCTGACATGCACCAGCCCGGCCAAGATTCGAGATCTCAGCCGGGCTGTGGCGGACCGTTGCTATCCCGAGTTGTTCGAGTAGCCGGTGGTTTTGGGGTTAAGCGGCGAGCTTGGCCTTCGACTTGCGCGTTGGTTTGGCGGGCTTGGGAGCCACCGTGGGACGGAAGGCGTCGCCAAAGAGGTACTGGCGTGCGCTGTCCACCTGGCCCATGACGCGGCGGTTCCACTTGGTGTATTCCTTGCCCAGGCGTTCTTCGGCGTCTCCCTGCTGCAGGGCACCGTCGAGGCTCATGTGTTCGGTGCTCAGTTCGAATTGGAAGGTGATTTCCGGGATGTGGAGTTCCACGGCTTCGAACATGTCCATTACGCGGGCGGCATAGCTGGTGTCCCAGACTTTGTCGTCCTCGTCATAGCAGCTGGTGACCAGGTGGGCGATGAGGTACTCGGCGTTGTCGGAGAAGACTTCCGCGGCGTCAATCACCGAGTCGAAGCTCTCGCGGTCCGCCGTCACGGGCAGCACCACCGAGACGGCAACGCCGGCGGCGTGAAGGATCTGATCCATCTCGCAGCCTTGGTAGAACTTGTTGAAGAACTCACCCAGACCTGTGCCCACATCCATGATGGTCAGCGGGGAGGCGTCAACGTGAGCGAGGAACTCTCTCGGCGTCAGCGAGTTGACATCGAGGGCCGTGGAACCCATTTCACTTGGGGCGTCCTCTTCGGTGAGGGAGAGGAGTTGATGGGGGACACCATACTGCTGGAGGTAGCGGTGGAAGCAGAGAGCCAGAGTGCTCTTGCCGGTGCCGGGATAGTCGTTCTGGATGAGGATGAGCTTCTTCATAATATTTTTGCAGATTGCACGACCATTATCGAAATTATGGAAAAGATTGCAAGAATAAATATTTTACATTTCCATAATTTCAATCATTGGCGGTGTTCTCAGGCGAGCTAGCTTCCTTGAAAATCAAGGCTTCCACGGTCAGTTGCAGGTGGGTGACGCCTGAGTAAAAAAGTTTTAACCGGGAAGCCTTGTCCCGGATCCATGTCCACTCGGGACCTCTCATTGAGCGCCGTTTTTGCGTTTCATTCACGCCGAAGCAGTCCTTGCGCTGTGAAAAGGAGGCACTAATATCCGCCCCTCACAGCACCTCCTACCCCGTGGTGTAATGGTAACACAGGAGATTTTGATTCTCTCGTTCAAGGTTCGAATCCTTGCGGGGTAACCACTCAGGCACTGAGTTGCACAGTAAGTGTCGTGTCAGGGAGCGGGCATCACCCAGACACTGGTGAGTGTGCTACGGCGGTTGAGGAACGCACAGTGAGCAGCTTTGAGTGGCAGGATGTCATTCTGAGATCGCAGGCTGGCGTCTCTGGTAGATGTCCAAATGGCAGAGGCCTTGGGGTATTGAAACAGCCAGTAACCGTCGTAACCGCTGGATCCAGGCTGGGAGTCGCCCTTCCAAAGTTGCAGAGCGTCGGCGGTTCCAGGATTCATCGTGGCGGTGAAAATGGAGGTGTCAGTCATGTTCAGGCGACTGGGGGTCGCATCCAGCGGCCATGGATTGGCAAACAGGTTGAAACCTGGTGACAGAAGCCGCGCAAAGGGAGTGGTCCGCACCTCGCCGGTCATGACCAGCGCTCGAGGTGATGAATTGCCCGTCTTCAGCAGCACACCCGTGCCCGGTGGAATGATGGTGGTGTCCGCATTGGTCAGGGTGGCGTCTCCGGCGGCATTCCACTGATGATAGGAACCGCCTTTCAGCAGCCAGAAGGTTTGGAAACCCGACGGAGTGCTGAACAACACTTGATCTGCCGTGGAGGGGTTGGTGGTGCCGTTCAGAATGTTTTTGTCGAACACCTGGCCGAGGGTGATGTGCTTGTGAATGGCGATGCGCGCGCCGCCGATGTCCATGGGAGCCTCAGGCAGTGTGTTGTTGGGTGATTCCGTATCGATGAGGAGCACGCGGTCGCCAATATGAGCGAGATCAAAGTGATGGCCGGCATGAGGTCCGTCTTTGATCTCGAGATAGTATCGTGCGTCCGGATCAAACACACCGGGCAGGTACGAGGCGTCCGCAAGATATACCGCATTGTCGACGGCCGAGTGAGCGAGCCCCGAAAAGACAGGCGCATTCAGGAGATTCATGCCGGCCGTCTGCACACCTTGTTGCACGGTGAGCTTTTGCCATGCGACGGGTTTGCCTGCGGCGGTCTCGTTGGTGATTGTGTTTTGTACTTTCAAACGCACGATCCCCAGATCGATGTTTTGTCCTCCCGCCGCGTCGAGATTCTCCCAGCGCAGGGTTTCGGTGCCGTCGAGATTGGTGATAACCGCTGGGGTTGTAATGAGCAGTGTCCAAGCCTTCAAGTCGGTGCTGCTTTCCAGGAGCCATTGCAGACCGCCAATGCCCTGAGGGTGGACGATGCTCGCGTTGACGTGGCCATTTTGAAGATCAAGCCGGAGATCTTCACCTGCATGAATGCCACTGCCGGCGCTGCCGCCCAGTGCATACTCGAGAAGATCGGGAAAATCATCGCCGTCGGCATTGGTGGCAGCGGTGGTGAGTCCGCCTGCCGCATTGCTGCGGCCGCTGTCGATCCATGCTGCAAAGGTTGAAGGATAGGAGTTGGTGGAATCAGCGAGCAGACGTTCGTTCGGAACGATTTCACGCACCTGGCTGGGGCTTTCCCACATTAAACGCGCCACCGCGTCGCCGCCGCTTTCGAAGAACTCCATCTGGATCGTCACGGGCGTGTCTGCCTGCAGATCAATCTCGCCGGTGTTGGCTTGCTCGCTGTGATTCGTCCAGTTGTTGATGATGAGCCGGCCGTTGATCCAAACACGCACACCATCATCACTGGTTGTGGTGAATGTGTAATGCTCGCTGTGGCGAGGTACGATGTATCCATGCCAGCACACGCTGAAGTTGTCCGCCGCAACGCGCGTGTCAGGAGCGCTGCCGTTCCAGCGGAAATCGACGGCACGGTCGGTGCGGCTGAAGCGCAGCTGCTCAAAGTTGGTCCCGGCGTAGTAGTCGGCGGAGAGTCCGTTTTGAGCTGTTGGCAGCGTTCCGTGCGTGCTCGCGATTTCGATGAAATTGAGGGACGTGGTTTGTGTTGAGGCGCTGCCGTTGTCGATCGTGAGACGACCGTCGGCGACGATCACGCGGACAGTTTTGGTTTGAAATGTGCCGGCGGCACAGGCGAAAGCGCTCCAGACCGTGGTGCCTTCTGCGCGCAGTGTGTTCTTGCTCGCCATGGTGGCATCTCCAACGCTGAGGACGATGTCATACTCGCCGTTGGGCACCGTGATCTCCCATTTGGCGCCTGCTTGCATACGGATGAGGGTGTCCTGGCGCTGGTCGCTCACGCCATTGCGATCACGACCCAGCGCAGAGTGATCAAGGTTCCAGCCGTACTCGAGTCCGTTGCGCGCTGCGAAAATGGCGCCGTTGTCCGCCGCGTAGCCATTTGGCGTCGGAGCGCCGGCATTTTGGAAATTGATCCGTGCAGCGAATGCAGTGACGGGAACAAAGGATGCAGTGGAGGGATCAGACGCGCCGCCTCCTTGTGCGATGTGAGGCTGCACATTCGAGTTGGAGGCGGGAGGCGGAGGAATTGTCGATGGCAGGTCACCGGTGTTTGTGATGTTCAATACATTGGAGGCCAGATTGCCGAGGCCGGTGGTGTCGGTCATCACATTTGCGGCGATCTCGATGCGCACGCTGGCGGCTGAAGGCTCCACGTGAAAGCTGAAGCTCGTGCCCGTGATGGCGAAACCGGAGATCGTTCCACCTTCGATGCTGATGTCGCTGGAAGTGAAGCCGACGGCGGCTTCGCTCAGAACACCGGCAACGGGGAAGGATCCGCTCACTGTTGATCTGGCCGTGCCGAGCACAACATTCAATGGTGCGGGCGCGCTCATGACTGCGTCGTCAATTTGAGAGAGAAAAGACACGACTTTGGAGAGTTCGCTGTCTGTCAGCAAGACCCCTTGGTGGGCGCGAACTGCATCCGAGAGAGTCGTGGCTGAGCCGTCGTGCAGATAGGGCGCTGTATTCCAGAGACCGCGCAGCGTGGGGACGTCCAGACCGGTAAGCGGAGCATTCAGTCGCTGGCCGCTGCTGGGTTTGATTGTGCCGACGTTGGCGAACACGTTGAGTGCGCTGTTGGTGAAACGCGTGCCGCTGTGGCAGGCGGCGCAGTTCTGTGCGCGGAATATTTGCTGGCCCGCGAGTGCGTCAGCCGTGAGCGCGCCGCTGCTGCTGCGGAAAGGGCTGGTTCCCGTCGTGGTCAGTGACGTGACATAGGCGGCGAGTGCATCGAGATCTTCGCTGACACCTGCTTTGGTGTCACCCAAGGATTGATCGCGTGTGCCCGTGTGGAAGTCGGCATCGCTCATGAGACCGAGACCGCCGGCGAAGCTGCGGATCTGACCTTCGAAGTCCTGAATCTCGTCGAAGTTGCCCGTCCAGTGCACCGGACCATGCGTGCCGTGGCCTTTGAGCGAGATGTTGTTGCGCAGGCCTTCGCCGAATCCGGTGAAGTCCCACACGCGACCATCCTGATCGCCGTCGTTGTGGCATGCCGCGCAACTGACGTACTTCTGAAGTGCGATGCGTTGATCGAGCGAGTCATAGAAGAACTGCTTTCCCTTCAAGACGGCCGCCGGGAGTTTTTCGGAGGCGATGCAGTTGAGCGTGGCCGTGAGCGCAGGAGTCGTTTCAGCACCGTCGATGATGGCACCGACATCATGAACGGTGACGCTACGGTCCATGAAGTTATGAACGTACAGCGTGCGGCCATCGGGTGAGGTGACCACGCCCTGCGGAGCGCGACCGGCGTCGAATCGAAGCAGTTCGCGCCTGCCCCAGGAATCCACCACCGCGACTTCGCGGCTGCCTTCGAGGGCGGTGAAAAGATACATGCCGGCAGGGTCGAATGCGGCCGTCACGGCGATGCCTGCGTCATTGAAGTCGACGCGCGCAGTGAAGTCCTCGCTTTCGGTGTTTAGATCGATGCGCGAAGTGATGCTGCGCACGGCGCTGTCATGCGTGAGCGGCCTGCCGTCGCGAAGCATGCCCCGCTTGATGTTGTCCTTCTTTGAAGGAACCCACGCACTCAGCCCGTCGGGGCTGAGAACGGAGGGACCGAGATAGTTGGGAATGCCGCGCCCGGCGATCGAGCTGTCTGCGTCGTTGCTGTGCTCGAGGATGATCGTTTTCGCCACGGTCATGCTCGCGGCATTGATGAGGACCACCTCGCCGCCGAATTTTGTCGCGCCTTGTTCCGTGGTGACGGTGGCAGTTTCTTCACCAGGCAGTCGCGGCGTAATGAATCGCGAGGCGAAAACCCTGCTGCCGTCGGCGCCGACGGAAAGATGACGGACGTTCTGGCCGACGAAGATGGTGGCGAGAATCTGTTTGGGTGAGGTCGGGTTGATCTTCAGCACTTCGCCGAGGTCCTGCAGTGAAACATAGGCGCTGGTACCGGCAGGATCGAACACGATCGCATGAGGGCGTGATCCACGCGGCAGCGGAACTGTTTGAGCGACGACAAGATTGGGGCCGATGATGGAGATGCTGCCGCTTTCGCTGTTGATCACCCAGGCGCGGCCATCAGGTGCGATGGCGATGCTGCGTGGTCCTTTGCCGACGGCGATGATGCCGCTGCGCTTGCGTGTCACGGCGTCGAATACAGTCACACTGTCCTGATCGGGATTCACCACCCAGAGGCGGGCATTGGCACCGTTGCGCGATTGGTAGGCGATGCTGCTGGAAGAGGTTGGCCTGGTGGGAGTCAATGGCGCGTGTACTGCCTGACGAAAACTGAGGGTGACCCACGAGCCGGTATCGTCGCGGGCAGTGAGTGTGACGAGGTAGCGGCCGGGTGCGGAGTACGTTTTGCTTACAGTGGGGTTGCTGCTGAAGACTGTTTCGGAAGAGCCGTCACCGAAGTCCCATTTGAATTCAGGATTGAGACTGCCGGTGGCGGCGGCATGAAACTGGATGGCCTCACCAGAGGGCGCCGGAGCACTGGCCAAGGGAACCAGTTTCAGGTCCGAATGAACGGTCCATTGGAATGAGGCGGAGGCTTCGGGCAGGACTCCATCATTGACCGTAACGATGGTCGTATAGGCGCCTGTTGCTTCGGGGGCGCCGGAGATGACGCCGGTGCTGGCGTCGATGCTGACGCCGGGAGGAAGGCCGATGGCGGAGAAAACACGGGTGGATGCGCTGTAGCCGTTGGCGATTACCGTTAAGGAGGTGCTGTCGCCAACGGTGATGAACTGCCGGTCTGGATGGCTGATGGAGTCGGTGACGGTCGGGTCCACCAAGATTGTTTCAGAGACTGAGTAAGGGCCTTCGGCGGACACCGCAAACAGCATCCAGTAGCCGGGTGTCATCACGTTGAGACTGGAGTGGGATTGCACCGCATAGATCCCAGGCGACTCTTCCACGAAGTCCAGATTCAGAAACCGAAGATCGCTGGTCACGCTGTGCGTGAGTGATGTCAGCTTGATGAAGCTGAATTTTTTGATTCCGGCGGCGGCGCGTACTGTGAATGCCATGCCTGGTCCGATGACGGCGGGCGCTTCGGTTATCACGGGACGCGTCGCGAGCGTGCCGTCGGCGTTGTAGAGTTCGGCCGGCGTGTAGATCTGCGCGTCCTGATGGTCGGCGGAGTTGCCGCTGAGCCCGCCGCCGCCGGACCACACGCGTCCATCCGGAAGCAGCACGGCCAGCGAGTGATAATTGCGCGGCACCTGCATGCCGGCCGCGGTGCGCCACTGGCCGGTCGTGGGGTTCCAGATTTCCGGCGTCATCACGCTGCCCTCGTCACTGAATTTCACCTGGGAGGTGTTGCCACCGAGGGCCATGACTTCACCTGTCGGCAGAACGACGCCGTTTACGTAGGTGCGTTTGTGCTTGAGGCTGCCAGTTTGGGTGATGGTGGGCGTGCTGCCGTTGATGTCGACGACGTAAGCGAGGTTCGACGGGGCGTCCGTGCCGTTGGTGCGTCCGCCTGCCTGAAGGACCTTGCCTTCGTTGAACATCACCAACGCGCCGTCTTTGGGATAGTGCGCGCCGGGGATTGTGGTGCTGGTGCTGATGAACTGGCCGCTGCCCGTCGGATCGACCCAGTGCATGGTGTGCGTGGGGCCCGTGTGGGCGATGCGGCCGTCTGGCGCGACGTGGAGAAACGGATGCCAGGTGGATTCCACACCGCCTTCGCCGTGTGCCAAAGCCCAGTTGATGCCTGTCAGGCGCGTCCATCCGGTGCTCGACTGCCAGCGCTCGGCAGTATCACTGCCACCGGAACCGGAGGCGGTAAACACGGTGCCGTTGGGCAGGGCGACGCTGGTATTGTACCAGCGTGGGTCTTGCATGCTCTGGGCGGCGCTCCAGGTGTTCGTGCGCCAGTCGAAGATGCTGCTGTCACGGATCGTGTTGTTGCCACCGTTGACGAGAAGGCGGCCGTCGGCCAGCAGGGAAACACCGGCGCAGAACATGTCGTGCCGCGTATTGTTGATCTCGACAAATTGACCGGTGCGGTAGTCCCAAGTGGCCGCGTAGGTGAAAGTTCCGGCAGGAAAACTTGTGCGCTGGCTGGAGGCGAACGTCAGCAGCCGTCCGTCGGGAAGCTGTGCGCAAGTCACTGGAATGTGAGGCGTCCATGGGATCACTGCGCTCCAGACTCCGAGCGTCGAATACTGGGACGGCGGGGGCGGCAGTGTTTGGGTGACCGTGGGGCCTGGGGCTGGTGCGAGCAGCGCGGCTTCAGCGGCGAGAGCATCGCTCTCTTCGTGGGTCAGTACATCGGCGCGTGTGAGGGTTCCGGTTAGAACGATGGCGATCAGGAGGCGTTTCATCGAGCAGCGGTGGCGGACTCAGTCCCGGTGAAGGTTTCGTCAGTCAGTGTTTTGAGAAAGGCGACGAGGTCGGCCTTTTCCTGCGCGTTGAGTTGAATGCCGGCATTGGGATGCTTGGCGAGATTGGGATCCAGCGTGGGTGAACGGCGCACACCGCTGCTGTAGTGTTCCACCACTTCCTCGAGCGTGGCGAAGCGCCCGTCATGCATGTAGGGCGCGGTGCGTGCGATGTTGCGAAGGCTGGGTGTCTTGAACTTGCCGCGGTCGGCTTCGTCCTTGGTTACCGCCATGCGACCGATGTCTTCGGGGGTGAGATCGAGGCCATTGTTGGCGAACTGCTGGCTCGTGAACAATGTGCCGCCGTGGCAGTGGAAGCAATCGGCACCGCGCAGACCACGCTTAGGATCAAATTCGGTCACGAAGAGTTTCAGACCGCGCTTCTCACTCTCCGTGAGTTCCGCAACCTTGCGAGCGGCACGATCAAAGCGCGACTCCTGCGAGATGAAGGTGAGCAGAAACTGTTCGAGCGCTTTCGCGATGCGCTCCGGCGTGATTTCGGAAGAACCGAAGGCTTTGGCAAAGCCGGTGCGGCAGTCGTTGTCCGCGCTGAGTTTGGCCACGACATTCGGCAGTGTCTCGTTCATTTCGTTTTTGTCCTGAATCGGCATGAGCACCTGCTCGCGCAGAGTCGGCGCGCGTCCGTCCCAGAAGAAGGCCTGATGCCACGCCAGATTGAAGAGCGGCATGGCGTTGCGTTTGCCCGCCTGCTGCTGCGCACCGAGGCTGAAACGCCGCGCATCGGCAAAGGCATGTGTTTGATCGTGGCAGGAGGCGCAGGACTGAGTGCCGTTGATGGAGAGGCGTGTGTCGTGAAAAAGCTGACGGCCCAGCGCCACGCCTTCTTGAGTGAGTGGATTGTCGGAGGGCAGCTTCACCTTTGGGAAGCGCTGCGTCATTGCCGGCGTCAGTGCATGCGTTCCGGAGGGCAGGGGGGCGGGTGTGTCCGCGAACGCCGGTGTCTGATAGACGTCGTAGCTGATGCTGCGCACGCGGAAGGCGTGCTCGATGTTTGTCTTCAGTTTTGCTGCGAGTGCATCGCCTTCGCGTGAATGGGTTGAGTTGCCGTCCTTGGTGAAGTCGATGCCTTTGAGGACGCGAAGAAGGTCGAAATCCAGCGCGAGAGTCAGTGGGCTCCCACCACGGAATTCGACCGGCAGTTCCACCGTCATCAACTGCGGTGCGTTGGCGATGTGATAGGAGAAGCCGTTTTCTTTACCGCTATTGTTGGAGCGGCCCTCCAAGGCCAGAAAGATGTAGCCGCCCATCCAACCCCAGTGCAGACCGTTGACCTGTGGATTGAGCGCATGATCCGATGCATAGAGGTTGGGTTCCGCCTTGTTCACCTTCTCGTCCACGCCGATGCGGAATCGGATCCCGGTGTATTCGCCTTTGGGGGTTCCTGTTCCCTTGGCGGTCATGCGACCTGTTGCTGCACTCAGGTAGGCAAACCAGTCCTGAGACTCGACCCAGCTGCCGTCCTTCCTCTTCAGGGCGAGGCCAGATAGAAGGAAATCCAGCCGAGTAATTCGCGTGGGAACCTCAGGAGATAGTGGTTGGTTCAAGCGAACTTCATGGCGGCCGGAGATGGTCGATACATCGATGCGCAGTTCCTGCCCTAATGCCGGCAGTGACTGAATTAGTATTCCAGCAAGCAAGAACACCGATTTCCCAAGGCTCCAAGGGGAGTCGGGAAAGGGGCTTTTGTTGGGAGTGAGGCGCATAACGACAGTGCTTTCTCGTTTGTGCCAAAACTGTCTATATTAACCATAACAGAACAAGTCAGGTATTTGTAAAACTGATGCGCGAAAATGAGAGGGGTATCAGTCTTGAGGTGGGTGCTTTTAGGGCCGTTCTAGAGGAGAAAGTTGAAAATGTGGGCGGGAACCCCCTCCCACACCACGGAGCTATTGCTGCACGGGTTTGGGCTGTAGAGGGTCAGAGCACAATCGCGCGCGACGGTTTGCTGTGGTGCGGAGCGAGGTTGGAAAGGAGCCCTTGGAGGATTCATCCTTGGATTCCCGCTACAAAAGAAAGATGGCGGACTGGAAATCCAATCCGCCATCTTCTGTGTGAGGTGAATCTCCGCGATTTGGCGGTGTGTTACGGGATATTGCCCGGGGTAGAGATCCCTTCTTCGAGCTTTAGCGCCCACTTGATGCCGGCGAGGATCATCTCCTGATAGGTCTCGGCAATCTCGGGGCTGTTCTTGCGATCCTTCGTGCCTTCCTTCCAGGTGGGATCCCAGACATCCTCACGGTGGCCGAGGGAGTTGTAATACACACGGCCTGCGCCGAATTCCTTGCACCAGGAGACAGGGTAGTAGGTGCGCTTGAGATCCTCCTCCTTCTTTTTGTCCTCATCAGACAACTGGGCGAAGTTGGGATGGGAGTTGAGCCCGAGGAGACCATGGACCTTGGACTTGTCGAAGCTCTTGATGATGTAGATTTCGTCGAAGACCTTCCAGCCGACGGGGACGGACTTGGTGATGGGATGGGCGGGGTCGTGGACGACGGGCTGGATTTCGACCTGTGACTTGTGGGTTTCAAACTCGCCACCGAGCATGTCGATGTAACCGCGAAAAGGATGGTAGGTATCGGAGCCGGAGTGCATGGCGATGAAGGCCTTGCCGTCTTCGATGAGCTTGATGAAACCGTCGCGATCGGGAAGGAGAAGGTCGCCGGTGGTGTTGGCGAAGACGAAACCGTCGTATCCCTTGATCTTGTCGAGAGCCATGTGCTCGGCCATGTAGGCGGCGATTTTGTCGTTCCATACTTTGTTGGCTGCATTGAAGTCAGCCAGGGCGGCGCTGTAGGCTTCCTGCTTCTTGGCGAAGGACTCGTCGGTATCCTTTTCGCCCTTCACAGGGGGCTTGCCAGGGTTCTTGGGCTGGCCTTCGGGCTGGTGGACGTAATCGACGGTGAAAGCACCAGACTTGGCACCGAGTTCAGCGAGGACTTTTTCTGCAGTCTCAATGGAGGAGTGGCGGAAACCGGTGGTGACGGTGACAACGAGGAGCTTTTTGGGCTCTGCAAAAGCAGAGGACAGGGAGAGCGCGGCGACAAACAGGAGCGTTAGACGTGTGATCATGGTGGATGGAAGCCCAACGTGGAGGGACGAAGAGGTTTTGCAGGCACAAAGTGCCATGGACAGAGAATTTTCCGCGTGGCTTAAAAGAAGATGCTCAAAGGGATGGAGCCGAGAATCTGTCCTTCGGGCAGGCCTATGAACTTGCGGGTGCGGAAGATGAATGTGCAGCCGAGCTTTGAGTTGCGCCGGTCCATGGCGAAACCCGGGGCGGCGACGAAGGTGGATTTGCACACCGAGTGACTGCTGCGGAAACATGACCGAAGAACAGTTTTGGGAGCGTTTTTTCCAGGATGAAAATGCTCTTACTCCTGCTGTGTGGCTGTGTGCTTTCCTTGAATGCCCAGACTGTGTTTCCGGTGGCCATCGATGCGTCGAAGCATCCAAATCTGCAGGCGGCTTTCGATGCGGTGCCTGAAAGTGGTGGGTTGGTGACGATACCGCCGGGCAACTATGAAATCACGGAGCCCCTTCGGCTGAAGACGGCGGAAACGCGTGTCGTCGGAGGCGGGGCGGCGACTCACATCCTCAACAAAAACGAGAGCGGGGCTCCCGCTTTTGTCCTCCGACCTCCGAATCTCGACACAGACAAAAAGGCGCGGCTGTGGCGGGTTCAGATGGCGGACCTGCGCATCAGCGGCAACGAAAAGAGCGGCGACGGCATCTTTGCGGAGGGCATTCAGGAAATCTACCTTGAGGGAGTTTCGATCGACCACAACGGCGGCCATGGCATTCAGTTGAAGGACTGCTACGAGGATCCTCGCATCGCTGACTGCATCATCACATACAACAAGAAGAGCGGGATCGAGATCATCGGTTGTCATGACATCGTGGTGAATGCCAACCACTTTGAGGAGAACCAGGACGCGCTGCGGTGCGTAGATTCGTTCAATTTGTGCATGAACGGAAACAACATCGACGACCACCTTGGAAACGGTGTTGTGATCGAGAACACCTACGGCTCGGTGGTGAGCGGAAACATGATCGAAGAGTGCAATGGCACGGCGATCATTCTGGATCGTGACTGCTACGGCATCACCCTGAGCGCCAACGTCATCGCGCATCACCTGAAGGGTGGAATTGATCTGCGGGACGCGTGTGGCTGCACCCTGAGCGCAAACACCTTCACCATTGCTCATGAGTTCTCCGTGCGTGTAAGTGGAGACTCGGAGCGCAACACGATCAGTGGGAACACCTTCTGCAACACCTACGTCGGGGTGGGAAAAGACAAGCGACCAGCCGAGAGTCCGACCCCGATGGGGATTGATGAGGGGACCGGCGTGCTGCTGGAAGGAGGGGTTAATGGTTTGATCATCAATGGAAACACGTTTGCGGGGCTTTCCACAGCGGCCGTGTGGAGCAGGGGAGTCGTACAGAATATCTTGGTCACATCCAATCTCTGCATGGACTGTGGCCGTAAACTTGCTAAGAACAGTGATTGGATGGCCTTTGAGCAAAACTCGCGAGTGGTCCTCAAAGACAACCTACCTGACAAAGCCCCGTCCAGTCCTCCCTAATAATCATGCTTGATGTGCAACGCTTTCGTGGTGCGAAGTACCGTGAAGAGATCGACTTCACGCGCAAACTGATGTGGGGACATCTGATTTTGGGAGCGGTGGTGATTTCGATGTTTCTGTTTCACGAGATCTTTTCTTGGTTTGCTGGGGCGATCGGGTGGTATGCTTTCAGCCTCGGGGTCATGTATGGGTTCATGAATGAACGGAAAATCTGTCGTTGGCTGCTGGCGCTGGTCTTTCTCGGAGCTGCCGGTGCCGGACTGTTTTTCATCAATCAGGTGTTTCCTGAACTTCGTCCAGTTCGCGGACCGCTCATCCCTCAAGGGTTCATTCCTGTCTGGGTGGGCGCGGCAAACTTGATCTATTCGATTGCTGCATTGTTCTTGCTTTTCGATGCACGTGTTCGCCGTGCTGGCCACGTTGGATTCACCCTGTGGTAAAAAAAACAGCGCCGGAGAGCGGACTCTCCGACGCCTGACTCTTTCTGGGTGATCGATTCGTAGCCCGCCTACTTCTTCCGATCGCGGATCGCACCGGTTTTGAGGCGCAGGCCGTTGAGGCGGATGAAGCCGGTGGCATCGTCCTGATTGTAGGCCTTCGTCGGATCCGCTTCCATGGTGGCGATCTGCGGATTGTAGAGGCTGTAGAGGCTCTTGCGTCCGGCGGCGATGATGTTCCCCTTGTAAAGTTTGAGGCGCACGGTGCCGCTGACCTTCTGCTGGCTCTCAGTGACGAGGGCCTGAAGAGCGAGACGCTCCGGTGCGTACCAGAATCCGTTGTACACCAGTGTGGCGTATTTGGGGATCAGGCTGTCGCGGAGGTGCATGACTTCGCGGTCCATCGTGAGGCTTTCGATCTGACGATGGGCGAAATGCAGGATGCTGCCGCCCGGTGTTTCGTACACGCCGCGGCTCTTCATGCCGACGAAGCGGTTTTCGACCATGTCCACGCGTCCGACACCGTGCTTGCCGCCGAGTTTGTTGAGCAGTTTCATCACGCCGAGCGGCGAGAGCAGCTTTCCGTTCACGGCGATGCAGTTGCCCTTTTCAAACTCGAGGATCACCGTTTCCGCTTTGTCGGGGGCGTCTTCAGGAAACACGGACAGGGTGTTGAAGTAGCCTTTGTATTTGGGATCACTGGCATCAAACCACGGATCTTCGAGAATGCCGGCCTCATAGCTGATATGCAGGAGGTTCCGGTCCATTGAGAAAGGTTTCTTAGCGCTTGCCTGCACTGGAATTTTCTTTTCCTCGCAATAGGAGATCATTTCTGCTCGGCCAGGAAACTGGGAACGGAAGCGCTCGTCACGCCAAGGGGCGATGATTTCGATTTCAGGGGCGAGTGCCGCGGCGGTGAGTTCGAAACGCACTTGGTCATTGCCTTTGCCGGTGGCGCCGTGGGCGATGAAACCGGCCTTTTCGGCCTTGGCAATCTCCACCATGCGCTTGGCGATCAGGGGACGGGCGATGCTAGTGCCGAGGAAGTATTCGCCTTCATAGATCGCGCCTGCCTGGATCATTGGGAAGATGAAATCGGAGGCGAATTCCTCCTGCAGGTCGTCGACGTAGATCTTCGAAGCGCCGGTCTTCTTCGCCTTGGCATTGAGTCCCTTCAGTTCGTCGTCCTGACCGACGTTGGCGCAGAAGGCGATTACTTCGGCGTTGTACGTTTCCTTGATCCAGGAAAGGAGGACGGAGGTGTCGAGGCCGCCGGAGTATGCGAGGACGATTTTCTTGCTCATGAGAGTGATAGTAGAGAGGGCGGCGAGGATAATTCCTTAATGCGGGGTGTCGAGCGCGGAGGTGGTGCGTTTTGCGATCCTAGAGGGTTCCCAAAAGGCCAAAAACACAAAAAATATGAAATGTAAGAAAAAAGTATCCAACATAATTATATTTGCAAATATGATAGTTGTTATGGATAATTTTATCGATATTGAAACACATTAAAAAACAATGATCACAAACAAGAAACTCCATAAGCTCTCAGTTGGTTGCCTGATATGGGCAGTAACGCTCATCAACGTCCTGCCGATTTCAGGGCAAGAAAAGGCCGGCCCTGCTCCTAAACCCGAGTCACTTCGTAAACGCAAGATTCCGGAGCCTTCGAATCTCAAGGAGTTTATCCGCGACAAAAACGCTGCTATCGCGTTAGGCAAGGCCCTGTTTTGGGACATGCAGGTTGGAAGCGACAATCGCATGGCCTGCGCTTCCTGCCACTTTCATGCAGGGGCGGACAACCGCTACAAGAACCAGATCAGTCCCGGTCTTCTCCGGGTGGATGCAGATGGAAACGCCGATCCAGACACCACATTTCAGGTAGGCGGCCCCAATTACACACTCAAGA
Source organism: Prosthecobacter sp. (assembly GCF_020439865.1). GTDB lineage: Bacteria > Verrucomicrobiota > Verrucomicrobiia > Verrucomicrobiales > Verrucomicrobiaceae > Prosthecobacter. The sequence goes on from NZ_JAGRPF010000095.1 coordinate 18,603, forward strand.
AGGGAGACTTTCCGTTTCACAAACTTGCGGATGTGAATGACAGGAAATCGACTGTCATTTCAGACGTCAATGATGTGACAAGTTCCCAAGGCGTTATTCTTGAAGAGTTCCTTGGCTTAACCCCGTCCGACCTCACCGAGATTCGTTCGGTGACGCCCGATGGAGTCTTTCAAGTTAACGGTGTCAATACCCGACGAGTGGAGCCGCGCAACACACCGACGGTGATCAATGCAGTTTTCAACCTGCGAAACTTCTGGGACGGGCGCGCCCAGGACAGGTTCAACGGGGTAAATCCATTTGGTCAACGTGACCAAGGCGCGTATGTCTGGAAAGCCACCAAGCCCAAGGATATCAAGGCCGTGATGATCAGCCTTGATAACGCGAGTCTGGCCTCTCAGGCAGTGGGGCCACCGTTGAGCAATTTTGAAATGTCTGCATCAGGACGGCTTTTTCCCGAGTTGGGGAGGAAATTGCTCAATCGTCGCCCGTTAGCTATTCAGCAGGTGCATCCTTCTGACAGTGTGTTGGGCAACTACAGCCGGTATCCAAGCCCGGGAACAACTGTCAGCACCTATGCGGAGGCCATTCGAGCTGCATTCAGGCCCGAGTGGTGGCAGGGGGAGGTGCAACTGGCTGCTGACGGCTCGGCACCGGTCGGAGGGGCTGCGGACACCATGGGCTTGCCTGAACTGGCGAAAGCACTCAAGGGCAAAAAGAAAAACGGCCTCGTGCTTTCAGAGTACACACACATGGAAGCCAATTTCAGTCTCTACTTCGGTCTGGCCGTCCAGCTTTATGAGGCGACCTTGGTTTCTGATCAAACGCCGTTTGATGATTTCGCCGAGGGGAACTCCGATGCTCTCACTGAACAGCAGAAGCGTGGTTTCGAGTTGTTCTTTGGGAAGGCCAAATGTGTGAATTGCCACGGTGGTGCCGAGTTTACCAAAGCCACCGTGCATCACATTAAGAAAGAGCGTCTGGAACGCATGATCATGGGAGATGGAAACAAGGGTGTCTACGACAGCGGTTTTTATAACATCGGAGTGCGTCCGACCTTTGAGGATTTGGGAGTCGGGGGCAAGGATCCGTTTGGATTTCCTCTGGCCGAGTCACGCCTTGCGAGGGACTTTGGAGAGAAAGTTTTCAAAGAGCTGATCGGAGTCAGCCCAAATATCAAAGTTAAGAAGGATGAACGTGTGGCAGTGGATGGAGCATTCAAGACGCCTGGGCTGCGCAATGTGGAGCTAACTGCGCCTTACTTTCATAATGGTGGCCAGCGCACGTTGCGTGAGGTGGTGGAATTCTATAACCGCGGCGGTGACTTCCACGACGCAAACATCGAGAATCTTGATCCTGACGTCGAGCGTCTGGGCCTAAACGGCGAAGAGAAAGATGCCTTGGTGGCGTTTATGAAATCGTTAACGGATGAGCGCGTGAGGAACCGTTGTGCTCCTTTTGATCACCCGCAGTTGTTCATTCCCAATGGTCACCTCGGAAATGATTCAATCGTGACCAATGATGGAACAGGGAAAGCAAAAGACCTGTTTATGTGTGTTCCAGCCACAGGCAGGAATGGAGGAGTTCCGTTCCTCAACTTTCTCGAGTAGGCTGTTATTTGGCTAGGTGTTGAGGGGGGGCATGATTGCCCCCCCTCTTTTTTTTGTCGAGATGGAACTTGTGGAGCGGAAGGGCTGGCTGCTAAAAGCCATAATTAACAAAAGTTAATTGTTAAGGTGAAAGTTATTGAAATTATATAATATATGGTTAGAATGAAGCTGATACATAGAAAATCATGGCATCAATCCGTGCTCACAGAACCCATCTCCGCTCGCTTCAAGGGCTGGGGAGGGGCTCTTTTGTTACCACCTTCCTGCGGCATGTCCTAGGAACGTGGGGGATTGTCGTTCTTTTGAGCGCGCTTTTTGGTGGTTGGAGCGTTGTTTATGGTCATAACCTCAATCAACGGACCAATTACTTGGTGTTCGACTCGGTCACGATGCAAATGATTAAGCAGCGTGCCAAGGCGGGGCAGCAGTTGCTGAAGGCTGGAGACATTGTTGGGTTGGTCATCAAAGCGACTCCGGATGTGGGAACCCCTACAGGAGCGGGAGGCTACTCGACTTTTTTTGTCCCGATCGGGACCCAGGTGGTGGGTGCTCAGTATGGCTATATCGACAACAAGGGCGATTTCGTGAACCTTGCGATGAAGGGGCAATCAATTCTATCGCTGGGGGATGGCTCGATATCGGCCAAAGCCCAAAGTGCACTCAAGGGGCTCGAACTCGGTCCCAACATCGTTGGGCAGAAGAGTTTTGCAGTGGATAGCTCCACGGGGATCATGCGCGGCACGATGGCCGGTGTTTATGCTGATACCGGAATTTTTTATTCTACAGACCCTAAGACGGTGTGGCAGAGCTGGGTGACCACTGGCGGACTTGATAACAACATCGGCACCACCGCCGACAACTATGTCACGAACAACTCGGGTGATGTGGTGATCCCCACCACTCGCTGGGATGCGGAGCAGTTGCTGGCTTGGGGATCGAAATCACCTGGGGCCTTGGTGGATTCGGACGATCAACGTGGCAACACTCCTTGGGGCATGGGGAGCGGCGTGGCCGGACCCGAAAGCGGTTATGCGTGGCATTTCGACAAGACGGTCTGGGACACGCAGGTGACCAACCCCAATCGCATGAAACTCTCAGTCAGCAGCGTCGGGCCATGGCAGCGCATTCGCTACTCTGGAAGCATGGCCGGCAAGGACGAACCGGGCCGGCAGGGGTCCGATCTTGGTTACGTCGGTGTGGACGCCACCAACATTGGCTATGACCTCAGCCCCGCCAATCCACTGCCACCGACGACGAGTTGGAATGACACGACGAGTCCCAAAGCGATCCGTATGGCCTGGGGAAATCTGGAACTCTTTCGTCCTGAATACAGCCGGGTGCAGTTGAAGATTCTCAAGGACCCAGGCGAGGCCGGATCTCCCTTCGACTCGGACGGGTTCCTTCAATCTTACGCCGATACCTTTGGTGGTGACGCCGGTGGTGAGTTCAACAACAAGGACCATCTCTGGCGCTACTATGAGCCGACCAGAACAGATCTGGCAGGCAAGCCCTTCATCGCCAAGCACGCCTCCAAGCCCATCGTGGCTCCGGGGGAAAATTTTTATTATGACATCTCGGTGGTGAACTTTGGTTTCATCACGTTGACCAATGTGGTGGTTGAGGACGTCCTTCCTTCTGGCGTGCAGTTTGTGAGCGCAGTGCCTGCAGTGACCAGCGGAACCTCCACCTTGACGTGGAATCTCGGCAGCATGGCGCCGCAGACTGTGAAGACGTTCCGTCTGAACGTGAAAGCCAGCGGCAATGGCATCCAGGTGAACACCGCCTCCACCCGTAGCGATCAGACGCCCAAGGCCAGCACGATGGAAATCATCGACATCACAAGCCAGGCTCTTCTCTACCCTGATAAAACGGTCGCGCCGTCGAACGCACAGCCGGGCAACACGGTTGCCTACAAGCTGGTAATTGAAAACGCGGGAACTACCGGCAGTGCCACACCGATGGTCATTTCGGAGTATCTCCCGTCTGGGTTCACGTATCAGAGTCTGGTGTCCGCAAAGGTGAATGGTGCTGTTGCTGGGACTGGCGGTGTTGTGGTGGACAACACGAATCCGGCAAGGCCGAAGTTTACAGTGGGCCAATCCATTAATGCCGGAAAAAAGCTTGAGATCACCTTCAATGCCAAAATCAGTGACTCACAGCAGACTGGCACATACACGAACAGCTTCAGCTATGAGTATGGTGGCAAGGTTATGTCTACTGGCGCTCTTGCTCCGGTGAATGTGGGGGGCGCGCGCATTGGTGATACGGTGTTTCGTGACTGGAACGGCAATGGGGTTCAGGACGCGGGTGAGGAGGGTTTGTCAGGTGTTACGGTGCAGCTCTGGGATGGCGCCGGCACGACGTTGATCTCGACCCGCCAGACCGACGCTTCGGGGAAATATGTCTTTGGCGGCATTCCATCGCCTGCCAGTTACGTGGTGCGCGTTTCCGGTTGGCCCTCAGGTTATGTGCCGACGTATGATCTGGACGGTCTTGGCATTGGCAGCGCGAATCAGGCAGTGGTGTCGGTGACGGCGGGGCAGGAACGCATGGATGTGGACTTTGGTTATCGTCCCGGCGGATCCGGTAGCATTGGAGACATGGTGTTCAACGACACGGGCAAAGATGGCAGCTATCAGGATGGCACCGACCTTGGCATCCCAAACGTCACGGTGCGTCTGTATGTGGACAGCAATGCCAACGGCAAGCTTGATGCAGGCTCCGACCTTCTTCTCTCGACGACGACCACCGACAGCGCAGGCGTTTATCAGTTCTCGAACCTCGCCACGGGCCTGCCCTACATCGTCGATGTGGATGAAAACGACGCCGACATTCCTGCCGCGCTCGGTGGCACGCCGGTGCGCATCACCACGCCAGATCCGGTGATCATACAGAATCTGGGAGGAGTCTACAATGGAGCCGACTTTGGTTTCTGGCGTGAACAGCCTGCTTCGCTGGGTGATGAAGTGTTCATCGACAACAACGGCAACGGCGTCAACGACACCGGTGATCTGCCTGTGGTGGGCGTGCCGGTCATGGTGTACGCAGACGTGAATGGGAACGGTTTTCCGGATACGTCCGAACTGCTTCGCACTGTTGTCACCGATATTACAGGGCACTATCTCGTCGGTGATCTCGGTGCGGGAAGTTACGTTGTGGTGCTGGACTCCACTTCTGCAGCAGTGCCTCCTGGCTACCAGCTTACGACAGAACAGATCGCCCTGACCCTTGATGTGGGTGAGTCCAACATGGATGTTGACTTTGCTTTTGTGCAGCTCCTCAGCAAGACGGCCAACCGCAGTTCTGCCGTTCAGGGAGATCAGATCGTCTATACGCTCACTCCGAACTATTCCGGTGCCGATGCTCTGACCGGTCTTTCGATCAATGACGTTCTTCCTGCCGGCACCACTTTTGTCAGCGCAGGGCAGGGTGGGACGGTGAGCACCTTCGTCTCCCAGCCGGCGGTGAATGGCAGCGCCGGCAATCCTACTGTGCAGATGCTCACCGGCTCCTACACAGGCAATGGAGTGGACAATCGAAACATCGCGGGACTTGGCTTCCGGCCGGACGTTGTCATCATCAAGGGGGCGAGCAGCGTCACGCCCGCCATCCGCACCTCGACGATGAGCGGTGATGCTTCGAAACTGGTCACCGCAAATTCGCTCACCTCCAATTTAATCCAGTCCCTGATGAGCGACGGATTTCAGGTGGGCAACAATTCCACGGTGAACTCCAACGGAATGCGCTACGACTGGATCGCCTTCCGAGCGGCCAGCGGTGTGCTGAGCGTTGGCAGTTATACGGGAAATGGCTCCTCCAGCCGCACCATCACGAGTGTTGGATTCAAACCGGCAACGGTATTTGTTCTTCCCGCCGCTTCCGCAGCTGCCTCGATGAAAATGGATGTGATGGAGGACAGTGAGTCCTTCCTGTTCACAGGAGGTTCGGCGGTTACGAACCTGATCACCGGGCTGACGTCGTCAGGTTTTCAGGTCGGTGCAGGGAACAACGCCGGATCCACCGTCTATCATTACGTGGCATGGAAGCCGGTTGACGGCGTCACCACCACTGGCCTTTACGACGGCAATGGCGGGGATGACCGCAACATCAGTGACGCGGGCTTTGCTCCCTCGTTCGTGCTGTTGCGCAGCACTTCCAATGTGTCGGCTGTGATGCGGCCGTCGAGCCTCACGGGAGATCTATCCTTGTTTGCCGCCGCCACTTCCAATGTTGGCAACAATATCCAGTCGCTTCTCTCAGACGGCTTCCAGGTTGGTACCGATTCTAGAGTAAACGGCATCGGAAGTTCCAACTACTGGGCTGCGTTCCGCGCGGCAAGCGCCACTCCCTTGACGACCACGGCTCTGAGTGTGTCAAAAACCCTGTGCCGCAACGGTGATCTGGTGACTTTGACGATGACGCTGGGCAGCAACAGTGCCATGACCGGCGTGGTGCCCGAGATGCCGATGGTCAATGCTTCCGGCAGCGCCATGGCGACACTGGTCAACGGACCTTCTCCTGCCAACGGCGACATCGCCGCCGCTGGCACCAAGAGTTTCACGTGGACGTATCAGGTGGATGCGGGCGTCGGCAGCGGTGACATCAACTTTACGTGTGGTGCCTCGGCCGGTACTTATGTTTTTGGCCAGGGGGCTTCACCGAGTCTCAATGTCTCCAGCACAGGCACCGGACAGAGCGTGACGTGGAACCTCGGAAGCACCACGGAGGGCACACCAGGTTCTTTGGTGCAAAACTTGAACCTCTATGCCTTCCAGGGTGACAGCAAAACCGGCTTCTATCGCTATGATGCAGGCACCAGTTCGTGGGTGGCACGCGCCAACGCTCCGGCCAGCGTGAACTGGGGCGGTTCGATCTCCTCGGACGGTACGTACCTCTACGCCCTGCGTGGCAACGACTCCACCTCCTTCTGGCGCTATGATCCCAGCAGCAATGCATGGACGACGCGGGCCAATGCTCCGGCCAGCATCAAGGAAGGCGGAGCTCTGATTTATAAGGCGCCGTTTTTCTATGCCATGCGCGGGAAGGGGACTTCGTCCTTCTATCGCTACGATCCTTCCAGCAACTCCTGGAGCGTACGGGCATCTCTGCCTGGCAACGTGAAGAACGGTGGTGCGCTGACGAGCGATGGCACCTACCTCTACGCGTTGCGTGGTGATGGGAAGAGCAGTTTCTACCGTTATGACCCGTCGACCAATAAGTGGTCTACGCTTGCTTCGACTCCCAGCGGTATCAGCTCCGGCGGGGCGCTCGCATTCGACGGCACCCACATCTATGCGTTCCGAGGTGGGGACCGTACGGAGTTCTACCGTTACGACCGCAGCACCAATCGTTGGAGCACCCGCGCTTCCGCGCCTGGTACTGCCAAGGACGGCGCGGCCCTGGCATTTGCCGGGTCCACCATCTACGCACTGCGCGGCGACGGGACCAAATACGCCTGGCGTTACAGCCCGTCGTCAAACACCTGGGCTTCGCTCCCCAGTCTGCCTGTGAACATCAAAGCGGGTGGTGCCATGGTGGACTACGGAGCTCCGATTCCGACCGAATTGACCGTGAATCTTGAAGTGCAACCTGCGCTGGTCTTGCATGGCGGTACCGCCACCGTCAGCATGACGATTGAGTCAAGTTCCGGGCAGATCAACGGAGTCTCTCCCCCTTCGTTGTCGGTCTCCGGCACCAATGGCACGACCGCGACCAAAGTCAGCGGACCCTCGCCTGCCAGTGCCACGGTGCCTTCGGGTGGATCGGTCACCTTCACCTGGACCTACAGTGTCTCTGCCGGAACGACACCCGGACTGCTGAGCTTTTCCAACGCCGCCTTCGCCTCCGGGGGGCGTAGTTTCCCGGCCGCTGTTTCTAATGGGGTCATCACCACGCGCCCTCTGACGCTGACCGCAAACATCACCGACGCGAGTGCGCTGGATTCCGTGGACAACGTGGCCACGATTCAGACAAACGAATTCCGTGGCTGCTTCATGGTCGCTAATCTGACCAGCGGTGCTGAAGATGACCGCCTTCTAAAGGTTGATCGGGGTGTGGTGACGGATTTGGGTGCCACCGGCACGACTCAGGTGCGTGCGATTGTCCTTACGCCAAACGGCCAGCTTTACGCCGCCGATCGTGATCCAACGGTGGGTTCCGGGGCAGACCGGATTGGGTTGATCACTCCAGGGGGGGCTTCATCTGCCATCTCACAATGGGCTTCCCGTGTGGTGGGTTTCAGCAGTGAATGGACGAACGACGGAAACAGTTGGAGAGCCATTCAGGCCTTGGGAGCACCTGACACTCCGCAAGCTGGCGATTACGGAACCGCGTGGTCGCCTTCCACCAACACCAGCAATCCGGAATATATCCAGCTGGGTTATACCACGCCGGTTTACGCGAACTCTGTTCGGATCAGAGAGACCTACCTCGGCAGTTTTGTGACGGGGGTCGAATTGGTCGAACCAGACGGCACGAGCCACGCGCTCTCAATTCCTTCAGACACCACGACTGTCCCTGGATATTTTGAAGTTACTTTTCCTCTCACGAGCTACCTGGTGGACTCTGTCATCATTCGAACCGCAAAGTCTGGTTATGAAGAAATCGATGCCGTCGAATTGTCTGGCTATCCTCAGGGGGGCGTAGGAATGACAACCATTGGAAGGGCTGCGGACGCCACCAATCCACTCGAAGGTCCGCTCGGCAACTTCACGGTCCTTAAAATTACCGCGATGGACATCGATCCTGCATCAGGGCTGATTTTCGCGATTCATCGTCGTGAGGACGCGAGCAAGTCAAACACCCTGCTAGATGTTCTCTTCCAGATCGACCCGGACACAGGCATGCATGTGGAAGATGCATTCGGCGCAGGTGTGGATTACGTCGTTGTGGGAACCAATGCGCTTTCCACGGCGCTCTACGACATCGATGACATCAGCTTCCTGCCTCGAACGGGCGAGTTGTTTGCCGTGGCCAATGATTCTGTCACCGGTTTTGGAGATATGGATCATCTGGTCAAAATTGATCCTCTGACTGGGGCGGTGACTGATATTGGTCGCATCGTGATCGCCGGCACCACGACCGGCATCGATGATGTGGGTGGTCTAAATTTTGATGCGGCCGAAGTTCTGCGTGCGACGACCGGCAGCGGCGGGACCGCAGTCACCAACAACATCCTCTGGCAGATTGATCCGACCACGGGAGCAGCAACGCGCCAGGTCTCCTTGACCGCAACCTTTGCCGCCTACACCGACTATCAGGCGCTCGCCTGCGCTGCGACTCCCGGTGTGATTCCTCAGACTCCGAGCCAGGTGGTCCAAACCGCTCTGAGCGGCAGTATTGGTGACACGGTTTTCGCAGACAAGAATGCCAACGGCGTCAGGGACGCCGGAGAACCCGGTCTTTCTGGAGTGAAGGTTACGGTCTCCAACGGCACACTCACTAAAACTGCGGTAAGCGACGGTCTCGGTCGTTATCGTGTGTTCGGCTTGACGGCCAACGGAGGCGCTCCGTGGACCGTGAGCGTTAATCTGGCTACACTTCCTGCCGACTGGGTGGCCACAACTCCGCCTGAATTGCAGCGCACCCTCCCTGCGAACGGCGCGCAGATCGATGACGCAGACTTCGGCTTCATCCCGCCCGATCCCAATGGCGGTTCGATTCGCGGTGTGACATGGCTGGATTTTAATCAAGACGCCGTCGTTGACGTTACGGAACCGTTCCTCGGCAGTATCACCGTTCGCTTGTATCGTGACCTTAACAACAACGGCACCATCGAGTCCTCTGACCTGCTGATGCGGCAGGCATTGAGTGATGTGAACGGGGCCTACGCCTTCAGCGGGCTTGGCGCCGCCAAGTATCTGGTGGACGTTGTTGAAAGCACCCTGCCGACAGGCGTGCTGCTGGTGTCCGGTCCGTCGACTTTGTCTCTGACCACCGGATTGAACCGGATCACGCTCGCTGCGGCACAGAACATCACCAATGCGAATTTCGGTCACAATCACTCTGGCTCCATCGGCGACAGAGTGTTCTACGATACCAATTTTGATGGCGTGCAGGACCTGGACGGTGCGGACAATATTCTGGGCAATGCCGATGACGAGCCCGGTATCGCATCCATCGGTGTCTCACTCTACTCGGACGACAATGCCAATGGCAAGGTGGATGCGACGGAACGCATCCTCCGATCAACCACCACGGACTCCAGTGGCTACTACCTGCTGGATCATCTGCCCGCGGGCCGGTATGTGGTCCGTGTCGAAGAACAGCATGTTCCGGCGCCCTCCACCAGTCCTAACGCGGGCCGTTTCGACACCATGCTTCCCACCACCGGGGAAGAGATCGCAGTCGATCTTCCGGCAGCGGGCAGCGTACTCACAGTGGATTTTGGCTTTGGTGAACTCGCGTTGATCGAGGGCAGTGTGTTCCATGACGTGAACTCAGATGGTCTGCGCAGCATCGGGGAGCCGGGGCTTCCGAATGTAGCGGTCACAGTGGCGGGGACGGCATTGTCTGGCGGCGCGGTCTCCAGAACAGTGAACAGCACTGGAGACGGCAGTTATGAAATCTTGGTGGTGCCCGGCAGTTACACTGTATCCTACCTGACAACTGATCCGGACATCCCTTCGACACTGACCCGTCTGACCACTCCAACGTCTTATCATATGAACCTCGTTGGTGGTAATGAGATCGAGGACGTGAACTTTGGCCGTGACCACGCGGGTGTTGCCGCTGGAACTGTTTACGCAGATGCGAACGCCAGCGGCTCACGTCAAAGTGGTGAGAGCGGACTCACCGATGTGCTGGTTGAACTTTACGACTCCACGGGAACCTCGCTGCTGGCAGAGTATGTCACGGGCGTTGATGGAGTTTATCGCTTCGAGGGTCTGGCCAATGCCGTGCACCTCATCAAGGTCCGCTCCGACAGCCTGCCCATGGGCTACTCGACCACCCCTACGGCCGACCCCGTGGCTCCGCTGGACGGGAATGCGACAGTCACCATCACCAATGGAGGAACGGTCAGCGGTCTCGATTTTGGTTACAGCATTCCTGCCACGGTTTTTGCCCTGAGCGGGCGTGTGTGGAATGACGGCGGACAGGGTGGTGGTGTTGCGGGTGACGGTGTCATCAATGGCACGGAACCCGGAATTTCGGGCGTCATGGTTCAGGCTTTGGTGGATTCCAACAACGATGGCACCACGGATGACACGCTCACCTTGACGACTGATGCCAGCGGCAATTTCAGTTTCACGGGAATCGCAACGGGATCCAAGGTGACTCTGGTGGCACACGGTGGTTCTCTCATCACCCAAGGCTACACACAGACGGGCGATCCTGATGCCACCAAAGATCAGCAGACGGTCATCACTTCTCTTACTGCCGACGTGAACGGCAGGAATTTCGGTTACAGGCAGCAGTTCAGCAGCGTGGCAGGACGTGTTGTCGTCGGCAACGGTGACGGTGTTGCTCAGGCTGGTGAAACCGGTCTTTCGGGAGTCACGGTGACGCTGACCTATGCCGGCAACGATACCATCCCGGGCACCGCGGACGACCAGACTTACACCACCACGACGAACGCCACGGGTGCCTACAGCTTTGCCAACCTCCTTCCCGGAGACTACTTCGTCACACATACTTCGGCCGCGACCTACTATCCTTGGAACGACGTTGACGGAGTAGTTCCGGACAACATCAGCGTCGCTCTGGAAACGAATCAGAACCTCACTGGACAGGACTTCGAAGTGGCCCGTCTGCAATTGGGAAATCTTGTTTGGAATGATGCGAACAACAGCGGCACCCATGATGCGGGTGAAGCCGGAGTGTCGGGAGTGCTGGTGGAGTTGTTATCAGCGGGGGCTGACAACGCCGTGGGTGGATCGGGTGCGGATGCAGACACCTTGGTTGGCACGGCCAACACCGATTCTTCCGGTCTCTACAACTTCACCGGCATGGCTCCGGGACAATACTTCGTGCGCGTCACGCCTCCTGTGTCGCTGCCCTTCACATCAGGCACTCCGGTGACCGAGGATGATCAAGTCGACAACGACAACAACGGCAGCCAGCCCGACGGAGCAGGCAGGTATTTGATCAGCCCCGTGTTCTCCCTGGTGGTTGGCACGGAGTCGGTGACCAACGGAGACGTGGATCCGAATTCGGAGATGACGATCGACTTTGGACTCTCGAAGTGCTCGACCTTCATGCTTTCACCGTCGCCGTTGCCGAGCGGTACCGCCGGCACCGCGTATAACGTCGCTCTGTCTGTGTCAGGTGGCGCCGGTCCATATGTTTACTCGGTGGTGGGCAGCATGCCGGACGGTATGTCCTTGAGTTCTGACGGTGTGATCAGCGGTATCCCCACTGCGGCCGGTGGCGCCAGTGTGATTTTCTCTGTGACGGATGCGAATGGATGCGAAAGCACCTTTAACCGCACGCTGCTTGTGGCTCCTGCCTCCGGAAGCTGCCCTGACAATCTCGGACGCACCACGGGTCTCAACTATCTGGTGACTCGCATCGGTCGCGACGTTTTTGGCGGTGAGACACAGAGCGAAGGCAATTGTGTTTACAACATGTCTCCGGACGGACGCTGGATCACGGGAATTCGATTTGGTCTCAAGACACGCGGCTTTGTCATGAACACGCTCTCACTCAAGACCGTGGACGTCCCGCTGGTGAATTCCTCTCATCCATATGCGATGGGCGGCGACGTGAATGACAGCGGCAACGTCGTGGGTTACGAGAAGTGGACTCAGGGATCGAAGTTTAATGTCATTCCCTGGTTCTACAATCAGGCGACAGGTGTGGTCACTCGCCTGATCACACCGTATGACAACAACCCTAGTGTTTATGCGCTGCCTTGCGCTTTGACTGCCGACAGCGCCTATGCTTTTGGAACAGTGGACCCGGACGGTCCCTCTGGTCCTTTGGTGACACAAGGTGGCTGGTGGAACGTCAACTCACGCGTTTGGACAGCGATCTCCGGCGTTCGCGAGGTGCTCGACGCTTCTGCAGACGGTACGAAACTGCTGGTCGTGGACAGCAGCGGCGTGGGCAAGGTGATCAGCGGCAGCCCTGCCGGTGGCTGGGGCACAACGGTGGTCTCTTTCGCGGGTGGTTCGCTGCGTGGCGGCCGCATCAGCCCCAACGGACGCTACGTCGGTTCGAGCCAGCGCATTGCAGGTGTGCCGGTGCCCTTCGTGTATGACACGCAGAGCAGTGCTCGCACTAATCTGCCACGCGTGCTGCCACAGGATGGGCTGGGTGGTGTTGTTGGCGCGATCAGCGACACGGGTCGTGTGCTGGGATCGATTTACAGCAAGAGTTCATCCGGCAGCTTTGCGGTTCTCTGGGACTCTCCAACCACGGCTTACACACGCATTTCGGATCTGCTCATTTCCGACGGCCACACCGCCCAGGACAGCGCTTTTGCTTCGTGGAATGTATACAATGGCGGCGACGGCATCTCTGCGGACGGCAATACACTAGGAGTGTACGGGAACAATCCATCGGCCATCGAAGATTCGATCGTGTTCCAGCGAGTTCCAGCCGCAGAGTCCCGCCTCTGTCTCGGCAATGCGGTTTGGGAGGACACTGATCGTGATGGTGTCAAAGATTTGGGAGAGCCCGGTGTGGCTGGGGCTGTGGTTCGCTTGTTCCATCCAGGTGCGGACGGCGTGCGTGGCGGCACCGGAGTGAATGCGGACTATGAGGTGGCCCCGGCCATTACCACCACGAGCAGTGGTGCCTATGTCTTCAGCGATGTCGCACCAGGTGTCTATTACGTGCAGGTCACGCCCACGGCATCTCTGCCGTCGACCTCCGGCGTGGTGGTTCCTTTCGACAATGGCATCAACAACGACAACAACGGTCTTCAACCCGGGGGGCCTGGCACGCCGCTCTACAGCCCGTTGATCACCCTGGCTCCCGGAACGGAGCCGATGAACGATGGCGACACCAATCCGAACACCGAACTATCGGTCGATTTCGGTCTCAACGACGGTGTGGATGTCGGCGACCTTGTGTTTGCCGATCTCAATAACAACGGCGTTTTCGATGCAGCAACTGAGAGCGGCATCCCGAACATCACCGTGCAACTGCTTGATGGTGGAACCAATGCGGTGATTCTCACGGCTGTTACTGGTGCTGACGGACGTTACCAGTTTGGTGCATGCGCACCAGGAACCTATCGAGTGCGCGTGCCAACGCCTTCAGCAACTTATTCACTGGCTTCTGCCGCGGTAAATCTGGACAACGGCGTGGATAATGACAGCAACGGTGTCCAGACCGGTGGTTCCGGGGGCGCGGCACTTAGTCCCCTGATCACTCTGGCGCCTGGCACCGAGCCGGGGTCAAGCGGGGGCACCAGCTTCGAGAACACCATCGACTTCGGTTTCCGAGCCTGCCCGGCCATTGTGGTGTCATCCACGACGCTCGCTCCGGGTATTGTTGGCACGGCTTACAGCCAGGTGATGTCGGCCAGCAACGGTGCGGCTCCATACACATGGAGCATTGTGTCGGGTTCTCTTCCGGATGGTTTGACCCTGGGAAGCGATGGCACCATCAGTGGCACACCGACCGGGGAGACAAACGGGGTTGGTGGTTCGACCGTCACCATGCGTGTCATGGACGCCAACACTTGCTACAAGGATCAGGAGGTGAACATCAAGGTTTGTCCCGTCATCACGCTGAATCCCGCCACGCTTCCTGCTCCGCTTATCGGGGTTCCGTATTCACAAAACCTCACGATCAGCGGAACTTCGGCTTCACCGGCAGTTTTCAGCGTCACAGGGCTGCCTTCCTGGCTCTTCCTCGATCCGAACACCGGGGTCTTGTCAGGAACTCCGATCAACTCGACGTCGGTTACCTTCACCGTCACGGCCACCGATGCGAACCTTTGCTCGGGCTCACGTTCTTACACCCTGCCGCCCGTCTGCCCGACAATCACCATTGATCCTGCAGTGCCGCCTGCAGCCAAGGTGGGAGTTGCCTACAGCCAGACGTTGACCGCCTCTCCGTCTTCCGGTCTGACGGGACAGTATTACTCGGGTTCGAACTTCAACACTCTCGTGCTGACCCGCCAGGATGCGCAGATCGGTTTTAACTGGGGCACAGGTTCACCGGATGCCTCGATTCCAGCCAACCAGTTCTCCGTGCGCTGGAGCGGCTTCATTCGTCCGACCACCACAGGGACGTACACATTCCAAACGACTTCAGATGACGGTGTCCGCCTCTGGGTGAACAACACGCTGATCATCGACCACTGGCAGGATCAGTCGGCCACATCCTTCACAGCGACGATCACTCTGCCAGCCGGAGCGGTGGTGCCTGTTCGCATGGAGTATTATGAAAATGCAGGGGATGCAGTCGCCGGTCTGGAGTGGTCGGGTCCCACTCACAGCATGCAGCCTGTGACAGGATGGCTGGGTTATGTTTGGAGTGTCGCCAGCGGTTCGCTGCCTGCAGGTCTTGCGCTTGATGCCGATACGGGTGTCATTCAAGGCACGCCCACAGTCGCGAATGGTGTGGGCGTCAACGTGACGATCCGTGCCACGGATCCTAATGGCTGCTCCGGAACACGTGTGATGCCGATTCAAGTCTGCCCGGTCATCAACCTCACGCCGTCCGCACTTCCTCCGGCCACGGTGGGTCTGCAATACAGCCAGACCTTGGGCGCCACGGGCGGCGCGGCTCCCTACCAGTTCAGCGTCGCCAGCGGCACGCTGCCGGCCTGGTGCACCCTGAACAGCACGACGGGCGAACTTTCCGGAACGCCTCCCGACAACTCGCTGGTCACCTTCACTGCTCGAGTCACTGATTCGAATGGTTGCACCGGAACGCAGGCTTACACGCTGGATCCTCGCTGCCCGACTCTCGATCTGACGCCTGCCACTCTTGCCAAAGCAACGGTGGGCACGTCTTATTCGCAGACACTGGCGGCAACGGGTGGCACCGCGCCCTACACGTATGCTTTGAGCAGCGGCACATTGCCAGACGGGCTGGCACTTTCGAACGATGGTGTCATTTCGGGAA
Source organism: Prosthecobacter sp. (assembly GCF_020439865.1). GTDB lineage: Bacteria > Verrucomicrobiota > Verrucomicrobiia > Verrucomicrobiales > Verrucomicrobiaceae > Prosthecobacter. The sequence continues at coordinate 34,235 of NZ_JAGRPF010000095.1, forward strand.
CACCCACGACTCAGAACGCCCAAGGAACCAGCATCACCGTGCGTATCGCGGATGCCGAGGGCTGTCTTGGTTTTGCCACCCGCCAGATGCAGGTCTGTCCGGTCATCACTTTGGCGCCCGCCACATTGCCCGCTCCGGTGATTGGCCGTGCTTACTCGACGACGATCTCCGCCAGCGGCAGCAATGCCACGCCGATGACATGGAGCGGTGCCAGCCTGCCTGCATGGCTCAGCATCGACAGCGCCACCGGCGCACTCAGTGGAACGGCCACCTCGACCGCACCGGTCACTTTTACTCTCACAGGTGCGGATGCGAATGGATGCGAAGGCTCGCGCGAATACACCCTCACCCCTGTTTGTCCGACGATCACGCTCGGCGGCCCCCCCCCGCCGAACGGCTACCTGATCACCAGTTATTCTCACAGCATCACCGCGGACGGCGGCACCGGCCCGTACTCGTTCACGCTTGTCAGTGGCTCGATGCCGCCCGGACTCACGATGACATCAGACGGTGCGGTGAGCGGAACACCAACCACGCTGGGCAGCTACACCGTCACAGTGCGCGCCACGGATGCCTACAACTGTCAGAGCGCCGTGACCTCTGTCACCTTCCTGATCAAAGGCATGGCCATCGGCAATCAGGTGTGGATCGACATGAACGACGATGGACTGCGTGGCTCGAAGGAAAGCGGCGTGCCGAACCTTCGCATGCAGTTGTGGTCGCCCGGCATCAACGGCGTGATGGACAATGGCGGCGGCGATGACGTGATGATCGGTTCCGCCATCACCACCGACGCCAACGGCCTGTATCTCTTCAACAATCTTCCGCCCGGTGTCTATTACGTTCGTATTCCGACACCGCCGACCTTCTACCCGAAAGTAAGCACGAACCAGGTGGCGCTCGACAACGGCGTGAACAACGACAACAACGGGCTTCAGGTCGCGTCCGGTGATCCGGTGGTTACACCGTTGATCACCTTGTCTCCTGGCACCGAGCCCGGAAGCGGAGTCGATGGAGATGACACGGATGCTGACAGCAGCATCGACATCGGCTTCTCGAATTTCAATCCGTGCCAGATTACCAACCTCATCGACAACCCGAGCTTTGAGTTCCAAGGTTTGCCGAACACCACAGGCACTCCTACAACCGTGTTCGGTTACGATGGTTCGGGAACCTCCTTCGGTTCAAACATCAACGCCTTCCAGTGGCTTGGAGGAACGAACGGCAACAGCGGTCTCGGTGAGCCGGTGCAGCGCGTGCAGGTCATCTCCGGCAACAATGGTTCTCGTGTCTCCTGGATGGAAAGCATGAAGAGCCGTCACGGCAAACGCATGATGCTGATGCAGGGCACGAACTCATGCGTCAGTCTGCGTCCTGCGGGGGGCGGCGGTTGGAGCACGGTGCTGCAGCCAGGCAAGGAGTATGAACTGAGTGTCTGGGCTTCGAGCGCATCGGCGGGCGCGGCTTCCATCTTGTGGGATCTGGGTGCAAACGCCCAAATCTTCCAAATCATCGCCGGGGCCACTCCGGGCATCTATCAATACTATACGGTGCCTCAGGGTGAAATGAGTGCCACCGGTCCGGGAGAGCAGCAGTGCTGCGGCTACAGCGGGGGAACGGTGTCCTATCCGGCGTTTGGAGCGTCTGACTACAACGGCTGGACGGAATCTTCTGCCAATTCCCTGCAACCTGTCTGGCGTCAGTTTACTTATCGTTTCCGCATTGCGAATGCCGCTACGCAGTCGCAGATCGATACGGCCTCCATCGTGCTTTCCGGCGGCAGCAGCACCAATCCGGTGGCCGCCGACCTCGTGTATCTCTGCCAGGTCAGCCCCTCCGCCACGCTGACCATCGGCAACCTCGTCTGGAACGATGCCAACAAGAACGGCGTGCGTGACACCGGCGCGTTCAGTGAGATCGGTATTGGTAGTGTTGCTGTTGATCTTTTCAGCAGCACAAATGACGTTGCGGGGGATGCCGACGATCTCCTGATCCGTTCCACCACCACGAGTCCCACAGGAGCGTACAGCTTCACCGGACTTGCCGACGGCAAATACGTTGTTCGTATCACGCCGCCTGCGAGTATTCCCGCCACTGGTGGCAATGTGGTCACGCTCGACAATGGCATCAACAACGACAACAACGGTTCGCAGCCCGGTGGTCCGGGCACCTACATCTACAGCCCGGTCATCACGCTCGCGATTGGTTCCGAGGCGATCAACGACGGCGATACGAATCCTGATACCGAGTTGACCATTGACTTCGGTCTCTTCACCGGCATTCAGCTGGGCAATCAACTCTTCATCGACGCCAACAACGATGGCGTCTTCAGCAGCGGCACGGAGAGCGGCGCTGGTTCGGGCATCGCGGTGGAGTTGCTCGACGGTTCGGCGGACACGGTCATCGCCAGCACAACGACGAACAGCTCCGGTGTGTATGGATTCACCGTTTACCAACCCGGTGCGTATCGTGTGCGCATTCCGACAGCTCCCGCGGCCTATCCGCTGGCTTCTGGTGTGGCCGACGGTTCGGACAATGGTGAGGACAATGACAGCAACGCACTTCAGCCAGGGGGCATCGGCACTGCGACAATCAGTCCTGTGATCACACTGACAGCGGCGGGTGAGCCCGGCAGCACGGGCAACTCCAACATCGAGAACACCATCGACTTCGGCTTCCGCGGCTGTCCCGCCATTACCATCAGCCCTGGCACCGTGGCCGTGGCCACACAGTATGCGGCCTACAATCCGCTCACGCTTACCTCCAGCGGTGGAGCAGGTGGCTATGCCTACACGATCAGCAACGGCAGTCTGCCGAGCGGCATGACATTGACCAACGGCGGCATCATCAGCGGCACACCAGGTGCAGCCGCGGCTCCTGGGAACTACACCTTTACCGTTCGCAGCACCGACAGCCAGGGATGTGCTGGCACACAGGTTTACACGATGACGCTCATGAACGCGATCGTGACCGTCACACCGGCCACGCTTCCTGCGGCCACGCAGTATGCGGCCTACACGCAGAATCTGCAGGCTTCAGGCGGCACCTCGCCTTACACCTGGAGCTTCGGCCCTTCGGCCTTGAGTGGCGCCGCCGCGTGGTGGCCCGGTGAGAACGGCGCCGCCGAACTGGTGGCCGGAAACAATGGAGCGCTGATGAATGGTGTGGCATTCACCACCGGACTGGTCGGTCGTGCGTTTAGCTTTGATGGCAGCGACGATTACATGCAGGTGGCGGATCAGTCGGTCATGCGTCCTTCTCAGATTACGCTCGAAGCCTGGGTGCGTCAGGGCGCCGCATCACCTTCCGGTGATCGCGTCTTGATCGCCAAGACTTCAAACATCGGTTCGCCTGCCAACGGTTACGGTCTGACGCAGATCAGTGGAGGAAACACCGTGCGCTTCTGGATCAATGGCACCACCTCCGTTGCCTCCACTTCGGAGTTCGTGGATGCGGCGCTCACGACGAACGCATGGAATCATGTGGTGGCCACCTACGATCTCACGATGTTGCGCATCTACGTGAACGGCGTCCAGATTTCCTCGAAGCCGTTCACCACTGCCATCAATCATGCTTCTCAGCCGCTGGTAATCGGAGGAAGCGCAACCGCAGGCACGGCGTGGACGGGAGCACTGGATGAGCCGGTCATATACAACCGAGCACTCACGGTTGGAGAGGCGCTGGCCCGTTACAACATCACCAACAGCGGCAACAACGGCATGCCTGCGGGGCTGACGCTGGATGCCACGACCGGCGTGCTAAGCGGAACTCCGACGGCGGTTCCTTCGAACTATCCTTTCACCGTTCGTGCGAGCGATCTTTACAGTGGCGTCGGCGTGCGCAGCTACACACTCACCGTTTCGTGTCCTGCGATCGACATCACACCGAAGACGCTTTCGGATGCCACCCAGTATGCCGCTTACACCAATGTCACCCTGAGTGCGGCAGGCGGTACCGCTCCCTATCAGTGGGACATCAGCAGCGGAGCGCTTCCCACCGGCATGAGTTTGAGCAGTGCAGGGGTGATCAGCGGCACTCCGGGTTCTGCCCCAGGATCGTATGCGTTCACGGCGCGTGCGCGTGACGCGAACAACTGTGTGAGCACTCAGGCTCTGAGTGTTCGTGTCGTCTGCCCGCCGATCACTCTCACACCGGCCACGCTGGCGGATGCGCAGCAGTTTGCATCGTACTCTGCCGTGCTGCTGGACGGCACGGGTGGCAGCGCGCCTTACACCTTCAGCATTCAGAGCGGTGCGCTGCCTGCCGGCATGAGCCTGACCAACGCCGGCCTCATCAGCGGCACGCCAACCGCCACACCGGGTGATTATACAGTGGTGATCCGCGGCACGGACAGCGTCGCCTGTTCGGGGACCCGCAGCTACACCGTGCGTGTGACCTGCCCGGTGATCGCGATCAGTCCTTCAACGTTGTCGAATGGTCGTCAATATCAGGCCTACAGCCAGACACTGAGCGCGAGCGGTGGCAATCCTGCCTATACGTGGGCGCTCGAGAGCGGGGCTTTGCCTGCGGGCCTGACGCTTAGCACCACTGGCATCATTAGCGGCACGCCGACAGCGGCTCCCGGAGCCTATTCGTTCCGCGTGAAGGCCACGGACTCGTTTGGTTGCACCGGATCCCGGGACTGCACGATCATCTTCGACTGTCCGCTTATCACTGTCACGCCGACGGTCCTGCCACAGGCCACGACGACGGAAGCCTACAGTCAGCAACTGACTGCCAGCGGTGGAACCACACCCTACACGTGGTCACTTGCATCAGGATCGCTGCCTTCTGGCATCACGCTTTCTTCGGCGGGTGTGATCAGCGGCACCACCACAGCGGTTGGTTCCTTCAACTTCACGGCACAGGTCAGCGACCTGAACGGATGTGTGAAGCAGCAGACGCTGGCTCTTGGTGTGAACTGCGCGGCAATCACGATCACGCCTGCCTCCTTGCCTGCCGCAACGGTTGGCAGCGCCTACTCGCAGCAGCTTGCCACCACAGGCGGCGTGGGCACGAAGACCTGGTCGCGCACGGCCGGATCTTTCCCCACGGGCATGAGCATTTCGCCCTCCGGTCTGATCAGCGGCACACCCACCAGCACTGCGGGTAATTACAGCGTCACCATCCAAGCGATGGATCAGAATAACTGTCCTGGAACGATCAACTACATCCTCGCGCTGGAGTGTCCCACGGTTACGATCACACCGACGACGCCGCCAAATGGCACGGTGGGCGTGGCTTACTCGACCACGCTGTCGGCTTCCGGCGCCACCGGTCCTTACACTTGGAGCCTTCCCGGCGGCAGCATTCCTCCAGGGCTTTCAATGAATCCATCCGGTGTCATCAGCGGCACGCCGACAACACCGGGAAGCTACAACTTCACCGTGGAAGCCCGCGGCGTGTATGCCTGCGTTGGCAGCGCCACCATCCATCTGACGATCGACTGTCCGACTCTCGCACTCAGTCCTGCCAGCATCGCTTCTGGTTATCGTGGAGTGGCCTACAGTCAAACCGTCAGCAGCAGCGGCGGTATCGGACCCTACACTTACTCGTTGGTGGCCGGCAGCCTTCCTTCGGGCGTGACATTGAACACGACGAGTGGTGTCATCAGCGGCACACCGACGGCCACCGGCAGCTACAGCTTTACATTGCGCAGTCAGGACAGCGCCGGTTGCTCCGGCACACGCGATTACATCCTGGTGATCAACGGTCTCTCGCTCGGCAATCTCGTCTGGGACGATCTCGATCAAAGCGGGACGCGTGATGCAGGTGAGCCGGGCATCAGCGGTGTCTCGTTGCAGCTCTTCTCCACAACGGACACGGTGATCGGCAATGGTGATGACGTGTCCCAAGGAACAACGAGCACCGATGGAACAGGTGCGTATGCTTTCACCGGCCTCGCACCGGGGCGCTATTATGTGCGCATCTCCACGCCGCCAGCCGCGGAGCCGCTGTCCTCCGGGCCGCAGGTCACGGCAGACAATGGTGTGGACAATGATAACAACGGCAGCCAGCCGGGCGGGAAGGGGACCACGGTCACCAGCCCGGTCGTGACGCTTGCTGTTGGTCGCGAACCCGGGGATGTCGCCGGTGGCGCGGATGCGGACAACAGCATCGACTTCGCCTTCCGTGCTGTGCCTGCCTCAGTGGCCAATCTGCTCGAGTATGATCTGAACGCCGCCAGCGGTGGTCTGCCTGCGCCTCCGAGCTTCAAGAATCCCTGCATCGTGAACGCGGCCAAGATTCAGATCGAGGACGACATGAACGGCCTGACTGACATCAGTGAGCCGACAAACAACGGACCGATCCGCACCGGTGCGCTCTCCCGCCGCATGCGCGACTGGGACGCGGCCTACGACACCAGTTACGATGTGGCTCCCACAACGCTGTTGAAGCGTCCGGACAGTCTGTGGATCCGCTTCGACATGGATCCGACCTCCAATGGCAACATGGGCAACCTGCTCTTCGATGTGTTCCGCGTCGGCACCACCGCACCGGTGCAGGGCAAGGCCATCCTGTCTTGGAAAGATGGTGGTGTCATTCGCTCGGCGGTGACGAGCACTTTCAATCTTCCTGCCACGGCATCGTGGTATTCTCTCAATCTGACTTGGGACAGCTTCCTCGGTGGTGCGACGGCGCTACCGACTGGAACCGAACTCGCAGGCAAATCCTTCATGATCGAAGTCTATCTTTGGGGCGGAGACGGTGGGGGTTACATCGACATCGACAATATCTTGCTTCAGGGAGCCGCCACCTGCTCCCCTCCGACTTTGTCCATTGGGGATTTTGTTTGGGCCGACAGCAATGGCAACGGCATCAAAAATCCGCGTGAACCCGGATTGCCCAATCTCACAGTGGAACTGCTTAGCCCGGGAGCGGACAATCTGACCAATACCGGCGACGACCAGCCTGTTGCCACGACAACGACGGATGCGAACGGCTACTACCTCTTCGCCGGTCTGCCGGCAGGCAAATACTTCGTGCGTATTCCGACGCCTGACCCGCTTTGGCCGGTTGCCTCTCCCGGGGTGAATTTGGACAATGGTGTGGACAATGACAGCAACGGCGTCCAGCCCGGCGGTTCGGGAACGGCGGTATCCAGTCCGGTGATCGATCTAGCGCTGAACAAAGAACCTGGGAATCTCGCTAGCGGCGGCAATCAGGAGATGACGGTGGACTTCGGTTTCAGCGCCGCGCTGAGCCTTGGCAATTTTGTCTTCTCCGATGCCAACAACAATGGGGTGGTCGATTCCGGTGAAACGGGTGTGTCAGGTGCGAAGATGGAACTGTTCTCTTCCACCGACTCCACGGTGAACAATGGTGATGACGTCAAGGTGGGCGCGACGTTCACCACAGGTGCGGATGGTCTGTACAGCTTTACCGGACTCAGCGCGGGCAAGTATTATGTGAAGCTCACGCCGCCGATCACGCATCCACGCCGCAGCAGCATCAGCAGCAATGCCGACAACGGCATCGACAACGACAGCAACGGCGTGACCCAGTCCTCGTCCGGAGCTCCAATCTATTCGCCGATGATCACGCTCTCAGCGCTCACCGAACCGGGCAATCTGCTTGCTCCGTTCGGCGGCAACAGCGACAACACGATCGACTTTGGTCTGCGCCCCACCTTCTGCAGCATCGGCAACCTCGTGTATAAGGACGGCAACAACAATGGTGTCTATGATTCCGGTGAGGGCGTCGGTGGCGTGCGCGTGGAACTGCTCGACAGTTCGGGTGTCTTCGTGGCCAGCACGACCACCAGCACCGGCAGCAGCACGCGTGGCCGCTACCTGTTCACCAAAGTGATCCCCGGATCTTACTATGTGCGCATTCCTGCTTCGGAATTCGCGTCCGGCAAGGCCTTGGTGAACACCGTATCCATTTATCCTGCGTCACCGACTGACAGCGGCATCGATGACAACATCGTGGGCAACGATGATGGCATCGACAACGCCCAGCCGTCCGTCAATGGCATCAGCAGCGCGCTAATCACTCTCTCGGACAACGGGGAACCCACCAACAGCGCGGGTGAGAGCGGCGCATTCAACACTCTTGACGACGCCGATGATGCGAACGGTGACATGACGATCGACTTCGGCTTCAAATCCTCCGGACCGTCCGCGACAGGGTGCTATCACTACCAGTTGGCTGATGCGAACCGTGACGGAGTTCTCGACATGATTGCGGACTGGACACCGGACCAGGCCTACGACTTCAACTACACACCCGGCATCGCGCATCTAGACAACCTGGACATGATCTATGATGCCGCCCTGACGCGGCTCTCGCTGGATCTCACTCTGAACCAGATTGGCGCCGCAAAAGTGGACGCTCTTTGGTTCCTTGTCAGCACCGGCTCGAATCCGGCCACGGCGGATCATGCGGTGGTCTATGTGGACGGGCTGACGCGTTCCAGTCCCAACGTCACCATCTATCGCTACGACCCGGCGCTTGGCTATCAAAGCTGGCAGACCGCGGCGAACCTGCTCGTCAGCAGCATCGACGGCAGCACCACCGCTTCGGACATTCTGCTCAAGAAGGTGACCGAAACGGGCAGCAGTGTGCGCTTCCAGTTGGTGATCGATGCCAGCCGGGTGAACAATGCGACGAACTGGTCCGCCATCGGTGTGGACGGCGCCACCTGGGAAGGTCTTGAGACTGGGGGAAGCACAGGTGTCGTCCTGCGTCTGGTGGATCTTACCAGCGGTCCCACCTACGATGCCAACGGCGCTCTGACCTCCTTCAGCTACACACCGGACAACACGACCGAGCAGGCGTTTGAAACCGACGCGGCCGGAGTCTTCACGATCGCCACTGAACCTTGCTCGATTTCGCCGTGGGTCAGCCTTGGCAACCTCGTGTGGAATGATGCCAACAACAACGGTCAGAGAGATACGGGCGAACTTGGCATCAGCGGTGCCACCGTGCAGCTGTTCAGTCCAGGGGCGGACAATCTGATCGGCGGTTCCGGAGCAGATGCGGATTCGCAGGTTGGCGCCAGCATTGTGACAAGCAGCACAGGCGGCTATGCCTTCGCCAACCTGGTGCCCGGCAAATACTATGTGCGTGTCACTCCGCCCGTGAGCATCCCCGGGGCTGGCGGCGTCGTGGTAACCTTGGACAATGACGTGGACAATGATAACAACGGCAGCCAGCCAGCAGGCCCCGGTTCGTTCGTTTACAGCCCCGTGATCGATCTGGCCGTGGGTGCCGAGCCGGCCACCGCTGTGGATGGAGACGGCACCAATGGCAACAACACCATCGATATCGGTCTCTTTACAGGCATCACGGTGGGTGACCTTGTCTGGAATGACTCGAACAACAACGGTCTGAAGGAAAGCACCGAGGCGGGCGTCAGCGGTGTGCAGGTCGATCTGATGAGCCCGGGTGCGGACAACGCCGTTGGTGGAACGGGTTCGAATGCCGACACGGTGATTCAGACGACATCCACCCTCAGCAGCGGTGCCTACAGCTTCAAAGTTTACACTTCAGGGAACTACTATGTCCGCCTGACTCCTCCTGCCTCTTACTCACTCGCTAGCAGCGCTGTGGTCACCGCCGACAATGGAGTGAATAATGACAACAACGGCTCCCAACCAGGCGGAGCCGGTTCGTTCGTTAACAGCATGGTGTTCCAGCTCACCGCTGGTGGCGAGCCCGGCAGCAGTGGTGTGACCAACAACGAAAACACCATCGACTTTGGTCTGCACTCCTGTCCCTCCATCTCCATCACACCGACCGCGCTGGCGGATGCGATGAAGGGCACCAGCTACAGCAACACATTTGGCGCTGCAGGTGGCAATTCGCCTTACACATGGAGCATCTCGAGCGGAACGCTTCCAACCGGGCTGTCTCTATCCACCAGCGGGGCCATGACAGGAACGATCACCGCTGCACCCGCGACCTATAACTTCACCGTTCGTGTGGTGGACTCGGCGGGCTGTGCCGCCACACAACCCACGAGCCTGCGTGTCGTGTGTCCTGTTCTGACGATGTCACCGACCAGTCTGGCGCCTCTGGCGCAGAATTCGGTCTTCAGTCAGCAGTTCTCCGCCAGCGGCGGTGCTTCGCCTTACACCTACTCGCGTGCCTCTGGCACCATCCCGCTGGGATTGTCCCTCTCCTCGGGTGGACTCTTGTCAGGCACCGTCACCGGGGCGCCGGGAAGCTACACCTTCGTCATTCGCGCCACCGACGCGAACGGCTGCGTGGTGGACTCGTCAATCACATGGACAATTACCTGTCCAACGATTTCGATCTCACCTTCGGCTCTTCCTGCCGCGACGCAGTATGCGTCTTACCCGGCGCAAACACTGACCGCCAGCAATGGCACGGCTCCTTATGCCTGGAGCTTCACCGGCACGCTGCCAGCGGGAATGTCTTTGAGCTCGGGTGGCATTCTGAGTGGTACTCCTTCCAGCGCGCCGGGCACTTACAACATCACCGTAACGGCCACGGACGCGAACGGCTGCGCACGTTCCTCCGTTTACGCCGTTGTGGTGAACTGTCCTTCGATCGCGATCAGCGCGCCGACCTTCCCGAACGGCACCAAGAGCGTCGAGTATCCGAACCAGCAGATCACGGCATCCGGCGGCACTGCACCTTATTCGTGGAGCATCGCTTCCGGCGCGCTGCCGGCCGGTTTGTCGTTGAGCAGTTCGGGTCTGATCTCCGGTACACCTTCGGCGACACCGGGCACCTACTCCTTCACTGTGCGCGCAACGGACGGTGTGAACTGCGCCTCCACGCGTGCGCTGCAAATCGTCATCGCCTGTCCGACGATGTCCATAGGCCCCGTGCCGCTTCCATCGGGAGTGCAGTATGCTTCCTACAGTCAGACACTGGTCGCTGGTGGTGGCACCGCGCCATACACCTGGACGCTCGCCTCGGGCGTGCTGCCAACAGGCTTGACGCTTTCCAGCGGAGGCGTCCTTAGCGGCACTCCCACCAGCCTCGGCAGCAGCACCTTCACCGTGCGTGCGACAGATGCGGAGAATTGCGCAGTCACCCAGGCATACACCTTCACGGTGGACTATCCGCCGATCACGATCCTGCCGCCGACGTTGCAGGACGCCACCCGGTTGGTTCCTTACTTCCAGCAGATTACCGCTTCAGGCGGCACTTCGCCCTACACCTTCAGCAAGCTGACAGGCAACCTGCCCTCCGGCTTCAGCATTTCCTCGTCCGGCGTCATTTCCGGCACCACATCGGCCGCTCCGGGAACCTACTCCTTCACGGTTCAGGCGCTGGATGCGAACAATGCTCCGGGAACGCAACCCTACACGATCACCGTTCTCTGCCCCGACTTCATTATCTCTCCGTCGACTCTGACCAACGGCATTGTTGGGACATCGTACTCGGCTTCGTTGAATGCCACGGGTGGCAGCGCTCCTTATGTTTGGAGCGTGGTCAGTGGCACACTTCCTCCGGGACTTTCGCTGAGCTCCACCGGCCTGATTTCCGGAACTCCGACTCAGGCGACGACGGCGTCCTTCACTGTGGAGGCGCGGGATGCGTTCAATTGCGTCAAGACCAAGCTTTATACCTTGGCTGTGAACTGTCCGTCCATCAACATCACGCCGTCCAGTCTTCCCAGCGCCTACTATGCCACGGCTTACAGCCGGCAGCTTAGCGCGACCGGCGGCACCGGACCTTACACTTGGAGCGTGATTGCAGGTTCGCCTCCGGCCGGCATCACCATGTCGTCCAGTGGTCTCATCTCCGGCACACCACAGGTGTACGGCACCGCCAGCTTTACGGTGCGCACCACAGATGCCAACAACTGCTCGTCCACGCAGTCCTACTCGCTTCTGGTGAAAGGCCTAAGCCTCGGCGATGTCGTCTATGAAGACACCAACTTCAACGGTCTGCGTGACAACGGCGAGCCGGGCATCAAAGACGTCACGGTGGAACTCTGGGATCCGGGTGCCGACCACGCCATTGGCGGCAGCGGTCCTGACAGCGATCTCATGCTCACCAGCACCATCACGGGGGCTCTGGGCCAGTATCATTTCGACAATCTGCAGCCGGGAACCTTCTTCCTGCGTGTGCTGATGCCCACTGTGTTGAACATCCCCGGCGGCAATCCGGTGAATCTCGACAACGGCGTCGACAACGACAACAACTCGGCCTCACAACCCGGCGGTGCTGGCAACCCCGTCTTCTCGCCTGTCATCACGCTCACCACCGGCGGAGAGCCCACGGCTGATGACGGAGACCCGGACACCGACTACACCATCGACTTCGGCATCTTCCGCGGCATGAACGTCGGCAACCTGGTCTGGCAGGACACGAATGACAATGGCATCCGTGACAACGGTGAATCTGGCATCGGTGGCGTTGCGATGGAGATCTGGTTCGTTGGCGCGGACGGCTTCATTGGTGGCACAGATGACGTTTTGTTGAAGACCACCACCACAGATGCGGACGGCGCGTATCTTTTCACCGCCTTGCCGCCGTTGAAGGTCTATGTGCGCATTCCAACACCGCCGGCGTCACAGCCGTTGTCCAGCAGTGTCACCGCGTTTTCCGACAACGGCGTGGACAACGATGACAACGGACACCAGGTGAACGGCGGTGCGGTTTACAGTCCGGTGATCACACTCACTGCGGCCGACGAGCCCGGAACCGGTGGCGGCACCTATGATGAAACTACGATCGACTTCGGCTTCCTCAATGTGACGCCGACGGTGTACGTGTCCGCCACACAGGCTGACGACATTCAAGCGTTTGACGCCAGCAGCGGCTTGTACAAAGGCTCGCTCGTCTCCGGCTTTGGCAACAGCCGCAGCCAAGGCAACGCGGACTACGGTGACGTGCCATACGCCATGGAACTCGGTCAGGACGGCAACTGGTATGTCGCCCACTACGGTGCGAGCAACCTCCGCAAGATCAGCCCCGCTGGAACTGATCTCGGCCCAGTGCTCGACAACTCCACGGCAAGCGTGAGTCTGATCGCCCAGTTTGCGATCGGTCCGGATGGCAACTTCTATGTCGCCGATGTCAACGGTGGCCGCATTGTCCGCTTCCAGGGACCGTCGGGAACAACGCCGGGGGCGCCGATCGGCACCGCACCATATACTTTCATCACGCAGTCTGGTGTGGAGGACATCAACTTTGGACCGGATGGCAATTTGTACCTTGTGATTCAGACCAACAACGAGCGCGAGGTTCGCCGTTACAGCACCACCACGGGTGACCTGCTCAATTCCATCGTCACCGACACACAGTTGGTGGACATGGTGCCTGGCGGACAGTCCATCGCTCTCATCTCCGGCATCGACATCGAAGGCAACACGCTCTACGGCTTGAACCGAAGTGACGGTGAGGTGTTCAGTCTCGATCTGAGCACTCCGACCTCTCCGGGACTGCCGCAGCTCATCGCCACGCTTTCCAGCGCGGGGAAAGGTGCGGTGGATACACGTGACGTCGAGTTCAATCCGGCAAACAACCATCTCTACATCGCCGGTTATCACTGGGGCAAGCCGGTCAACGCAGGCACTTATACCAGCGGATCTCTGCTTAGCATTGATGTTGCTGGTGCGCCGAACGGGACGGTCAGCGTGTTCGAAGTTCCTATTCCTCGCCCGCCGGGACCGAACAACGAAATCTGGGCGGGACCGCGCGACCTTGCCATCGGACGCCCGTTTGCTCCGCAGCCAGACTCGGTCTCCATCGGTTCCCTTGTCTGGAACGATCTTGATGCGGATGGAGTTCAGGACGCCAATGAAAACGGCATTGCCAGCGTGCGCGTTGAACTTTGGCGGGATATGAATGGTGATTCGGCGGATGGTGCCGAAGTTCTCGTCGGCTGGACCTACACCGACAGCAACGGCCATTACTACTTCTCCGGTGAGGCGCCGGGCGTGTATCAGGTGGTGATCCCTGAATCCAACTTTGTGGACGGCCTGCCGCTCGCCGGCAGCGGCTATAGCAGCCCCATTTCCTCCATCGTGGACGATCAGGTCGACGGTGACGACAGCGGGCGTCAGCCCGGTGGTCCCAAAACGTTGGTGAAGAGTCCGCTCATCACGCTCACTCCTGGAGACGAACCCGTCGGCAACGGCACCACGGGCGCCGAGCATTCCCGTGGAGGCGAACTCGACAACTACACCATCGACGCCAATGGGGACATGACTGTGGACTTCGGCTTCGTCGAGCCCGGCATCATGGGCATCGGCAACCTGGTGTTCGTGGATGCCAACGGCAACAACCGCTTCGATGTGGGTGAAGGCAGGGATGATGCGGTGGTCGAACTCTATCGCTGGGGCGACACACCCGGAGTAACCCAACCGGTCGCCACCACGGTCACTGCTAACGGTGGTCTGTTCCTTTTCAGCAACCTGTGGCAGGGCCAGTACTTCATCCATCTGCCCGCGCTGCAGTTTGAGTCCTCCGGCAGCCTGCGCGGTCTCTTCAGCCTCCCTGGTTTCTCCGTGGGTGATGATGACACCGGTGAGGACTCCCTCGATACGGACACACCGTGGGTCACCGGCGTCAGCAGCGGTTTGATCAATCTGGTGCGCGATGAGGCCCCGACCGACGACACGATCGAAACCGGTTTCGACTCCGCAACCGACCTCGATGATTTCAACATCAACCTCACGGTGGACATCGGGCTGTTCCGTCCGGTGGCGCTTGGAAATCTGATCTTCGCCGATGACAACTCCAGCGGACACTATGAAACCGGGGAAGGCCTGCCAGGCGTCCGGTTGGAGCTCTACACGGACACCCAGTTCCCTGGTGTGGACGATCCGCTCGCGTTCACCACCAGCGATGCCGATGGACGTTACGGCTTCGATTTCCTGCGTCCCGGCAACTACATCGTTCACATTCCTGCTTCACAGTTCATGTCCGAAGGTCCGCTGTATCAGCGCATCAGCATTCTCGAAGGTCTGGTGGGTGATGACGACGTGGGTGAAGACGGTGTGAACAATGGCGATCCTGCCGTCAATGGTGTCTCCTCTCTCGTAATCAGCCTCTATCCCGGCAATGCGCCGACGGATGACAGCGGTGAAACCGGTTTTGAGCACACTTCGGACAACCAAATCGATGCCGCTGTCGATCTGACCATCGACTTTGGATTCCAGACTCCGGTTGGCGTCGGCAATCTTGTGTATGTCGACAACAACGAGAATGGCTTCGCTGATGTGGGTGAAGGTGTGGATGGTGTCACGGTTGAGCTTTATCGCGGCAATCAGACCCCGGGCTACGGAGTGCCGCTGTTCTCCCAGATCACCAGCAACGGAGGAAAATACTTCTTCGATTCTCTCCCCGCAGGCGACTACATCGTGCATATTCCGTATTTCGAGTTCGAGCCGGGGCATCCGCTCAACGGCCTGTCGTCCTCCGCAGGTGTCAGCAATGTCACCAGTCCCGTGGATGACGACACTCCCGACAATGAAAACGGAATCGATGATCCCACTCCGTTCCTTAACGGCATCAGCAGTTCGGTCATCACTCTGGGAGTGAATACGGAGCCCACCGATGCGGGTGGTGAAAGCGGTGCCTTCAATGACATCGATTCGTTCGACGACGACAATTTCAATCTCACCATCGACTTTGGGTTTGCTCCTTCGAATCCGAACGGAGTTGGAGTGGGCAATCTGGTCTTCGTCGACCTCAACGGCAATGGCGTCTTCGATGCAGGCGAGGGTATCGACGGAGTCAAAGTGCAGCTTTTCAGTGCAGCAGCGGATCCTCTCACCGCCACGCCGCTTTCCACCGTCATCACCAGCAACGGCGGAAGCTATCTGTTCAGCAATCTGGTCGAGGGCGACTACAAGGTTTTCATTCCGCCGTCCGAATTCGCCGCGGGCAAGCCGCTCTCTGGCTGGCGTTCGCTGCCGGGTGACGGCGGTGACAACGGCATTGACGATAATCAGGATGAGAACGGCGTTGATGTCGCTGATCCGTCCGTCTCGGGCATCGGTTCGGTGGCCTTCCATCTGGCACCCGACGAAGAGCCCATCAACTCCTTGGGTGAGTTCGGTTATAACGCGTTCGTTGACGATGTGAACGACGACAACACCGACCTGACCATCGACTTCGGCTTTTTCCGGTCCGTCGCCGTAGGCAACCTGGTGTTCATTGACGCAAACTACAACGGTCGTGCCGATGCGGGCGAAGGAGCCAGCGATGTGACGCTCGAGCTTTATGTTGAAGGAGCGGTGGTGCCGTTTGATGCGCCTGTGGCCACCACCACCACCGGATCGGATGGTTCTTATCTATTCTCAGATCTCACGCCGGGACGGTATTTCGTGCGTGTTCCCGCATGGCAGTTCGACTTTGGTGGTACACTGTACAATCAGGCGAGTGTCTATGGCACGCAGGCCGAAGACGACAACGTGGGCGAGGACGGCATCGACGATGGCAACCCGTCGTTGAACGGCATCCAAACCGCAGTGTTTGAACTGGACGCCGCCAACGCACCGACAGGCAGCCAGGAGCCGGGCTTCCAGGGCTCCAGTGATGATCTCGAGGATGCCGCGACCAACCTGACCATCGACCTCGGCTTTGTGCCGCGTGTCGCCGTCGGTAACCTGATCTTCTCCGATGACAACAACGATGGCATCTTTGATCCGAACATCGAATACGGCATCGACGGCGTCACCGTGGAGTTGTGGTCGAACCAGACGGGAGCCACTTCAGCAATTGCCAGCACCACGACCTATGGCGGCGGCATCTACAACTTCAACGTGGCTCCCGGCAGCTACTACGTCCGTGTGCCCGCCTCCAATTTTGCTGAAGGCGGTTCCCTGGCGGCCTTGGTGCCGTCGAAACCTGCCGGTTCTGGAGAGATCACATCCACCGCTGGTGATGATGATGTCGGCCAGGATGGTTATACGACGGGGGCCGCACCGATTGACGGTGTCCGCACGCCGCTCTTCACCGTTCTGCCCGGCATGGCGCCGAGCTTCGATGATACCGAGACCGGTTTCCTCTCGGAATCTGACGACTTTGACGAACTGAATGTCGATCTCACTGTCGATCTCGGCTTCTCGCCGAAGCCGCTGAGCGTGGGCAACCTCGTCTTCCGCGACTTGAACGGGAACGGCGTCTACGATGGTTCGGACTTCGGCATGGCCGGGGTTAAAGTGCGCCTTTACAGAATCGGCGATGATCCGGCTGACGGCGGTACAACACCTGTGATGGAAACCACCACGGACATCGATGGCACTTACCTGCTGAGGGCGTATCAGGCGGGGCAGTACTTCGTGCACATTCCAGCATCAGAATTTGGTTCGGGGGCCGCTCTGGCAGGCACGAGTTCCTCCCCTGGTTTCGGCAATGATGATGGCACGGACGATGATGCCAACGAAGACGGCCTGGATGCCGCCTCGCCCGCCTCCACTGGGGTAAGTTCGATCCTCTTTGAACTCGACTATGGTGTTGAACCGCTGGATGGCTCCGGCGAGAGCGGATTCCTTGCCGCTAGGGATGCCTACAACGACGATGACACGGATCTCACCATCGACTTCGGCTTTACCGGTGGCGTGCTGCCGGACCTGATGAGCATCGGCAATCTCGTTTTCGTTGACGCAAACAATAATGGTGTTGCCGATATCGGCGAGGGCGTATCTGGAGTCTGGATGCTGCTTTATGCCGGCTCCGGAACGGCGGGGTCTTCGAGTTCCATTCGCAGCACGTACACGGATGCCGACGGTCGCTATATGTTTGCCAACCTCAGCCCGGGCACCTACACGGTTCACGTCGCGGCGGACAACTTCAAAGGATCTGTCAGCATCAATGGTGGACCTGTGGGGCCCGGTCCTCTGTTCCGCAAGATTTCGCTGCGCGGCCATCAGACCACCGTAGGGGATGACAACCTTGGTGAAGACGGCATTGATACCCAGAATCCCGAGCAGGTTGGCATCACCGCACCGCCGGTCACGCTGACCACCAACGCAGCGCCTGCAGGAGCTCTGGAAGGCGGCTTCCAGGGTGCGTCCGACGATGCCACCGACAACCGCGCCGATCTCACCATTGACTTCGGCTTCGCCACGCGTCTTGGCGTGGGCAATCTCGTGTTCCGCGATGCGAATGCAGATGGTAAGTTCCAGTCCGGCGTCGACAGTGGCATCGCGGGAATTCAGCTGGAACTCGTTTACATCAATGGCAGCACAAGCCAGGAAAGCGTGGTCGGTGTGGCGACCACCAATGCCAACGGCGCCTACATTCTGTATGGCCCGCCCGCCATCGCGCCGGACGCCTACAAGGTGCGCATCCCAGCCTCTCAATTCACCGCCGCCAGCCCATTGAGTTTCCTCGTCCCGAGTGTGCTCAGCACCAGCGGCAATGATGACAACTTGAATCAGAACGCGCAGCCCGCCACCAATCCTGAAACGACGGGAGTGTTCACCGCCAGCTTCCCGCTGACCGAAGGATCCGCGCCCATCGATGCCGATGGTCGCGAAGCCGGTTATGACAAGACGGCTGACAACGCCGACGATGCCAACAACGACCTCACCATCGACTTTGGCCTCAAACCGAAAGCCATCATGGTTGGAAACCTGGTCTTCCGCGACGTGAACGCGAATGGCACCTTCGAAGCTGGCATCGATCTTCCGATGCCGAATGTGACGGTGCGTCTGTTCCAGCAGGCTCAGGCGGTCACCGACACTCCGGTGTCAGAGGCAGTCACGGCCGCGAACGGAACCTACATGCTCTATGCCCAGTCGGCCGCTGCCTACTACGTACACATCCCTGCCGCCATGTTCGGCGTCGGTGCGCCTCTTGATGGCATGCAGTCGGTGGCAGGAAGCGGCAACGTCTTGACCACGAGCAACGCAGACACGGACAAGGATGACCGCTTCGACGAAAATGGCACCGACAGTGCCACGCCTGGCACGACCGGGATTTCATCAGGCATCATCAACCTGGCCTACGGCAGCATGCCGCTGAACAGCACCCCGACGGCGAACTCGGGTGAAAATGGCTTCGAATCCTTCATGGATGATGCGGCCGACTCCTCCGGCATGATGACGATCGACTTCGGCTTCGAAGTACCCTCCGGCCAGGCCGCCTCCGTGCATTTGCAACGCAGTCTTGCCGGCAACGACAGCACAACGTCTTCGGCGCCTGCCACATTCACTTCCTGGCAGTCGCTGAACGGCCTGAATGGACTGGACAACCCGGATGATGATCCGGATGTGGATGGTCTGACCAACCTCATGGAGTACGCTCTCGGTACATCGCCGACCGACGGTCTCGGTGTCGCTCGCTTCGGGCTGGAAAACAACGTGACCACCGGCTCCGTTGACGCACTGGTCACACGTCCGGCGGGTGAGCACCGCGATCTGCGCTACATCCTCGAAGGCAGCAGCGATCTCGTCACCTGGGTTGCTGTGGGCATCACGCCGGTTGTCAAGGTCAACGCTGACCAGAGTGAAACGCTGCACTTCAGCCAGGTCGAATCCGCCTTCGATGGAGCTGCTCGCGGCTTCCTTCGTCTCAAGGTCGCGCTGGATGCCGATCTTGATGGCACCCCCGAAGCTAATGCCTTCTCCGCTGTTCAGGGCTGGTCGCGCAGGCAATTCCCTGTGGGGCGCCAGACATTGTCCATGCCCTTGCTGCCGCCTGCTGTTTACGCGGGCCAGGTCGTGTCGGTCCATGGACGCAACATCACCATCAACACCAATGGCGTAGATATACGCACGCAGTTGGTGAACGGCGTGAGCTACTACGTCGAGGTGATCGATGGTGTTCTAGCCGGCCGCACCTTTGACATCGACACCGCCGCATCGTCAGGCAGCACGCTGGTTCTTAGCGCAGGAGCAGACTCACGTTTGGCTGCCGCACGGATTCGCATTCATCCGCATCGGACGCTTGGAGCGCTTCTTCCTGTCACAAGCTTGCAGGCCGCTACCAAGGCGGACGAGGCTGATCGCGTCCTGTTCTTTGACAGCGCGACCGGCCAGTTCCAGATCAACTGGGTGAATGCCACGAACGGCGCCGCTCAATGGGTGCGTGACGGATCGCTTGCGGATGACTCCGCGCGCATCATCCCGCCACAGACAGGCATGCTTGTACAGATCCGCAGCACGCCGGCCACGTTCACGTCCCTCGGAGAAGTCCGCAGTGCTCCGTTCGCCCTGCCGCAGACTGCTGGCACGCATCTCCTCGGCACGGGCGTTGCCCTGCCGCAGGCCCCAGGCGCACAGCCTTTCACCGCCGGTTCACGTCTCCGTCTCTGGAATGGTGACACAGATCCTGCATCCGCCTCCTATCAGAACTTCCTGCTCAATGATCAATCTCAGTGGATCGACGAAGCCACAGGCCTCGAGGTCACCACTCAGCCGCTGCTCGAGTCCTTCCGCGCCTTCTTTCTGGTGAAACCTTGAGGTCGGATGCAGTGAATTTTGCCGAAGCGTGATTTTTTGCGTTTTGTGTTTTGGCAATCCCGGCGCATTTCTTTGTCCGCATGACACCGCGCCTTCCGCTTCTTCTCCTCGCGTTGACGCTCAGCAGTTGCACCACGGTGAAGACTGTGGGCAACAGTGGTTTCCGTTACGGGCGTCAGTTCTTTACCCAGCAGGTTCCGCAGGCCGCCCGGCACGTGCATGGCCGCGTCATGGGCTGGTTCGGACCACGGGACAATTCATTCTGGTATGCGGACGAGATGACCGGCAAGCCGAGCGTCGTCATCAATCTCGGCGAGCAGATGGTGTATCTCTTCAAAGGCGGTGAACTCGCCGGAGGGTCTCCCATTTCCTCCGGCGCAGAGGGTTATGACACCAAACCTGGCAGCTATCGCGTCATCGAGAAGGACATCGACCACAAGTCCTCAATCTACGGCGACTACGAGGACTACGAGGGCAACGTGATCATGCAGAACATCAACAACCGGGTTGATCCGAAGCCACCTGGCACGCGCTTCGAAGGCGCGAAGATGTACTACTTCATGCGCATCTACGGGGGCGTGGGCATGCACAAGGGGTATCTGCCCGGCTACGCCGCCTCCCACGGCTGCATCCGGCTCCCCGGCCACATGGCGGAGAAGTTTTACTCAGCCGTGCCGATGGGCACGCCGGTCGAGGTCGTGCCGTGAGGCGGGATAACGAACGTTGATTTCTGGCGAGTGCTACCGCTTCGCCTTCGTCGCGATCGCCTTGTAGTAGCTTTCGATTGCGGCGCGATATTCTGGCGCGGCTTCGCTTCGTGTAGCTTCGGTGAGATCGTCAGCCATTTTTTGCGGAAGATGGCCCCAGTCGCCTTTGGCGAGAATGCTCAACTGGCCGAGTTCGCCATCCTTGAGTTCAGTGGACTGGTTGCCGCCTTCCGCCGATTGCGCCTGCGTGTTCTGTCCCTGCTGTTTCTCGTTCTGCGCCATCTGCTGCTGGCCCGGTTTCTGGCCGGGCGTCTGACCCTGATTGCGGGAGTCGGCCATGCTCTGCTGCTGGGCCTGCTGTGCCTGATTGAGTGAGTTCTGAGCCTGCTGGCCCTGTTGCTGACCATTCTGCTGCTGCTGGCCGTTCTGTGCCTGCTGTTGCTGATCGCCCTGCATCGGATGCAACTGCGCATCGAGCTGATCGAGCGCCTGAGCCAGCATCTGACCCTGCAATTGCTCAAGAGGCGAGGCGAGCATCGGCGGCGCGGTCTGACTCGCGGTGGCTTCGGCGGCTTTCGCGGCCTGCGCGGCGCTGGCCTGGCTTTGCTGTGCGGCCTGCGGATTGGGAACGGGGTTAGCCTGGGTGGCTTCGGCCTGCTGTCCGGCTTGTTGCAATTGACTGCTGGCCTGCGCGACCTGCTGCGCGGCTTCCTCGTCACCGAGACGCTGCTGATGACGTGAGACACGCGCGAGATCGTTCGCGGCCTGTTTCTGTGCCATGCCGTTCTGCACGGCCTGCTGCGTTTCTTTGGCCACGGCCTGCTCGGCCTGTTGTGCGGTGCTCTTGGCGGTTTCGGCGAGCGCCTTTTGCATCGAAGGATTCTTCGGCAGCTCCTTCTCCAGCGCTTCCAGCACGGCCTGCGGATTTTGCTGCGCGTCCTGCGCCATCTCGGCGAGTTCCTTGGCGCGTTCGTAGGCTTCGTCCAGCGGCTCCTGCACGCCGAGATCCTGCTCCATCTGCTGCATCGCGGCCTGATCGGCTTCGGTGAGCTCCTGACCCTGCTCCATCTTCTGCATGTTTTGGGCGAGCTGCTGCAGGGCCTGCGCCGTCTGCTGCTGCGCATCGGCGGCGGCCTGGAGATTTTGCGCCTGAGGTTTGCTCTGCGTGGCCTGCGCGGCCTGTTTCAAATTCTGCGCGATCTGCGGTGTCTTCTGCTGCATCTGAGCAAGGGCGACATCGGCGGTGCGCGCGAGCTGTGCTTCGCCTTTCTTCGTCAAATCGGAGGCGTTGGCCTCTTGGCGAAGCGCCGCCTGCAGCGCGGACATTTTCTCAGCGTTCTTCGCGGCTTCAGGACGAAGTTCCTGCGCTTTCTCACCGACTTCATCGACGGGCTTTTCGGCCTTCGCATCATTGGCCGCTGTCTGCGTTTCCTGCTGCGTCTTGGTGAGATCTTCCACCACACGCTTCATCATCTCGCTGACTTCAGGCGTGAGCGCGGCGAGCTGGGCGCGTGCGGCATCGACCTGTGGCTGCAACTGCGCGGCGAGGTCGTTGGCCTTCATCTGTGCATCGGCGGTGGCCTGTTGGGCGGGTTGCGAATTCAATTCCTGACCGGCCTGCTGCTGCGCCGCTTCACGGGCGAGGTTCTTGTTCTGCTCGGCGGCGTTGCGTGAGGCGTCGCTGGCCTGTTGTGCGGTCTGGCGCAGATTATTCGCCGCCTGCGGATCGGTCTTCTGCATTGCTTCGGCAATACGGGCGCGATTGATTTTTTCAGGGAGCTGCTGCAGCGCCTCGGCTGCGGCCTTGGCCTGTGCGGCGGTCTGCGCGCGGTCCTGCTGATTGGCGGGCAGCATGGATTCAGCCTGTGCGGATTCGAGCGCCTCGGCGGCATCCTGCGCGAGCGCATCCGCTTCGAGCGCACGCGTGGCCAGCGCGAGCTGCGTGGCTCGTTCTTTCAATTCAGCGAGCGCCTTGGCGGCTTCGGAAGGCGGCGCGTTGGTCTTGCGGGCCTTCTCTGCTTCCTCGGGAGAGGGCAGGGGAATCTTCTTTGCTTCGGCGGTCTTGCGGGCGAGTTCATCCGCGGCGCGGCTGGCGCGGTTCGTGTCGAGCGCGGCCTGAGTGTTGGTGGCCTTGTTTTGCTCGCGCAGTTCGCCCTGGTCCTGCAGTTGTTTGGCCGCTTCGGCGAGCTGCTTTTCGGCCTTCTCAGCAGGTGTGAGTCCGTCGCGGTCGCTGCGTTTGTTTTTGCGCGGATCACGCGCGGCGCTTTCGGCCTCGGCGAGTGCATTCTTCGCTTCTTCAAGTTTGGCGAGCGCCGGGTTGTCGAGACGGGCAAGTTGCTCACGTCGTTGCGTCGCTTCGTTCATCGTCTGTTCGGCGATGCCGCGTGTCACATCAGCGGCCTGCTGCAAACGGCTGCGGAGGTTGTCGGAGGCGCCGTACAGGTGCTCGGGGCTCTTGGTCTGCTCAGGCTTGTCGAGGCTGCTGTCGAGATCACCGGATGTTTCACCGATCTTTTTGTCGATGTCCTGCAGTTGTCCGCGGTTGCGGCCGTTCTGCGTGGTGTCGAGCTGCTGCAGGTCCTTCTGCAACGTCTTGGCCTGGGCCATGAGTGCACGCTGCTGCTCCTGCCATTTGGGACGCTGCTCGGAGTCGCGATTGGCCTGAAGCGCGTTTTCGGTGAGCATCTTCGACTGCCGCTGCAACTGCTGCGACTCTTTGGCGGCGATCTTCGCGGTGTCTTCCGCGGCAAATGCGCGCGCGGCCTCGGCGATGAGGTTTGTCGTGGAGGAGGCCTCGCTCGCCGCACGTTTGAGCGGCTCGGGGTTCTCGAGCTTGTCACCGTTGAGCTTCTCCAGCTCGGGAAGCTGTTCACGGCGCACCTGTGCAAGACGCTCGCCGAGCAGCTGAGCTTCGGCGGCATCAAGCTGGTTCGGCGCATCGCGTGCGGCGTCCTTCAGGGCATTCCACACTTCCTCCGCCTGCGCTTTGACCTGCTCGAGCTTTTCCTGCGCGCTGGCGAGTGCGTTCTCCGCCTCGTCTTTGGCCTTGTTGGGATCCTTGCGGGCGTTGCGTTCGAACTTGCGCACCTTTTCGAGATCTTTGCGAAGTTCGTGAGTTTGTTCGTTGAGGCGTTCAGCTTTCTGCGCGAGGCGGCGCTGGGAGTCGGCCCACTGGCGCTGACGCGGATCGATCGTTTGTTCGAGAATGATGACACGCACAGGCGGCGATTCCGCCTTCTGGCCTTTGAGGTCGGTGGCGACGAGTTTGAAGAGCAGCGCGTCGCCGGGTTTCACGCCGAGCGGTGCGAGCGGAAGCAGGCTTTGCACCGGGGCTTCCTTGGCTGCTTTGACGATCTGAATTTCCTGTTCGCTCCAGTTTGCTCCGTTGATGGCATGCGCGAGCTTCACGCTGGCAAGACCGACATCATCGGTGGTCAGACCTGCGATGCGCACGGCTTCATCAGGCAGCAGTTCGGTCTGCTCGAGCGGATCGTTGATCTGCGCCGTTGGCGGAAGATCAGGAATGGTGGTGATGCGCCAGGGTGTGCTCTCCTCATTGGTGAAGCCGGTTTCCTTAGACTTGAGCGATACCTGCCAGGAACCGTGCGCCGCCTGAATGGCGAGTTCGGTGGTGAGCAATCCCTCGGACGTGGTGCTTGATGGCACCGTCTTCTTTTCCGGCAGATCCGGATTTAACACGAAGTCGCTTTGCGAAACGGGTTGATTGGTTTTGAGCGTCAGTTTGACCTTGGATCCGTCGAGCGCTTCGAGATCACCGTGATCTTCGCTGATTTGAGTTTCCTTCCAGCCGGAGTAGGCCGGCGGTACGATGGTCTTGGTGAACTCGACGATGCGTGGACGTGCACGTGCGCTGAGCGTGCGCCACGGGGTGATGGCGTCTGCCGCGTGGATGCGATAACGGACATCACTCTGTCCGACGGGCACGACTCCTTCAAAGCGTGTGGTGCCAACGCTGGAGAGTTCGGTGCGGCGCGGTTTGGAACCGTCGGTTTGAAACTCAAGAGTGGCGATCTCGGGACGCGCGCCTTCTGTCTCAATGATGAGCGGGACTTCCGAGCCGATGGGGGCAAGGGATTGCGGCTGCTGAGGCTCGAGGATGCGAATCTTGACCGAGGCGGGGCGTTCGAGATTCGCGAATGGGAGGGCGGCACGAGCGAGGAAGCCGCTGAGGTAGAGACCGGGAACCAGGCAGAGCACTAGAATGACAAGCACTGCGCCACTTGCCGCGAGAAACCATGGCTTGAGCGTGCGCACGGGAAGCCTCCCCGCCCAGTCAATGCCTTCGACGGATGCGGCCACATCGTCCTGCAGTTTTTCACGGAACTCGACGGAGTCCTTCACATTGGCGCCGTCGTGCGGATCAGCGAGTTCGACAGCTGCGAGGATGCGCTCACGCAGGGCCGGTTCGGCGGCTTCGATGAGCTTGGCGGTGCCTTCTTTACCACCGGCCTGAGCGATGAATCGCCAGGCGACTTTCCATGCGGCGAAAACAGCGCCTGCATAAACCAAGAGCGATACCCACGGACGAATCACATCCGGCATGAACCACACGCGGTCGAGCACAGCGATGATCGTGAATGCCACGAGTGCGATCGCGATGCCACAGAGAAGCGCACGTGTCTGGAGGAGGAACTGACGGCGCTGACGAAAGCGTTCGAGGGCTTCGTGCGTGGCGGGACGGAGGGCGAGGTTCATGAGGGTGCAGGCTTAACGCGGCCTTGGAGAGCTTCTTTTCGGGATCGGAGCGGATGCTAAACACCCTGAAATGGGCGGGGTAGCAGCGCGTGCGCCAGTTTTCCGACTTCTCTGGGGGCTGCACAAGCATTCTCCTCGATTTGGCTCGCATTTGAGAGAATGACTCCAAAACCAAAAAACTTACTTTCTGCGGAGTGTGATTTGGCATAAATATCATTGAATCTGATCTGAATCAGAACCCTGAAACCGGATTCGTTGTGGAAAGTCCAGAATCAACACCGCCAAAACCCTTGCCACCCGCCTTGAACCAGCCTTCGGCTCTGCCTCAGGCTGAGGGTGTGAACCCGTTTGCAGACGACGTCTGCGCCGGGCCGTTTGGCGTGGAGGAGAATCGTTCGGTGCCGGGCATGAACGCGGACATTCTGGGGCAGTTGACCTCGACGATCGATGAGCGTCAAAGCAGCGTGGGGCGTGCCGGAGGGCAGCCCTTGCTGCTTCTCACGGCTCCGCGTGCCGGTTATGGCAAAACGCATCTGCTGGGGCGTCTGGCGGCTGCCGCAAACGGTCAGGTGGTGCTGGTTCCCCTGGCGTTTCGGCTGGAGGATGAGATCGGCATTTCAGCTGTCGCTGTTCGTGGCCTTGAATCCATGGCGCGTGCGGAAACAACGCGTGAAGGCTGGACCAAGCTGCGCGAGGCCTGCGCCGGCGTGTGTGCGGCACTGGTAAGACGCTTGATCGAGAACGGCACGCTGCCATGCGCGAATCCTGAGCAGGCGATGCGCGTGCTGAGCGGTGATCCCGTTGAGGTCTTCGATGTGAACGGAAGTGCGCGCCTTATTGGCGACTGGGTGAGGCGCTTCGATGGTCAGTTGCGCAAACCGATGGTCGAGCAGGCGATGAAACGTGTGCCGGCGATTCCTGCGGCGCTCGAATCCTGGGTGGATGCGATGCTGAATCACGCGCTGGACGGCGGCATGTCCCGGATGGCCGTGCTGCGTTCGCTGGCGGCCGATGAAACGAGTGAAGGACCGGTGACGTGGCTGCGCCTGCTCGGCCTGTGGCGTCCCGTGGTGCTGCTGGTGGATCATCTGGACGCCTACTATCGCAATCCTGAAGCCGGGCTGCGCATTGCCTCGCTGCTGCTCGACATGTCGGAGATGGACGGCGTGCATGTGGTGCTGAGTCTGAACCAGGATGTGTGGCAGGCGACGTTTGGTCATCACCTGCCGAGTTCGATCGAGGATCGGCTCACCGCTTCGCAGATGCTGCTGCGGGGCATTGGAGAAAACGAGGCGGCAACGCTGCTGCGCATGCGTTTGCAGCAGGCCGGTGTCTCGGCGGATGACGTGCGCGAGTTCACAGCGTTTCTGGATGTGAAGCGCCATTTCCTCGGACGACCGCTGGGTTCAGTGTCGGCCCGCGCCTTTCTGCGGCATGCGGCAAAGCAGTGGGATTTTTTCCAACAGACGCTGGCATCGCCGCCTGCGGTCGCCTCGATTTCTCCGGAGGAGATGGCGACGGAGGAGTCCGGGGTGCTGCCGTTAATGACAGACGTGGTGCCGGAGGAAGAAGAGGCTCCGAAACCCGGTGAGGTTTCGATTTTCGATTCGAGCACCTCGGCGCAGATGAAACTCATTGCCGAAGGCCTGGCCGAACCGACGCCCGCTCTGCCCCAGCAGGATGAAGTGCCGCTGATGCCGCCTCCAGCTCCAGCTCCCACGATCAATGGAAACCATCTGCCTCCTCCGAGTGCGAATGGGGAGTCTGGTGCATCCTCGGTTCCTGCCGAACCTCCGGTGCAGGCTCAGTTTTCGCCGAGTTCCGCAGGTGCGTTTGAAAACCTGCGCGAGATGCTCGGCAAACTGCGTCAGCCAAGTGCTCCGGTTCCCGGCGCGGAGGGGGGCGGCACGCATGCCGTCGCTCAACGGCTCGCAGGAGTGATGGCGTCCAGCGTTGCTCCCGGCATGGCGACAGGCTCGGCCCTGCCCGTGCCTTCGTCGGTGTTTGCGGCACCCGCCCCTGCCGCTCCTGTTCCGGAACATGCGGAGCGTGATGCGTTGCTGGGCCGCTATGAGGCGCTGCGCCTGCAAATGGCCGCTGAGGCCGTTTCACTGCCGCTGGATTACACGAAACTGGCGGACCTCATCCGTCTCGCAGGAAAGCGTTTCCCGCTGGTGCGATTCAGCGAGCACGAACTCCCCGGCATGACAGGGCGATATGCGATGTGCTGGGCGCTCCAAGGACTGGAGATCATCTTTGGCCTCGCAAATTTTGCCGACGGCTCCTACTGGCGCACGCTGGCCGGTTTCGCCGCTGGTCGTCAGGCTGAGCTGAATGTGAGCGCGGTCGATGGCTCGCCGAAACTGAAGATCGTCACCTTCAAAACAGACCGCGAACAGCAAAGCTGGGCCATTCTCCAGCACAGCACCGCCTTCCCGGAAGAACTGAAGGCGCAGGTGGATGCGATCCACCTCGACACACCGAGTGTGGCGGCGCTCTACGCCATGCAGCGCATCATCAAGGAATCCGAAAGCGGCTCCCTGCAGGCCACGCCCGCGCAGGTGATGAGTGTGCTCGCTCGCGAACTCGACTTCTTCTGGAAGCGCGTGACGCGTGCGGGGTGAGAGCATTGGCCAACGTTAGAGCTCACCGACTCAGGAAGCCGCAGAGCGGCTGGAGGAATTCGTGTGCAGCGGTTGGTTAGACGGCTTGTAATTGTTCGGTTACCAAGGCCGGAGGAGCAATATGAGACTGCTTGTGTTTCCTGAGTCAAGTGTTGTGCCGGTTCCGTATTGTGCCCACTTGTGTTGCAGTTCACCCTCGGCGCGAAAATCACTGGTGGTTAGATCAATGGAGGCGCCGACCTTTCCATCGGACTCTACCCAAAGCTGGCTTCCGGTTTGGTTGTACTTTAGGACCACGTGTCCAAAACCACCGTGGACTCGATCAACCCAGTAGTGTTCTGGTGCCATGCCGGGAACAACAACGGTCAGACGGTCGTCAGTTTCAATAGGATGCACTGGACGTGCCTGAAAATACACTTCTGTGCCATTGGGCAATTTACCACCGATCCTTGGCCCCCATGGAGCAACGCCCAGCAGCACGCGTCCAATTGCGAAGAGTATCCATAACACAACGAGCACTATGATCGTGGCGATGATTATGAAGTATTTTCTTCTTGTGCTTTTCTGCGCTTCCGGGGCCATGTGTGCCCTTTCTGTATAACATTGTGGATTATTCACAAATCAGTCGGTTTGCCAGCAGCGTTAAATTCAGCAAATTTCTAGCCTGAGTACGACGAATTGCGTTCATGAGTGTGGGTTTACACGCTTATGTTGGAATCAGGCGACAAAAAGGTTGGGTTCGTTCCACCTAGGAGCATCAAAACGATGTGTGAATATTCCAAGTTGGTCTGATTCAGGAACGGCCTGACCGGTTACTTCTCCTCCGGTTTCACCGGTTCACGAATTTGAAATTGCTTCTCTTTGCCGAGGTTCTTCGTGATCGTGGCAGGGTAGTCCCAGGCGTCTTTTTTGTCGGAGTAGATGACCACGCGGCTGCGCATGGCGGCCATGGCGGTGGCCTGGGGGATGTCGAGGTATTTGAGAACGTTCAGCATCGCGGGGCCGACAGCTTTGGGATCACCATCGACTGTGCCGCCATGGGTGAGCGGCATGTCGTGGAGGTCGAGGCGTTTGATGTTGTCCTCAAACAGCGAGGCATAGACAGAATCGACGGCCATGTCGCGATGCGCCTGAATCCACAGCGGCGTTTCTTCGAAGCCGTGGATGGCGCGGATGGTTTGCAGACAGCGGCGGATGTCCCACACGCGCATGCCGTCAAGCGTCTGGCCGAGCAGGTAGAAGCGGCGCAGGCGCTGCGTCTGTGCTTTGGGGCTGCCTGTCCAGGCCGTGGGGCCGACGCCGCGCGGGCAGACGTAGGCCATGCCCCATTTGAAGTTCGTGAACATTTTTTTCTCCTGCTCGAACGCGTCGTCGTCCTTCGGTGAACCCGGGAAGACCTCGATGAGTTTGCCAAAGCGCGAGTGGTAGGCGGCGCAGAATTCGTCCCAGCCCTCCTCGTCGAGTACGTTGAGCGCGACGAGTTCGAGGTCCTGTGGACGCAGTCCATCGCGATTCACTATATAGAGCCGCAGGCGATAGGGAGACTGGCTCTCGAAATCATAGGCCGTCATGCGGATGCCATCGACCTCGGCGCTGCTCTCTTTCTGCGGATTGACCGAGGCGATGTCTTTGGGCCAGCCGTTGAACACCTTCTCCTTCAAGTCGTTCATCCACTCGTTGTTCTGCTTCTTCCAGTCCGCATCGTTCGTCGCCGGGGCAGGCGCCTTTGCCATGGGAACGAAGGTCTCGTCGATCTTGGTGTTGAGTTCATCCTTCGGCAATTCGTTGAAGACACGCAGCGACACAGGATCGATGCTCTTTTTTGCGCCTTCGTCGATCACCTGCATCGGATCCGCGCTTTTGAGATGGCGCTCGAACCAATGGAACGCGCCCATGTTGAGCGGTTGCAGGTCCTTGTGTGGTCCTTCCGCGACCTGCAGGCCGATGTTCGCCTCCGCACCGAGGAGTGCGTAGATCTTGCGCACGTTCTGGTAGATGCGGAACACGCCGTCGATGGGGAAGATGCTGTCCTTGTCGGTGTTCACGATCAGCAGCGGACGCGGGGCGGCGAGTGCGACCATGCGCTCGAAATCCCAGCGGTAGGTGTTCACGAAGAACATGCAGTCGCAGTGGCCCTCAACGCAGCCATCGATGACCTGATTCTGCATGTCGGTGACGCCGGCAGTTGGGGCGCTGGCCTTGATGCGCTCATCCAGCGCGGTGATCCACCAGGAATACGCTCCGCCGCCACTGCGGCCAGTGACGCCGAAACGCTTCTTGTCCACCTCTTTGCGCGTTTCGAGGTAATCGAGCGCGCGGATGCAACTCCAGGCTTCAAGCCCAGCGGGTGTATAACCACGCGAGAACCACCACCAGCGGCCTTTGCTGTAGGTGCCGTGGTGCTCGCCACGGATTTCCCCGAGTTGCACGGTGTCGATGATCATGCAGGCGTAACCATGCCGCGCGAACCAGACGCCGTGATGCTCGTAGCCCGCCTTGTTGCCGAGGCTGACGCCGTCCTTCACGACGTTCGCATGACCGCAGACATAGAGGATCGTCGGCAGCGGCTTCGCCACTTTGTCAGGCAGATACAGGTTCGCCGTGACATAGAGCCCCGGCATCGACTGGAAATGCATTTTTTCCACGATGTAGCCGTCGCCCTTCAACTCACCGGTCTTGGTGGCGTGCAGCGGTGTTTTCTCCGGCAGGGGATCCAGGCCAAGCATCTCGAACATCTGCCTGCGGTATTCGGGGGCTTTCGCCTTCCATTCCCCGGCGCTTTCGATGTGGCCGACGCCGTTGTTCAGCGCGATCTCGCGTGCCTGCCCGGCCAGGTAGCGGTCAAGGAGCTTGTTGCCCGGCGTGTCGGGGGTCTTTTCAGGATAGGGTGAGGCTGCGAGGACAAGGGAAGGCAGCAGGCAGAGGAGCAGGGGGGCGCGCATGTGAATGAATGACAGCCAAAACGGCCCTGAAAGGCAAGACTGTTCGCGTTTTGAGGGGGAGCGGCACTCAACTGCATAAAAAGGCAAAACAGTGGTTGCATAAAAATCGAAGCGTCTATATTCGCGGCCCTGTTTTTAGACCCTGCTCGGGTGGCGGAATTGGTATACGCGCAAGACTAAGGATCTTGTGCCGAAAGGCTTAAGGGTTCGAGTCCCTTCCCGAGCACCATCGTTGATCCATCAGCGATGATGTCTGCCTTGGGAGACCGACCGACTGTAACGTGGTGGGTTGAACCGAAAGCGGCGTTGAGAGCCGTGCCCGGGACGGCCTTTGGTGGCCGTGCACTGGCTTTCTTCGACACGGGTTCGCCTTCTTTCCGGTCAAGAAGTTGCGAACCATCAAGCAGGCTGGTCGGCTGATGACGGTAAGCTCGCGGTGTTCAAACTGCCGGCGTGAGGTGGCCCGGAAGGGGGGCAACAAAACACGGAGCAAGTTCTTGCCTCCATATTTCGACTCGCTAGAATTCCCGGCTTTACCCGCCTCGGACCAACCACCCGACATTCCTTACACATGCCTCCATCCTTTCTGCTTCAAAACGGAATCGCCCTTTCGATCGGCCTTGCCATCGTGGGGCTCGTGTTCGCCTTAATCCTGATCCGCAAGGTCGTCGGATCTGATGCTGGCAATGAGAAGATGCACGCCATCGCCAGTGCGATCCAGCAGGGGGCGAAAGCTTATCTGAACCGTCAGATCATGGCTGTTAGTTTGATCGCAATCGTCATTTTTGCTGCCATCTGGTATCTGCGTGACGGTGTGACTGCCGCGGGATTTGTGGTGGGAGCCTTGTGCTCGCTGGCTGCCGGCTACATCGGCATGATGATTGCGGTGCGGGCCAATGTGCGCACCGCCCAGGCCGCTTCGGTTGGCAGCCATCCGGCGCTCAAAGTGGCGTTCAACGGCGGTGCGGTGACCGGTTTGCTCGTGGTGGCGCTGGGACTGCTCTCTGTCGGTGTGTTCTATCTGATTGTCCGCGGGGCGACGGATCATGCCAAGCACGCCATCGACTCCCTGGTGGGGCTGGCGCTAGGCAGCTCATTGATCAGTGTGTTCGCGCGTCTCGGCGGCGGTATTTATACCAAGGCGGCGGACGTTGGTGCCGACCTCGTTGGTAAAAATGAACAGAATCTGAATGAAGACGATCCGCGCAATCCGGCGACGATCGCGGACAACGTGGGTGACAACGTGGGCGACTGCGCAGGGATGGCGGCGGACGTTTTTGAAACCTACGCAGTGAGTCTGATCGGCGGCGTGCTCGTGGGCCATCTCACGGTCGGAAGCGATGCCGCAGTGATTTATCCGTTCGTGCTCTGTGGTCTGGCGATCATCGCATCTCTCATCGGCATCGGCTGGGTGAACTTCGTGAAGCAGGAGGCGACGGCATCGCTCGTATGTGGCGTTGCTGTTTCAGGAATCGTCGCTTCGGCGCTGTTCTGGTGGGCCACCTCCTCGATCTTCGGGGCCGAACTCAAGATCGGCAGCCTCGCAGTTCCGAGCGCGAACATTTTCTACTGCGCCGCAGTTGGGTTGATCATGACCCTGCTGGTGGTGTGGATCACAAACTACTATACCAGCACCCACCACAGACCGGTGCGCCTGATTGCAAAGGCGTCTGAAACCGGGCATGCGACCAACATCATCGCAGGGATCAGCATCGGGAACCAGGCCACGTTGATGCCGGTGCTGGCCATCGCCGCCTCGATCTGGGGCTGCTACGATCTCGCCGGTCTCTACGGGATCGCGATTGCCGTCGTGTCGATGCTTTCGCTCTCTGGAATCATCATCTCACTGGATGCTTTTGGTCCGATCACGGACAACGCGGGCGGGATTGCCGTCATGTCCGGCCTTCCTGAAAGCGTGCGCAAGATCACGGACGAACTTGATGCTGTAGGCAACACGATGAAGGCTGTGACCAAAGGTTACGCTATCGCCAGTGCCGGTCTGGCCGCCATGGTGCTGTTCGGGTCCTATGTCGAAGACCTGCAGGCTTTCGTCGGTCACAAAGTGAGCTTTGACCTGATGGATCACCGTGTGGTCATCGGCATGTTCATTGGTGGCCTGCTGCCATTCCTGTTCACCTCGTTCTGCATGAGCGCCGTGGGCAATGCGGCCGGTGCCGTGGTGCGCGAAGTTCGCCGTCAGATCACCGCCAAGCCCGGCATTCTCACCGGTTCCGACACTCCTGAATACGCCCAATGCGTGGACATCGTGACCAAGGCCGCCCTTGGCCAGATGATCGTCCCGGCACTGCTGCCGCTGATCTTCGTGATCGGAATGGCCTATGTCGGCATGGAGGCGCTGGGCGGGGTGCTCATCGGCACGATCGTCACCGGTTTGTTCATCGGTATTTCAATGACCAGCGCCGGTGGTGCCTGGGACAACGCCAAAAAGTTCATCGAAGAAGGCAATCATGGTGGCAAAGGCAGCTTTGCCCACCAGGCTGCCGTGACAGGCGACACCGTTGGAGACCCCTACAAGGACACCGCCGGTCCGGCCGTGAATCCGATGATCAAAGTGGTGAACATCCTCGCCATTCTCATCATTCCGATCGTCTTCAAGGCGGTCGTGAAGTGATGGGAATCAGCATTTGATTCCGTATGGCGGGGGAGCACTATTAAAGAGCCCCCACGTGACCGCCCACCCCGACAATAACCTGCGTATTGCCATCACCGGATCTCTGGTGGTGCATGCCGTGTTGTTTTTGCTATTGGCGTGGATGTTTGCCGGCGAGGCCGCCCGAAAGCTATGGCAGCAGGCCCATGCCCAGCCGAAAGAAGAGGAGGTGACGCTGCTGTTCCCGGAACAAATCATCCCCGAACCGCCCCTTCTGCCTCCGCCGCCACCCAAGAAGGAGATCTACATCCGCACAGCGCAGAACGAGCGCGCGGAAACGGCTCCAAAAAACGCCGCTTTTATCGCCGACCGCAACACTCGGGCATCCACCGTCAAAGCTCCGTTTCCCGACGGTACCGAACCGCTGCCCACGATGGATGGCTTGAAGCTTCCTACGCGCGAACTGGCGGACCGTGATCACCGTGATGGTGAACTCAAAGATGACGCACGTCCCCAGACTCCGAAAGGGGCGGCGCTGGCAATGCTGCAACCTCAGGAGCCGACACCTCCGACGCCTCCTTCGATTGTTAAGCCGAAGAACGCAGCCCCACCACCCCAGCCGGTGACTCCGCCCCAAAAGGTTGCCAAGGTCGTGCCTGAGTCGACTCCATTGACCAAGATGATGGAGGAAGCTGACAAGGCTCTGGCCAAGGTGGACAAAAACAGGCTGACCATCGAGGTGAAGAAGCCGGAAGCGACGCCGGACGACGCCCCTCCGATGCCGCAAAAGCCCGAGCAGCAAACGCCTCCGGCCCGCGAAACGGCCCAAGCGATGCCGGAATCTCAGCAGCAGCCGATTCCGAAGGCATTACCTGTGCTGGACGAGCCCGAAACTCGTTCGACAACCCGTAATCAGGAAGACAGTGCCTTTACACCACACACCCGAACGACTCAGACAAAGGGCACCATTTCCAATCGTGGAACCGAAGCATCGGTCGATGCCGAGGAGACGCCGAAGGGGCGGTACATTCGTCAGGTGACGGGGCAGGTGGAAAAGAAGTGGCATCTCTACCGGCTGCTGCGCCGCGACGGAGTCACCTACGGCAGCTTGGAAATTGTGTTTTACGTCAACAAGAAGGGCAAGGTGGAGGATCTCCGCATCGTCAATGACAAGGAGTCCAATCCTGTTCTCACAGGATTTACTTTGCAGGCGATCCGTGATGCGATCATCCCGCCCATTCCCGCCGATGTGATCCCTTCGCTCCCCATGAACGATCAGGAGCGCCTGAAAATCGAATACAATGTCCTCATTTACTGATCTCCTGCTCGCTTCGCCACTGCTCGCGGCTGCTGAAAAGACCGCGCCTTCCGGTTTCAATCTTCTCTATGACTTCCTCGCCACGGGCGGGTTCGTCATGGCGCTTATCGTCCTGTGTTCCATGGCGGCAATCGGCGCATCCATCCTGGCCTGGCTGCAACTGCGTGAGCAGATCATCATGCCCAATGCCGTCGTGAGCCAGCTTCGTTCTATTCCAAACTATGCGGTGAAGGGAGACATCCGCCCCCTGCAGGATTTTCTGGAGCGTGACGGTTCCATGCTGTCGCGCCTCGGCTCCATGGCCATCAGCGGTGCTTTCACCAGCAAGCAGGAGTGCCATGCCGCTTGTGACATCAAGGCCCGCGAGGAAATTCATCGCTTGGAGAGCGGCATTCCTTTGCTTGAGGTGATGGTGACGGTCGCTCCGCTGTTGGGATTGCTTGGCACCACGGCCGGGCTGGTGGGCATGTTCTCCGCCTTCGGTGCCGGAGGTGATGGCGGACCTGACACAGCGGTCATTGCTCATGAAATCGGCGTGGCGCTGCGCTGCACCATCGCGGGACTGTTTGTCGCCGTGCCCTCCGTGCTCGCGCACACCTATTTTACCCGCCGTCTCGATGCTCTGGCCGTGCGCGTCGAGTCCATCATGCAGGAGACCATCCAGCATTTTTATCAGCATTTCGAGGTGCAGCGTCCGGCTGCCTGATTCCACGCACGCACGTCTGCCATGAATCTGCGCCCCCGCCGCCGCCCAGTTCCGATGATCCCCATCGTGTCGCTCATCGACATCATGGTCATCCTGCTGATTTTCTTCGTCGCCACCACCACCTTCAAAAAGGAGAAAACTCAGGTAAAGATCACCCTGCCGGAGTCCAAATCGCTCGGCGGAGCCACCCAGACGCCCGAATCACGCACCGCCATCAGCATCACTCAAGATCAGAAGATATTCCTCGACGGCAAACCCGTCGATCTCGACAAGCTTGCAATCGCCATCACGTCGCTCAAAGACTCAAAGCCCGGCATGAAGCTCGAGTTGCAGGCGGATACCACGGCGGCTCTTGGCGTTCTCGTCAAGGTCTGGGACGCTCTGCGTGAGGCTGGTTACAGCATCAATGATGTGCCGGCTCGTATTCAGCGAGCTCCTGGCTCGTGAGTGACGACAGACCTCGTTGGCGCCGGAGGAGTTCTTCGTTGGGACTGCCCTATTTTTTCGCCTTCGTGAATGGGACGTAGGGCTCAAACTTGAAGTGCTTCGGCATGATGATGCCGCGCTTTCCCATGATGGAGGTTTGATTTTCCGTCACCTCGTAGGCCGGATGCCCGATCCACGCCCATTGCCAGCCTTCGTTGGCGATAAAGAGACCACCGCGCTCGTGTCCCTGCCTGATGATCCCTGAGGTCGTCAGGGGCGTTGGGGCGACATAGTAAATGCCTTTGGCCGACTGGGCCTCAGGTTGATAAAGTCCGGCTGGCAGGATGAGTTTGCCATCATCGTGCGTGCATTGGACCTCATGGGCCACAATGATTCCCGGGGTTCCTGGAGAGCTGAGTTCCAAATCCTGGGTCGTGCAGGAAATCAGAGTGCAGGCGGCAAGAGTACTGAACAGCAGGTGCTTCATGAGGTGGTCAGGTAAAGGATGGTGGAGCTAAGGGGATTCGAACCCCTGACCTTCTCATTGCGAACGAGACGCTCTACCAACTGAGCTATAGCCCCAAAACAGCAAGGCGATTATGGCACCCGGTGCTCTACCGGCAAGCTGATTCGTTGGAGGCGGCCAACTGGGCCTGATTTTATGCCTCCATCAGTTCTTCCTGCGGTGCCGGAAGGGCCAGCGGCTTTTCGGAGATCTCGCTCACGTTCATGCTCGGCGCGGAACCTTTGGGCTTTCGGCCGGTGAGACGGCAGAAGTCATGGTAACTGAGCACTTCAAAGGTGCGGTCCAGATGCTCCACGACGACGGTCATGCTCTCCACCCAATCACCGGAGTTCAGATAATGGACATCATCGATCATCTTGTCGGCGGGCGTGTGGATGTGGCCGCAGATGATGCCATGGCATTTCTTCCAACGTGCCAGGTTCTGCAACTGCTCCTCGTAGCGGCCAACGAAGCTGACAGCATGCTTCACTTTCATTTTCACCCAGCGGCTGAGGGAAAAGGCTTCTTTCCGTCGCCAGCGCAGCCACGTGTTGTAGGCACGGTTAAGGCGTAGCAGCAGTTCATATCCCACCGCGCCGACTTTCGCCAGCCACACATGATTGGTGGTCACATGATCGAAGCCGTCACCGTGTACCACGAGATACCGGCCGTGCGGTGATTCATGAATGTGCTCATCGACGAGAGAGAGACCCGCCAGCTTGAACGGCAGAAACTTTTCCAGAATGTCGTCGTGATTGCCGCGCAGGTAGATGACCTCGGTGCCTTCTTTTTCCATTTTCTTGAGCACGGTTCTGACGAAGTGCGTGTGCTCTTGAGTCCATCGCCCTGAACTTTTCAGCGCCCATACATCAATGATGTCGCCGTTAAGGACGAGCTTTTCGCATTTGCAGTGACGAATCAAGTGGGCGGCCTGCACGGCTTTGGAGTCGGCCATGCCGAGGTGGACATCGGACATGAACAGGGTCTTGATGCGGAGCTTGGTTTTCATCGTCATTATTTTGGGGTGAAGGCCGGTCCGGAGAGGGGAGTGTGAATAGAAACAACTCCGTGACCTATGGTTGTCGTCCGGCACGCAGGAAGAAAGAGCACAAGTGAAACCTTTTCGTCACGAGGACGACGGCTTCCTTGAATAGTGAGCGAGGTGCCGCCGCGTCACATTCTCGGTGACTTGGACGCCTGCAGCAGGTGGTTCATCTCTTCCTGATGGTGGGCTTCAACGCCGTCTTTGGGTGTTTTCACCCGGCCGTTGCAAGCTCTCCAAACGAAACACAGTCCGGTGGCGAACAAGGCGATCGCCACGATGGGGCCTCCGTAATGCCGAACGAAACGGGTCTGTCTGCGCCATTCGAGAAAACTGTGGAGTTCGTCATGTCGTTTCCTGAGCATGCGGCGATGATGGAATGCGGCACATGCGCTGCAATGTTGAACGCGTCACAAATATGTTGCTGCCTTCGTCTTTGAGTGGGCTGGATACTTGTTGGTTGATCAGCTTCGGGCCGGCGGACTGGGCAGAGACCAGCATGGAGGGAATGGATCACAACGCGCAACACGGCATCGGTTTCGTTTCGAAAAGGCAACGAAATCGTCACAGAAGATCTGCTCATCAGGTGTGCGACGAGATCGTAACACGCTTGTCTTTGGCAGAACTGTGATCATGCCGTCACAATCCTGTCACCCGATCATGAGCAAAATCTTGGTAGTCGATGACGAAAAGGACATTGTCGATCTTGTAAGCCTTCATCTTCAACGAGAAGGCCACGAGGTTGTGTCGGTGGGCAACGGACTCGCCGTGCTGCCTGCCGCCGTAAAGACTTCGCCAGACCTTATTGTGCTGGATATCATGCTGCCAGGAATTGATGGAGTTCAGGTGCATCGTCGGTTGCGGGCGGACACTCGAACCCGTCATATCCCCGTGATCATGCTTACGGCGAGAGCGCAGACGAATGATCGCATCGCCGGCCTGGAAAGCGGTGCTGACGACTACCTGACGAAGCCCTTCAGCCCCCGCGAACTGATGCTGCGCATCGGTGCGGTCTTGCGGCGTTCGCAGAAGGTCGTGATGCTTGCCGAACAGCGCATCGGGGAGTTTCTTCTGGATCGCAAGAACATGTCACTCTCGATCAGTGGCAAACTGGTGGAACTGACGATCACCGAGCTGAAACTCATCACCACCTTGATGGCGAATCCGGATGTGATTCACTCGCGCAGTGAACTGCTTAGCGCGGTGTGGGGCTATGCGGACGACACCCATTCGCGCACGCTCGACACGCACATCAAACGTCTGCGGGACAAGCTGGGGGATCATGGCAGGCACATCGGCACGCTGAGACGCCAGGGGTATTTTTTCCAAAGTGTTGTTGGGGAGATGGTTGAGACATGATGACAAAGGAGATGCCGCCGCAGGCTTGTTCGGATGCGGCTTCTGAATCAGATCCTGTCGAGGTATGCCCTCCAATGTGCATGCAGGATGACTGCCGGTTGTTTGGCTCCTTGCTCAACGAAACGCCGCAGGGAATCCTGGTGGTCGACGACGAGGATGTGGTCCTCTTCGCCAATCTCGCGATGAATGTCCTGTTTTTGCCGAACCCCATGACTGTGGGAAGCCGGATCGGGGCCGATCCTGCCTTGGCAGGGATCGTCAGGCTGGTCGAAGACGCCCGGGGGCAGTGCACGCGCGTGGAGGGCGATGTATGCTATCCCGACCCATATGCGAGTGAGAGAAGCGGTGAGCGCCATTACCATGTCAGTGCGGCTCCTTGGAGTGAGGGCGGACGCAATGGCGTATGGGTGATGGTTGACGATGTCACCGAGCGGATCGGCCTGGAACAGGCCCGTCGGGAGTTTGTGACCAACGCCGGGCATGAATTGCGCACTCCGCTGTCCCTGATTCACGGCTATATCGAAACACTCAAGAGCGGCATGATCAAAAACGCCGCCTCACTCGGGAGATGTTTCGATGTGATGGAGAAACACAGCCGACGCATGATGCGCATCATTGACAACATGCTGACCATTTCGCGCCTGGAGGGCAGTGACGAACCGCTGAAGGTGGACACGTTTCTGGTGCGGGGATGTGTGCAGGACGTGCTGGAGCATCTCAATCCATTGATCGAGGTTCGTCAGCCGGTCATCACGCTGGATTTTCCGCCGGATGGCGGTCTTCTAAGCGGAGATCGCTTTTATTGGGATCAGATCTTTTCCAATCTGATCGAAAACGCGCTCAAGGAGAACCCCTGCACGGGGCTAAGTCTTAAGGTCGTCGGTCGCTGGACAAAGCACGAGTGTATCATCACGGTCGAAGACGACGGCGTGGGCATTCCGGCCGAAGAAGTGCCGTTTGTCTTCAAGCGTTTCTACCGCTGCGCCAAAGATCATTCTGAGGAGGTGCGGGGAACGGGCATGGGGCTTTCCATTGTGAGACGGGCGGTCGAAGCCCACGGTGGAAGCATCGAGTTGGAGAGCCGGCCGGGCGTCAGCACCGTTTTCACCATTCGAGTGCCGTTGCCTGATTGATCAGGCATTTTTGAATCCTGTTCTCGTGTTCGACTGCGATGAGTTGAGGTGTGAACGTCAGAGGGCCTGTTTCAAAAAGGTCCGTTCTTCATCAAGCAGCAAAGCTCCGGGAATTTGTTCAGCGATCTGATAGGCGCGGTCGGTCTGGCCAGCCATGGACAGAAGACCTGCTGCGACGGCCCGTGGTCCCGGAGGAAGAGCGGCCGCATCCTGAAGGCTCGAGAGGTGCTTTTGCATGGTCGTACGATCTCCCAGCCTATAAGCGGACAACGCCAGCAGAAGTTCTGCAGGAATACGTTCCAACTTGATCGAAAGACCGGCCTTCTGTGCGTCATGCTCCGTCAAAGCCGACAGGTCGATGGTTTCCATTTCGACACCCAGAATAAGTCGGAGATAAGTGAGACGATCTGAAAAAACAACACTGCTAGGGCTCAGTTCGTGAAGTTTGCCCGCGACTTCAAGGAGGGTGGTTGTGTCTTTGATGCGGAGGGCCATCTCCGCGCTCTTTT
This sequence comes from Prosthecobacter sp., assembly GCF_020439865.1. GTDB lineage: Bacteria > Verrucomicrobiota > Verrucomicrobiia > Verrucomicrobiales > Verrucomicrobiaceae > Prosthecobacter. Next base: position 75,178 of record NZ_JAGRPF010000095.1, read on the forward strand.
GCAGGTTCTGCATGGCCTCTTCAGGTGCATTGAGAGCTGACGCCCTAAAACCGGCTTCTTTGTAAGCCAGTCCGGCGATGTCAGCGAGGTCGAGTTTTTCGGCAAGCGCGGCTGCGGTGCGAAGCGTGGCCACATTGCCTTCCTGAATGGCGTTTACGACCGTTCCCTGCAGCAGTTGGCGTGCTTCCCGCATATCGGGCTGGAGGTGGCTCTGCACTTCCGCCATGGCGAGGTCGCGCAGGCTCTTGGGGACAGGCGGGCGCGGAAGTTTCAGCACCTCTTTGAGTTCCTCCCAGCGTTCCGCCTGCGCGAGCGCCTGCACGAGGATGGGATAAAGCTCACGTGACTGTATGGCGAGGTCTTTGGGGATGAGGGAGAAGACCCGGTCGTTGAGATGCTCCGACATCAACCAGTAGGCGATCTCCTCACGCTTGCCGTTTTTGTCGGTCTCAAACCGTTGGATCTCCGCATCAGCGAGGTTTGTGCGTTGATCAGGCTGCAGCCGCATGAGGGCGGATGTCACCTGAAGACGTGTAGGCAATGTTTTAAGCGGATGCTTTTGGACGAGATCAAGAAGACGATGGGCTTCGGGCAGTGTGAGGCTTCGGGAGGATGCCAGTCGGCCAATCGCCTCCAGAGCCGGTTCGGTGCTCAGTTCAGCGATCTGCCAGAGCTGCCGAACGGCGTGGTTTCTCACCTCTCCAAACGGGCTTTGGAGATCGTCGAGTGTCGACTTGAGGTGAACTTCGGGAGAGTCTTCTCCTTGTGCGGCAGCGCGGGTGGCGATTTCCTCCGCCTCTTTGGTGTGTCCTTCAGCATGCAGGATGCTGGACAGCAGTTCCATGCCTGGCTTCTCAACGCTTTCTTTGACCGGAAGCTTTTCGTAGATCTCCCGGGCGTCCTTTGTTTTGCCGCTGGCAATCAGCGAGCGTCCGAGCAGCAACTCCTCCTCGGCCGTCAGAACCCGTTTTTGTTCCAGAAGACGGATCTGCTGCGCCAGACCTCCGGGATCGGCACCGGTGACTTTGAGGAACTCCACCATGGTGGTGATGACCTCCACGTCTTCCGGTGCCCTTGTCCGGGCGAGGACGAGCGCATCGTAGGCACGTTTCCAATCTTTTGATTCGATCGCCTCTTGAGCTTCCTTTGCGTTCTGACGTGCGAGCGCGGCATGGGCCGCATCGCGCAGCGTGCCCCATGACAGCAGGATCAGAAGCAGCAGGCCGAATGAGGAGAGGAGAAAAATGGAGAACTTGCCGATGCGCTCCTTCGGGGGCTCCATCTCTGGAACCGGCTGCTGTGAATCGGGAATGAATTCAAAGGCCATGACTGGAGGTTGTCTGCGGGTTACTCACCGGGTTCGTTGCGCTTGCGTTCGTCGTCGCCGCTTCCGCCGCCGTAGCCGATGACTTCCACGGTGATGACAGACGGGAGTTCTTGAGTGGTGGCGGCCGTGCTCTGCGACTGATTGTTCTGCTGCGCGTTGTTGGTGGCCGCCGTGGCAGCAGCGGCGCTCGAGCCGGCGCTGGCGACGCTGCCGAGGCTTGGCGAAGAAACTGCGGCTGCTGCTGGAGTTCCTGAACTTGTTCCGCCGACCGAGATGTTCGCAGCGTTGAGCACGACCGTGGCGGCAATGTTGAGATTACCCGTGGCGCGAATGCCCGCGTCACCCGCGTCCACCGCACCGAGCGGAGCGATGAGATCAACGTTGGCGGGTTTGACGCCGGCAACCGTGGCGAGAACACCGATACCGCCGCCTGTCGCGAGGCCTGCGAGGTCAGTGGCGACGTTGGCACTCTGCGGATCGATCAGCACGCGTGTCGGAGGTGCTGACTGAACTGTTTTCGACGATGAACCGGCGGCGATGTCACCTTCCGAGGACCAAATCAGGATGTCACCGCCGCGCAGGGTGAAGATACGCGCGATGCCGATGCTTACGTCGTCCTTCGTGAAGATGGAGATGCCGCCACCAGCTTCGGTGATGACTCCAGGAGGAGCCAGTGCTTCACCGATTAGGGTGGTCGCAAGTTGCAGACCGCCGTCTGGAGCCAGAATGCTGATGTTCCCGCCGCTCTTGGTTCGAATGTCACGTGCCTGTGTTTGGATCGTTCCGGGGCTGACGGTCGGAAGAAGCGTGTTAATGGCAGCATAACCCTGGGTGTAGGTGCCGGCGTCAGGGCTGTTCGGGTCATTGTGATCACGTCCTGCGTCACGCAGCACGAGATAGTAGATGGCGAGGGCGAGCTGCGATTTCTCCTCAGCAGTGAGGGAAGGGCTGTTCAAGTCCACCGATGGCACGCCGAGAATGTCAGCCAGTTCGGTCAGATAACGATCTCCTGCCGGTGACGTTGCGAACTGGGTGATGAAGGAGGTGAAGTCCATGTTTGAATCCCCCAGTCCCAATGCTGTTTTTCCCATGCCTGCGGCGACCACGATGTCAGAGCCGGCAAAAGGCAGATAAGGATTGCGGCCGTTGCCGATGCTGGTGATGCCCACGCCGGTGCCGTCCGAGTTGTTGGATCCAGTCCCCAAGTCGATGTTACGTCCGGCCAGCACTTCCAGGCTGCCCGGGCCGCTGATTTGGATGTCGCCTGCAAGGGTGGATTGTCCGATGGTCAGGGAGTTGCCGCTCAGACGAGTCTGGATGCGCGAGGCGGTGTTTTCATTGTAGGCGATGATGTCCCGGCCTGAAGCGACGATGGAGAGGCTGTCGGTCCGAGTGTTCTGAATGTAAAACGCGATGTCGGAAACATCGTTTCCGGCGATGATCTGGGCTGCTTTGGCCGAATAGAAGGTGAGCCCCGTGATGTCGCCGGTTCCGGCGTAGATGTGTGCGGGAACGGTGTCGTTGGCGTGAAGCACGCCCGGCGCATGCAAGGACTGCTTGTTTTGCAAAACGGCGGAAACTCCGGAGGTGGAACCCGTTTCTTTGAACAGATTCTCGACAAATGAGAGGAAGCCGTTGCCGCTGGTGCTGGCCGTTGTTGCTTTGCCGACGCCGGGAACCGACGCATATCCAAACGGGGAGTCTGCTGCCGGGACGGAAAGAGGATTGGCGTCCGAGAGATTGATCGTGGCCGCAGCCCAGCTCACCACGGTCTGTCCGGGAACCAGTTGCGTCGAGGTGCCTGTGGGGCGCAGGCCATTGACCGAACCCGCCGCAATGAGATCGATGGTGCCGTTGGCGGAGGGGAACAAAGTGAGGGATCCGACCAGATTGATGTCTCCTGAAAAGGCGGTGGCTTTGAGCGAAGGTGGCGCGATGGATGCGACGATCGAGAATGCATTGGTTGAAGATTCAGCCAGACGCAGCCAGGGCTGGTAGTAGGATGCGTTCTGCGTCGAGGTGCTGCTGAACTGCAGGACGTTGGTGAACCACTGGTACAGCAGAGGATCCGCTGTCGTGGTTCCGGGAGTCACGGATTCTCTGAAAGTGACCGAGCCGCCGAGAGAGGACACATTCACCGCGCTCTCCGGCGAGTAGGTGGTGAAGTAGGTCTTGTACCAATACTTGTTGTTCAAACCTTGGGGGAGGAGGAAGGCATTGGTCATGGGACCAAGCAGAACATCATGCTTGGCGCTAACGTCGAAGGTGCTGTCGCCCACGAAGAGAGTCGTCGGCAGCCATGTGCTGGAGTCTTTGACCGTCGGGTTGGCAAATCCATTGAGGATGCCCAGAGAGAGGGTTCGTGTGGCGTTCGTGGTGATGCTGTCGCCGGCCTTCAGCGTTCCATGCCCGCGTTCGACATAATAGACGCCGCCATCGATGTTTCGCCCGGCCAGGACCTCCACGTCTCCACCGCCCAGCACGACGAGCTTCGAAGCATCTGGTGCGACGTTCAGTCCGGTGACGGGATCTTTGCCTGGCATGCGGGCGTTGGTGGGTGCGACTGCATCGACATTGGCAACATCGCGACCGGCTTTGAGGGTGACATTGCCACCGCCGAGCGCACCCACCCCCTCGAAGAAGTTGCTGAAGTCGATCCACCAAGTGGTGGAGGCAGTCGGGTCATTGATGATAGTCAGGGGATTTCCGGAGGTGCCTGCGGTGCCAAACAATCCGGTCGAGGTGTCGACCAGACCACGACGATACAGCCAGTTGATCGGCATCTGACGTTCAGAATCACTGATCAAGACTCCCTGAACATTCTGGGTCTTGTGGGCGATGTCATTTCCTGCGTAAACAACCACATTGCCACCGGCCAGGGTGTAGCTTGCGGCGTAGGTCTGCTGAACGACTCCCAAGGGGCCCTGAGGAGGTTGCGTTCCAGTTTTGGAAATGACCGGCATCACGAAATCGTTGTTGCCAGCCACGCTGGTCGGATTTTGCACGCCGACGCCCGCCGTATAGATGGTCGCAAATTGGTTGAGAAGGAGAACGTCTCCTCCAGCGGAAATGTCGATGTCACCCGTACCGGTGCGAATCACCTGATACAACTTGGTGATCGCGGTGCTGGTCAGCGCACTCGACCCTTGTGCGGTGGGCAGATTGAGGCCTCCATTTTTGCCAAGCAGCAATGAGCCGGCGGTGGCTCCGGACAAAAGGCCGCTGCTGCCCGAGAGCGTGCTGAGAGATTGCACGGCATGATAGTCGACGGAATTCAGATCTGCGCCTGCTGTCATGTGATAGGACCACGACTGCATGTTCACCGGCAGCTGACTGTTCTGGGCTGAGACCGGAGCCAGCCACAGCCATGAGGCATTCGAGCTGGCAAGGGTGGGCGTGAAGCCGTCGCTCAAGGCGTTGTAAAACACGAGGTTGCCGGCGGCTCGCAGCGTCAGCACGCCCGGTGCGCTCTTGGGACCAAAACGATAGGTGGACAGATTCCAGTCGCTCGTCGTGGTGGACGTGGTGGTGCCGAGCGTCAAATCTCCGGTTCGGTTGACGATTTCAGCACCTGGCTGGAGCACAAGGATGGAGGAGAGATTCGTGTTCAGCGCGTTGGTGCCGACGATCCTGTTAAACATGGCGGTGTATCCTGCGCCCATGAACGTCTGACTTTTTGATTGGACGTTGTTCTGAACCGCAGTGGTGATGGTGCCGGTTCCGGTGAGGTCTTGAACGAAGTAGCCTTCCACCGTCACGTTGGATGCGCCGATGATTGTGCCTTGGATGGCATTCACCGAGACGTCGGTTCCGCCTGAGATCTGCGGCGCGCGCAGATGCAGCGTACCGCTGAACTGTCCGAGTCCGGCGCTGGCGGCGACTGACAAGTCGATGCTGGAACCGCTCTGCACATCCAACGTGCCCGTTCCGATGGTGTAGGCACCACCGGAGAGGACGCCGGCCCCGGCTTCCAAGGAGATCTGCCCGCCTTTGCCAGCGGAATCAAAGTCTTGAGCTGCAACGGTGAGCTGTGCTCCGTTTTGAAGCGTGACGTTTGAGTGGGCGACGAGGCGGACGGTCCCGCCGGTGGAGCCGGATGAATCGATCACACCGCCGTTGGCGACGGTGATGGATCCGTTGTCAGCCGCGAGTTGGAAAACATGGGCCTTGATGGAGTCACTGACGGTGACGTCTCCGTTGCGGACGCGAACCGAGAGGGATTCAGTGAATGAAGGATCCAGCGGACCTGCCAGGGTGCCCAGGTTTAAGGCACCCAGATGATTGACGTCGAGGACAAAGGTTCCGTTCTCTCCTCCAACTCCTCCTCTGCCATGCACGGTGCCGGAAAGCAGGAAGGTTCCCAAAGGTGTGCTGACACTTACAGAGCCCGCACTGCCACCACCTGTGTCGGCGGAGACATTGATCTCCGCATTGACGCCTACATTCACGTTGCCCGTGTTCGATGTCAGAGAGACCTGGCCGCCGTTGGTGTACTGGCTGAGGTCCCGGTAGTCACGGCGCACTCCGCCGAGGTTCAGCATTCCGTTGATGTTGATGTCTCCGCTTTGGGCGATCACGGAGAGGCTGCCGCTTGGCAGTCGGACCTGGGTGTCCAGCTCCACCTGTGATCCCTGAAGAGTCAGGCTCGCGCCGAGTCCTTCGGTTGTGATCAGGGAAGTGATGCTGCCAGGCGCCTGAATGATCAAGGTTCCGTCAGAGCGGATGGATTGAACAGCACCCGCGAGTCCGGCGATGACGGGCGTGGTGACAGTCATGGCACCGTTGGTGGTAAGTCCTCCGGTTTGCTCCAGTTGCAGTCCTGACGTTGCAACGATTTGCACGGACGCGAATTGATTGGCCTGCAAAGTGCCGCTGCCAAGTCGCACCACCGCGGCCTCAAAGCTCAGCACGCCGCCGCCCGCCACTGATGTGCCGTTCGCTGCGTTGGCGCTGTTGTCCAGCAGGATGTTCTGAGCCACAAAAGAGGCGGTTCCTCCACTCTGGCTGAATCCACGAATCTGACCGGCGTGCAATGCCAGATTCACCAGCGACTGGTCCCCGACCTGGCCGGCTCCGTAGATGTCGAGAGTGGAGTAGCTCAGCAAAGACAGCGAGCTGGAGTTTTGGAGGCTTTGCAATGCCGAACCGGAAAGCAGCAGCCCTTGAGTGACCGGGACAACAACGGTGTTGTCCAGTTGGAGCGTGACGCTGCCGCTGTTGAGGGAGATGTCTGAGCTGTTGAGGATGGCGGAAGGATCGAGGCTGGTGCCGAAAGTGGTGTCCAGCGTGAGGCTGTTGCCTTGCAGCAGAACACCTGCACCGACGATGAGATTCGGCAACGTGGAACCCGTGATGTTCAGTCGGGTGATGGTGGCGCCGGAATTGTCACTGACGCGGAGCAACGTCCCGTCTCCGCTTCCAAGAGTGCCTGAGTCTCCAAAGATCAGCGGTTCATCGCCGCCGGAAGTGCCCGAGGCGTTCTGCACAATCTGGGAGCCCGATTTCACTTCAAGCACCCGCTTGGCAACCAGCAGGATCTCTTGTCCGCTCAAAGGACTGCCAGCATTGTCCACGGTGAGGTTGTTGGTTCTCACAGTCACATGAGTGCCGTCCGTTGAGGTGCTGCGCACACCGCCGATCAGCATGCTGCCTGCGCCGATGGTGCTGAGGCCTGAGGCGTCGAGTTGCAGTTTGCCGCCGACGGCTGGAGCGCCCGGAGCGGTGATTACGATGTCCACCGGACTGCTGATGTCCACCAGGGCTCCGCGACCGTTGGTTGCGAACTGCCCCAAAACGACTCCCTGCAAGGACATGGTCTGAACAGCCTGCAGCACCACGTGGCCGGCGTCCGGTGGCAGTTCGGGCGTGACGACTCCAAACTGCGCAGCCTGAGCTGCAAGGAAGACGGTGGCCGTGTAGTCGTCGTATTGAGACATGCTCCGCACCACACTGCCGGGGGCGACCTCGAAGCTCGACATGAGCGACGGGATGGCTGCGCGGGAGTTCAGGCCGTCGAAACGATAGCCGTTCACCAAGGAGGCGCCGCTTGGGAGAAGAACGGTGCCGGAGGGTGCGTCGTTTTGCGGTGTCACGAGGAACGCACCGGGAAGCAGCGCGTATCTCGCAGGCAGAAGGGTGTAAACACCGGCCTGCAAACCGTTCGATGCGGAGAGATAGACCTGATCACCGGCATGAAGCGTTGAGTTCACGTAACCGGCATCGGTTCCCAAGGTGGAGCTGGAGGCCGTCCTGTTGTAGGCACCGAATGGAGCGAAGGCGGAGGAGTATCCGGAGATGACCGCGAAATTGGAATCAAGGGCCAAGACGTCATTGGTGCCGCCGTTGCCCGAAATCCAGCGGTAAGCATAGAGTTCGCCACCGCCTGTCAGATCGATCACCGATCCCGTCTGCGTGGTGACATTGAGAGACGAAAGGTGAATGGCCTTTTCAGGGCCTCCTCCGCCAGTGATATCGATGCCACGAGGATCGATCCATGAGGTGCCGTTCAAATTGATGCCGTAAGGAATGGTCAAAGCATTGCCTGTCAGGCGGTCCACTCCTGACACAGACGTCACGCTTCCGGTGGCCAGGGTAAGTTGACTCGTCACAGGAACAGTCAGATTCGTGATCAGGTCTTTGGGCGCGGTTTGTCCACCATCCCAACCACCGATCCCATCCCATCCGAGATTGATCGTTCCAAATGGTGCCACCAAAGTGCCTCCCTGCGTGATCTGAGATGCATAGATGTTCAGCGTTCCGCCTGCGGAAAGCGGGAGCGAATGCTGGCCGGAACCCACAATCGTCACCGATCCGGCATGGTTGACGGCCGCCACCGTGTAGTCGTAGGCGATGATGTTGAACGTCGTGGCGGTCGGCGGGTAGATCTGCGCGGCACGCAGGTAGATGCTGCCAGCCACGTCGAGCACGCCATCACCACGGATCTCGCCGTTGTCGGCAATCAGATTCAAATGCCCGACGCCTTGCAGCGACAGCGTGCCGACATCAATCAACTTGGCCGTCACGGTGAGAGATCCCGTTCCGAACGTGGGCGGGAAGTAGAAAAAGTCCAGATTGCCGGCGCCTGTGATCTTGGTGTAGGGCGTCACCACCTCCTGGGGCTGTTGGGGGTTCAGGAAGGCCCGCCCGAGCGACACATAGGACGCGGTGAGGTTTACTGCGTTGTCCGCCTGAATGATTCCTTTTGTCGCCACGGCCAATGAGCCTGCCGCGGTGATGTCAACTTGGCCAACGAACCCGACATTGCCTGCCAAGGACAGGGAGTCGAACCCGCCTTGGAGGAAGGAATCAGCGGCAAAGTAACCCGCGCCTGAGACGATGCTGTTATCGGCCTTTCTCACCGGGTTGCCAATGCCTGCAAACGATGAAGGCAGAACGGGGCCGCTCTGGGTGACCCAAAGATTGATGTCCCGCGGATCCGGAATCGTGCCACTGGAGACCGAATAGAAGCGCCCTGACGAGATCGCCAAGGTTCCGCCCAGTGCCTGCGGACCACCCGCAGTGCCGAGGAGCTGGCTGTCCACAAACAGCTCCTCACCGCCGGTCAGAGAGATGGTGCCGGCACTGCTGTCAACGCGAGTAAGCTGGGTCGTCACATTGAGGTTTGGAATGCCAGACGTTGTCAGAGCCGAGGTGCCCACGGCCTGTCCCAGATACGCAACATTCACGTCCAGCGTGTCCGTGGCGCCGGACACATTCATCACCGATCCGGATGCGGCAACGATGTTGCCCTGAAGGTGAATGGTTCCGCCTTCGAGCACGGTTCCGATTTTTCTTCCGAAAGCATCGGGAAGCAGCAGGCTCTTACCCGCGGCCGACAACACAGCGCCTGATGCGACAAACAAGGTCGGCTGTGCGTTGTCGATGCTTTGCAGGGACGGGAACTGGCTTGAAGCGAGGAGGTCAATCGTGCCGCCTGGTGCACTGAGGCTGCCCTGAATGCTTGCCGTCTGCACGTTGAAACGAATGGCGCCGAGGGCATCGGTGGTGATGGAGGAGTTCAGGCCCAGAACGAGATCTCCGCGAACGGTCAGCAGCGTGGAGAAGTCGTCGGTGAGGCCCGGTGCGTTGAAGCTTAGCGAGACGGGCTTTCGCACTCCTTCGGGCGCCAGCAACGTTGTGAGGCTGATTCCATCGGTGTCCACATTGGTCGAGGATGCCACATAGCTCAGCGCTCTTGGAGCGATCTGGGTGCCAGGTGTGATGTTGATGGCTGGGAGATAGTCGGCTCCTCCAACAGTTCCAAATCCCGTCAGAACAAAGTTCGTAAAGCCACCCCTGCTGAAAAAGTCGGAGGAGATCAGAAGCGCCTGGGGATCACTGGTCGTTCCGCCAATCTGAATCATTTGTGCCTGAACCGCCAGCGTGCCCCCATTGGCTCCGGAGTATCCCAGCAACTGACCGCCGAGTGTGATCGTGCCCCCCGTGATTCCCTTCAAATCGAGGTTGATGTCTTGTGTTCCCGCATGGTACTCATAGGACGGATTCCTGGCGGCGAGCAGACTGATGCTGCCTGCGTCACCGTATCGGATGGCGCCATCGGTGCCGACGTAAATCCCGCCGGAGACATCGAGCGTGCTTCCTTGAGGAACGACGATGTTATACGCAGACGCTGCGATCGTCCCTCCTTGGATGATGATCGGACGGGGTTGCGACTGGGATGTCGTGACAGTGTCATTGATCAGAAGTCCTGCCGTGCTCAAGAGTGTGGTGGTGCCAATCGTAAGTGTGCCGCGTCCGACGTTGGGCGACGGATCAACCGACGGCGGTTGACGCGTCAGCCGTGCCATGTCTGAGGGAGAGATGTTGTAGGCGGTGAGCGTGATGGTGCCACCTGGCGATATGATGCTGCCCAAAACATCGACATTGGCGCCGACGAGGGTCACGGATCCCTGCGCCCACGTCTGCAAAGACACGTTGGATCCCAGCACGATTTGACCGTCGTAGTTGATCACGCTCAGGTGGCCAAATCCGCTGGTGGAGAGCAGTTCCGGTGACAGCACGACATTGTCCCTGCGGTCCTGGCTGAGGGGCAGGGGGATTCCGTTTGAATCCAATGCAAAGGAGGCGGCAGGCGTCTGGTTTCCTGTCGCGCCAAATTGAATCACAGGTGGTGCTGGGGATTCAAAAAAGTAGTCGGGGAATCCTGAGATGTCGGCCTGCCAAGTCAGTTCGAGAGATGCTGTGTTGGCCGGGATTTCGCGCTGATGCAGTCCGGAAACTGCGAGACCGGTCAGCTGGCCGTCCAGTGCCATCGACGCGGAGGTGATGCTCAGTCCGCCGCCGTCTCCTCCGCGGAGATAGCCCGGTTCGTAATAGCTGCCCGGGCTCCAAATGGACGTCGTGGTCGTTGTGACACCGTAGGCGGTGTCAGTCGTTGTGGCCTCACCTTGATAAATGCCGTCGTATCTCACATTAGGATCCGCGTCTGCGATAGCAATAATCTGCCCGGAGGAGACCAGCTTGCTCGTTTGAACGGTTGCTCCGTCATAGTTGATCCATCCGCCTGAGACATCAACATGGGCGGTGGGCTGTACCACGACGCTGTTGCCTGCGTTGAGGGTGACCGTGCCTCCGGCGATGGTCAGTTCGCCGACAGTGCGCTGAATCACGCCGACATACCCGGTCAGATCCGCGATCGGTGTACCATACCAGACCGTTCCGTCTTCACGCAGTCCCGTCAGGCGCAGATCCACCGTGATGGTGGAGCCAAGAAGAATGCTGTTGCGTTGAACCGGGAAATTCGCGAGTTCGGCCGGATGCAAGGTGATGTCCTGGATGTACTGCGTCACCGGAACCTGAATGTCCGTGGATCCTTGGACATCGATCTCTGCCCCTTCGTCGAGGTAGATTTGGCCCGACGAATGCACCAGGGTGTTGGTGCTTGCTGCGGCACTTGAGGTGTATTCCCAGACACCGGCGCTGATGGCTACGTTGGCATTCGGCGCATAGACAACGCTGTTGTTGCCGAGATACACGGACAGTCCGGTGACGTTGATCTGCGAGCGCAGGGCCAGTTCGGTGCCTACGACGGTCAGATCGCTCGACCATTCTGGCAGAATCTGCATGACACTGTTCGCGCCGAATTCCACCGCGCCGGTGGATCTCTTCAGGAAAGGCGGATCACTGGGGCGGTTCACCGCATCGTAGAAAGAGTTTGGGATGGAGTCGTAACTCGCATCAATGTCGATTCTGCCGTTCAGCATCACGGATGTGGTGGACTCAATCACCCCCATCTGATGGATGCTTTTGCCCACCATTGTCACGTTGGCGCGCGGGGCGTCGATGATCCCGTTGTTGGTTGCTGAGCCTTCCGTGCCGACGTCGCCGACATAAACGTCAAGGCCTCGCAGGCTGGCGTCACTGGAAGTGTGCGCTGCAATTCCAACTTGTCTTCCGGCGGCGAGAATGGTCTGTCCGTCTGGTGTCGAGATGGTGCCGTTGTTGGTCACGTTGGGGCCGATGAGAGCAACGCGTCCACCCACATTTGCCGCCGAGGTGGGCGCGGTGATCTGCGCGCCTGCCTGCACCGTAACATCTCCGATCTTGCCCGAAGCTGGAAGAGCCGGAGGCGTGTAAGCTGGCGTTGGCCCTTTGGTGCCGGCGGCCTGGGCATTTGCGGAGAAAAGGAACTGCGAGTCCGGATTGTTCAGCAAACCACGTGTGACCAGGTTGTCGTTCATGGGCAGGGATGAGGCCACCAGCGCGTGAGTGTTCACCTGGCTGCCGCCGCCGAAGATGATTCCATTCTGGTTGATGAGGTACACCTGACCCTGAGCCTCGATGGAACCCAGGATCTGTGTCGGATTGCCTGTGGGGTCGTCGATGGTATTGAAAGCGATCCAGTTGCCCACGTCCTCGCCGCCCGCACTCTGATCGAAGCGGACTGTCGTGTTGCTGCCAACGTTGAAGGTCTTCCAGTTCAGCAACGCCTGCTGCTGCGTCTGCTGGATGGAGACGATGGTGCGCGCATTTTCGAGGGACTGCTGCGGTGAGTTCGCTCCGACGGGGGCGCCGTTGATCTCCAGACCGCCGGTGGCGAGACCGTCAGGGACATCTGGAAGTGTCTGCCCCACAAAATTGGGATTGGCCCCGAGATTTGTCGCGCCGACGGCTGCGGCACGTGCCGCCTCCTGCATCGCAGTGACCGCCTGGAGTGCCATCGTGTTTCGCGCCAGCATGTCCTGGGCGTGTGCCTGGGCCTGTGCGGTGGCCACAGCTGTGTCAACGGTTGCAGCACTTGAAGCAGCGGTGGTGGCCCCTGGAGCTGAGGTGCCGCCTCCTGAAGCACCGGCCATCCTCAGGATGTCCCCGGCCTGGGTACAGGGTGTCAGTATAAGCAGCAGCACCTGAACATGAACAAATGCGGCGTGAAAAAAGCTTGGTTTGCGAGGAATGAAGAGCTGTTCAGTGGGCTTCATTAAAGATGAGATCAGGGGTTCGCGAGCAGCAGCTTAGACAGCGCCACCTCGTTCACGGCCACAGGGTGTTTGTGTAACATTTCCGCCATATAGGCCTGCATGTTCGCGCGGGTTTTCTCGGCCCGCAGACGCTGCGCCAGTTGCACACGCACTTGGTCGAAGATCGGGGTGAAAGGTTCGCGTGCGTCGAGGACCTTGAGGATGTGCCAGCCATCCTTGAGTCGCACAGGATTGGAAATTACATTCAGACTGAGCTTTGGCAGCTGCTGCAGGATTTCAGGTTGAATCTGCTTCTCGGTCAACCAGCCGATCTCGCCGTTGCGTGATGCGCTTTCTTTTTCTTCGCTTAACTCTAGGGCGATCAGGCCGAAATCAGCTCCGGTCTGCTGCAGTCTCTTGAGCACGCTTTCGAGGCGGGCTTTTGCTTTGGCCGAGGACTGTTTGTCGGCCCCTTCAGGATCAGCGACGTAAATCTGGGCGAGCCGGAAGGAACGTGGCACCGTCAGGCTTTCGCGCCCGGCCTCGTAGGCGGCTCTCAGTTCCGTCTCATCAGGATAGGAGGCCGGCGGACTGTTGATGGACTTCAAATAGCTGTCGGTGATGGCGGCCTCGCGTGTGCTTTTCAGCAGAAGCTGGATGGACGTTTCTTCGTCCCACTTCTTTTCCAGTGCCTCCTGCAAGATCACGCGCTGGATCAGCATGGATCTCACCAGCTTGCTGAGCATGGCGGAATCGCGTGACAGAGCCTCCTTGTCCACATTCGTCAAACTGCCAAGCGAGGACAGCACCTCGCTCTCATGCAGTTCGATGTCTCCGATGCTGCCGACGACTTTGTCATGTTCTTGCGCCGACAGCCATGTTCCGTGAAGACTGCAGCAAAGCAGCAATGCGATCGGAAAGCTGGTGGGCGTCAGTTTCATCTTAGCGCTTTGAAGTGGCTGGCGGGTTTTGTGGCACAGGTTTCTGGATCTGCGCTGCTTCAGCCTTCGTCGCGGGTTTGGCGGAGGACGCGGCTGGCGCATCCGGATTGATCTTGTTGTCCACGAGCTTGTCGGAGTAGTCCTGCACCAGGTTCTCCAGTTTCACGCGCATGTTGCGCGTGAAAGGCTCGCGTGCAGCGATGGCCGTGCCCAGACCGAAGCCTTCATACTTTGAGAGCACCTCGTTTCCGACACGGAAGAGTTCATCGTTTTTCCGGCGCTGTTCGGCGATGGTGCGATCGAGCAGAATGACACGGGCTGCGAGCTCGGCGCGCTGACCGTCGACCTTCTTCGCCTCGTCGGTTTTCTTTTGATAGCCCTCCTTCCAATTGGCCAGGGCTTCCTGAAGTCGCGCCTGCTCGCGCTCCTGCTGCATCACTTTCGCCTTCAGGTCGGCGATGGTTTTGGCGTCGGCATCTTTCTGTTCATTGCTGTCCTTGGCCAGCTTCTTGAAGTTGGTGTCCAGCTTTTTGAGCTTGTCTTCCAAGTCAATGTTGGCCGCCTGTAGCGTGGCACGTTCGGCCTCGGTCTTTTGCTGCTGGATCATGACGTTGCGAAGCTGGTCCCGCATTCGCTTGAGCACGGCCATGGCCGGATCGGCCTCCTCCGCAGCACGGGTGGAGACGACGAAGACTCCGAAAATGGCGATGATGGATGTGACAGAGTGTTTCATGGCTAGAATCTGGCGTTGAGGTCGATGAAGAAGACGTCGCTCCGAAGCGAGGGGCCACTGATCTGGCTGGCGCTCATGTAGGCGACCCGGAGGGTGGTGCGCTTGGAGAGCGCCATGGCGGCGTTGAGGGAATAGCCCTCCATGTTGGTGCCACCTCCGCCGAAGTTGGAATCTGCGAACGCATCCACAACCGCGTCCGATTCTACATGGCGATAGCCAATGCCCACGGCCCAGTCACCACGCTTGTCGAACGCGGAGACGGCCTTGCCGACGTTGACACCCATGTACCAGGCGGTGTCGCCACCATCGAAGTTTCCTGCACCGCCGCCGCTGCGGTTGTTGACGGCCACGGCGTTGATCGCAGCGCGGTCAAAAGCCAGGTTTTTGACGTATTCACCCATCAGGGAGACCTGCACAGGCTCCCAGTGGTTGAAGTTCAGGCGGCCGGACCAGGCGATCTGACGGAACTTGCTGGCAAGGCCGAAGTACTGCCACTGGTTGGTGGTGCCGAAGCCGTTGAGCGCGGACGGAGTGATGTTGCGGATCGGGCGGTAGGTGTTCCCTTTTTGCGCGAAAAGCGGACGGCTGCTGTCAGTGTCTCCAGCGTCCGTGTCGTTCAGCGGCACGAAGGGGCTGGAGAGCCGACCCTCGATGTTCTTCCAGTCGTAGAGCGCGATGCCCATCTTCGCATCGATGTCGTCGGTGATCTCGAACTCCACGCCGAACTGGGCCGCGAAGAGGTACTTGTCGTAGCTCGAGTATTTGGAGGGATTGTTGGATGGGTAGTTGAAATCGGTGTTGAACACCGGGAACGCGCCCCCCGTGAGGAAGGTTTTGAAGCCTGGGGACCACTGGTCGCTGAGTTTGAGGGCGATGCCGTCGAGGCCCACATCGTCGTCCCACATGATCTGACTCGAGGTCATGAAGGGATTGTCGAAACGCCCGAGCAGCAGAAGCACATTTGCGTGCTCAAGGAGTGATGCTTCATACTTGATGAAGGCGCGGTCGAGCCACATCTGATACTTGGAAAAGCTGCCGCCCTGTGTTTGTCCGCCCTGGCCGACACCGCCCAGCGTTTGATTGGTGGAAACAGGAGCATTGTTTGTGCCTGAGGCCAGACGGATGCCGGCGGTGAAGCCGTCTTCAAGATCGATGTCAAAGCCAAGACGCATGCGCATGAGTTCACGCGTGCGATTTTGATCCACATTGAGCTGGGGCGAGAAGATGGTGCCAGAAACGTCAAACGGAGCGCCGGTGTTGATGGCATTGAAGTTCGGGAAGACACCGGTGTTGTTGTTCCCGTCCGGGAACATGAAGCTCTGATA
>NZ_JAGRPF010000096.1 GCF_020439865.1 Prosthecobacter sp.
CCTGATTGGGCGGCATCGCCCCCAGGTCTTCAGCGCTGCCGCAGTGATCGCTGATGATGCAGGGCAGTCCGCTTGCCATGGCTTCATTGACCACCAGTCCCCAGGTCTCCCCGTAGTCGCTGGGAAGCACGAGACAATCGGCAGCCACATACGCTTCACTGATCTGTGTCTGGTTCAAAAAGCCTGCGAAGGAAGCGGGCGGGAGGTTTTTGGTTCCTGGTTCCTGGTTCCTCGTTTCCAAGCCGGCATCGAAGACAACATTGCAGGTGGAGCGAAGCGAATCTCCGAGCTCGCCTGAGCCGACGAAGAGAAGATGCACTCGCTCGCCTTTCTGCACCAATTCGCGTGCAGCCAAAACCACGTCGGTCGGTCGTTTCTTCGCAATGAACTTTCCGCAAAACAGGACACAGAACGTGTCGTCATCAATCCCCCACCGCTTGCGGATTTCTCGTCTCTGGCTTTCGATTTCAGTTTTCTGCTTTCGAAACCTCTCGTTGTCCACGGCATAGGGCGCGTCGAACAACTTCTCTTCAGGCACGCCAAAACGACGATACAGGCGCCGGTTCGCCGTGCCGATGCACAAAAACGCATCCACTTGCCGGAACAACCAACCCAGCACGAATTGTTTCAGGTGCTTCTTCCATCCCACGGTTGGTGCGAGGTCATTGCTCTCGCCACGCAGCCAGAGTTTCACTCCGGCGCGGCGCGCGGCAAACACCGCCTGCCAATAACCGGCCACCTGCCAGCCTTGAATCCACAACGCCTTGGCTCCGCAATCGCGGAGTCGCGCGGTCAACGACTCAGCGGCCCGGCATTTCCAGAACGAGGCCGGATGCACGTCACGGGGAGCCTTCAGAATTTGATGCGGATACCCCGACAGCATGTCGATGTCCCAGGCAAACTTGTTCCCGAACTCCACATCCTGCGCGGCCTTCGCCCCGTGATCGGTCAGATACCAGACCTCAAACGGCACACGCCCGTCCCGCGCCAGCGCCTGCCAGATCGGCACCTGGTATTGGATCGGGTGAGTGGTGAGGATAATCAGCATGCTTGAGGATGAGGGATCAAAGGACCTCTTTCAAAAGGCGGGCCCACTGGTCGCCATAACGCATCCAACTCAACCGCTCACGTCCGGCGATGGCCTGTTCACGCATGGACAGCCGCAATCCGCCGTCTTCCGCAAATCGTCGCATGGCCGCCTCCAACGCTCCCACATCACCCGCGGGGACCAGACAACCGGTTCTACCATCATCAACGAGTTCGTCGGCTCCTGACTCTCGCGTGGCAATCAAGGGCAACCCGCAGGCCTGTGCCTCGATCTGCACCTGGGCGAGACCTTCGAAGAAACTGGGAAACACAAACACATCTGCCTTTTGCATCAAAGCCGCGACCTCTGCGCGCCCCCTTGGCCCAAGCACCTTCACGCTCGATGGCAGACCGGACTGTTCTTCCGTAGGAATCGCTCCCGGCCCCACCAGCCAAAGTTCGGCGTTGTCCGGATTCCACTGCCGCCACGCCTGCAGCAGAACAGGCGTTCCCTTGCGCGCACTCACACTGCCGACGAACAGGAAGACCAGCGGACATGCTTCCTGACGACGGGGAGGCCCCGGCTGGAAAAGCTCCAAGTTGGTACCAAAGGGAATGACGCGAATCTTCCGCTCATCCACACCTTCGACGACGAGCGTCTCTTTCACGAACTGACTGGGCACCACGATGATGTCGGCAAGCTCGTGTTCCTCACGTTCGGTCGCAACCATCTCGGCGGCCTTGAGCGGCGCGGAAGTGCTCCACTGCGGGAACCGCTGCCTGAGGTCAGAAAAAATGCGCTCCTTTGCCGATGGATGGCCGATGCTTTGGTCAAGAATGAAGCGTTTGCCCATCTCCTTCGCCCGCCGAGCCAGCAGCCACGACGAGGTGTCAAAACCAATCACCACGCCCGCAGCGCGAATCTCGGGAACAGGAATCGCCTCCTGAAACAGGCGATTGCGTTCAAAGAACGCCGCCTCGTCACCCACAAAACGTGCCGCCTTGCGGGCCCGCCAGTCGAGCAACGGCAACGTGCGAAGAGTTGTATCAGGAACGTCTACCAGACGTTTCCCAAGCCGCCGACGGATGGAACCCGGCGCATACCGTAGCAGCCCCCCCAACCAGCCCGACCCGGCCACGGCAAACCCCGTCCAAAACCGGTGCAACAATCCATGGCGGACCAGCTCACGCGCCAGATGTGGCGCATACTGGGTGCCGGGATGAGCCAGCAGAACGGAGCGATTCGTCATGTGCCTTTGGTTCGAAATGCCATCATTAGTTCACCGCCGTCCATTGAGAGAATGACAGGATCGCCGTTCCATTTCATGAGTTGATCGAACGGATATGGGCTGCTGGCGGCAATGAATCCGCGTTTACCGCTCCCACGCCGCAGGAATTCGTCATCGATCAACTGGGGATGCACCCCGCCCCAGCTCCGATGCCACCCCAACGGGTTTCGGCGCCTGAAGTCAGTCGATCCATTGGGAGTGAACGACACAAACAACCCACCCGGCCTGAGCACCCTCTCACCCAACAGCAGCATTTCTTCGACTGAGGGCACGTGTTCAATCACGTGGCATGACAAAAACACATCATAGCTCTCTGATGGCAACTGCTCCATTTCGAGCGTTGAAATCCTCAGTTTTTCACGAGCATAGAGAGCCCGCGGCCGGGAAATCTCAAAGGCATCAACGTTGAAGCCTGCTTGGGTCAGTTGATGACTGCCGTAGCCCCATGAACATCCAAAATCCATGACCCGCGCCCCAGGCGTAACTCCCAACGCCCGGAGGACCTCGATGTAGTTCAAATAGCTGGTGCTCAAACTGGCGAAGTTTTCCTGCTTCAGCATTTCAAGCTGTGCCTCATCGGGAAGGTCGGTCGTGGTGTTCTCTTCGTAATCGTCCTGATAAAAACTAGCGTTTTCTTCAACGGATGTCGTGGGCGTGCGAAAAAGCAGGGAGCAACTCGCACAACGTCGCAACGCGGTGACAAGGTATTTGGAGTCCAACACTTCTCCCGCGGCCCCTCCACAAGACGGGCAAGTCTTGCCTCTGCCGGTAAAAAGTTTAACCGCTGACAGCAGAAGATATCGAAAACTTTGCATATGAGTGCAAGACGACAAACAAGCCCTGATGAGAATCAGGGATGCATCGGCCGGTAGACACGAAAGCCCTCTCCGACCTCCGCCAGTTTGCAGGACCCGGCAATTTCACGGCTGAAATCCAGCGGAGGGTCATCGACGTCCACCACGACCCGAAAGTAGCCCTGCTGCACAAGGGCACGCAGTCCGTGTTCGCGCAACTCGGGATGATGCTTCTCGTATTCATCGTAGAGAAACGAGAACACAAAGGCCGGTCGCCCCGGTTGCAGCCAGGGCAGGTTGTATGGGCGGCCGGTGACCAAAACCGGCCCCTCCTCATGCGCCAAACGCTGCTGCAGACGAACTGCCAGCGCCTGATCTTCTCTCACGCTCACCTTTCCCAGCCTGCCGGCGAAAATAAGCCCCACGACCACCAGCTGCAGCAGCAGGCTGCCGGATACGAACCATTTCACGCATGATCGCCCCATTGCATCAACCATGCCTGCCGCAAGTGAACGAACGAGCACCGAGAACAGCAGCACCGAGGCAAACACACTCGGCGCGAGGTAGTAGTAATCTGCCGCACCGATCTTTGACGACGTGAAGAGGCAGAGCGGAATGCTGAGCACCACGACCATCACCATCAGACGCATGTCTGGTTCCAGATCTCGCCAGCGTCGAATGAGCGGGAACAGCAACAGCAAACCAGCGATCATGAACGGAGTCTTCGCCAGGGCAGACATCGCGAGCCTCATCCCCTGCCCTGCTGAAAACTGGCTGGCGAGCGCGTGCAAGGTCAGGGTGTTCTGCCGATACCACTCCCCCGCAAGTCCGAGGGTGGCCGGCACCACGATCAAGAGCGGGAGAACAAACAGCGCGAATTCAAGCCACCGCCGGTGCCACAGCAGAAATCCACACCCTCCGGCGAAGGCAAATCCCTGGCTCTGTTTGAAACTCCAGGCCAACGCCGCCGCGCAACCGGCGCCGAGGAGACAGGCCCATGAGAAACGGCGCACGTGGGCAAGCAGAAAGCCCAGGCAGACCACCTCTCCCAACACGGCCGCAACATCCGGGCGAACTGAGAAGGACATCCAGTGAAACAGCGGATTGAACACGCACAGTCCCGCCGCGATCATTGCGAACCAGGAAGACGGCCGGCATTCAACATTCAAACAAGCCGAACGAATCACCCGCCACAACACCAGCCAGATACCCAGGCAGAAGAGCAGCGAAAGAACACGCCAGATCGTTGGCAGCCAGGCATCATCGAACGAACCAAACACAGCCCATAACCGGCTCCAGGCAGCATAGGTTGTGTAGAACAGGCTGTTGAAGTAGCTGGCGGAAAAGGGCGGCGACAAGGCATCGGTGTACACCGGCATTCCATGATGAGCCTTCCATAGCGAGAACAGCGCCTCCTCCTCCAAACCTGAGGTCTGCCCCAGATACGGACGGTCCAGAGTCACTGCACTCGAAACCCGCGCTGAAAGCAGCGCGACGCAGGCCAACAGCACGATCCCAAGCCAGAGGAGCCACGGTGCCGTGGGAGAATTCACCCGACGTGATTCAACAAGAATCATTGAGACGGAGGCTGATGACGCAGCCGCAGATAGGAGATCACCAGCTTCGCAGGCAGAGGTCTCCGCAGATGCCGGTGACGCCAGAGTTCCACCGGAGCATTCAACATGCCGTGCAGGATTCCCCGCAAACGCCCACATGAGATCATGAAGCAGATCACGTTGGCGAATTGAAGCAGGCCATACGGCCACAAGATCAACGGATACCTCAGCCAGGCCAGCAAGGCCGCGTTTTCAACCGTGGCAGCAACGACTGAAGGCTGCTGGTGATGCCTGAGCCGGGTGTCATGAAACACGCGCAAATCACCACAGCGATGCACCCGCCAGCCAGTACAGTGCAGTTGCAGCGCGACATCACGCTCCTCCAGTCCATAAGCGTGGGGGCGGTCCACGTAGCCGGTGAGTTCACGATACGCCGTCACGCGCATCGCGTGACCACAGCCGGTGTAGTCCGACACCGTGTGAACCCAGCTTCCCAACGCAGGCGCTTCCTGTTCCTGATGATGGATGACCGTGGCCAGCACCGCGACGTCATCCGCCGCCTCGATGTGTCGTTGCAGACGGGCAAAGAAATCGACATCTACCGGCCACGAATCATCATCCAAAGAGACCAGCCAGGGCTGGGTGGCCACCTGCAGCATGCGATGACGACCGCCACCGGGGCCGACGCGTTCTGCGGACGAGAGAATCTTCACCGCAGGAAAAGCTTCGTGAATGCGATGTTCCAAAGCGTCATCGCCAGCATCCAAAAACACGAGGATCTCCGCAGGCGCCGGATCGCAGGCCTGAAGACGCTGCAGAACCTGCAGCACCCGCTCTCCTCGGTGATACGTCGGAATACCGACAGCGATGGGAACCTTCTGATGCAATGATGATTATATGAGGACAAACGTCCTTCTAATGCGCAACCGAAATCATCTACCCAACGTCAACGGGTCAAAGGGGACGCGCAGGAATTCCAGCTATGATACTTCCAGCGGGATAACTTTTGGTGACGACAGCGCCTGCGCCGACAACACAACCATCCCCAAGCTCCACGTCTTTCAGGATGACCGCCTTGGCGCCGATCCAACACCGATGACCGATCTTCACATGTCCCACCTGCATGGGCGCATTAGTGGGCGATATGCCCGGCCCAAACGTGTGGTTGCTGTCCGTGATGTAGATGTCAGGACCGAACATGTTTTCGTCGCCAATTTCGATCAGACCACAGGCGTCAAGCATGACATTGCGATTGAAGTAATTACCGTTGCCAATGCGAATGCGGATCCCCTCGTGATCCGTGTCCTCTGGCCACAACCAGCAGCCCTGCGTGAACGCGTTGTAACTGCCGATCTCAATTTGTGAAAGCCTTCGGCAACGCCCTCCACCTTCCATGCGGTTACGCCTGCCGGTACGCATGCCCAGAGCACGGTAGGCGGCAAGCCTTACACGACTAGCCAGGCCGCGTGGGATGCGCAATATGAATGCTTCGAACGTCATGTTGGTCTCAGTTCCGGGACAATTTCACATAGGCGCGAATTGTTTCGATCCGCACAGGACGTCGTGAGCTCCATATGGCCGAAAACGAGCGGATGAACAACCCGAAGCCCGCGAAGCACGACCCCATCAGTCCTGTCCGCCACGAAAACCACAGATGCCGGAACACCTTCGACAACAGCGCCACAGGCAACACCGACAGAGGCGTGCGCCGCAAGGTCATCACCAAGTCATTGCACACTCCCGAGCGATGCTGGTGTGGAATGATTCGTGCGACCGGTGATTTGTCATGCCATACATGAACACCGGGCAGTCGGACAATGGAGTAGTCGGCATCCATCAACCGCAAGCAGAGATCTTTCTCCTCGCCGCCGTAGCTGCCTGGCACCGGTTCATAGGCCCCCACTTCGCGCACCGCCGAGAGGCGCAGCACATGGCCGCATCCGATAAACATCGCGACCGGCTGTGCCGCGCCGACCTCCCTCCGCTGGGACTGGTCGGGTGCAAGAATGTCAAAGGCAACGGCCGCCACACGAGGGTTCTCGTTGAGATGTTGAAGAGCCACGGCAATCTCGTCATCGCGCAGGAACCACGCGTCATCGTCCAGGCTGACAAAGTAATCGAAGCCGGGCCGCGCCATGAGTTCGTTGCGCGCCGACATGTAGCCTTCACTGGCTTTGCGGTGCGTCCAGTCCACCTGGGGAAATTGCAACGCCACTTTCGGTGTGTCGTCCTTTGAACCATCGTCGATCACCGCAATTTTGAGATTTGGCACAGACTGCCCTAATGCCGAATCCAGAGCTTTGGGCAACAGGTCCGCACGGTTGTACGTGACAATTCCAACCAACACCGAGCTGTTCATAGGATTGTATCTTTTGTTTGAACACACAGATGGCAAAGCGCGCGCCATTTGCCGCGCACTTCGGCCAGGAAAGCCGCACGCTTTGCCCCCCCTGCCACGCAGGCGGCGAGTTGAAAGCACTCCCACAAGCCGAGCCTGAGGTAGTCAAGCCATCTACAGCGGACAAGAACCCTTGTCATCACATAGTGCCGGTTCACCAGTTCCATCTCCGACAGTGCAACGGCATCGGCCTTATGCGTACCAGGCTGGCTGTCGTGGAAAATGCGTGCGGTTCGAACGTTTGCCAGTTTCCATGAACGGGCCACCAGCAGTGACAGTGTCACATCCTCCATCAGTGAGTAACCGGTGAAATGGGTGGGGAACGGTGGTTCTGGCAGCGCTTCTCGGCGGTACATCGTGCAGGTGGTATTGAGCCATTCCACAGGCACCACCTCCGACAGATCATCGCGGTCCTCGGGCAACAGATTCACCGCCGGCCCGAGAATGCGTCCGGCGTAGCTGGCACAATCCTCTCCGGCCATCAGCCGGAACATAAACCGCGAAACACGTCCTGGCGCCTGATAGCACTGGTTAGTGATCATGGCATTCACACCGCCAATCTCCGGTGCGGACTGCAGGGCAGCCCAGAGGCGCGACACACAATCCGGCTCAAAGATAATGTCGTCATCCATGAACCAGATCACCGGCTGCGCGGCCACCGCCACGCCCTGATTGCGCTGCGCAGCCGCCCCGCAAGTCTCGGCTCCAAGCCATAGCACGCGGCAGCACTTATTCACTTTGACACCGAACTCTGTCACGATTCGGCGGGTATCATCGTCCACAGATGCATCCACGACGATCAACTCGGTCGGCAGGGCGTTTTGAACCAGCAGGGAATCCAACGTGCGGGCAAGCACCTGAGCACGGTGCCGTGTCGGTATCACAACGCTAGCTGGGAGAATCTGCATCATTTGATCTTCAATTCGCAGCCGTAGAGGTGACCAGCCGTCGACGAACGAAGTTTCGGACGGACTTAGTATTCGACTCAAAACCCAAGAAAAACAGCCACGCGAAAAACAAGTTTCCGAGAAGCAGTGCCGCAAACACACCCATGGAGTTTACACTTATCTCGGCTGATCTCCTCCACCCAAGACCCACGAGGAGCAGCAGGATCGGATAATGAATCAAATACAAGGAGTATGAACTGGCAGCCGCGATGCTCCCCACGTTATCTATTCTGTTTGCCACGCGATTTCCTGTCTTCCACAGAAGCAACTGCTGAAGGACGAGACCCACACCAAACGCAAAGAGCAATGGCATGCATGGCTCAATGGCCAGCCAGAATCGATAGCGCTCGACATCAATGGAGACAGTCCCCCTGGAGAATTGCATTGCAACAGAACCAACACTCATCAGGCAAAAACCTAGCACAACCGCCATGAAAGACTTGTTTCTGGGCCGGGCATACCAACTGGCGGCTCCGATCAACCAGCAAAAGAGCATCAATGCCCCCAGTTTAACAAATACCCCCATTGAAATGAGCAACAGAACTGCCACCAGGGGCGAAATTCTCCGTGTTTGTAGAACGTGCGCAAGGGAACCGCCGACCACATAAAACCATGTTTCAAAGCTTAGCGTCCAAAGCGGCAGGTTTCCGCCATAGTACTCGGTAACCACCCCCTGCAGGCCAACAAGATTACCCAGAAACGTTGTCGCACCCAAATCCTTCGATAGAACGGCCGTCACAATCCCCGTGAAAATCAGCGCCGGTAAAAGGACAGTATAAATCCGGGTAAACCGATCGATCGCATACTCCAACGAGCAATGGGTCTTTGCCATCACACGATCCAGAAGCTTTCCGCCCACTAAGAAACCACTCAACACGAAAAAGAGCAAATACGCTTCATGCCCCAGCCGAGTGACATAGTAGAAGCCCAATACAGCCAGTGTCTTGTGATCTCCGGGCAGCGCACTATACTCTACAAAAACCATTCCCCTGACGTGCTCACACAGAACCGCAAGCGCCGCGAGGAAACGAACCCAGTCGATCCAAGGATAACGCATTTGATTTACCATTTGCATCGATAGTCTACTTAGAACGCATGGCAAAAAGTCGGCGGATCAACGGCTTCCTGAAACCAAAGTGAGGCTCTGTTCAAAAGACGTAGAGACATGCAGGACGGCCGAAAACGCGCTACGCATTCTGGCTCAAAGAGAACGTCGTAATCCATGAACCGGATCACAGGCTTCGTGTCCACTGCCACGCCCTGATTGCGCTGCGCTCGCCGCCCCTGGAGTCTCCGCCTTCATCCACCGTACATTCGAAACACCTGAGTTTTTTGAACGAACCCCTCCACCACCTGAAGCGTCTCGTCATCTGCCGAGGCATCCACGACAAAGAGTTCGGCCGGCAGAACGCGCTGCTGGAGCAAAGAATCCAGCGTGCAGGCCAGCACCTTGGAACGCTGGCAGGTGGGAATCACGGCACAGGCAGCAACCGATGTCATTAAGTCAGGCTCCAGCCCTCCGATATTGAATAAGGGAAGACCACTGCCTCGCCGGACGCTCGACGAGCCAGAACAGTGCCATGGAGCAGCGAGTGCACACCAACAGTCCAAGGAAAATCGCACTCAAGCCGCCCCAGGTGCCGGACACCTGTCCGTCCATGACATTCACCACCTTCAACCGACTCACAGCAGGGTTGCTCAACTGAAAAACGCCTTTCGTTTCAGAAGCTGCCTGCCCCAACCTGCCAGTTTCTCCGCACCTTCAAATCCCAACAGCCGGTAGCCCAGCCGATAACCCAGCCCGTAGTGAATTCGTCGCCCGGGACCGTCAGGCAGGAACGTCGGCTGTGAACGATGAATGACGCGGGCGATGTCAGCAGCCCTGACCTGATCGTATTGCCAGACGATCCGGGCAACCTCCAGCCGCGCCTGATTGGCGGCCCAAAGCCGTTCAGGCGTAAGCATGTCCTGCGCCTTCAAGTAGTTCTTGGCCCGTTGGACAATTTCGAGCCGCCTATGGTGGCTCTCTACGGGATTGCGGGTGCAGACCGAACCTGATTCCCACTGGCGATAAACCGCGCCAACGTCATCGCAATATTCAAATCGTTTCCCAACCTCAAGCATGCGCAAGTAGAGCTCATGCTCCTGACAGCAGGGCTGATCCACTTTCCATCCTCCGGCATCCAGAACCGCCTGCTTGCGCCAGAGCAGTGCGCCCGTTTGAGAGAGATCCCAGCGCAGCAGGAGGATCCAGGGATCGTCCCGCGGCTCCGGCATCATGCCCACGGCCTGCTGCACCTGCCCATCACGGTGCGTCTCCTGAATGTAGCGGCTGAAGGCCACATCCACCTCCGGACGGGTGGCGAGAAACTGCACCTGCTTTTCAATCTTGTCCGGCAGGAGATAGTCATCGGCATCCAGATACTGCAGCCACTCCCCACGTGCGAGCTGCAACAGGCGGTTGCGGGCCGCATTCCCACCACGATTGGGTCCCGTCTCAACGCGAATACGGTCCCCAAACGAGCGGATGATCTCCAGACTGCCATCGGTGGAACCATCGTCCAACACGATGACCTCCTTGTCCTGCCACGTCTGTGCCAGCGCACTTTCAATGCACTGCGAAATCCAGCGCTCGGCATTATGACAAGGAATCAGAATCGATACGAACATAGCCCGACTAAGGAGGGATCTGCCCACGATCTTCGCCTTGAGCAGACACCGCTGAGCGGATGGTGTCTTGAAAACGGGCGCGTATGGCGAGGGGATCAAAATCATGATTTCCTCGAAGGACGGCGCTGGCAGACAAACTCCTCCGCCATTCCGCGTCATCACGCAGGCGGGCCAGGGTTTTCTGCCAGACCTCCCCATCCTGGGCTGTGATGACCACGCAGGCATCCGGGTGCTGCAGCCCCCATTTCACGCCCGTGGCATCCGCCGGCCCAGTCGCAAGTACTGGCATGCCCAGCGCCAGATACTCCGGCAACTTGCTGGGGAAATGGCTGCGATAAAGTTTCTCATGTCCGAAGTTCGGAAAGCAGTAGGGCAACAGCACGGCGTCACACTCCGCCTTCACGCGCTCCCACAACAACTCTGGTGGATTGATCCTGCCCATGTTGGTCACAACATCCGTGCCAACCGACTCGGGCAGGGCTCCTCCATAAATGTTCAGCCTCACCCCCGCCTCTCGCAGGATGGGAACGACCTCCTGAAGACGCTGGCCGTAACCATAGTTGAGCCCGCCGGCATAGCCTAGTGTCAACATCCCCGGCTGTTTTAGGTGCTCCGCGTCCTCCAGCGGACGAGGAACGGTGTGCTCACTGCGGTTGGGATACATCACCTCCCCACTCACGCCGTAGCGAACATGCAACAACTGCTCCATCTCCGGTGAGATGCAGAGGCGGCGGGAGGCATGGGCATAGATTCTTCCAAAGCGACGCCGTGCAAGAGGCGCCGCCCAGCCGAAGCCCATATTGAACTCGTCCGGATCATCATGCACGATGAGAACGAGCGGCACGCCGCTCTGGCGTGAATACTGATACACCGCCTCAGCATGCCCCATGCTGTAAAGCACATGCACGATCACCTGTGGCATGAACCCATCCGGCAGACACTGTCTGATCTGCCCGGCCGGCATCAAACCAAGGGAATTCAGCAATCTCTTCCACTTGAACAGACGTGACCGCTCCAACCGCTCGAACGGCGGCTCGTAAGGCACAAACGAACAATCCAGCGATTCCACCCCTTGCGGACGAGGTGGCCCAAGGGCAACCACCGACTCCTGCGGCCAGCCTTGGAAGAGCCGGTACAGCAGGATCGAGCCCGCCTGGGCCACATGCGGCAGGTCGTGACCGACCACCAGAACACGTGGCAGGCAACCGGTGCTTTCAGCAGGTGTCATCGACTTTATCATGCTACAAGAGAAGTCATTCGATGGATCAAGCCACGAGGCCTGCAACGCATCGCAAGACATTGAGCCTTCGGAGCAATCCCTTCCATTTGAGTTTCACCCATTCCAGACAACGCCGGGAGAGGATCTGGCATCGGCCAGCCATGGTGTACCAGCGAACAAAGTTTCCGATGACCCGGTTGGCCTGCCCCCCTGCACCCTGAAAGGTTCTGAGCCCGTACTTGCATGCCAACAAGGACAACACCGACTGATCCCCGCGATTTTCCACGAACCCGGGAAGATCAGGCAGGCCACAGACACAACGGTTGTCATAAGAGGCCACCCGCTCATCGAGTGTGAAGCGCAGATACTCCGACACGAACCTCTGGGTGAATTCGTTCTTTTGCAGCACGAACCAGGTGGCCTGCATGGCAGTAGCCTGATGATACTTCGGTTCGTCCATGTCCATGAAGTAAAAGCAGTCCCGCTTGCACCACTTCTGGTTCGTCTCCCCCCATTGATGGATGAGAGTGCCTCCGTTTTTGACGCACATTTCCACCAGCGGCGCCACGGAGGTGTCAAAGACATGAGTGCCATCCCCGGAGTCATAGTAGATCAACACATCCCCTTCCCGCATGTCATTCAAGACCTGTGAAACGATGAAGGGTTTGAAGGCGAACCCATTCAGATGGTATGGGCGGTCCAGGTACTCCCGATGCTCGCGGTAAAAATCCGTCGCCGAAAGCATCTCCCAGTTCCAAGACACCACGGCGTCAACGCCATGCTTCAGGGCGGACTCGGACATCGCCTGCTGCGCGCGTTTGAAGACGGCACCTTTGTGGCCAAAGCGGTCGTCAGAATAGTTGACCAGCGTGACTTTGGGTTTGACGTCGGCATCAGGCATCCGCAACAACGTTTGGCAGGCTCAGACCGCGGCGGGAGTCTCCCTCGGCACGAGAAGGAAGTTCTCACAGACCAGCATCTGCACCGCCATTTCTTCCGGTGACCTGACCGGAATCAAGTGCGGGGAGGAATAAACCTCATAAGCCAGCCGGCTGACCAAATCCCATAGAGCAGCCGTTGAAACGCCATAGGCGGAGAAATTGGCCTCGTTCCACTCCATGAGCACAAACGGGCGCTCCTTGGTCAGGCACTCAACGCCTCCTTCGAGCACGCCGAGTTCTGCTCCTTCGACATCGCACTTGATGACGGACACACATGGACATCCAATCCGCCGCCACTCATGGTCGAGCGTCGTCACTTCGACCTCGCAGGTTCCCGCAGCCCCGACGCGACGCGTGTGCCTCATGCCATCATATTCGATGTTCACGCCCTCGGAGAGGGTGAATGTCACGCTTCCTGGCTTGGCACCGAGGCATTTGGTCACCAATTCCCATCTTGCTTTGTGTTCACATTCTTCGTGCGTCCGGCGGAGAAACCGCAGCGCTCCTTGAGAGGGTTCGAACGAAAGGACACGCACGTCACGCCGATGCACCAGAACCGGCAGCGCCATCAGTCCCAAATTGGTGCCCACATCGACTGCCCATGTTCCCTCCTGTGCCAAACGGCAGAAGAGATCGCTGTTCTCGCGCTCGTAAACTCCGGTGTCGCGCAGCATCAAATCGGAGTAGCCCGCTCTTGGCAGATAGACCTTCTGTCCGTGATACTGCCGCGTCTGAACCTTTGAGGGCCAGTTGCGATACATGTAATTGCGAATCCGTGTGATCATTGGGCAATTCTTGTCGTGCTGAACTGCGATCAGTCGGTTTGCTTCACAGTCGCATCCGCCAACACATTGACGAAAGTGTTGCTGAACGGCAGCCTCGCGTCCTTCACCACGCAGTATTCGGGAAACAATCGGTCGAGCAGGCCATTCCAGAAACGCCGGGCCAGCAGCAGGCGGAACAACGGCCGCACCAGCAACCGCAGCAAGAAGGGCTTCCCGTCCAGCAACGGCATGGACAAGGCGCTCTGCAGCAGGTGGAACGCCGCCCGGGGCCCCACCGTCACGCGATCCACGGCATGGACTACGAAGCCATTTTGCTCAAGGACACCCCTGAGACCGTCCGCCGTCCATCGGTAGAAGTCATCCGGACAGGCATGCTCCTCAAACAAGCCGTGTGTTGACAACAGTAGACGTCCGCCCGGCTTCAACACCCGCCGCGCCTCCTCCAGATAACGCTCCGGACTCCGGCAGTGCTCCAGCACCTGGGTGGAGAGAACCAGATCGAAGGTCCGGTCCGGCGCATTAGTCCTGCCCTCGGCCGTGATCTCATAAGTCGCGCCGCCAAAATCAGCGGTGCGATAGTCTGCCTTGGGAAACAGACTGCGGTATGGGGATCCGCCGGCTCCAAAGTCTAGCATCACCATTTCACGGTCGGAAGCATGAGCCCTGATGGCGGCCAGCAGGTCCGCTAGATGCAGATAATAAAAGTCGCTCTGTTCAGGCGCGATCCGCTCCCGCAGGAACTTATCGTTTCGCAGGTGTTGCACGTGCTTAGGAAGCTCTTCTCTCGCTTTCGATTCAATCATGACTCCACTTTCAAACTCACCCACTTCTCTGGCGCCACATAACAACAAGCCTCGGGGCGCCAGCCGAACATGGCCGGAGAATGCTCCACCGTGACCGAAAATGGACAGATGCCGGACAACCGTTCATAAAGCTGCCCTCCTGGAGGATCGCTCACGTAGGTCGTTAGAGAATAGGAACCGACGTTCAACCAGCAATCCTCAATCATACATTCGAGTGTCGAACAACCTGCAGCATCGCCAAAAAAGACCCCGTGGTCATAAGGCCTAAGATGCAGCACCGGTGCACCGCTTTGATTGACGATCTGAATAGACACGCAACCATTCTTAACTGGAACCGGAGAAGCAATTATCACCCGCAACGTGAATCGCGAACCGCTCACATGCACCCCCCCGGGGAGCAGACTCAAAATCTCCATTTTTAGAACCGATGGCGTCTCATGTTTGCCACTCGAGCAGTAACTCGCGTCTGCTTTATTGACGCTTTTTGAATACTCTCGAATAGCATCTCCAATGCTGCCATCAAACGCCACCTGTCCGGCATTCAACACGACACCGCGATCACAAAGCGTCTGCAAGGATGAGATATTGTGGCTGACGAAGAGTACTGTCCTCCCGCTCTTTGAAACACTCTGCATTTTGCCGAGACATTTGTTCTGAAATGCCGTGTCGCCAACGGCAAGCACCTCATCAATGATCAAAACCTCCGGCTCAAGATGAGCGGCGACGGCGAAGGCGAGCCGCACATACATGCCGCTGCTGTAACGCTTCACCGGTGTGTCCAGAAACTTCTCCACCTCCGCGAAGGCGACAATTTCATCAAACTTGCTGCGAATCTCCGCCTTGGTCATGCCGAGGATCGCTCCATTGAGGAAAATGTTCTCGCGCCCGGTGAGTTCCGGATGAAAACCCGTGCCCACTTCGAGCAGCGATGCCACACGTCCGTTGAGCGTGATGCGCCCCTTCGTCGGTTCGGTGATGCGCGACAGGATTTTCAACAGCGTCGATTTGCCCGCGCCATTGCGCCCGATGATTCCGACGACCTCTCCTTGTTTGACTTCAAATGAGACGTCTTTCAGCGCCCAGAAGTCCTCGTCAGCGTTCGCCGTTCGCGGTTCGCGGTTCGCACCTCTCCAAAACGCCTTCGCCTTGTTGGTGATGACGTCCCGCAGAGCAGTGTAGCGCTCGCGCGTCTCGTGATGAATGCGATAGCATTTCCCGAGGTTTTCAACGCGAATGATCGGCTCAGCCATGAAACACCTCAGTTACGAATCCGCCGGTCTCCGCCACGCGGTCGTGCTGCCGAACGTTCCGGCGTAGGGAACGGGTCCGGCAAAAGAATGACACTCCCAACCGAGACGCCGCATCTCGTGGTGCACCCAGCCGTACCTCTCCCTCTCGGCGTCATCGAGCACGAGGAATCCCCCGGGCCGCACCTTGGGGATGCCATGCATGGCACATGAAGGACGGCTGCGGCCATCCACAATCACCCAGTCAAATGCGCCGTCTGCATGAATGTCGATCGCTCCCGCATATTGAACGAATGACATCCCTTGCCATGGCTCCACCGCCGAAGTGCAACTCCGCGGGTCGGACGGATCAGCAGCCGATTCACCCACACGAGGCTCGGGTTCAACCACCTGCATCTTCCATGACGCGTGCGACTCACCAGCCATCGCCTCCTCCACTTTTTCCGCCCAAAGGCGCTCATGTTCGACGGTGAACAAATGCTTCACGCGAGTCGAAAAAAAAAGTGTGGAACCGCCTGCACCCCACTCAAAGACTGACATCTCCGGTCCGGTGTTTCGTCTCAGAAACTCAATGGCTGAGTAAGTCATCCAAGGCTGCCGGTCCGCCATGGGCGACGACTTGAGGCTGCCCAGCCAGCGGGGAAACAGCCGCATCATCTCGCCAAAATCCTGCCGCGCTCCCGGCAGGCGGGAATGCCGCCGGGACTCAAGGGCGTAGGAAATGAAACGCCCGACCAGAAGCTTCATCGCCATGTCAGTTGAGCGCAGCACCAGAAGAAGCCGCCCCGCCTCGGGATAAATCGAACTGGTGCTCCATCAGAAACCATCCCTGCCCGGCCTCAGGAAGCTGACCCGAGCCAAAGAAGTCGCCTGGTTCGACATCAAAGCTGCCTGCGTTCTTGATCCAGTCCGCAGTCTCGCCGTTGACACTGCAGAACAGCGTGTAGCCATAGCGGCCGGGCGCCAGCGTCATGCGCGGCACGAGCACCTTCACCTCATGAACGCTCGCATTCACCTCCGGCAAATCTTTCTCCGCGAGATGGGTGGACCAGACCGTGATGCGCTGCCCCAGATCGTTGTCCACACCCACGGCCACGCGCACGAACCGCAACGGGCCGCCGGAATGATTCGTCACGCGCAGCGCCATGACGGCCGCCGCACCGCAGTCAAACGCGGCCACACTGCAGCCTGCTGCATCACGCAGGAGCACCTCCTCAAACCTGATCTTCCCAGTGCCCTGACGATCGCGACGATTGGCGAACGATGACTGGGCAATCTGGTGAGTCTGCGTCAGGTAGTTTTTGATCACCGGCCCCACGGGTCCGACCTCCTGCAGCATTCCGTTGACCAGACGAACGCCGGTCTGGCAGAGGTTCTGCACTGCCGCCATCTGATGGCTGACAAACAGCACGGTGCGCCCGCCCCGGGCCACCTCGCCCATCTTGCCGAGGCACTTCTTCTGAAACTCCGCATCGCCGACGGCGAGCACTTCATCGATGACGAGGATCTCCGGCTCCAGATGCGCCGCCACCGCGAAGGCAAGCCGCACATACATGCCGCTGCTATAACGCTTCACCGGCGTGTCGAGAAACTTCTCCACCTCCGCGAAGGCGACTATCTCGTCGAACTTTGAGCGGATCTCCGCCTTGGTCATGCCAAGGATGGCGCCGTTGAGGAAGATGTTCTCGCGTCCGGTGAGTTCCGGATGGAAGCCGGTTCCCACTTCGAGCAGCGAAGCGACACGGCCGTTCAAGGTGATGCGACCCTTGGTCGGCTCGGTGATGCGCGAGAGAATTTTTAACAGCGTCGATTTGCCCGCGCCGTTGCGCCCGATGATGCCGACGACCTCGCCTTGTTTGATTTCAAATGAGACATCTTTGAGCGCCCAAAAGTCCTCTTCTCCGGACTCAGGATGCCGGTTGCTGGATGCTCGATTGAAGATGCCCTTCGCCTTGCGCGCGATGACGTCCCGCAGGGCGGTGTAGCGCTCACGCGTCTCGTGGCGGATGCGATAGCATTTGCCCAAATTTTCGACGCGGATGATCGGTTCGGCCATTTGAAAGGATCAGGATTCGGTCTCAGCCGCCTCATTCCATTTTCCAAATCCGCGCCAGATCACCAGGCAGGCCAGCAGCAGGATGGGAAGCAGGACGAACAGATTGAACTCAAGCACTCCCGAAACGGTAGTGAGATCAAAGAGGAACACTCCGGCAACCTGTGCGGCGATGCCCGCAGGGACGACCAGCGCGGAGGATTTGATCCAGCCACGCGCCATGACGAGCCCCCAAGTGATGCCGCAAAGACCGGTCACCGCAGGCACCAAGGCCGCCAGACGCAGTTCCATGCTGAGATGCGCGTACTGCGGCCCCAGCAGCCACAGCAGCGGCCCGGGCAGCAGTGTGACCAGCAGCAAGATGCCGCCGGAAAAGAGAACAAACAAACCGCCGGTGAGCAGCAACTGCCGCCTGAGTTTGTCGCGTTCACGACAGCGGGCAAAGGCCGGTGTCGCAACCTGAACCACCGGAGCGGTGGCCAGCGAGAAAAGCACGCCCAAGCGGCTCAGCGCGCCGACATCAGCCACCTGCGTGGATGAGCCATGCAGGCTGATCAGCCAGGTGCTGACCTGCCCCTGCAAACCATAGTAAAGCGTGAAGGCCATCGAACCGGCCACGATGCCGCGAATGCGTGCGTCGAACTCATGGGACGAGCCCACGTCATCATCAAGAAGCTGTGAGGCCTCGCGCCGGACAAGCGCATACAGCAACACTCCCGCCAGCACTGGTGCGGCCAAAACAGCGAGAAAGGCGCCCACCGGCCCGGATGCCAAGGTTCCTCCCAACAGCCACAGGCAGAGAACGACACTCACGACCGTGAGCACCAGACGGACAAACGCGGAGATGAGCTCCGCCATCACCTGCGGGCGCAGCTTTGAATGAAGACGGTTGACGTGGCTGAGCAAAATCCCCGCCGCAGCCGGCCAGGCAAACACGGTCAAAAGGAATGCCGCGCCGATCAGGCCCCAAAGCGGCGCATGAAGACGGTGCAGCAGCACCAGCATCCACGGCACCACCATCAAGACCGCCGCCGCAGTCGTCCAGCGCTGCCAGTTCCGGACCACGGAAACGACGGACGAGAAGCGTCTGCGGTCCTCCCACAACGGCCCGCCAACAGCCTGCAAGGCGGCTGACAATCCTGAATCAGAGAACAGCGTCACCATGATCATCATCGAACTCGCCACCGTGAACCAGGCGTAGGCCGATTCACGCGGCAGAAACCTCACCGCCAGCAGCCCCGCCGTCGCATTGCACAACTGCACAATCCCCTGGGCACCGACCACTCCGCCGAGGCGTAATCCCCACCGTCGCAGCCATGAAAATCCCGGCATTCAGATGACATCCGCAAAGGTCTTTTCCGTGCGACGGAAGTACCACACGCCCAGAACAAGCAGCAGCACGCTCAAGCCAGTGGAGAGGGCAAAACTGGGCCAGTGGATGTCCGTCGTGCCACAGATGGCCCAGCGGAATCCGTCGATGATGCCCACCATCGGATTTAGTGCGACGATCACACGCCCCGTGTCGCCAAAACGCTCCTGAATGGCGGTGGTGCTGTAAAACACGGGCGAAATGAAAAGACCAAACTGAACGACAAAGGGAATGATGTAGCGAAAGTCACGGTATTTGACGTTCAGGGCCGTGAACAGCAAACCCGGCCCCATGGCGGCGACGAATCCCAGCAGAATGAACAGAGGAAGAGTGAGCAGGCGCCAGGAGGGCATCACGCCATACCACAGCATCAGCCCGCCGAGAATCACCAGCGAGATGGCAAAATCAACAAACGCCACCACCACCGCGCTCGCGGGCAGGATCATGCGCGGGAAGTAGATCTTGGAGATCAGATTCGCATTGCCCACCAGGCTGTTCGCCGACTCACTCAAGGCGCTGCTGAAGAAATACCACGGCAGCGTGCCTGCACACACGAGCACCGCATACGGCACGCCGTCGGAGGGCAGTTGGGCGAGTCCGCCAAAGATGCCCGCGCCGATCAGAATGGTGAGCAGCGGCCGAATGACCGCCCAGGCGACGCCGATGGCGGTCTGCTTGTAGCGCACCAGAATGTCGCGCCATGCCAGAAAGCCAAACAACTCGCGGAAACGCCAGAGATCACGCCAGTAGTGCGCCTCACTGCGTCCTGCCTCGATGACAAGCTTTTCCATCATATTGTTTGTGTGCCTGACACAGACCGGACCCAGGTCTGATGGGTGAGATACCAGGTAACGGTCTCGCGGAGACCGTCGTTCAAATCATGCATCGGCGTCCAGCCGAGTTCGCACCCGGTCTTGCCGGCATCGATGGCATAGCGGCGGTCGTGACCAGGGCGGTCAGGGACAAAGGTGATGAGGTCGCGTGAATGGCCGCCGAGTTCGGGCTCCAGTTGATCAACAAAATCACAGATCCTCTGCACAAGGTCGAGGTTCGCGAGCTCGCTGCAGCCGCCGATGTTGTAGGTCTGGCCAATGTTACCAGTGGTGAGCACGGTCCACAGGGCCTCACAATGATCGCCAACGTAGAGCCAGTCGCGCACGTTCAGACCGTCGCCGTAAACAGGAATCGGTTTGCGATCGAGAATGCTCTGGATGACGACAGGGATGAGCTTCTCCGGGTGCTGGCGCGGCCCGTAGTTGTTCGAACAGTTCGTGATGATCGCGGGCAGACCGTAGGTGTGGTGACAGCTGCGCACGAGCATGTCCGCCGCAGCCTTGCTGGCGGAGTAGGGCGAGTTCGGCGCGTAGGGCGAGGATTCCGTGAATGCGGGATCGTCGGGACCAAGGGAGCCGTAAACTTCGTCGGTACTGACATGGAGAAACCTGTTTTCGGATCGCTGCTCTCGCTTCGCGGTTGGCCAGTGAGCGCGGCAGGCTTCGAGGAGATGAAAGGTTCCGTTGATGTTGGTGGTGATGAAATCGGCGGGCGCGGCGATGCTGCGATCAACATGCGATTCGGCGGCGAGGTGCATGACGTGGGTGATGTCATACTGGCGAACGACGCGAAGGACTTCGTCACGATCCCGCAGATCGACTTTTTCAAACACGTAGCTCGTGTGGACGTCATGAATGCCTTCGAGGTTTTCGAGATGCCCGGCATAGGTGAGGCAGTCGAGATTGACGAGT
The DNA here is from genome assembly GCF_020439865.1 of Prosthecobacter sp. Lineage (GTDB taxonomy): Bacteria > Verrucomicrobiota > Verrucomicrobiia > Verrucomicrobiales > Verrucomicrobiaceae > Prosthecobacter. Next base: position 20,843 of record NZ_JAGRPF010000096.1, read on the forward strand.
TTCTCAACTTCGGGCTCGCCGATGACGCGGCGGATGAGATTCGAGCCGATGAATCCGGCGCCACCAGTGACGAGTAGATTCATGCACTCTTCAAGCCAACGCGTTTCACCTCGGCGGCGAGTTCAGCGAGGTAGTCGCGATACTCGCAAGCGGGCATGCCGGAGACGAGGGCCTCGAACTGATCGAGAGTGAGGAACCCACGATAGAGAGCGGCTTCCTCCGGGCAGCCGAGTTTCATGCCCTGACGTTTTTCGATCGTCTGCACGTAGGCGGAGGCTTCGTGCAGACTGCTGCTGGTGCCGGCATCGAGCCAGGCAGTTCCCCGGCTGAGACGCTGCACCTGAAGCGTACCGCGACGGAGGTATTCTTTGTTCACGTCGGTGATTTCGAGTTCGCCTCGCTGTGATGGCTGCAGACCGCGGGCGATGGCGACCACGTCGTTGTCGTAGAGATAGACTCCGGGCACGGCGTAGTTGCTGCGCGGCTGCTCGGGCTTTTCCTCCAGGGAGACAGCATTGCCTTTGGCATCGAATTCGATCACGCCGTAGCGCTCGGGATCATTGACGTGATAGGCGAAGATGACGGCGCCTGATTTGAATCCGGCAATGGCACGCGGGAAGGCGTCGCCGCCGAAGAAGAGGTTGTCGCCGAGGATGAGCGTCACAGGGTCGGCACCGATGAAACTTTCGGCGATGATCAAAGCCTGCGCGATGCCGCCGGGATCCGGTTGCTTGCGATACTCAATCGAGATGCCCCACTGCGAGCCGTCGCCAAGCAGCTGCTCAAAACGCGGCAGGTCCTGTGGCGTAGAAATGAGGCAGAACTCGCGAATGCCCGAGGCGATGAGCACCGTGAGAGGGTAATACACCATCGGCTTGTCATAGACCGGCTGGAGTTGCTTTGAAGCAACCTGCGTCAGCGGATACAGACGCGAGCCCGCGCCGCCTGCCAGGATGATGCCTTTCATGATCGTGTAATCATCCAGTCGTTGAGCACGAGCACGTCCATCTTTGTTCGCAGGAAGCAGTCGAGAGCTTCCTGAGGTTTGCAGACGACGGGTTCGTTTTCGTTGAAGCTGGTGTTGAGCACCATTGGCACGCCGGTGATGTCGCGATAGGCGCTGATGAGGCGATGGTAACGCGGGTTGGTCTCCTTGTGAACGGTCTGCAGGCGGCCAGAACCATCGACGTGGGTGGTGGCGGGAATCTGCGGACGCTTCTCTTCTCGCACCTGGAAGACTTCCATCATGAAGGGCACGTCGTCGTCCTGCTCGAACCACTCACTGACACACTCGCGCAAAATGCTGGGCGCGAAGGGGCGGAAGGATTCGCGGCGCTTGATCTTCAGATTGAGGATGTCCTTCATGTCGGCGCGGCGCGGGTCGCCGAGGATGCTGCGGTTGCCCAGCGCGCGCGGGCCCCATTCCATGCGTCCCTGAAACCAGCCGATGACTTTGCCTTCGGTGATTGCAGTGGCGGTGGATTTACAAAGCTCGCCTTCATCATCAAAACGGCGCACGGCGCAGCCTTCGGCCTGAATATCAGCCGAGCGAGAATCGAGCAACGCTTTGATCTCGTCGTCGGTGGACTGCGGACCGACGTAGGCGTGGGACATGACGAACCGTTCCTTGTTCTTGGTTCCTAGTTCTTGGTTTTCCAGCTGGCGTGCGACGACGAACGCGGAACCGATGGCGCCGCCGGCGTCACCAGCGGAGGCGGGAAGGTACATGCGCTTGAAGGGCGAGTTGAGATAGACCTTGCCGTTGGCGACGGAGTTCATGGCGCAGCCACCGGAGAGCGCGAGGTCGTCGCACTTGTAACGTGCGTGCAGGCTTTGCAGCATGGCGAAGAAGGTCTCCTCATACATGGCCTGCGCACTGCGTGCGATGTCGCGATGCTTCTGCTCCAGCGCGGCGCCTTTCTCACGCTGCGGACCGAAGAGCGCCTCCATGGGTTCCTTGCGGTAGAGCGTGCCGACTTCCGGGCAGCAGTCGTCCCAAGTGTAGTGCACGTCGTCGCTGTGGTGACGGAAGTAATCGAGGTTCAGCTTGAACGTGCCGTCCGGCTGCACCTGCACGAGTTGACGCATCTCCTTGAGATACTTCGGCTCGCCATACGGAGCGAGGCCCATCACTTTGTATTCATCGCCGTAATACGGAAAACCGATGAACTGGGTGACGACGGTGTAGAAGATGCCGAGCGAGTGCGGGAAATAGACACGGCCGTCGATCTGGATGTCGCTCCCCTTCCCCATGCCCCAGGCGGAGCTGGCGAAGTCGCCAAAGCCATCCACCGAGAGACACACGGCCTGATCGAAGTCGGAAACCAGAAAGGCTGAGGCGAGATGCGCCAGATGATGCTCCACCTGATGCGTTTGCGCCCGCAGGTTTTCACTCGGAAAGGCCGCACGAACGGAGTCCTCGAAGGAGCCGGCACGTTTGATGTTGGCGAGACGCTTGAAGATGAGACCGAGGCTGGGGCGCTTGCGCAGGACGTAGAGTGCGCGGCGGAGGTTGTTGACCTTTGGATTGCGATTGATGGCGATGTGATCGACATCGCCGAGCGTCAGTCCGGCGTCGGCTAGACACCATTTCATCGCCTCGGTGGGCAGGCCGGACCAGTGCTTGATGCGGCGGAAACGCTCCTCCTCGGCGGCGGCGATCAGTTGACCATCTTTGACCAGGGCGGCGGCGGAGTCGCCATGCCAGGCGTTGAGTCCGAGGACGATCATGAAGCCCTAAAAAGGATCCAGGCAAGCTGCCGCCAATGGTCGCACAGGCGGCGGCCAACAGGTGCTGCCGGGGTTGGAACGGCATTTTTCAAAAAAGGGTGGTGACTGTACCATGTTGGTAACCAGCGCAAAGAATAAAGTTCAATGCTCTGTTAACAGTTTGACACCATGCTTTGCTGGTGGCCGGGGCAAGCCTGCGCCACGATGATGCGACCTCCTGTTTTCTGTCGTTTTTTTGGATGAACGTGGCCTGCTTTCCATCTACCAACACACCTATGCGATCCTTCATGCCTGTCCTCTCCGCTTTGCCTCTTCTATGGGCGGCATGCGTCTCCGTTTACGGGCAAGACGGCGCCGCCCCCGAGGGAACTGTTCCGACTGACAGCAGGGTCAGCAGCTTGGGAACTCGGTTCGTCGGTGTTCCTGGCACCACCGTGTTGTTTGCCATCTGGGAAACACGGCTCTCGGAGTGGAACGAGTTTCTGCGCCAAAAAAAGCATCCGTGGACCTACCAACCGCACTTCAAGCAGACGCCGGAACATCCCGTCGTCGGGGTCAATCTCCAGGATGCGGTGGCCTTCTGCAACTGGCTCACCGAATCCGAACGCGAGAAAAGATTGATCGACGGCTCCCAGTCATACCGTCTGCCCACTCCCGAGGAATGGGATTCGGCCGTGGGTCTCGCACGTGGACGAAAAAAGCTCAGCCTGAGTGCCGAGGATCGGCTGTTGGATGATCGAGTCTACCCTTGGGGCCAGGACTGGCCGCCTGCCTCGAAGACCGCAAATCTGGCCGACGCGGAGATCCCCAATTACAGCGACGGCTATGCCTACACCGCTCCGGTGGGCAGTTTCCCTCCGTCAAAGGAAGGCATTTATGACCTGTCGGGAAACGTCTGGGAGTGGACTCAGCCGATGGAGATCCGAGCCCAGCCGACCGGAATTCTGCGAGGCGGCTCGTGGGCCTACTTCCGTCCGGAGTGCCTGGCCTCCTCCTATCAGTATGTGGTGCCCGTCGATCTGCGCGCTCCCACCACCGGTTTCCGCTGTGTATTTGAAGACAAGCGCCGCACCGCCAGCCTGCTGGCCGCCTCCGATGCCGAGAAGAAGCAGGCGGTGGAAGAACGCATGAAGGAAATGGCAGCGAGCCGCAAGGTGGATGCAAACGCCGTCGAAGCCCTGCGCAAGAAAATGCAGGGCAAGGGGGGCGATGACACCCTGCCCGACCCCACCACTCTAAGACCGGCTGCGGCAGACGGGAGCACCTTCGTCAACGCGTTGGGCATGCGTTTTGTCCCGCTGCAGGAAAAGGGCGCCATTCTCGTCTGCGCCACTGAAACCAGCGTGCGTGACGTGGAAACCTGGATGAACGACACAGGACGAAGCTGGAGCCAGAAACCTTCATTCCTGCTCGGCAACAACCACCCGGCCGCAGGCATCTCCTGGGAAGACGCCACCGCCTTCTGCGCCTGGCTGACCGAGCGCGACCGCGCCAGCAAGCTCATTCCCACGACCGCCAGCTACCGCCTGCCGCGTGATCTGGAGTGGAGCCTTGCAGCCGGATTGAAAGATGAAAAGGGTGCGGACCCAGCCGAGCGAAATCTCGGTGACAAGACCCATTACCCTTGGACTCCCAAGCCGGATGACTGGAAGCCAACAATGCTCGCGGCGAATCTCGACGCCACCAAGATCCCCGGCACCTCAGACAGCTATTCCTACACCGCTCCAGTGGACAGTTCGAGAACGAATGCCCTCGGCCTCTACGAGATGGGCGGCAACGTCTCCGAGTGGTGCGAGGACGCATGGCCCAGTGCCCCTGAAGAGCGCGTCATCCGAGGCGGCAGCTGGCTCAGCTATGACAAAGATGCTCTGCTGACTTCTGCGCGCGCGCATGCGCTGAAAAACGCCGCACGTGCTGATCTGGGTTTCCGTTGTGTTTTGGATCTGGGTGCTCCATGATCCCCGGCGGATCGCCATGAAGACTCCTCCAGCCAACGGCACGACTCCCGAGAGCACCGGAGGCCAATCCCCCCACGGGCACCGAGAGCTTCCGGTGATGTCTCTTACCTTCGCCGCCATGATGGTTTTTGGCGTGCTCTGCTGGCTTGCTTTTCCCCCTGTTTCCAAGCTCACCCGGAAGTGGCTGGGCCGGCGGCATCTGCCGGAATTTAGGCAGCAGCTCAACGAGCGAAACTGGCAGGGTGCGGCGGTCGCGATACAGGATGCCAAGCACTGGGCTCCGAATGACCCGCAGGTTCTGCGTGCTGGTTTGGAATGGGTCGCGGCGATGGGAAGCGACCCCCGCAGCACCATTACTCTTATCCGACAGTTGCAGGAAACCGGTGCCGCCACTCCGGCCGATCTTGCTTTGTCTGGCATCATGCATGCCCGGCTCGGTGAAGTCTCCAAGGCCCGGGAGATCCACGAACAACTTCCGCCTGAAGCGCGTGAGACAACCTTAGGCCTCGAACTGCTAGCCAACCTGCTCCGCGCCGACGGACATCAGGAACAGTCCGACAAGGTTCTGCGCGAGGCTCTGCTCAAGCGACCGGACGATGAGGGCAGCCTGCGACGCCTCGCCGCCATGGATCTCGAAAGCAATGTACCTTCGCGCCGCAGCGCCATGAGCAAGAAGCTCTGGCAGGTGTCGGCGGCCGGCACGCCATTGTCGCTCACCGCAGTTGAGCTGCTATCCCACGCCAGCGACCTCACTGTGCCACAAGCAGCCGAACTGCAGAAAATAGTCGACACGTCCACCGGCACCGCCGACAGACGGGAGCTTGCCAGACTTTATGTGGTCTCCGCCCGGATGCGGCTCAGCCCACAGCTACGCAGTGACCTGATCGACCAGGAGCTCACGCACTGGCAGGATCGAGCTCCGGCACAAACCAAACCGCTCGTCGAATGGCTCGCCAATGAGCAGGAATACGCACGCATACTGCGCATGGTCCCCTTCGAAACCGCTTCACGCCACCCCTCCCTGCTCCCCTCGTATGTGGAGGCACTTCGTGGAACGGGCCGCTGGCAGGAACTCCACATGCTCGTCACCTCAGGCGGTGTCAAAGCCGTGCACCCAAGGCAGAAACTCCTCCTCTGGCAGGCTGAAGCCGAAAGTCATCTGGACTCCGATCCCGCCCGTGCGCGTCAGACGCTCGTCCGCATCTTTGAGGAGGCCGGACGTGGCACGGACCTCGCCACCACCCTCCAGGCCGGTAGTCTCGCCGAACAACTCAACCAGTGGGATCTGGCGCAGAAGTGCTACCAGGCGGTCGCTGACAAGCATCGGCAAACGCAGGACGCCATGCTTCCCAAAATCTTCCAACTTGCCTCTTACCAGCACGATGGTCCCGCCATGCTGGAGGCGTGCTCAAGCATGGTGGCGCTGAAACCCGATAACATCCCGTTTCTCAGCCAAAAGCTCTATCTTCAGTTGCTGCTCGGGATCGAATTCGAGACAGCCCATCGTCAACTCGAAGAACTCTCCCAAAACGCCAACCTCGCCCAAGGGGATCACCTCCAACTCCTGCGCGCCCTCGCCGCTTACCGACAGGGAGAAGCAGACCTGATCCGCCAACCGCTTGATCGCATCGCAAAGCCGGACTCTTTAACGGCAGGCGAACGCGCCGTGTATGCCGCACTGCTGAAACACACAGGCGGGGATGAGGCACGGGTGTTCCAGATCGCCGAACGCATCTCACCATCATTACTGCTGCCAGAGGAAAAAGTGTTCCTCCAGCGTGCCTTGTGAGTAGTGCCGGACAAACAAGACCGTCAGACCATCACGGCAGCGCGACGATCACCTCGATCTCGATCAGAGCGCCGAGCGGCAAGCCCGCCACCGCAACGGTGGAGCGCGCCGGCTTGTGGCCTTCAAACGCAGCTTCGTAAAGCGGATTGATCTTCGGGAAATCGGCCATGCTTTGCAGGAAGACGGTCGCCTTGATCACATCGCTCATCTTGAGCCCCTGCGACGTGAGCATAGCACGGATGTTGGCCAGCACCTGCGTCGCCTGACCTTCCACATCCGTCGCCACAATCTTGCCCGCTGCAGGGTCGATCGGAATCTGGCCGGAGCAGAAGAGCAAACCGCCCTGCTTCACCGCCTGCGAATAAGGTCCGACCGCCGCCGGCACGTTGGATGCGTTGTTGATGAGTTCCATTTGGCTCACATAGCGCGATGGCTCATCAGCGCAAGCCGGGAGGGCAAGGCTCCCGCCTTGCCCAATTCGGCAAACCAGGGGGTTTGCCCTCCAGACTCACGGCCTCGTCTCCTTCAAGCCCCGCGCCTTGTCGATGAGTTGCAGGAACTCACCGCGATAACCCAGCTTGTCCGCGCCTTTGCCATCAATGGCGAGACGGCGCACGGTTTCCCAGCTCAACGTGCCTTGGTAGGCGGAGTCACGCAGCAGCAGACCAAAGCCGGCCACGGCGGCGCTGAATTTGTACTCGTCACTGCTCGCGGTGAGCGTCTTGCCATCGTCCTTCACCGGCATCTCGATGAGTTTGCTCAGATCACCGTCCGGTTCCTTGTAGCGCAGCTTCACGGTCATCGTCTCGCCACTCTTCGCCGCTTCGGCCAGGCGTTCGGGTGCGATCGCTGGCGCTTGATACTTCAAGCTGTCCACCGCAGGCCGTGGTTCGGCGCCGGGCGGGAGATTGGCAGGCACCACTTCATAAAGCGCCACGACGCTGTGCCCGGCACCGATCTCGCCCGCGTCCTTGGTGTCGTCGTTGAAGTCCTCCTTCGCGAGCATGCGGTTTTCATAACCGATGAGGCGGTAGCTGCGCACGGCGGCCGGATTAAACTCGACCTGGATTTTGACATCCTTCGCGATCGTCACCAGCGTGCCACTCATCTGCTCAACGAGCACCTTGCGTGCCTCGCTGAGGCTGTCGATGTAGGCGTAGTTGCCGTTGCCCTTGTCGGCCAGCGTTTCCATCGTGCGATCCTTCAGGTTGCCCGTGCCGAATCCGAGCACGCTGAGAAAGACACCGCTCTTTGCCTTCCTCGTGACGAGTTTCTCCAGTTCATCGGGCGAACTGGCGCCGACATTGAAGTCACCGTCCGTGCACAGGATCACGCGGTTCACGCCTTCCTTGATGAACCCGGCCACGGCCTGCTCGTAGGCGAGCTGGATGCCCGCGCTGCCATGCGTGCTGCCGCCGGCTTTTAACTTGTCGATCGCGGCGAGGATCTCGCTTTTGTTCTCGCCATTCGTCGGTGGCAAAACGAGTCCGCTGCTGCCGGCATAGACGACCATCGTCACTTTGTCCCCTTCCCCGAGCTGTTCCGTGAGCATGCGCAGTGACTGCTGCACCAGCGGCAGCTTGTTCGGCTGGTTCATCGAGCCCGAGACATCGACGAGGAAGACGAGGTTGCTGTTCTTGCGCTCGTCGCCGAGTTCGCGGCCCTTGATGGCGATGCGCGCCAGGCGATGCGCCGGCTGCCACGGGCAGGGCGCCATCTCCACCCGCACCGCAAAGGGTTCCTTCGCATCGTGCACCGGACCTTCCTCCGCCGTGGGGAAGTAATTCACCAGTTCCTCAATCCGCACCGCGTCCGGCGGAGGAATCGTGTTCTGATTCAGGAAGCGCCGAACGTTCGCATACGCCGCCGTATCGACATCGATCGAGAAGGTCGAAAGCGGTTCCCGCGCCACGTCCTTGAGCTCGTTTTCGAGGATGCGGGTGTAGGACTCGGTCTCGCTGCGAGCATCCTTCAACGGACGAAAGCCCGTGATCCGCTCCTGTTCTTGCAATTCACCCAGCTCCTTCCGAAC
>NZ_JAGRPF010000097.1 GCF_020439865.1 Prosthecobacter sp.
GCCCAGATCAACATCCAGAAGGACATCGCCGCCGCTCAGGCCGGCGTGCTCGGCGAGGCCATGAAGTCCGCCAAGATCGAAATCGTCGGCGGCGAAAGCCAGTTCTTCGACAAAATCACCAGTGCCATTGGCAACGCACGCGCCATCGATCGCATGGTCGAAGGCAGCCGCACGCTGACCGATGTGAAGGAAACCTTCTTCAACGGCGATCCCGACTACTTCAAAGCCCAGCTCAAGACCGTCGTCGATCAATTCGGCCTCACCGCCGAAGACACGAAGAACCTCACGCTCAGCGCCCTCTTCGCCAAGCTCATCGGTCTCAACCCCGACTCCACCACGCTGAACAAGCTCACCGGCATGATCGGTGCCGCGAGCCGTTTCGGATTGACCGAACAAACCGTGGCCGGACTGCTCTCCGCGAAGTCGGCGAAGAAGTAATTTAACACTTCGTCCCAAATGATGCGCATCACTATCGGCGGCCCGCGGTCCACAACGCCCGGTTCAAAATCGGCCGACATTGCCAAGGTTAGCATAGTCGCCGGGGTCGCAATGGTGGTGATCTGCACCCACTTTGCCAAAGATGATTCACTAGGAACCAAAGTCGGCCTGTGCGCGGCCGTTGGAGTCGTCGCCAGCATCCTTATTGCCTTGGTTCTCAAGTCGCCCACACCAGTCGTGAAGCCATCTGTGACTTCAAGAGGAACCAAGGAGCGCCTGGAAGAACTTGATGAGCTTCGCCTCGCTCAAGTAATCACGGATCAGGAGTGGGCCTCAAAACGTGAAGAGATTCTGCGCCAACTTTGACGCGCCAAATGCCTGATCCCGCACCATCACCCCAACCTTCCCCGCAGCTCGAAGCCGGCGCTTACGAAGTCATTCGTCAGCGCCTGAACAAGCACGGCTCCGAGCTGCAGCGGCGGCTGGATCTGCTGAATGCAGATCGCAAGGCCGAGTTCGGCGGCATCGAGACCGCGTTGCTCGCGACAACGCGTCTGACGACGGAGAACAACTGCGTGCCGCGCGATCTCGCGGCGATCGGACCGAAGCGCTTCCTTTTTGGCTACAACGTTCATCTCGGGCTGCGCTCCACGATGAAGATCGAGGATGTGTTCGCGGTATATGATTACCAGGATGGCGATCACAGTTTTCATCCGAACAAAGACGGGCTGCTGGGCGATGCGCAGTTCGCCGAGGACTTCGCCTACCTCTACAACTACTACAAGCACGCCTCCTTCCTGAAGTTCCACCGCATCGGCCCGCACCTTTACATGGGCTTCCAGGTCGGGCAGCGCGCCACGGAGGTGAAGACCTTCAAGTGGCTCGTTGATGATGACAAAGGCACACTGCGCTACCTAGGCAACCGCAGCGATCACGAGTTTGTCTTCCCCGCACCGCAGGAGTTTGAATGGAAGCGTGCCACGCGGGACATGTACATCCACGGCACGCATCCGCACATCAGCATTGAGGATCGCGTTTTCGTCGAAACCATCGGCGGCGACCTCACGGTCAAAGTCGAGAACAACACCGACAGCGGCCGCGGCATCTTCAGCGAGCCCGTTGATAACAAGGACCAGACGCTCGACGACGCGGAGGTCCATTACGCCATCGTCGGCAATCTCATCGTGCTCAAGGTCCTGCCGTATCAGGAAAAGACATGGCGGCATCTCGTCTTCAACGAACGCACCCGTCAGGCGCATCGCATCGACAGCATCGCGGAAAGCTGTGTGCTGCTTCCTGACGATCACGGCATTCTGTTTCCCCACGGCTACGTCCTGCAAACCGGAGAGGTGCGACGGTTCGACACCGGACTGCCGCCGATGCGCTTCGAGAAACGCATCCCGGCCGCGAACGGTGAGGACACGCTCTTCATCTTCAGCCATCTCGAAAGCGGCTCGTATCTTCTGCTCAGCTACAATCTCATCACGCAGACTGTCGCCACCCCGCAGCCCTGCCACGGCTTCAGCCTGTTTCCGACGGGCGAACTTGTGCTCTTTGATGCCGACGCCGAACCGCGAAAACATCACGTCATTCAGGCCTGGCGTACGCCGTTCGTCTCCGCCGACATCAGCGAAGCAAAAGCCTCGCAGACGTTCTTGAGCAAGATCGGCAACGCGGAAATCGTCCGCGCCATGGCCGAGTGCAACGGCGTGCTCACGCTGCTGTCCAAGGACGATTCCTTCTCCGGGCTCTACGTCGAACTCGCACGTTCCTGCGGCGACATCGCCGACAGCTACTTCTGGGTGGGCCGCGACGAGACGCACGATCTCAAAAGCACGCTCATCGAAATCAAAACGACTGCCGAAGCCGCGCTCGGTGAGTTCGAAAAGGTGAGCCGCATGCGCAAGACGGCCGCCGATCAGACATCGGCGTTGCAGGAGAAATCACAGAAAGCGCTTAGCGCTGCCGCGAACACCGATCCAAGCGACATTCTCGGCTTCGTCGAGCTTCTCACGGCTCTGCGCGAGTTGCGCGGCCAGATCATCGCGCTGCGTGACGTGCGCTACACCGATCCGGCGGAGATCGATGCCATGGACAAGTCCGTGGCCGAAGGAGCGGACAAGCTCAGCGCCAAGTGCGTGACCTTCCTGCTCAAGCCGGAGGCTCTTGATCCGTATCGCAAGCAGATCACCGAGCAGCAGGCCCGTGTGCCATCGTTGGCGAAGGTCACCGAGGCGCAGGAAGTCGAGGACGCGCTCGCCAAATCAAGCAGCGAGCTGGAAATGCTCACCGCCATTGTCAGCGGACTCAAAATTGAAGACGCGACCGAGACCACGCGCATCATCGAAGGCATCTCCACACTCTTTGCGCAGCTCAATCAAGTGCGCAGCGTGCTGCGCAACCGCCGCAACGAACTCGCGAAGACTGAAGGCGCGGCGCAGTTCCAGGCACAGCTCAGCTTGCTCAGCCAGAGCGTGCTGAACTATCTCGAAGTCGCCACGACGCCCGAAAAGTGCGACGAATCGCTCACGCGTGTGCTGGTGCAGATCGAGGAGATGGAGACGCGGTTCTCCGACTTCGACGAGTACGCCGCCGAGCTCATCCAGAAGCGCGAAGAGGTGCAGACTGCCTTCGAATCGCGCCGCCAGAGCCTCAGCGACGCATTGAACCGCCGCATTGGCAGCCTCGGCCAGTCCGCCGAGCGCATTCTCAGCAGCATCCGCAACCGCCTCGCGAACTTCGCCAAGCCGGAGGAAGTCCACGCCTGGCTCGCCGCGGATGCGATGGTGGCCAAGCTGCGCGATCTCATCGACGAACTGCGCAAGCTCGGTGGCAGCGTGCGCGCAGACGAGCTGCAGACGCGCCTCAAAACCGTCCAGCAGGACTCGCTAAAGCAGATTCGCGACAAGTCGGAAATCTTTGTTGGCGGCGGTGATCTCATCCAGCTCGGCAAGCATCAGTTCAGCGTGAACAAGCAAGCGCTGGAGCTCACGCTGCTTCCGCGCGACGGCGCCCTCGCCTATCATCTCACCGGCACGCGCTTCTTTGAAAAAGTCGAGGACGCCGAACTTGAAGCTCAGCGTTCGGTTTGGGAGCAGGCGGTCGTCTCGGAGAACGAGCAGGTTTATCGCGCCGAATTCCTTGCCTGGCAGATGCTGAAGTCCGGAACGAGTGACGACGTCGCCACCTTCATGGCGCAGCGTTATCACGAAGGCTACACCAAGGGCGTTCACGATCACGACGCCGCTCTGATTCTGACGCCGCTGCGCGAAATGGAGAAGGCGCTCGGCCTGCTGCGCCATTCACCGGCGGCACGCGGTTACGCGCGGCTCTTTTGGCACGCGTGGCTCGAAGATGACGCCAAAAGAGCCCTCGCGGCGAGAATGCAGTCGAAAGGCCGCATGCGGACCCTGCTCGGTATTTCGAATGCCGAAGTCGATGAGGAGCTGACAAAACGCGTCATGGAGTGGCAACGAGTCGCAGTCCGCAGTGACGGATCGTCACCTCTCCAAATCGTGGCTTGCCTTCTCGATGAATTGCAGTCGAAGACGCACTTCACCCGTTCGGCAGCGGCTGTCGAACTTCTGCGTGCCTTCCGAAAAGAACTCACCGCCAAACGCGCCGCGAAGGACTTTGACGAGACGCTCACAGCGCTCGCTGCGCAGCCGCCGCTGGCCTTTGAAATCGCCTTGGAATGGGTTTCGGCGCTCAATCCGACCGCCGAGCGGAGCGTGCTCATCGAAACGGCGGCGCTCGTCGTCGTGAATGATCAGCCGCCCGCCACCACGCCGACGGAAGCGCCATCACGCCTCACGATCAGCGGATTCACCGGTGCTCATCCACGAATCGCGGAGTCCAAGATGGAACTCGATTACCACGAGTTCACCACACGGCTTCAGCGCTACGAAGCCGAGGTCGTGCCCGCCTTTGAGTCCTTCCAGGCGCTCAAGCATCGTCTGTCAGAAACCCGCCGCCGCGAATTGCGGCTCGATCAGTTCAAGGCAGGCGTGCTCAGCTCCTTCGTGCGCAACCGGCTCATCGATCAGGTCTATCTGCCGATCATCGGCGCGAATCTGGCCAAACAGCTCGGCGCGGCGGGCAAGGACACACGCACCGACCGCATGGGGCTGTTGCTGCTCATTTCACCGCCCGGCTATGGCAAGACGACGCTCATGGAATACGTCGCCAGCCGCCTCGGCATCACGCTGGTGAAGATCAACGGGCCTGCGCTCGGTCATCACGTGACCTCGCTCGACCCCTCGGAGGCCCGCAACGCAAGCGCGCGCGAGGAAGTAGAGAAACTCAATCTCGCCTTCGAGATGGGCGACAATGTCATGATCTACGTCGATGACATCCAGCACACGAATCCCGAATTTCTGCAGAAGTTCATCTCTCTGTGCGACGGCACGCGCAAAATCGAAGGTGTGTTCAAAGGCGAGGCCAAGACCTACGACTTGCGCGGTCGCAAGGTCGCCGTCGTCATGGCTGGCAATCCCTACACCGAGGTCGGCGGCAAATTCCAGGTTCCCGACATGCTCGCAAACCGCGCGGACACCTACAACCTCGGTGACATTCTCGGTGGACACGAAGAAGCCTTCAAAGACAGCTACATCGAGAACAGCCTCACCAGCAACGCCACGCTCTCGCGCATCGCCGCGCGCAGCCATGCGGACGCGCTTTCCATTCTGAAAATCGCCCAAACGGGCACGCGCGAAGGCGTGGAATTCGAAGGCAGCTACAGCGCCGAGGAGATCAACGAAGGCGTCGCCGTCATGGAGAAACTCCTACACGTGCGGGAGATCATCCTGCGTGTGAATCAGGCCTATGTCAGCAGCGCGGCGATGGAAGATGCCTACCGCACGGAACCGCCGTTCAAGCTGCAGGGCAGCTACCGCAACATGAACAAAATCGCGGAGAAGATCCTGCCGCTCATGACCGATGCCGAAGTCGCCGCCATCATCGCCGATCACTATCGCGGTGAAGCGCAGACCTTGAGCCAGGCCGCCGAGGCCAATCTGCTCAAGTGGCGTGAGATCAACGGCCTCGCCACCGACGAGGACAAGATCCGCTGGACCGAGATCAAGAGCACTTTCAAACGCAACCTCCTCACCGGCGGTGCAGGAGAAAATGACCCGATCAACCGCATCACCGGTCACATGAACGCCTTCACGCTCGGACTCGAAAAGATCGAGCAGGCCGTGAGCCAGCCCACCCTGTCGGACGTGACGATCGAGAAGCTCAAAACGATCATCGAAGGCCTGCGCGCCGTGCCGGTGAACGTCGAGATCAAGGTGCAGCCGGTGGAAAAAGAAGCGCCAGGTGAACTGCCGGTGGATGTCGCGAGCCGCGTGGATCAGGAATGATCACGCACTCTCGTTCGCGAGCGCCTTGCGAGCCGCCTTCAGAGAGCTCAGCGTCCAGATGACAGGGTAAAGCTGCTCGTGATACCAGAGACGGGCGAAGTAGAGCCCGATGGGTGCGGGCGAAAAGTGCGTTCCTTCCTTGGTGGCGGTGATGAGCCACCGGATACCGAGAAGCACATTCTCGCGCGTCGAACTGTTCACAACGTTAAGCGCCTGCAACGCGACAGCGGTCTCTTCAATGCTGGACGGGGCACTCGCATCACCGCCGAAGGAACCGTCGGCCTTTTGGGCTCTGAGGAGATAGTCGAGGCCCGATTGAATCAAAGCGTGAGCCATGGTGGCAAGCACAGTGTTTTCACGGAGGTGATTGATAACCTGCGCCGTGCCATACACCGGGTTCGATTCATCTGGCGTGTGTTCATTGCCAAACCAAAGCGGCGTCCAGGAACCATCGCGGTGCTGAACCGCTTCCAAATAGAGCAGCGCGTGCTGGGTGGCGGCGACGATGCGTTTCTGCAACGGGTCCGGCAGGTCATCGATCCACGTCCACCACGCGAGCAGAGCATGCGCTGTGATCTCCGGTGTGCTGCGATCAAACGGCAAGGCGCCCCAGCCTCGGCAGAAGGTCGGAATGCCTCCGTCGCGATTTTGGAGGTCCAGAAGCCAGCCTATCCCCTGCTCGATGGCGGTATCAGCCGAGTGACCAACTTGTTTGAGCGCGACGAGAGCGCTGCTGGTGTCATCGGCATCAGGAACGCCACCAGGAAGGTCGGTCCAAGCCCAGCCGCCGGGCGCGGCGTTGGTGAAGGGATGAATGTCGCGATATTGCTGCGCGAGGAGCCATTTGGAGACAGATTCGCGGACAAGAGTGTCCGCGTTCCCTTCCATCGCACGCAGCGAAAGTGTCGTGCCCCAGGTCGCGAGATTGGTGTCGATGGGCCAGCTTCCGTCCTCGCGCTTGGAACTTATGAGGAATTCGACGGCGAGCGGAAGACAGGGATGATCGAGCTGATGCGCACCCGCGAGAGCCATGGTGACAAAACTCGTCAGCGGGGTGGCTTCGAGATAACCGCCGCTGGATGGCTGCAATGTCTGAAGCATCGGACGAACCCGCGACCAGGTGAGCGCACGAATCCAGCGCAGCGGATTCCACAATGCAGGCGGCGCGTGATGAAAACGTGCGTGACCGATGGCGATCAGCGCCGGAAGTGCATAGCTGACGACAGGAAGACCGATGGCGCCGAACCAGGTGCGCGGCAATGCGGCGAGTTCGAACGGAAGTGCGATGACATGACGCCAGCCATCTTTGCCCAGCGTGCCGCAAAGGGTGCAGAGCATGAGAATGGGAACAGAGAAGGTCTTGTCCTTACCGTAGCGGGCGATGACCGCTCTGGCGATGGCTTGAGGCTCGAGGGATCCGACGTGGGCGATTATCCATTCGTCAGCTGCGACGCAGCGCGTCCCCACCCGATGCAACGCGCTCCAGCAGAGCAGTGTCGTTGAGAGATTGCTTTTGCTGAGCGTCGTGTCGCCCCACCCACCGTCCGCGTTCTGATGTTCGCGGAGCCAGCATGCGCCGGCTTCGATGTGGACGGCGTGTTGGTTGGAATCAACCAGCGACAAAGCGACAATGGCCGTCGCGGTGGAAAGCGCGCTGCTGGAAAGATGTCCTTCCCAGTGGCCGCGCTCGTTGCGCAACGCATCGAGATGCGACTGCGTGCTGACGATGGCGCGGTCGAGAGCGTCCATCATGGGAGCAGTCCTCAGGCTTCGAGTTTCAGCTCAGGGCGGGCCTCGATGGCCTTGGTGATCGAATCCCATCCGCCGGGACGCTGCTGCTGGAACATGTAGAGATACAAAGCGGCCTGTTTGGCCGGATAGGCCGCGAGAAGGGCGGCCACAGCGGCTTCGGCCTTGTCATCGGCGATCACTTCGGGAAGCTCGGTGACTTCGCCTTTGCCATCGTGCGCGATCTCGGCGGCATCCAGAAAGGTGATAAGCATCTGAGCCTGTCCTTTGAGCAGCCAGATCTGGAAGATCTGCGCGGTGACTTCCTCGTTCGATTTCGTGTTGAGCTGCTCGAGAAGCCATTCGGCCTGTTTGGCGCGAGGTTTCTCCAAAATGAAGGCTGGACGCAGTCGCTTGGCCGGTGCGAGCGATTCGATGACGGCCTTGTAAGCGGCGCGCTGATCGGTCTGCAGATAGGTCATGATCTGCATGCGCAGCTCGACGCCGATGGCTTGAAGGAGTTGGTTGGGTCGCATCTGGTTTTGGGGAAACGGGGGCCTCTGCTAGCACCACGACACGGGAGTCGCAACCGTTTTGCCTCACAGCAGGCGAAACGTCAGCGGGAAGCGGTACACGTTCCCCTCCGAGGCGCTCACAATGCCGATGATGGTGAGCACGATCGTGGCAATGCCGACGATGATGAGGAGGGGGATGCCCACGAGAACGAAGCAGAGAAGGAAGGATGCGAGGGCATAGAAGAAATAGGTGATCTGAAAGTTCAGCAGCTCGCGCCCCTGCCGGTCAATGTAGCTGCTCTGATCTTTTTTGATCAGCCAGACGACGAGCGGGCCCAGGATGGGGAACCCGACGAGACAGAGCACATGCATGACGATGCCGAGCGTCTTCTCGTCCTGGGTGACCGGCGACTGCGGCAGGGAGGGAGGTGGCGTGTTTGTTTCCATGGCGGTGGCATCGTAGTACGCCGCGTCCAAAGTCCAAATACAAACGCGGAGCCAGTTTCCCGGCTCCGCGCAGTGGATGATGCTGAAACGAATCGATTAACCGATCTTCGGCAGTTCGAAGCCGGCGGCGTATTCGTCCTGGGACAGCTTGTTGGCTTCCTCGGCGAATTCTCCGGTGAACTTCTCGGCGACAGGGTCGAACTCGAGCCATGGACCGGCGCTGATTTTGTCGGCAGCGAGGTCGATCTTGTTGGCTTCGAGGTTGGCGACGAAGTCGGCAAGGGTTTCCTGGCCGGCCTTGTCGTTGGCGAGGCGTTCCTTGATCTCGTCGACGCTCAGCTGCTTGCCGAGGCGATAGGAGACGTTGGCGAGCTCTGCCAGCGCGGCGGCGTGGTAGCCGTGGGCGACGTGGAGATTGCTGTTGGTGAGCTTGCCGGCACGCACGGAGTCGATGAAGTTCTTCATGTGGTCGGCGCCGTCGTCGAAGTTGTCGAACTTCTGGATCGCCTGGCCTTCATTGTCGTAAGCCTTGGCTTCGGCAACGAAACCACCTTCGCAATGGATGACGTTACCGATACGGGGGGCTGCGGTCTTGCCGTTGATGCGGAAGACAGGCTCATAGCCCTTGGTCCAGTTCATGTCCTTCATCGGGAGGCCGCGATTGTCGAACAGCAGCGGCGCGCCTTCAGGCCACTGATAGAAGGCCATCTGGTTGTTGGCGGTTTCACCGTCGTCGTCATAGCCCCAGCGTCCGCCGAAGCTCATGACACGCTTGGGCAGCAGATCAGGATTGCCGAGCGCCCAGCGGGCGACGTCGAGCTGATGCGGCCCCTGGTTGCCAATGTCGCCATTGCCGTAGGCCCATTGCCAGTGCCAGTCGTAGTGCATCTGCTCGCGACGCATGGGCATGACCGGACGCGGAGCAGACCAAAGGGTGTAGTCGAGATCAACGATCTGCGGCTTGCCGCCGGTGTCGCGGAAGGTGCCGGCGATGCGGCCGTTGGCATCGGGCTGCGCAGGCGCGGCCACTTTGCCAATGCTCTTGCGAGCCTTGTAGTTGATGCCGCGGGACAACGTGGTTTTGCCAATGTGACCGGCTTTGACCCAGTCCATGGCGGCCTGCCAGCCGGGGGAGGAGCGGCGCTGCATGCCGTGCTGCACCACGAGCCCCTGCTTTTCAGCGACAGCGGCGGCTTCGACGAGCCTGCGACCTTCCCACATGTTGTGAGCAACGGGTTTTTCGACGTACACGTGCTTGCCGTTCGCGATCGCGGTCATGGCGATGAGCGTGTGGCTGTGATTTGGTGTGGCGATGGTGACGGCGTCGATGTCCTTGTCGGCACAGCATTCACGGAAGTCCTTGTACTGCTTCACCGTGATGTTTTTCTTGGCGAGATCGGCGACTTTTTTCTCCATCACCTTGTTGTCCACGTCGCACAGGGCGACCAGGCGGACACCCTTGATGCCGAGCAGGCTGCCGATGTGACCAGAGCCACGGCCATTGAAGCCGATCACGGCGACGCGGACGTCACCGTTGGCACCCAGAGGTGCGGCGAAGGAGGGGAGGGCGGCGAGACCGGCAGCGCCGGCCACAGTGCCGCGAATGAAGGTGCGGCGGGTGGTTTGGGTTTGGTTCGTTTGCATGGGATGGAGAGGGTGGAATGGGTCACAGCCACACCGAAGGAAGGCGCGGCCACAGAATTTGACGAGCCTAGCCAAAACGCCGGGCAAAAGGCAACCTTTCCTTTCACCCGGCGGCAGTTTGCGATTTACCGGGTGCCAGGCGTCATGACCGGCTCAGATGGCACAGTGATCAGGGCTGTGGTTTCGGTGCCGGGAGCGGGGGGGCGTCCGGCTCGAAGTCGAGCACGTCCTGATGCGTGCGGAGAGCTTTGCGTGCCTTGTCGAAGAAGGATGTGAGGTCCTCGGCGTTCATCTGCTGCTTGTCGTCGATGAAGGCGTGCAGCTTCTGAATCTGTGCGTCAGCGTCGAGGTTGACCGAGCCCATGACCTTCTGCGCACGTGAGTAGGTGCTGGAGAACTTGCCCTGAGCCTGCTCGAAGGCCTCTTTGGCCCCTTCCTGACGCTGGTACTCTTTCTCAGCCTCACGGAAATCCTTGCTGAAGAGACGCTTGAAGAAGCCGCCTTTGGGCTTGGCGATCTGCTTCGAAGCCTGGGCCTCAAAGTAGGCTGCCAGCTCCTGAAACTCCTGCATGGGCTTCTGATACTGCTTTTTCAGGTAGCCCAGACCGGTGGTGATGATGGTGAGCTTCTCGACTTCGGCTTTCGAAAGGTTCTGACCGGCCTTCACCTTGTCTTCAAGGAGGTCGATGTACTGCAGCGTGGTTTTGTTGCCCTCGAAGATGTTTTCAAACTCCTTCGCGGCGGTGGCCAGACGCTGGCGCTCGCCTTTGCGCAGTTCATCGATCTTCTTTTCGTGCTCGTCGTTGAGCGCGGTGATCATCTTCTGGTGCTGTGCAGCCTGGGTGTCCAGCGTGCGCTGGAATTCGGCCTCCTTCGCCTTCAGTTCATCGGCATGTTCGGCTTTGATGCTCTCAAGCGCCGCCTGGGCGGCTTCGAGATCGGAGTGGGATTGGAACAGGAACCAGCCCAGCACGCCGGAGGCGAGAAAACTGAGCACGAGCAGTGCGGTGAGGTTTTTGATGGCGGTCATGACAAGGGGAAGGGTTTATGAGACCTGGATGGTTCGCAAGGGCATTCCCTGCGCAAGTATTGCGCCATCCAGCATGGGTCATGCACGCCTTCCGGCTGTTCATCAAGCCGGAATCCTGCTAGGGCTGGTGGAAATTCAGCGTCTTCTTCAGATGTCCACCGCCGCCAAACCCACGATCGTCCGTCATCAAATCCTCGCCACGGCAACGATGGTGGCCTTCCTGATGTATCTGGACCGGATCTGTCTGGCGAACATCGTGGGCTCAGACTCGTTCCAAAAAAACATGGCTCTCGAGGGCTGGCAGATCGACTGGGTGAAAGGCGCGTTCTTTTGGGCCTACGCGCTGGCCCAGGTACCGGCGGGCTGGTTGAGTGACCGCTTTGGCACACGCGCGCTCATCACGATCTACATCGCCACCTGGTCTCTCTTCACCGCGGCGACAAGTTTCTCCCTCGGATTCACCACGCTTCTGATCGCACGTCTCGGCTGTGGTCTCGCGGAGGCGGGCTATTACCCGGCAAGCAGCGGACTGCTAACGCGCTGGGCGCACATCGAGTCGCGCGGATTCGCCAGCAGTCTCATATCATGGGGTGGACGCGTTGGCGGTGCTGCGGCACCCGCATTGACGGCCTACGTCATCCTTCGCGCAGGCGACTGGCGCTGGGCCGGCTGGTTATACGGCCTCGTCGGCATCGTGGTGGCCGTATGCTACTGGCGGGTGTTCCGTGAACACCCACGCTCTCATCCGCGCTGTAACGAAGCCGAGATTCGAGTGCTGGCAGAAGGACGCGGTGACTTTCAGCCTGCCAAGGACCCGCCACGACGTTTTCCTTTCATCGCGGCCTGCCGTAGCTGGAATCTCTGGATGGGCAACGCGGTGCAGTTCTTCACCAACATCGGATGGGCCTTCCTCATTCTCTCGCTGCCGGACTATCTCAAAAAGGTCATGCATCTCGACGACGGCATGAGCGGCATCATCACCACCGGGGCCTTGTTCATTGGCATCGTGGCGCTGCCTTTGGGCGGCCTTCTTACCGACTGGATCTCACGGCATCACGGCCGGCGGCTGGGGCGCATGCTGCCGATGTCGCTCACCAAATTCGCGGCCGCTGCGTGTTACCTGCTCGCTCTCTGGACGGATTCGCCCTGGGGCATGGCCATCGCCTTTGGCCTCGTGGCGTTTTTTGCCGACATCGGCCTGCCTGCGATGTGGACCTTCATGCAGGACATCAGCGGCAAACATCAGGCGCAGCTCTTTGGCTGGGGCAACATGTGGGGGAACTTTGGCGCGGCCATCATGCCCGTCCTATTCACCGCCGTGCTGAAGTCCTTCGACACAAATCAGGACTTCCACGAAGGCGTGTGGATGTGTGCCGGAGCGTTCATGCTGGCCGGCGGTTTCGCGCTGTTCGTGAACGCAGAAAAGCCCGTAATCCAAGAGGACGCGTAATTCGCGTCTGCTTGAATCACGGGCGTGAAATCAAATCAGGGGGCAGGTTTTACCAGCCTTCGCTGTCGCCACCGCGGTTGCCACGGTCGAAACCGCCGCGCTTGCCACCACCACCACCGCCGCCGTAGCCACCGCGACCACCGCCGCCGTAACCACCGCCGCCGCCGCCACCACCACCGTAGCCGCGACCACCGCCGCCGCCACCGTAGCCACGACCACCGCCACCGCCTGCCGGACGTTCTTCACGCGGGCGGGCTTCGTTGATGGCCAGTTTGCGGCCCATGAACTCCTGGCCGTTCTGCGCATTGATCGCAGCATTCATCGCTTCTGCGGAGTCCATCGTCACAAAGGCGAAGCCACGCGGGCGGCCGCTTTCACGGTCCATCGGCAGGAAGACTTCGGTGACACCACCGTATTGGGAGAACAGCTCACGAACGTCTTGTTCTTGAGCGGCGAAGGGCAGGTTGCCCACGTACATCTTGGTATTCATATCGTTGTTGAGTGCAGTCTGCTGCTTCGCGCCAGAGCCAGCCCCGATCATCGGTATATGAACACCATCGGATTCAAAATCACCTGATGAACGACTGAGCCTGACCCTTAACAGGTGACTTGGGGCGTTTTATCGCCAGAAAAGTGCCAAAGGCAAACAAAACTTTTCTACGGTTTCACCTCAGATGATTCGAAAAACCGCACCGGCTGAAGCGCCCATGAGGGTCATTTGCTCAGCTTTCCTTCCACGTAAGTAAGAATGCGTCCTACCTTCTCCGCGTCCTGCGCGGCCTTGGCTTCCTCGAACGCCGCCTTGGCCTGAAGCAGCTCGCGAATGAGCGTCAGCGACACGATTGCCTGCCCGGAACCTTGAACAGCCTCATAGCGCTGACGCAGCGTCTCGAGATCCGTGCCGCCGGTTTCGAACTTGGAGAAGTCGATCTGGTCCGGTTCGGCTTCCATCTCCTTGAGATGCGAATCTTCGACCAGCTGATCCAGTTTCGCATTCGCCTCGACCAGCTGACCGCTTTTGACGAGCTGTTCAATTTCACCGCCACGAGTCTTCATGGCATCGGTGGGCGGAATGCCGAGCGACTCCACGGCCGCGCGCAGTTTGCCCATCTTTTCATTCACCCGGAACTCGAGGTCGCCCTGCGAGGCGATCTTGGGCGGACCGAGCTTCCGCGCTTTCTGGAGCTGTTCCGGCGTCAGCACGTCGCGCACTTCGATCAGCGCTCGCAGCTGCAGCTGCTTCACCGCGGCTTCGGCATCGAGCAGCTTGGTCAGCTGCGCTGCAGCGGCCTCAGCAGTGGTGGTGGTGTCCTGCAAAAGATGGCCCAGAGCCCTTTGCTGCTCCTTCACCTGCTGCTCGAGGGGTTCGGCCTGCGCACGCGCCTCGCCAAGCCGGGAGTTCAGCTTCGTCTGCTGCTCCTCCGTCAGCGCGAGCTCGTCACGAACCGTGACAATCAGATCTGGATGCAACAGGCCGTTTTTCAGCCACTCCTCGACGTTGGCGGCACGCAGGCTCGCAGAGGTGAGGACGAGAAGGCAAAGGATGAATTTCATGGGATGTGGGATTGGAGATGATCTGGTAGAAGAAAGTCGGAAGGAGCCTGCAGCTCGATGAACGAGGGCCGGACGCCCGCAAACAGCTCAGCGGGAGGGGCGTCAAAAAGCGGCGGCAAATCGCTGAGTTGTGGCGTTGCTTTCGACGAATGCATGAACCAGGCCGCTGAAATCGCGATGCAGGCTGTGGCGAGTGAGGCAGGAATCCACCGCACCGACGCGCGAGAGCGTGAAATGGGACGATTCAACCATTCGCCCCGCCAGACTGGCGCATCCTCATGGTCGAGGCGGCGTTGACGCGCAAAGAAGGCGCGCAAATCGTTGTCGTGCTCGTCACTCATGCTCTGAAACGGGTTGCAGCAGTGTGCGCATGCGCGCCTTGCCGCGTTCGTAGTGCTGACGTGCAGATCCGACCCCCACGCCCATGACCTGTGCGGCTTCGTTGATCGTGAGATCCTGGTAAAACACGAGATGCAGCACCTCCGCCTGCCGGGCAGGCAATTGTTTCAAACAGCTTCGCAGTTCGGCATGTCGCTCCTTCACCTCCATGTGTCGCGAGGGCGCAGGATGATGGTCCTCGATGAAGAAGGCGAGCAGCTTGCCCACCAGCGACTCGCGATACCGTTGCCGCCGAAGCTCTTCGTGCGCGGTGAATCTGATCACGCCAAACCACCAGGTCTTGAAGCTGGAGCGGCCATCGTGTGTCGCACGCTCCTGGGCGAGCTTGAGATACGCATTTTGCAATACGTCCTCCGCACAGGCGTGATCGCCCGCACAGCAGTGCAGCGCCCAGCCAAAGGCGTCGGGATGCAGAGCTTCGAGCTGGTCGGCGATGGCGCGTTCCATTCATTTCCCGCTGGGTGACGCGGGCGCGCTCCATGTATGACACGCCCCGGCAAAAATGCAGGTTGCGACGGCGGAACTCTCCTTGCTAGTGTGCTTCTGTGGCCCGGCACCCTTTTTTCCCATGAGCACCGCTTCCTCCGGTTCCAAACCTTCCGGCGGCTGGCAGCCTCCGTCGCTGGAGGAAATGCAGGCGATGCTGCCGCAGTATCAGTTTGAGGCCATTCTCGGCCGCGGTGGCATGGGCGCGGTTTATAAAGCGGTGCAGGTCACGCTCGACCGCAAGGTCGCCATCAAAGTACTGCCGGTCGACTTGATCGACAACACGGACTCCCAGTTCGCCGAACGCTTCAAAAATGAAGCCCGCACCATGGCGAAGATGAACCACCCGAGCATCGTCAAAGTATTCGACTTTGGCGAAACGAACACGGGCCTGCTCTACATCGTGATGGAGTTCATCGACGGCACGGACGTCTCCAAGATGATCGCGTCGCAGGGCAAGCTGCCGGAGGACTACGCTCTGTCCATCACGGCGCATGTGAGCGATGCGCTCGCCTACGCGCACAAAAACGGCATCATTCATCGCGACATCAAGCCGGCGAACATCCTCATCAACATGGAGGGTGCGGTGAAGGTGGCCGACTTCGGTCTGGCCAAGGCCAATGATCCCGGCCAGAGCGGCATCACCAAGACGAACATGGCCATGGGCACGCCGGACTTCGTGGCACCGGAGGCTTTTATCCCCGGCGTCCCGCTCGACAGCCGCGCGGACTTGTATGCCATGGGGGTGATGCTTTACCAAATGCTCACTGGGGAGATTCCGCGTGGCATCTGGACGCTGCCGGGCAAGAAGCTCGGCACCGACCCGCGCTTTGATGCGATCATCACCAAGGCGATGCAGACGGACCGCGAAGTGCGCTATCAGAGTGCCACCGACCTTCGCCGCGATCTGGACACGATTCTGACGCTGCCGCGAGCAGCCCTCATCGCCCAGCAGCAGGCGGCGGCAGAGGCCACCGC
>NZ_JAGRPF010000012.1 GCF_020439865.1 Prosthecobacter sp.
CTCGCCAAGGCCACGCCGCTTTCGTGGATGCTCTACAACAACCCCGTCGGCTATAACACCGATGTGACGCCGGAGATTTTCGTCGAACTCGCCGACATCCCGAACCTGCACGCCATCAAGGAGAGCAGCGCGAACACCCGCCGCATCACCGAGCTACGCAATCAGACCGGCGACCGCTATCGCATCTTCACCGGCGTGGACGATCTCTTCCTCGAGTCCGCCATCCTCGGCATCGACGGATGGGTGTGCGGCAGCGGCATCGCCTTCCCGAAGGAGAACCAGCAGCTCTGGGATCTCGCCCAAGCGGGCCGCTGGGATGAATGCCGCGCGCTCTACCGCTGGAGCCAGCCGCTCATGAAGCTCGACACGCATCTCCACTTCGTCCAATACATCAAACTCCTCTGCCAGGAGACCGGCCTCGGTGCGGAGTGGGTGCGCGAGCCGCGCCTCCCTCTCGCCGGCGCCGAGCGCGACCAAGTGCTCAAGATCATCCGCGATGCGTTGGCTAAGCGGCCTGCGTGAGTCGAATTTCGTTCGCTCTCGACCACCGCGAAGGATTGACTCACGCCTCTCTTCCCCGGACAATGCGGTATGTCCTCGCCGGAAGCTGTCATCACGGAAAACGTCGTGCCTGAAGCAGCGCCGGTGCCTTCGCTGTTTGTTCGATTCTTGCTCAGGCTCGACAAGGCCGGGCAGAACTACCGCCTGACGCGCTTCATGCTGCTGCGCTTCACCGGATTGGTGTATTTCGTCGCCTTCCTCTCAGCAGCGCAGCAGTTCATCCCGCTCATCGGCCACGATGGCTTGTTGCCTGCCGATTTGTATGTCGATCGAGTCCTGCACGATCGCTCGCCATGGACGGTGTTCTGGCAGGCGCCGTCCGTTTTTTGGTTCAATGCGAGCGATGCGATGATTCAGGCCGTGACATGGACCGGCACCGTGCTGTCCCTCCTCGTGCTCATCGGTTTTGCCAATGGCCTCATGCTGATCGTGATGTGGGCGCTCTATCTGTCGCTCATTCCCATCGGCCAGGAGTGGCTCGGCTACGGTTGGGACATCCAGATTCTCGAAACCGGTTTCCTCGGCATCATGCTGAGCCCGTTGCTCGACCCGCGGCCGTTTCCGAAGCGTGCGCCGCCGGTCGTGATCGTGTGGCTCTACCGCTGGCTCATCTTCCGCATCATGCTCGGCGCAGGCCTCATCAAACTGCGCGGCGACTCCTGCTGGCGCGATCTCACCGCGCTCTACTACCACTACGAGACGCAGCCCGTGCCGAATCCGCTGAGCCGCTGGCTGCACTTCATGCCGCACTGGTTCCAGAAGGCGGGCGTGCTGTGGAACCACTTTGTCGAACTCGTGGTGCCGTGGTTCGGCTTCTACGGCCGCCATGCGCGACACATCGCCGGCGTGCTGATGGCCAGCTTCATGGCCATCCTCATCTTCAGCGGCAATCTCTCCTTCCTGAACTGGCTCACCATCATCCCCTGCCTCGCCTGTTTCGACGACACGTTTTGGAAGAAAATCCTGCCGCGCTTTCTCGTCGCACGCGCTGATCGCTCCGCCGCGGCAGGTGCCCATGCCTCCACCACGCATCAGTTCGCCTCGTTCGCGTATGCCTTGCTCGTCGTCTGGCTGAGCATCGAACCCGTGCGCAATCTCATCTCCTCCCGGCAGGCGATGAACACCTCCTTCGACGTGTTGCATCTCGTGAACACCTACGGCGCCTTCGGCAGCATCGACCGCGAACGCTTTGAGCTCATCTATGAAGGCACCGCCGACCTCGCGCCCGACATGCTCTCCGACTGGCGCGAGTACGAGTTCAAAGTGAAACCCGGCGATCCCAAACGCCGCCCCGCGATCATCACGCCGTATCATTACCGCCTCGACTGGGCCGCGTGGTATCCGTGGACTCAGGCCGGCGGTCGCAACGCGTGGGTGCCGCATTTCATCTGGAACCTCCTCCACAACGATCCCGGCACGCTCAGCCTCCTCGCGAAAAATCCCTTTCCCGACAAGCCGCCACGCTGGATTCGCGTGATGGTCTATCGCTACAAATTCGCTCCACCTGACAATCCCGACGGCGCATGGTGGACACGCGAACTCATCGGCACGCACATCAAACCATTGTCAGTCGAGAGCGAGAACCTGAAGACGATCGTGCGTCAGGAAGGCTGGCTTCGAGATAAGTGATCGTCACTTGGCCGATTTCCCAGCCGCCGTGCTGCAATCGTCCAAGATTCAGGCGCAAACACGTTCCATTCTTTGCTAACGTTGTCCCAGCCATTCAAGCCCGTGATGAAGTCTCTTTTCCTCAGCCTCCTCGTTCTTTGGCCGGCGCTTTGCATTCAAGCCCAACGTCTGAACGTGCTGTTCATCGCCGTGGACGACATGCGCTGCGATCTCGGCTGCTACGGTGCCAAGCATGTGCAGACACCCAATCTCGACCGCCTCGCGGCCTCCGGCGTGCTATTCAATCGCGCCTACTGCCAGCAGGCGGTGTGCAATCCCTCACGTGTTTCGCTCATGACCGGCATGCGACCGGATTCGACCAAGGTCTGGTATCTCTCGACCGAAATGCGCTCCGTCGTACCTGACGCGGTCACCATTCCGCAGCACTTCCGCAAGCACGGCTACTACGCGCTTGGCTTCGGCAAGATCTTCCACAATCCATGGCCGGACAATGTGTCATGGGATGAACCACACGTGTGGCCGGACAATCCGTCGTGGTCGAAAGCGGCTGAAGAAAAGCTCGCGGAGTTTCGCGAGCAAATGCGTGCCGAAGGCAAACCGCAGGCCCGCATCGACCGCATGCGCGCCGTTGCCACCGAGGTGCTCGATATTCCAGACAAGGAACACTTTGATGGCGCAATTGGAGAACAGGCCGTCACCGCCATGCGCAGGCTCGCGACCGAAAAGCAGCCTTTCTTCCTAGCAGCAGGCTTCGTCCGCCCGCATCTGCCCTTCGTTGTGCCGCGGAAGTATTGGGATCTCTACGACCGCTCGAAGATTCCGCTCGCAAAGAACGAATATCTGCCCCACGGCGCTCCAGCGATGGCCTTCGGCGAGTTCCAGGGCGGATTCTACGAACTGCGCGACTACATGGACTACGCGGACGCCCGCTGGCCAAAAGACGGCCCGCTTTCGGCAGCGCAACAGCGCGAACTGAAGCACGGCTACTATGCGGCGGTCTCCTACATCGACGCGCAGGTCGGCCGACTCCTCGATGAGCTTGACCATCTCGGTCTCGCCAACAACACAATCGTCGTGCTGTGGAGCGATCACGGCTGGAAGCTCGGCGAACACGGCGGCTGGTGTAAACAGACCAACTATGAGATCGACACACGCGCACCGCTGATGATCCGCATGCCCGGTGCGAAGGCGAATGGCACCAAGTCGGATGCGCTCGTCGAATTCGTGGACGTGTATCCCACCCTCGCCGATCTCGCCGGCCTGCCCGTTCCTGAAAAGCTCGAAGGCACCAGCCTCAAGCCGCTGCTCAATGGAACCGCCACGAAAGTCAAAGACGCCGCCTTCAGTCAGTTTCCACGTCGCGAAAAGGACGGCAACTACATGGGCTATGCCATGCGCACCGAACACTATCGCTACATCGAGTGGCTGGAGCTGTCTTCGCGTAAGATCGCAGCGCAGGAACTCTACGACCACGAGAGCGATCCCGAGGAAAACGAGAACATCGCCACCAAGCCGGAACACGCCGACCTTCTCGCCAGGCTTAGTGCGCAGATGTGGAAAACGCTGCCGCGTCCGACTTTCCAATGGCAGGAACCCGCGACCATGGCTTCCTCAAAATCACCCGCGCTTCTGCCGTGGCATCCGGCAACAGGCGCTGCGTTGCCGAAATCGGAACCGAAAGGACCAAAGCTCGCCGTCACTTTTCAAAACCAGACTCCGGCTGCCGTGGAACTCATCTGGATCAGCCCCCAGGGAGCGGAGAAGCGTTACCAGACGCTTGAGCCGAAGGATACCTTCGACATTCGCAGCAGCGGCGGAGCTGTGTGGGTGATCAAAGATGCGAACAACAAACCTCTCGGTCATTTTCAGATCCAAGGAACTGCAGACAAACCCGTGAAAGCCATCATTCCCGCGCCATGAAAACTGTTTTCGCCTCCATCCTTGCCTGCATCGCCTTGAGCGGCTCCGCATTCGCCGCCGATCAAGCGAAGCCCAACGTCCTCTTCATCTCGGTGGATGATCTCAACGACTGGATCGGCTGTCTCGGCGGGCATCCGCAGACGAAGACGCCGAACTTCGACCGTCTCGCGAAGAGAGGCACACTTTTCACCAACGCGCATTGTGCCGCGCCGCAGTGCAACCCGTCGCGCACGGCCATTTTCACCGGCCTCCCGCCTTATCGTTCCGGCGTGTATCACAACGGCCAGAAGATGCGCGATGTGCTGCCGAATGCGGAGCTCATTCCGAAGTTCTTCTCCCGTCACGGCTACTGGAGCGCCGGTTCCGGCAAGCTGCTGCACTACTTCATCGATGCAGCCTCATGGGACGACTACTTCCCCGCGAAGGAAAAGGAGGATCCCTTTCCACCGACCTTCGATCCGCCGAACCGTCCCATCAGCCTGCCTGTTGGCGGTCCGTGGCAATACGTGGAAACCGACTGGGCCGCGCTGGAGGTGAGCGACGAAGTCTGCGGTGGCGATTGGAGCGTGACGAAGTGGATTGGCGAGCAACTCCAACGCCCGCATCACAAGCCCTTCTTCCTCGCCTGCGGCATCTACCGGCCGCATGAGCCGTGGTTTGTGCCGAAGGAATACTTCAAACCCTTCCCGCTCGAATCCATTCAACCCGGCCCCGGCTACAAGGAGGACGATCTGGAGGATATTCCGCCCTCGGGACAAAAGATGGGCCCAAACCGTTACTTCGAGCACATCCGGAAACACGGACAGTGGAAGCAGGCCATCCAGGCCTATCTCGCCTCCATTCACTACGCGGATGCGATGCTCGGTCGCGTGCTTGATGCGCTCGAAAGCAGCCCGCATCGCGGCAACACCATCGTCGTGCTGTGGAGCGACCACGGCTGGCATCTCGGTGAGAAGCAGCACTGGCAGAAATACACCGGCTGGCGCATCTGCACCCGCGTGCCGCTGATCATTCGCGCTCCCGGTAGAAAAGCCGGTGCCGTCTGCGATCAACCGGTGAGCCTCACCGATCTCTTCCACACCGTCACCGACCTCTGCGGCCTTCCTGCCCCGGAAAACATCAGCGCCAACAGTCTGGTGCCCCTGCTGCAAAATCCGGACGCACCCTGGCCTCATGCGGCTGTCACGCAGCTCAGCGTGCCCGAAGAATACGCCATCAACGCACGTCACTGGCGCTACATCCACTACCGCAATGGCGACGAGGAGCTCTACGACATCGTGAGCGATCCTCACGAATGGACCAACCTCGCCGCGAAGCCCGAGCACGCCGCCAAACTCGCCGAGTTGCGCACACTCGCCCCCAAGAATCCTGTCCCCGTGCCACAGGTGCCCATCGCATCGTTGCCCGCTCTAAAATGGCATCCTGCCAGTGAGCCTGTTCCTCCTTCCAAGCCCGATGGTAACACCTTCGATGTCGTCTTCATCAATGAGCGCACACAACCTGTTGAGTTGTGCTGGATGACTCCCACTGGCGAACCCAAGTCCTACGGCGAGATCGAATCCAACAAGCAGAAACGCCAGTCCACCCGCCCAGGCGCCGTCTGGATCGTTCGCGACTCGTCGCAGAAAGCCCTCGGTCATTTTCAAATCAGCGACCGCTCGTCGAAAGCCATCATCCCCGCTCCATGACACGCATCCCCATCATCGACTCCCACACCGGCGGCGAACCCACGCGTGTCGTGCTTGGCGGCATCACGTCGGCTGATTTGGAGAAATACCGCCGCGCCATCATCTGTGAGCCACGTGGCCATGAGGTGATCGTCGGTGCGCTGCTTGTGGAGCCCAAAGACACCTCGTGCGCTGCCGGCGTGATCTTCTTTAACAACGTCGGCCTCCTCGGCATGTGCGGACATGGAATGATCGGCGTCATCGCCACACTTAAGCACCTCGGCCGCATCTCGGCAGGCGAACATCGCATTGAGACCCCTGTCGGCATCATCACTGCCACGCTCCATGACGATGGTCGCGTCAGCATTCGCAACGTGCCTTCCTATCGCAAAGCAAAAGCCGTGAAGGCTGGCGGCGTGACCGGAGATGTCGTGTGGGGAGGCAATTGGTTCTTCCTTGTTGCCGATCACGGACTTGAACTCACATTAAAAAACGTGCCGCAACTGACTCAGTCCAGTCTGGCAATGTGCGATGCTGTTCGCTCCGCTGGCTATCCCGAAGTCGATCACGTCGAACTCTTCGCACCGCCACACGACGCCGCGAATCACAGCCGCAACTTCGTCCTCTGCCCCGGCGGCGAATATGACCGCTCGCCGTGCGGCACTGGCACCAGCGCAAAACTTGCCTGCCTCGCCGCCGACGGCAAACTCGCGCCTAGCGAAGTCTGGCGTCAGGAAAGCATCCTCGGCAGCGTTTTCGAGGGATATTACGATGTTGGCGAAAATGGCATCATCCCCACGATCACCGGACAGGCCTTCATCACTGCTGAATCCACACTCATCCTCGACCCCGCAGACCCCTTTCAATTCGGCATCGCATGAAACTGCTTCTTTTCCTCGCCATCGCAGCATCCGCTCTCGCAACTGACTTCGATGCCGCTCTCAGCCTTCCGAAGCGAACCGAAAATAAAGTCTTCCGCGACCGCGTGAAGCCCAACTGGCTCCCGGATGGGCGGTCCTTCTGGTATCGCGTGCAAACCGGTCCTAACAGCCATGAGTTCGTGTTCATCGACGCCAGGACGGGACAGCGAAAAGTCGCCAAAACGCTCAAGGAACTCGGTTTGCCCGAAAAGGAAGCTGCGAAGACTTCGACAACAAAGATCCAACTGCGCAACACGACACGCACCGGCGAGGAATCGGGCCTGAAGTTCATCAACAAGCTCGATGAAAACGTAGACCTCTTCTGGATCAACCAACAGGGCGAACACGTCAGCTACGGACGCATCCGCGCTGGCAGCGAACGTGAGCAGCACACGTTTGAAGGTCATGTCTGGCTCATCACCAGCAGCACCGGCGAGCACCTCGCCGTGATCGAGGCCGGCCCAACGATTCAAACCCTCATCATCGACGGCAAAGGAATCGCTCCCGCTCCTGCGGAGCCGAAGAAGACCGGACGCGGCGATAAATCGCCCGATGGCCAATGGTCGGTCATGTATGAAAAGGAATTCATCCTTCTGCATCATGAGAAGAGCGACAAGCTGGTGCGGATGAAGGTGGAACCTGCGGCTCAGATGCCTTTTCGGGACAAAGCCGTCTGGTCGCCGGACTCCAGCACTTTTGTCATCAACTGCGCGCCACCGCTGCCCGTTCGAAAGGTCGGTTTTATTGAATCAACGCCCAAAGGTCAGCTTCAGCCCCGGCTGCGCGAATTCCCCTATCCTAAACCCGGCGACCCGTTGCCGAAGCCCTTCCCCGTCATATTTCGCGTAAGCGATTCAGGCTGCGAATGGACCCGAGTGAAGTCGGATCTATTCCCGACCCCCTTTCTTAACGCCGAATTCTTCCAACTCACGTGGTCACCTGGCAGCAGCGAGTTTTACTTCGACTACAACCAGCGAGGCCATCAACTTTATCGCGTGCTCGCCGTGAATGCGAAAACGGGCGCGGTGCGCGTGGTGGTCGAGGAGACCTCGAAGACCTTCATCGACTACCCCCAGAAGACGTGGCGGCACTGGCTGCACGACACGCACGAACTCATCTGGATGAGCGAACGCGACGGCTGGTGCCATCTCTACCTCTACGACACGCAAAAAGGCACCGTGAAACACCAGATCACGAAAGGTGCATGGCCGGTGCGTGAGGTGTTGCACGTCGATGAGTCGAGACGCGAAATCTGGTTCATGGCAAGCGGTCTGCGCGAGAAGGAAGACCCGTATCACGTGCATCTCTGCCGTGTGAACTTCGACGGCAGCGGCTTTCAGCGACTCACCGAGGGCGACGGCAATCACCACATCGAGTTCTCACCCAAGCGCGACTTCTTCATCGACACGTGGTCTCGTGCTGATCATCCACCCGTCACCGAACTGCGCCGCAGCAAAGACGGCGGCCTCGTATGCGAATTGGAGAAGGCCGATGCCTCCGCGTTGCTCGCCGCGGGCTGGACGATGCCGGAACGCTTCGTGGCCAAAGGACGTGACGGCAAAACCGAAATTCACGGTGTCATCATCAAGCCCTCCAATTTCGATCCTGCGAAGAAGTATCCTGTCGTGGAGAACATCTACGCCGGACCACATTCCGCCTTCGCCCCGAAGGAGTTCAGCCGGCTGCTCGGGCATCACACGATTGCCGAACTCGGCTTCATCGTCGTCCAGCTCGACGGCATGGGCACCAATCATCGTGGCAAAGCCTTTCACGACGTGTGCTGGAAGAACCTGAAGGACGCCGGCTTCCCAGATCGCAAGCTGTGGATCAAAGATGCCGCGAAGACACGCTCGTGGATGGATCTCAGTCGCGTGGGTATCTACGGCGGCAGTGCTGGCGGACAGAGTGCGATGCGCGCGCTGCTCGATCACCACGACTTTTATCACGTCGCCGTCGCCGACTGCGGCTGCCACGACAACCGCATGGACAAGATCTGGTGGAACGAGCAGTGGATGGGCTGGCCCATTGACGACAGCTACGCCAGGAGCAGCAACGTGGACGATGCAGACAAACTCGAAGGCCACCTCCTCCTCATCGTCGGCGAACTGGACACCAACGTCGATCCCGCCAGCACCACACAGGTCGTCGGCGCCCTGCAACGCGCGAACAAGACCTTCGACTTCATGCCCATCATTGGCACCGGCCACGGCGCGGCAGAGACACCCTATGGCTCACGTTTGCGCATGGAGTTTCTGGTGCGGCATCTGAAACCCTAGTGCCACGGCCCAAAATCACGCCGCATTCAATCGCCGATATTCCGTGGGCGACATGCCGGTGACAGCGCGAAAGGCACGAGTGAAGGCGCTGTGGTCGGCAAAACCGCATTCGAGAGCGACGTGAGCGATCGTCGCGTCCGTTTCACGCAGCAGTCGAGCGCCTGCGGTGATGCGCGTCTTGGTGATCAACTGCATCGGGCTAAGTCCGTGGATGCGCTTGATGACACGAGCGAAGCGTGCAGCACTCATGCCCGCCTTTTGCGCGAGCGACGACGGACTGATCTGAGTGTCGTAGGCGGTCTCCAAATGGCGCAAGGCCTGCGCGACCGCGGACGGCACTTCTTCACGGCTCACCAAGGCCGTGAGGTCTTTGGAGATGCCGATCAAACCCTTCACGCGACCATGCTCGTCACGAATGGGGATCTTGCTCGTGAGTCCCCAGACGGGAACATTGGGTCGCCTCCAAAACAGCTCCAGACGCTCGATGATGGGCTTCCCCGTTCGCAGTACCTGGGCGTCCTGCTCAGTGGGAATACGCCCAAAGTCACCGGGGCAAACATCGCAAGGGCGGCGACCGATCATCTCCGACTTGTCGGACAATCCGTGCCGCTCGACGAGCGACTGGTTCACCACCACGTAGCGCCCGCTGGCATCCTTGATAAAAAAGGCCGTGTCATGCATCAGGTCGGCGATCTGCTCCACGTGCCTCGCGTCGATGAGCAAGGCCCCTTTCGTGGAAAGGATGCCTGGAAACGCTGCGGTGGCTGCTCTCATATTTGCGCAGCTGCAAGCAACGGCCATGGGGCAGTCGCCTTGCAACTTCGCTTCACCATTGTGCGGTTTTCGTCAGGCTTGCCAGTCATTCCGGTCAAGACGTGCCCGCCTGCCGTCGGGACTCTATGCTTGCCTCGTGAACCCCTGACCTGTTATCACCTCATCACGATGAGAGCCGCGTTCTTCGCCCTGCTGACTTCCGCTTTGCCGTTGCCCCAACTGCTTGCGGCCGACTCAGTCCCCTCGAACCACGCGCCGAACATCGTCCTGATCCTCGCAGACGATCTGGGCTACGGCGATGTGGGCTGCTACAACCGCGAATCAAAGGTGCCCACGCCGAACATCGACCGTCTCGCGAGTGAGGGCATGCGCTTCACCGACGCGCACAGCCCGGCCACGGTCTGCACGCCCACGCGCTACAGCCTCATGACCGGCCAGATGGCCTTTCGCGTGCCGAACGGCGGCACGGTGTTCACGGGTGCCGGCGGCCCATCACTGATCGCCCCCGGACGACTGACCTTGCCCGCGATGCTGAAGAAACAAGGCTATGCCACCGCAGCCGTGGGTAAATGGCACATCGGCTGGACTTTTCGTGATCAAAACGGAGCGCCGATTCACAAGGGCGGATTGGAAGAGGTCCGCCGCATCGATTTCTCACGGCGCATCGAGGGTGGGCCGATCGATCACGGCTTTGATCGATTCTTCGGCACCGCCTGCTGCCCGACGACGGACTGGCTCTACGCGTTTATCGATGGCGACCGCATTCCGGTGACGCCGACCGGGACCATCGACAAATCAGCGCTGCCGAAGCATCCGTATGCGAACGACTGCCGCCCCGGCATCATCGCCTCAGATTTTCCAATGGAGGAAGTGGACATGGTCTTCCTCAATAAGAGCCGAGCGTTCTTGGAAGAGCACGTGCGCACCGCGCCGAACAAGCCGTTCTTCCTTTATCATGCAGCCCAGGCCGTTCATCTGCCGTCCTTCCCCGGCAAAGATTTTAAAGGCAAGACCCGCGCAGGACCGCATGGCGATTTCATCTTCGAACTGGATCATGTCGTCGGTGAGTTGATGAAGGATCTCGAGCGTCTCGGTGTGGCCGACAACACGCTTGTCATCTTCACCAGCGACAACGGGCCCGAGACCACCAGCGTCGTCCACATGCGCGCTGATCATGGTCACGATGGCGCGCGGCCGTGGCGCGGGGTGAAGCGCGACGACTGGGAAGGCGGTCACCGCGTACCCTTCATCGTCAGCTGGCCGGCCCGCGTCAAAGCCGGCACGGTGAGCAATCAACTCACCAGCCTGACCGACGTGATGGCCACCGTAGCGGCGATCACGGGTGCGACGCTGCCTGCCGATGCCGCCGAGGACAGTTTCAACATGCTGCCGGTGCTGGAGGGCAAAGCCATCGAGCCAGTGCGGCCCTACCTGCTTGAGCAAGCTTTCGCCGGAGCGCGCACCTTGTCGATTCGACGCGGTGTCTGGAAATACCTCGATCATCGCGGCTCCGGCGGGAACAACTATGACAAGGGCGAACTCAAGCCCTATGAGCTGCCCGAAACCGCCCCTGATGCACCTGCGCAGCTTTACAAGCTGGACACCGATCCCGGCGAAACCACGAACCTCTACTTCAAACACCCCGAGATCGTGGCGGAATTGAAAGGACTGCTTGAGAAATCGAAGTCCGAGGGCCGCAGCGCTCCGCGCAGCATCACCACAAACGCAGGACTGCCCCGCGATGCCTTGCCGCTCGATGCAGCGGAGTGGCCGATGAATTATCGCATTCACCTCGAAGGCGCCGCCAAGATAACGCTGAGCGATGATCTGACGCTTTCATTCGATGGCGCGAAGCCGCAAGACATCGCCGTCGAGCATCCGGCAGACGGTGCGCCGGTGTTGCGCGTCTGGAGCGGTGGCAAACTGGTGCGCGGACCGGAGGACGTGATCTCGCTGGCGAAAACGGGCGCGATGGATTTCCCGGAG
Organism: Prosthecobacter sp.; assembly: GCF_020439865.1. Taxonomy (GTDB): domain Bacteria; phylum Verrucomicrobiota; class Verrucomicrobiia; order Verrucomicrobiales; family Verrucomicrobiaceae; genus Prosthecobacter. Next base: position 11,734 of record NZ_JAGRPF010000012.1, read on the forward strand.
GCGAACCTCGATCTCGGCTCGGACTTCACGGCAATGGCAACCTTTGAGTCTAGTGGTCAGGGCACTCTGTTTTCCATGTGCCCACCAACTGGCAAATGGTCTCCTGCCGCCAAGGCGCTGTTCATTCGCGGCGGACGGCTCGTGTATGACATCGGATGGGTTGGCGCGATGACCGGCGGGCCGAAAGTGAACGATGGCAAGCCTCACACGGCAGTGCTCACCGTGCGCGATGGTGCGGCTCAGCTCTGGCTGGATAGCAAGATCATCGCTGAGAAATCCCCCTTCACTGCTGCGGACAAGCTGGAGCACGTTTTCAAAGTGGGCCGCGCTGCACATAACTTCGCGGGTGATTTCATCAATGGCAAAATCGGTGAAGTCAAAGTGTGGAAGCGCGCCTTGCCCGAAGGCGAGATCAAAGGGCTTTTCAAGCAAGGCGGCAAAGGAGCGAACACGCCTGACTTTGCGCACGTGCCAAAATCGGGTGGCAAACCACGGATCGAAGGTGGCAGCGGCTGGGTGCAGGCGCTGGAGCGCAGCGATCATGCGGCGATCGTCGGTGCGTGGAGTGACAAGACGCTCGAAGAAGGCGCGGCTATCTACAAAACGCTGTGCGTCGTGTGCCATGGCACGAAGGAGCAGCCAGGATCGCTGCCCACGGCGCTGCGCTTTGCCGAAGGCCAGTTCAAAAACGGCTCCGATCCGTTCTCGATGTATCTCACGCTCACGAAGGGCTTCGGCCAGATGGTGCCGCAGCCGCAATACACGACCGCGCAGAAATACGCCGTCATCCACTACATCCGCGAAACCTTTCTTCGCCCGCACAACCCATCACAGCTCAAGGACATCGACCTCGCCTCGCTGCCACGCGGCCTTGCACGTGCTGAGGAGGAGAAGCCCGACACCTCCCTGCCACCGTATCAGCGCATGGAACTGGGCAACTCGCTGTTCTGGACGCTGGAAGTCGCTCCCGACAACATCGCGCAAAAAGGCATCGCGATTCGACTCGATGACGGCCCCGGCGGCGTAACCAAGGGACGAGCATGGATGATTTACGATCATGACACGATGCGCGTGGCTACGGCGACGACTGGATCGTTCGTCGATTGGAAGGGCATCGCCTTCGACGGCAGCCACGGCACGCACACGAGCCTCACCGGCGAGCGTCACTTCATCAATCCGACCGGGCCCGGATGGAGCATCGGTGGATTCGAGGACAAGCGCGAACCCGCGAAGGACGGCAAGAAATACGGACCGCATCCCGGATTGAAGTTCCTCGGACTCTACAAGCATCTGAACCAGAGCGTCATCGCCGCGAGCATCCACGGCACGCGCGTGCTGGAGTCCTTTGGCTGGATCGACTATGGAACTACCCCGGTGTTTGTGCGCACGGTGAACATTGCTAAGACGAACCAACCGCTATTCCTTCGTCTCGCTCCAGACTCAGTAAATGCCCTCGTGGAGGGCGATTCTGTTACTCTAAATCGTGAAAACGGATTCTGGGTGGCTAAATTGCCGTCTGGCTCAAAAGCACGATTTTTCATCTCTCGGTTAGATCAGGCATCAATCGACACATTGGCGAATACGCTGAACACGTCATTGGATTTGGAACCCCTGATAAAAGGAGGTCCTTCCCAGTGGCCGCAGACAGTCACGACAACCTCGGTGGCCGGAAACGATGACGGCCCGTTCGCTGCGGACGATCTCTCTCTGCCGCTCGACAATCCGTTTCAAAGCTGGCTGCGCCCCGGCGGCTTTGATTTCACGCCGGATGGCAAAGCGGCCATCGTGGCGATGTGGAATGGCGACGTATGGCGCGTGGATGGCGTGATGGAGAAAGCTCCCGCCAAGCTGACATGGCGCCGGATTGCCAGCGGGTTGTTTCAACCGCTTGGTGTCAAATTTCGGGGCGATGAACTCTTCATCACCTGCCGCGACCAGCTCGCACGGCTGCGCGATCTCAATGGCGATGGCGAGACCGACTTCATCGAGTGCTTCAACGATGACGCGCAGGTCACCGAGCACTTCCATGAATTCGCGATGGGCTTGCAGACTGACGACAAACGAAACTTCTACTACGCCAAGTCCGGCCGACATGCGCTCGACAGCGTCGTGCCGCAGCACGGCACGCTGCTCAAGGTGAGCGCTGATGGATCAAAGACCGAAATCCTCGCCACAGGGTTCCGCGCTGCGAATGGCGTGTGCTTCGACGGCAACGACACGTTTTTCGTCACCGACCAAGAAGGCTTCTGGACGCCGAAGAACCGCATCAACCGCGTGAAGCCAGGCGGCTTCTACGGCAACATGTATGGCTACACCAGCATCACCGACACCAGTGATTCCGCGATGGAACAGCCGATGGTGTGGATCACGAACGACAAGGACCGCAGCCCCGCCGAACTGCTCCGCGTCCCTCCGCAGGCATGGGGCAATCTGAGCGGCAGCCTTCTGAATCTCAGCTACGGCACCGGACGCGCCTTCATCGTGCCACATGAGGAGGTGAACGGCCAGTGGCAGGGCGCCGTGTGTGAACTGCCGATGCCCGCCTTCGCCACCGGAATCATGCGCGGACGCTTTGGCAGTGACGAAGCACTCTACACCTGCGGCATGTTTGCCTGGGCCGGCAATGCAACCGCGCCTGGCGGGTTCCACCGAATCCGTCGCACGGGCAAGCCAGCGCAGGTGCCTTTGGCCGTTCACGCGATGAAAGGCGGTATGCGCGTGACCTTCAGTGATCCCTTCGATCCCAAAGACTGCGCGCTGAAGATCTGGTCGCTCAAACGCACGAAAAACTACGGCTCCAAGCACTACGACGAGCACGCTTTAACCATCCGCGCGGTAAACCTGAGCGAAGACAAATGCACCGTCACACTCGACATCCCCGACCTCGTCCCGACCCAGTGCTACCAACTTAAGATCAATGATCGCTTGCTGCACGGAACCATTCACCAACTCGCCCTGCCATGAAGCACATCGCCTCCATCGCACTCGTCACCCTGTTTATGATTCTTCCTGCATTGTCAGCCGATGATCTGACCGAACTTCAGCAACGGGCCGCTGGCGGCGACGTCAAAGCACAGATCGATCTCGCGATTCGATATCGCGATGGAAAGGGCGTGGCCAAAGACGATGTCGAAGCGATGCGCTGGGGGCATCGCGCCGCGGATGCGGGCAATGCGGATGCGATGGACTTCATTGGTTTCGCCTATCTCCGTGGCGCGGTCATCAAGCGCAATCCCACAATTGCGTTCGGCTATTTCAAATCGGCGGCGAATGAATCCGCGCAGGCCGCGTTCAACCTCGGCCAGTGTTACTATGGTGCACAGGGCACTGAGCAGGATTGCGCGACAGCGCTGAAGTGGTGGGAGAAGGCGGCGGAGAAAGGACACGGACGCGCCGCAGCGGCGGCGGCGATGGCGTATCTCTCGGGCGAAGGCGTCCCACCTGATCCGGTGCTGGGACGCCGACTAGCTGAGCGGGCCGCGGAGTTGAACAATCCTTCAGGCCTCGTGGTACTGGGCGAACTTCAGTTTCAAGCCGGTGACGTGGACGCGGCTAAAGCAAACTGGACAAAGGCCTCGAAGCTCTTTCCCACAGGCGTCACCGGACATCCGGCGCAGCCATCTGACAATGCTTCCGCTCAACAAGCGGCGGATCTTTTGAAGCTCATCGACTACCGCCGACGCAAAGCAGAGCCGGGGAAGTTCGCCTTTGTTCAGATGCCGCACATCCATCAGGGCTACAACAACTGCGGCTCGACCGCCTGCGCCACCTTCGCACGCTTTCACGGCAGCAAAATCGGCGGCTGGGACTACAAGAAGCTGTGCCCGTCACCGCTCGGCACCGGCACGGATTGGGGGCATCTGCTCGATGCCTCGAAGAAGATCGGCCAGCAGTGGAAACTCGTCACTTACACACCTGATGACGAAGGTTTCATCAAAGCCACTGACATGCTCAAAAGCGAACTCGATGCCGGACGTCCCGTGATCGTTGATTTCAAATACATCGGCCCGCAATACCCCAATGGCAGCGCCGGACACACTCTCAACGTCTGCGGCTACATCGCGGCAGAGAACCTCTACATCCTCTGCAACCCTGCCGTGGCCACACCGGGTCTGCAACTCATCACCGCCGATGATTTGAAGAACTTCTGGCGCTCCGATCACTATGGAGCGCTCTCGAAAGGCGTGCTTTCGCGGCCCGCTTTCATCATCGATCAACAATGATCCTGCGTTTGCGATTTCTGACTTGTCTTCTCTGCCTCGGCGTATCGTCGGCGGCAGAGCCGGTCATTCCGGCTTTGGCGGTCAAAGATCTCGGTGCAGACATCAAAGGGCAGATCCTCATCGAAGAAATGAATTGTGTGGCTTGTCATGCGGCGGAAGGCACGCTCTCGACGTCGTCGAAAAAGGCTCCGCGTCTCGCGCAGATCGGCTTGCGGGTGCATCCGGCTTACATTGAATCATTCATTCATGATCCGCATGGCATGAAACCCGGCACCACGATGCCGGATCCTTTGGCGCGTCTTCCAGAAACCGAAAAAGCGGCTGTGGCATCTGAACTGACGCATTTTCTCCTCTCGCTCAAAAAGCCAAACTTCACGCCACAAGCTCCTGATCATGTGGCGGCCACTCTGGGACACGCCTTGTTTCAGTCACGTGGATGCGCGGCCTGCCATGCGCCGCGCGATGAAAGGGCGGCAGAACTGCCGATGACCAATTCCGTGCCGCTTGGGGCTCTGGAGAAGAAATACAGCCATGACAGTCTTGTGGTCTTCCTGCGCCAACCACATGCAAGCCGTCCCTCGGGCCGAATGCCAGACATGCGGCTTCAGGGTCGCGATGTGGAGCGTATCGCGCACTTTTTGCTGCAACACACCCGCGTGCCCGGCGCGCTGCGTTACACGCTCTATCGCGGCAATGTGTGGGAGGGCATGGAGGGTGAAAACGTCGCTCCTGAGCGTGGCGGGCAGGTCGCGGAATTCGCGCTGGCCAGCCTTGGACGCGTGGAGCAGCACACCGCCGTGCGCTACGAGGGCTGGCTCATGGTGAAGTCAAAAGGCACGCACACCTTTCACCTCACGATGAACGGCGGCACTCTAAAGGTCGATGGCAAGGCGCTGGTGGACGAAACGCCCAGCGATCGGCGCGGCGTCAAATCGTTCACGGCCGCCGCGGAACTCGATGCAGGTCCGCACGCCATCGAGTTCACGTATTTTCACACGGGTCGCAAAGCAGAGCTGGTCTTTGAAATGACAGCACCGCAGTTCCCTAGCGGCCCGATCCCCTCCACGATGCTCTCGGTCTCTAAAGAGCCTCTCGCGCCCTTCGCGACGCTTAAAGTGAACCCGACTCTTGCTCAACGTGGTCGCGAGCATTTCACCCAATATGGATGCGCGAACTGCCATGATGATTTGAACCTGCCCCGCCTCTCCGCGCCTGATTGGACCAAACTGGAAACCTCTCGCGGTTGTCTCGCGGACTCCGCCGGTCCGCGTTTTGGCCTGAGCGTGACCCAACGGGAACTCATCGTCAAAGCGCTGCCGACGGCTGCCAATCCGGTGCTGGACGACACGCAGCGCATTCACAAGACGCTCGCCGCACTCAACTGCATCGCCTGCCACGAGCGCAGCGGCCTCGGCGGACCCGCCACGGAGCGGCGCGCGCTTTTTACCAGCACCCAGCCTTCGCTCGGTGATCAGGGCCGGATTCCACCGCCGCTCTCCTATGTTGGCGCGAAGCTGACGCCGCAGTGGTTTGCCGATGTCTTGCTGCACGCGAAGCGCCAGCGCGATTACATGGACGCAGCGATGCCGCAATTCGGAGAGGCTCAGGTAGGACAACTGCCGGAACTGTTCGCCCGCGTGGACAAGCTCGAAGACGCCGTTTTGCCAAAGGTGACGCAGCTTCAGGAGTCCAAGGCAGCAGGCTACGAGTTGGCCGGCACCAGCGGGCTTGGCTGCATCATCTGCCATGAGTTTAATGGTCAGAAGGCGGGCGAGATCAGCGCGCTCGACCTCGCCTATACGACGCAGCGGCTGCAGAAGAACTGGTTCACGCTCTTCATGCGCCAGCCCTCGCGCTTTCATCCCACCGTCATCATGCCCGGCTTCTGGCCCGATGGAAAATCTCTGCGCCCCAACATTCTCGCAGGTGACAGCGCGCAGCAAATCGAGGCGATCTGGAATTACCTTGCCGATGGCGAACGCGCGAAGAAGCCGGTTGGCATCTCACGCCAGTCCAATGAACTGCGCGTGGGTGATGTGCCGGAAATCTGCCGTGGTCGCGGCACCGCCGGCTTTCGCGGCATCGGTGTTGGCTACCCTGAGCGCGTGAATCTCGCCTTCGACTCCGGTGAGATGGCGCTGCGGATGCTGTGGCGCGGCGAGTTCGCCAATGTGGATAACGGCTCGTTCAATGCGCGCGGCAGCGACGCGATTTCATTCCCGCCAGGCATCCCGTTTCATCGCCTGAAGTCGCTGGACGAAAGCTGGCCCTACAAAGGCAAAACGAGCTACACCTTCCCCCAGGATCACGGCTACGAATTCCGCGGCTACACGCTCGACGCGCAGCGCCGGCCCACATTCCGCTACAGCTTCGGCGAGATTGCCGTGGAGGACTTTTTCGAGGATGTCCGCAGTGAAAGCGGTCGCGGTTTCTTCAAGCGCACGCTGCGACTCACCACGTCTGCTAAGCAGCCCATGTTCTATTTCCGTGCTGCGGCGGGAAAAAGCGCCGCCAAGATCTCCAACCGCGAGTTTCGCGTGGAAAAGCTCACCCTGCGGCTCGCCGATGGTCTGAGCGCCATCGTTCGTGAAGGTGAGCCCGCTGAAGTTCTCCTCCCGCTCACGCTGCCAGTCGGCGAAACCAAACTCGTGCTCGAATACTCATGGTAACTGCCCGCGTCATCCTCATCTCCATGATCGCCTCCGCTGTGCTGCTGCGCGGCGAGGAAGATCTTGGCGAGATGTGGGGCACTGCGACCGAGGAGGCGAAGTATTACCCGATCACCGCGATTCCCATTCCGCCCACCGTGCCGATGCGGCCCGGTGGTTTGGAATTTTTGCCGGATGGTCGTCTCGCCGTCGGCACGCGACGCGGTGACATCTACTTTGTGAAAGGCGCGCTCGATTCGCCGCCGCAGCCGCAGTTTCATTTGTTTGCCTCAGGGCAGGATGAGATTTTCTCGCTCGCCTGGCGCGATGGCGCGATGCTGGCAACCACTTGGGGCGAGGTGACGCGCATCGCCGACACTGATGGCGATGAAGTGGCTGACCGCTACGACACGCTCACCAGCAACTGGGGCTACGCCGAGGGTCACGAATTCGCCTTTGCCTCCAAGCCCGATGCGGAGGGCAATCTCTGGATCGCACTTGGTCTCAGCGGTTCCTACGAATCGCACAATCTCTTTCGCGGCTGGGCCGTGAAAGTCACGTCCGCAGGCAGAATGATTCCCGTTTGCAGCGGCTTGCGCAGTCCCGGCGGCACGGGCGCGAACGCGCAGGGCGTGATGTTTGCCACCGAGAGCCAGGGACCGTGGAATGGCTGCTGCTCGCTCAAGCATCTCAAAGAAGGCGCGTTCCTCGGCCATCCCGCCAGCTACAACTGGTATGCCTTCGTGCCCGGTATGAAGGAGCCGGTCAAACCGAACAGCGACTCACGCATGGCCGTGGAAAAGCGCCGCGTGAAGGAACTCGTGCCGCCCGCCGTGCGATTTCCGTACATTAAAATGGGACGCAGCATCTCCGGCTTCCGTCTGGCACAAACCGGCGGCAAGTTCGGCCCGTTCGATGGCCAGCTCTTCCTCGGCGACTACAGCCTTAGCATCATCGTTCGCGCCACCACCGAGCAGGTGAACGGCGTGTGGCAGGGCGCTTGTTATCCTTTCCGCGAAGGCCTGGCCACCGGCATCATGAATGTGGAGTTCAGCCCGCGTGGACAGCTCATCGCCGGAGGCTTCACCACCAGCCGCCAATGGCCGGTGCGCGGCACGGAACCCTTCGCCCTCCAGCGCCTCGAGTGGACCGGCCTCACGCCGTTTGAGGTGAAGGAGATCAACATCCGCAAAGACGGATTCCTCATCACCTTCACCAAACCGGTGGACACCGCCATCGCTTCCCGGCCTGAAAACTACGCGCTCACCACCTACACGCACATTTACCACGCCGCCTACGGCAGTCCTGAAGTCGATCACACCACTCCACGCATTCTCTCCGCCACACCCGCCGCCGACGGGCTCAGCGTGCGGCTGCGCCTCGATCATATCACCGAGGATCACATCCATGATTTCGACTTCGGCAAAATCACCTCGCAGCAGAAGGAACCTCTCCTCCACCGCAAAGCCTACTACACGGTGAATGAAATCCCGCACGACTGACACCATGCATCGCCTCTTGCTAGCTCTCATCATTGGCAGTCAAGCTCTCGCTCATCCAGTGCCGGATAGCACGCAGTGGCTCACCTATGCCGGTGGCGAAGGCCCCGGCAAGGGCAGGCACATCGTGCTCATCGCCGCCGATCAGGAATACCGCAGCGAGCAGTCGATGCCGATGATGGCGAAGATTCTGAGCACGCATCACGGCTTCGATTGCACCGTGCTCTTCGGCGTGAATGAAAAGGGCGAGGTGGACCCGACGATGCCGGTGTATCCCGAGAAAGGAAAGGAAAGCGAATTCAAGTCGCACCACATTCCCGGCCTCGAGCATCTCGCTTCGGCCGATCTCGTGATCTTCTTCACCCGCTTGCTCACATTGCCGAAGAGCGAAAACGAAATGATCGTGAAATATATCGACTCCGGAAAGCCCTTCATCGCACTCCGCACAGCGAATCACGGCTTCCGCGGGCCCCTGCCCTATAAGATCAACGGCAAGCAGGTGAACTGGGGCACGGAGGTGCTAGGCGGCGCGTTCATGGGCCACCACGGCCGCTGGCACGCTGACTCCACCCGCGGCATCCTCGTTGAGGAACAGAAGAATCATCCCATCCTCGCAGGTGTGACTGACATCTGGGGCAACTCCGATGTCTATCGCACTTACAAAGAGGGCACCAGCCTGCCCGGCGACTGCACCGCGCTCGTCTGGGGCCAGCCCCTCATGGGCCGCCAGCATGACGATCCGGCCAACACCAAACTTGAGCCGCTGCCAGTCGCGTGGTTCAAGACCTGGAAGACGAGCGCAGGCGAAAGCGCCCGTGTGTTTCACTCCACCATGGGCAGCGGCACCGACCTTGAGTGCGCCGACCTGCGCCGCCTCATCATCAATGCTGCTTACTGGTGCATGGAACTCGAGTCGACCATTCAAGCCACAAGCAGAGTGGACATCGTCGGCACCTACAAACCGCTCGAAAGCGGATTCAATTACACAGAACTGGGCGTCATGCCGACGGCGGTGTCAGCCTACCGATGAAAAAGAACAGTCACCTCTCAACGATCCTTCCACCCACTATTCCCACTCCATCAAAACCATGAAACGCATCCTCTTAGCACTCTTCGCCTTCACGTTGCCCGCCACCGCGAAGCCGCTGCAGGTCTTCATCCTTGCCGGACAGTCGAACATGCAGGGCCACGCCAAAGTGAGCACCTTCGAACATGTCGGCATGGATCCGTCCACCAAACCTATGCTTGATGAGATGTTGGGCGCGGATGGCCAGCCGAAAGTCTGCGAGCGCGTGTGGATCTCATCGATCGGCTGCGCGGACACGGAGCAAACCGGAAAACTGACCGCAGGCTTCGGTGCGAGTCAGAATGGTCCGAAAATCGGCCCTGAGTTCACCTTCGGCCTCCACATGCAGAAGTTCACCGACGCGCCGATTCTGCTCATCAAAACCTCGTGGGGTGGCAAAAGCTTGAACACCGACTTCCGCCCGCCGAGCGCCGGACCTTATGTGTTCAATGAGACCCAACTCGCCACGTTGAAGAAGCAAGGCAAAGACATTGCGGCCATCAAGGCGGCGAAGGAAAAAGAAACCGGCGTCTATTACCGGCTCATGATCGAGCACGTGAAGAAAGTGCTCGCTGACATCAAGCGCGTGGTGCCAAGCTACGATGCATCACAAGGCTACGAACTCGCGGGATTCGCCTGGTTCCAAGGCTGGAATGACATGGTGGACCAAGGCACCTATCCCAATCGCGACAAGCCAGGCGGTTACGATGCCTACACCACCGTGATGGCGGACTTCATTCGCGATGTGCGAAAGGATCTAAACGCGCCGGAACTCCCATTCGTCATCGGCGTCATGGGGGTCGGCGGTCCGACCTCCGAGTACGGCCCTGACCAGCAGCGCTACAAGTCCACGCATCAAAACATCCGCGATGCCATGGCCGCCCCCGCACAACTGCCCGAATTCAAAGGCAATGTCGCCGCCGTTTTGACGGAGAACTACTGGGATCGCGAGTTGAAAGCCGCGCGGGCGAAAGAAGAGACGATCAAACAACAGGTCAAGAAGCTCGCGAAGGATGGCAAAATGAAGCCTGCCGAGGAGCGTGCCTTAAGCGACAAGATGCGCATGGAAGGCCTCACCGAGCGTGAGCGTCTCGCGCTCGAAAAAGGCGTCTCCAATGCAGAGTACCACTACCTCGGGTCTGCGAAAATCCTCGGTGGAATCGGCAAAGGTCTGGCCGAGGCGATGGCGGGCCTGAAAGGGTTCGCGAAAAAATCCAAGTAAATCGTGGGGAACGCTGCCGGAGAACCTTTCACCCGCCATTTCATACCACCACATGAAGTTCGCCCTGATTTCATCCGTTCTCGCCGCAGCACTGGTTGCATCGGCAGAGGATCTCAAGATACCCGACCTCACCCAAGGCGGCGTCATCCCCTCCAAAGCGAAACATGATTGGAATCTCGGAGCCACCGGGCTGCGTGGCTGGATGTTTTGCGACAAAATGGTGACGAGTGACGCGCGTCAGATCGCGATCACGAAGGTCGAGGCAAAGTCGCCAGCGGATGGAATCATTGCGGTGGGTGATGTGATCCTAGGAGCCGGTGGAAAGGCGTTTTCTTTTGATCCACGCACGGAAATGGGCAAGGCGCTCACGGCGGCGGAAACAGAAGCCGGCGGAGGCAAGTTGCTGCTCACTCGATGGCGAGCGGGCAAAACAGACCAGGTCACCTTAAATCTTCCGGTGCTCGGCAGCTACTCGGCCACGGCTCCATTCGATTGTTCAAAGTCAAAACGCGTCCTCGAGGAAGGATGCGAAGCACTCGCGGCCCGGATGAGTGCCCCCGGCTACGAGAAACAAGAGCCGATCACGCGTTCGCTCAATGCGCTGGCTCTTTTGGCGAGCGGCGAATCTGCTTATATGCTTCTGATCAAAAGAGAAGCCGAATGGGCGGCGAGTTTTTCGGTCAACAGCATGCAAACCTGGCGCTATGGCTATGTGATGATGCTGCTCGGCGAGTATGTGTGCGCGACGGGAGATAAGTCGGTGATGCCGGGCCTGAAGCGCCTCGCCATGGAGTCTGCCACAGGTCAAAGTGCGGTTGGATCTTGGGGACATGGTTTTGCCAAGGCCGATGGCCGGCTCCGGGGCTACGGCATGATGAATTCGCCAGGCGTGCCGCTGACGATCTCCTTGGTGCTGGCGCGAGAAGCGGGGATCAAGGATCCTGCCATTGATCTCGCAATCGAACGCAGCGCGCGATTGCTGCGGTTTTACATCGGCAAGGGAGCCATTCCTTATGGCGATCATCATCCGTGGATCGAGAACCACGATGACAATGGCAAGTGCGGCATGGTCTCGGTCTTGTTCAACTTGCTCGGCGAGGCGCAAGGCGTGGAGTTCTTTTCACGCATGAGCCTTGCCTCCCATGGTGCCGAGCGCGACACAGGCCACACCGGCAACTTCTTCAACATGCTGTGGGCGATGCCCGGTGTGGCGCACTCAGGACCTCACGCCACCGGCGCCTGGATGCAGGAGTTTGGCGCGTGGTATTTCGACCTTGCCCGCCGATGGGATGGCACCTTTCTCCACCAAGGTCCGCCTGAAGACAGCAAAGACAGCTATGCTGGCTGGGACTGCACCGGGGCCTACCTGCTGGCTTATGCGATGCCCTTTAAGAAGATCTATCTCACGGGAAAACGTGGAGGAGTCGCACCACAACTCGATGCCACAACGGCGCAATCGCTCATCAGCGATGGGCGCGGCTGGAACAACAAAGACCGCCACAGTGCATACGACAAACTCGGCAACAAAGAGCTCATGGAGCGCCTCGGCAGTTGGTCGCCAGTCGTTCGCGAGCGTGCTGCCATGGCAATCGGGCGTCGCAAGGACACCTCCATCTCGAGTTTGATCGAGTTGCTCGATTCTCCAAAACTCGAATCGCGCTACGGGGCCTGTCAGGCTTTGATAGCCCTTCGTGGACGTGGAGCGCCAGCCGTGGATGCCCTCCAGAAGACTTTGACAAGTCAGGACCTTTGGCTGCGCATCAAAACCGCGGAGGCCCTCGCAGCCATCGGTGCGCCTGCCATGAAGACAGTGCCTCAACTGCTCGAACTGCTGGCGCAGGTGGATACCGTGCATGACCCGCGCGGCATGCAGCAGCGCTACCTGACTTTTGCCCTGTTTGATCGTGGCGGCATGCTCAGTCGATCGTTAGATGGGGTGGATCGTCCGGCGCTATACAAGGCCGTGCAAGCTGGGTTGAAGAACCAGGACGGTCGCGCTCGTGGCAGCATTGGTTCTGTCTATGGCCACCTTTCGTTCGAAGAAATCAAGCCCCTGCTTCCGGCAATCCACGAAGCCATCGTGCAGCCAGCACCCAGCGGCGAAATGTTCGCGGACTCAATCCGGGTCGAAGGCCTGCGGCTGTTGGCGAAGCATCGCATTGAAGACGGCATTGCGGCCTGCGTGAAATACACGTGGGATCAAAACCCATGGGCCAGCCAGAAGCGCACGCCTGAACTCATGAAGATCCTGCTCAGCTATGGCGCCCATGCAAAAAGGGTCATTCCAGACTTGGAGAAACTCGCGCACTACTTCGAGAAAGAGGAAAAGGATTTTCCAAAGAACCTGATGGTGATGAAAGCCATTGCCGTTCGGGAAACGATCCGTGCCATCGAATCGAGCACCGACTTCCCCACGCTCATCAAGCTCAAGTAGCATGAAACACTTACTCGCAGTCATTCTCTTGCTTGTTCCTTCCGTTGTTTGCTCGGCAGACACGGACGCTAAGACTCTCCGCGTTTTCATCTTTGCCGGTCAGTCCAACATGGTCGGTACGCACTCGAAGGTGAAGGACATCAACCGCTTCCCGCCGTTCGCTGGCCTGGATCAACCGCAGACGAAGGTGTTGTTCTCCTACAAGCTTGGGCGTGAAACCATGGAGACTTCGAATGGCTGGATTCCGATGCAACCGACCCGCGATTACTTCGGACCGGAACTGAGCTTTGCTCAAAAGCTGTCGCAGAGCATCGAAGCGCCCATCGCGGTGATCAAAGTGGCTTCGGGGGGCACGACGTTGGGCAAGGATTGGAACCCCGATACACCGGCTGGCTTCAAGCTTTACCCGCTAGCGCTTGAGCATGTGCGTGCGTCGCTGGCCGAGCTGGATCGAAAGAAGACCGCGTATCGCATCGAAGGATTCATGTGGCATCAGGGGGAGAACGACATGTTCGACAAGGCCTTCAAGCCGGCCTACGCGGCGAACTTGAAGAACTTCATCGCGTGCTGGCGGCGCGATTTGAAGCTTCCAGACCTCAGGTTCTACATCGGCGAGCTTTGCACGAAAACCATCTGGGGCATGGACAATCGCTCGAACATGCATGCGATTCGCATGGCGCAGAAGGCCGTCGCTGAAGCCGACCCGTTGGTGAAATACATCCCCACATCACACGATGCGGTGGAAATCGGCAAAGAAACAGGATTGCACTACCACTACGGCACTCTGGGCCAACTGGAGCATGGCGTGAACTATGCGAACGCCTATCTGCGCACGATTGGAAAACAACCCGACATCAACCGCCCGCTCAAGACGTGGCCCTATCCGAAGGGAAGCACCGTCAAACTCTTCATCCTCGCCGGACATCGCAACATGGAGGGCGAGCGTGCCTTCACACAGGACCTCAAGGCCTTGAAGGGGCATGAGTCACTGCTGCGCGACAACGACAAAATGGCTTTCAAATACAGCATTGGCGGCGGCTTCAAGATCTCCAAAGGATGGGAACCGCTCGGTCCTGCTGGATTCTACGACACGTTTGGTCCAGAACTGAGCTTCGCAAAGACGCTGCAAACGAAGGCTCCCGGCAACCTCGCCATCGCCAAATTCACCCACAGTGGTTCGCAGATGAACGACTGGACACCGCAAGGCACGGACGCGAAGGACCTGAATCTTTACGAACCCTTCATCGCCTTCATCCAGCAGTCGATCGAGGAACTTAAGGCCAAAGGTCATGAGGTGGAAGTCGCCGGCATCTTCTATCACGTCGGCGAAAACGAGATGTGCTTCGGCCCTTATCGGAAAGCGGCCGCCAGCTGGCTGCAATCGACGGTTGCTCAGAGCCGTCAGGATCTGGCGCTGCCGTCGCTGAAATGGTTCGTCAGTCAGCAGCCGCCCATGGATGGGAAAGGAGTCGATGCCATCGACATTACGGCAAATCTTGAGGCGCTCGCCACCGCTGATCCGTCCTTCATTCACATCAAGGCCTTCGATCTGCCGCTACAGGAGGAGAAGCTCGTCATCACCGCCGAGGGCATTGTTCGCCTCGGAGAGCTGCTGGCGAAGAGCTATTTGGAGCACCCGTGAAGCATCGCCTCAACGCATGAAATTCATCATCCCCTGCTTCCTCGCACTAGCCGCCGTTTGCACAGCAAGCGAGAAACCCAATATCGTCGTTATCATGGCGGACGACCTCGGTTGGCGGGATCTTCACTGCTATGGCAATGCGCTGGTGGACACGCCGGCATTGGATCAGTTGGCCATGGAAGGAATGCGTTTCACGAGCGCCTACGCCGCCTCTCCTGTTTGCACACCCACTCGTGCGGCGATGATGACAGGGCAATCTCCAGCGAGATTGCACATCACCAATCATGCGCCAGGGAACCCGGATGGTTTTGCGCTCAAAGACTCGCCATTGCATGAGGCTGAGAACATCCGCCACCTGCCGCTAGTGGCGGTGACCATCGCGGAGCGACTTTCCGCGGCGGGTTACGCCACGGCACACGTCGGGAAATGGCACCTTTCCCATGTGACTCGCGCCGAGAAGGGATTGGTGGAAAAAGAACTCCGTCCGGAGAAGCAAGGCTTTGATCTCAATGTGGGTGGTTGTTCGAACGGCGGACCGCCCAGCTACTTCGCCCCGTATCGCAACCCTGCACTGGCGGATGGGAAACCGGGTGAATACCTGCCGGAGAGGCTCGCCGATGAATCCATCGCTTTCATTCGGCAGCACAAGGGCGGCCCCTTCTTTCTCAACTGGTGGCCCTACTCGGTGCATTACCCCATGCAGGCGCGTGAGGCATTGATCGCCAAATACCGCAAGCGGACGGAGATTAAAGACCCGATCTACGCTGCGATGATCGAGGCCATGGATACGGTCATTGGACGCTTTCTCACAGCGCTCGACGAGGCTGGACTGCGTGACAACACCTTGGTCCTCTTCAAGTCAGACAACGGTGGATACAATGGCGACAACCGGCCGCTTCGTGGTTTCAAAGGAATGCTCTATGAAGGTGGCATTCGAGTACCGTGGATCGTTCGCTGGCCGGGCAAGGTGAAGCCTGGCACGATGAATGAAACACCAGTGATCAGCACGGACTGCTACCCGACGCTGCTTGAAGTCGCCAGCCTGCCTCCGACAGAGAATCATACTCTCGATGGCAAAAGCCTGCTGCCATTGCTCACGCAATCACCCGGCTTTGAGCGCGACACTCTCTACTTCCACTATCCGAATTACGCCTTTCACCAAAAGAACCGCCTTGGCAGTGCCATCCGCGAGGGCGCATTTAAACTCATCCGAAACTACGACGACGACTCGCTCGAGCTTTACGACCTGAGCAACGACATCGGTGAAAAGCACAATCTTGCCGCGCAGTCTCTGGAACAAACCCAGCGCATGGCAGGGAAGCTCGATGCCTGGCTTCGCGAAATGGATGCCCGCCCCCCGGTAAAGCGATGAATCCATGCGTTCACTCATGAATCACACACTCTCAATCGCCTGTCTGCTGCTCGTGCCGCTGGTCGCTCTGCATGCCGCGGACGGCTCCAACAAGAAACCTTCCCTTTCTGCCATGCCCATCGCCGCATCCGTTCCTCTGACAGAAAAAAAGCCCGTCACGGACGAGCATCACGGCGTGAAGGTTGTGGAGGACTACCGCTGGCTGGAAGAGTCCAGTTCGCCCGCAGTCAAGGCATGGACCGATGCGCAGAACCAATACTCGCGCGCGTGGCTCGATGCGCGACCTGACCGCGCCGACATCGAGGCCGAACTGACCGCCCTTTATGCCAAAGACACGCCATCACACAGCGGCATCGTATCGCGACCGGGACGATTGTTTGCGCTGAAGTTCCAACCACCCAAACAACAGCGCCTGCTCGTCACGCTCACTTCCGCGGATGATCTGGCTTCCGAGAAAGTCGTTCTCGATCCGAATGAGATCGAACCCAAGGGACAGGTGGCGATGGATTGGTATGTGCCGTCGCCAGATGGCAAGCTGATCGCCGTCTGCCTGTCCGAACATGGCAGTGAAGAAGGCACGCTGCATTTTTACCGGACCGACACGGGCGAGCATCTCCCGGATCGCATCATCCGTGTGCAGTATCCGACTGGCGGCGGCAGCGCTGCGTGGACGCCTGACAGCAGCGCCGTCTTTTACACGCGTTATCCGCATGCCGGCGAGAAGCCAGAGGCGGACTTGAACTTCTACCAGCAAATCTACTTCCACAGGCTCGGCAGTCCCGTGAGCAATGACGAGTATTCCGCCGGTCGTGACTTCCCTCGTATTGCCGAGATCGAACTCGACACCTCGGAAGACGGACGGTGGCTGCTCGCAAGCGTGGCCAATGGCGATGGCGGAGAATTTGCCCACCACATCCGCGAGACCAAGGACGGCGCCGAATGGCGGCAGATCACGCGACACGAGGACGCGATCAAGGAAGTCACGTTCAGCCACGACGGATCGAGCTTGTATCTGCGTTCCGTCAAAGATGCGCCGTGTGGCAAGGTGCTGCGACTGAGCGTCACCGGGACTTTGGCTGATGCCGAGATGATCGTGCCGGAGAGTGATGCAGTCATCGAGGGCATCACGCCCACGGCGAAGCATCTGTTTGTCTCCGATCTCATCGGCGGTCCGTCACGAATCCGACAGCTCGACTCGGATGGGAAGAACGAGCGCGAGGTGCCCTTGCCTGCCGCCTCAGGCGTCGGCGTACTCATTGAAGTCGCCGGTGGCATCCTGTTTCGACAAACGAGCTACGTCGCTCCTTCTGTGTGGATGTTTTATGATCCCGTCACCGCGAATGTTCGGAAGACAGCCCTCTTCAACACCTCGCCTGTCGATTTCAGCGACATCGAAGCCGTACGCGATTTCGCCATGAGCAAAGACGGCACCAAGGTTCCGATCAACATCCTGCGCCGCAAAGGCACATCGCTCGATGGCAGCAATCCCACGCTACTCTATGCGTATGGCGGCTACGGACACAGCATAAGGCCGGTGTTCAATTTTGAGCAGCGCCTATGGTTTGATCGCGGTGGCATCTATGTCATCGCCAACATTCGCGGCGGTGGCGAATACGGCGAGGAGTGGCATCTGGCAGGCAATCTAACCAAGAAGCAGAACGTGTTCGACGATTTCGCCGCCTGCGCCGAGCACCTCATCAAGCAGGGCTACACCCGCCCCGACAAACTCGCCGTCGAAGGCGGCAGCAACGGCGGACTGCTCATGGGAGCCTTTCTCACGCAGCATCCCACCCACGCTCGCGCTGTTGTGGCCCATGTGGGTCTCTACGACATGCTGCGTGTCGAGCTTGATCCGAACGGTGCCTTCAACGTCACCGAATTCGGCACCGTGAAAGACCCCGCGCAGTTCCGCGCACTTCATGCCTACTCGCCTTATCACAACGTCACCGACGGCACGCAATATCCCGCCGTTTTCTTCCTCGCCGGCGAAACGGACGGCCGCGTGAACCCAGCCCACTCGCGCAAGATGACGGCACGACTGCAAGCCGCGACTTCATCCGCGAACCCGATCCTCGTCCGTCTCAGTTCCGCCTCCGGTCACGGCATGGGCACGGCCCTCTCGGAGAAGATCGCGCAGCGTGCCGATGTGCTGGCTTTCCTCTTCGACCAGCTCGGCATGTCCAAAGTGTCGTCTCCGTGACTCAATCCCCCTTCCATGAAGTCAATGTTCCCTTCCGCTTTGCTCGCCTGTTGGCCTTTCGCGGGAGCTTATGCCGGACACAAGTATCAAATTGAAACACCATGAGTGCCGTCTCCATCTTCAACGACGTCATCGGCCCCGTGATGCGCGGACCGTCGAGTTCACATTGTGCGGCGGCGTTGCGCATCGGCAGGCTGGCACGTGACCTGATGGATGGCGAGATAACGGAAGTGCTCGTCGAATTCGATCGCTCAGGCTCACTGCCCACGACCCATGAAAGCCAGGGCAGTGACATGGGCCTTTTTGGCGGCCTTCTCGGATGGGAAGCCGATGACGAACGATTGCCGAATTCTGGACAAGCGCTCGCCGACGCCGGAATCAAACTGCGCATCAAAACGGTCGATGTCGGTGATCCGCATCCGAACACCTACCGTCTCACGCTGAAGAACACGAGGGAAACACACACGCTCATCGCCATCTCCACCGGCGGCGGCATGATGGAGGTGCTCAGCATTGACGGCGTGGCGATGTCCATGGACGGCGGCTATCACGAAACGCTGATCTGGTTCCCAAACGGCACAGAGACTGACTTTGAAGCCGACGCAGTGATTGTTCACGACTTGGGCGACCAGCAACTCCTTCAAGTCAAAGCCGCGCGCTTCGTCCCTGCAGACCATTTGAAGCCGCATTCCGTCAAACGCCTCGCCCCTGTTCTCCCGGTGCCGTCGCGCAAGGACATGCGCGTTCCCTTCACGGGTTGTTCGGACATGCTTCTGCACGATGGCGACCAAAACACACCGATCTGGAAACTCGCGATCGCATATGAAATGGCGCGCGGAAACTTCACCGAGCATGAAGTCATCGACAAGATGATCGCCATCGTCCGCATCCTGCGCCGTTCGATCTCCAGCGGCATCGAAGGCACCAGTTACGAAGATCGCGTGCTGCACCATCAGAGCGGACGCTTTCAGGAACTGATGAACGCAGGCCGCCTGCTCGATGGCGGAGCACTGAACCGCATCGTGCTCTACGTTACCGCCTTGATGGAAGTGAAGAGTTCGATGGGCGTCATCGTCGCCGCACCGACGGCTGGTGCGTGTGCCGCCCTTCCTGGTGCAGTCATCGGCATGGCGGAAGCGATGAACAAAGACGAAGAGGACATGGCCAAGGCGCTGCTAGCAGCCGGTTTGATCGGTGTGTTTATCACCACCCGCTGGACTTTCGCGGCGGAGGTCGGCGGTTGTCAGGCCGAGGGTGGCTCGGCGGCCAGCATGGCAGCGGCAGCCTTGGTGACACTTGCGGGCGGCACACGTGATCAGGCGGTCGCCGCAGCGTCGATGGCGTTTCAGAGCATGCTCGGGCTAATCTGCGATCCCATCGCCAACCGCGTCGAAGCGCCATGCCTCGGCAAGAACGTCATGGCCGCGAGCAACGCGCTTTCCTGCGCAAACATGGCGCTGGCGGACTTCGATCCGCTCATCCCACTCGATGAGGTCATCGACGCGGCGAAGAACGTTTCTGAAATGATGCCACGTGAGCATCGTTGCACCTCGCTCGGCGGTCTGGCCATCACACCAACCTCCCTTGAGATCGAGCGAAAGCTGGCCTCTCTAAAGACCAAAGGCTGCGGCTCCTGCGGCTGCCACTGACCTTCATGAAATCGATTCTTCTCATCCTTGCCTTCTTCTCATTGCCGCATGGCTTCGTCCTCGCTGCCGAGGACCGGCCAAACATCATCTTCCTGTTCTCCGACGACCAGACCATCCGCGCCGCAGGCTGCTATGGAAACAAGGAGATCGTCACCCCGCACCTCGACAAGCTCGCGGCGGACGGCACGCGCTTCACGAACCACTACAACACCAGCTCCATCTGCATGGCCAGCCGCTGCTGCGTGCTGACCGGCCTCTACGAATATCGACACGGCTGCAACTTCGATCATGGCGATCTCGATCGACGCTTTTTCGACAACTCCTATGCCGTAAAATTGCGCCGGGCGGGTTATTTCACCGGCTTCGCGGGCAAGATCGGCTTTGTTCTCCAAGGCGAACCGTTCGAAGCCTTTGAAAACGAATTCGATGTTTGGGCCGGTGGGCCTGGACAGACCGACTACGTGACGGCCAAGAACAAAGGCATCGCCAAGTATGCGGACGAGTATCCGCACTGCTCGCGTGCCTATGGCGCCTGGGCGCTGGACTTTCTGAAAGCGGCCAAAGGCAGCGGCAGGCCCTTCTGCATGAGCATCAGTTTCAAAGCTCCTCACCTGCCCTTCACGCCGGATCCCATCGACATGAAGCATTACGAAGGCAAGACCTTCACCCGTCCCGCGAACTACGGAGTGGAAAACGGCCGTCATCTCTCGCCTCAGGTCCACACCAGCCGTGCTGCGACCGGGTATCGCGAGTGGATTGAAGACTATGATGGCACCGTGGCGAAGTACTATGGCCTCATCACCGGCGTCGATGCTGCACTCGGCATGATCCGCGAAGGTCTGGAACGCGAGGGACTGGCACGGAACACCGTGATCATCTTCACCTCCGACAACGGCTACAACAGCGGCTCGCACGGCTTTGGAGACAAGGTCATTCCGTATGAGGAAGGGGCGAAGTCACCACTCATCATTTACGACCCGCGCCTTCAAAAACAACACGCCAGCCAGGTCAGTGATGCTATCACGGCCAACGTGGACATGGCCGCGACGATCTTCGCGCTCTCCGGTGTCGCGGCGCCTGAGGGCATTGACGGCAAAAGCCTCCTGCCACTGCTGACGAATCCGAAGGGGCAAGTTCGCGACCATCTGCCGCTCTTCAATTTCTGGGGCATCGAATCCGCGCAGTCCATGGCCATTGTCACCCCCGGCTGGAAATACATTCATTGGTACTATGGCAAGGGCATGAAGCCAACAGATGAGCTTTTCCGGCTCTCCACCGATGGCGTCGAGATGTTCAACACAGCGGAGAACACGCCCCAGGCCGCGCAGCTCGACGCCATGCGTGCATTGTACGATCAAGAACTCTCGCAAATCGCCGCCAGGGTCGTGACGGAGCACGGTTACGAGAAGTATCCCACCTTGTTCAGCCGCACGATTCCATGGGAGCAAAAAGCCCCGCTCCTCAAGGCAAAGACGGCGCCCAGCCCGGACAAGCCGAAGAAAAAGCGGAACCCCAAAGGGGTGGAGTAAGGCACCACGCCAATCGGAGCTGGAGTTCGAGGACGAACTGAACTCAGACCGTAATCACCGCTGCTTGATCTCAAAAGCGTCCAGCCATGGCAGCGTGATCTGAGGCGGCATGCCACCAAAGGGCTGGTAGGCGGGGAGTTGCACGATGCTCATGCTGTGCGGCTGGCTGGCAATGAAGAACATCGCGTCGGCGCAATCTTCGCAGGTGATCATGGCCTCCTTGTGCTTCGGCGAGGGTTGCACGGGGCGTTTGGCGACGAGCGGCGTGTTCGCTTCGCCTGGGGCGTATTCGGAGAGGACGATGCCATGTGCATTGAGCTGCATGCGCGCGGTGAACAGCATGCCGTGCACGGCCCATTTGCTCGCCGTGTAAGGCACGCCGGCAAAGGAATCGTAGCCGTGACCAGCGGTGGAGGACACCACGACGATCTTGCCGCCACCATTTTCCGCCATCGGCTTGGAAACGGCCTGAATCATATTCGCCACGCCGATCACATTGATCTCCATGACTTTTCTCCAGCTTTCCTCACTGGCGATTCTCGACGGATCCGCATGTGCCATGAAACGGTCAGGCGTGTTGATACCAGCGGTGTGAATGAGCCCGTAAGGCGTACCGTGTTGCATCACTGCATCGAGCGCGGCAGCCACACTGGCAGTGTCCGCCACATCGCAAACGACAGGCACAATGTTTTTCGACTGAGCCGCCGTCTCCTGGAGCGATTCCAGCGTGCGTCCAAAAATGAATGTTTTCGCCCCGGCGTCTGCGAAACGCTTCGCCGCCGCCTGTCCCATGCCGCCGCCACCGCCGGTGACGATCACAATCTTGTCTGTCCAGTTTTGATCCATGCGCCGATGCTAACGAGCACCTGCGGCCCGTCCAGCCTGTGACCTTGGCAAAATTTGAGTTTCCGACCGCCAAAGTATCCAAGACGGTCCGCCACTCAGCAGTATGCTTCGCGTAATTCATGAGCAAGTCAGTCACCATCCTCGGCGCGGGCGTCATCGGCCTCAGCACGGCGCTTTATTGCGCGCGGCGCGGCATGCAGGTGACGATCATCGACCAGAAGCCGCGACAGCGGGATGGATGCTCGTTTGGGAACGCCGGGATGATCGTGCCCAGTCATTTCGTTCCGCTGGCCGCACCTGGAATGGTCGCCCTAGGTCTGAAATGGATGTGGAACCCTGAGTCGCCGTTTTACATCCAACCGCGCCTCAACACCGACTTGATGAGCTGGGGGCTGCATTTCTGGAAAGCGGCCACGAAAGCCCGCGTCGAAGCCGCCGCGCCCGTGCTGCGCGACCTCAGTCTGCTGAGTCGCGACTGCTTTGAGGCGATGGGACTCGATTTCGGCCTGGTGAAGCGCGGGTTGCTCATGCTGTGCAAGAAACAGCAGACGCTCGATGAAGAAGGCCACATGGCCGCCAAAGCAAACGCGCTCGGCATTCCCGCCGAAGTGCTGGATGCGAAGGTAACCGCCGCGCTCGATCCTGAGGTGACGATGGACATCTGCGGCAGTGTGTTTTTTCCGAAGGACTGTCATCTCGCACCAGGACGCTTCATTGCCACGTTGGAAGAGGAACTGCTTCGCCTCGGCGTGAACTTCCTATGGGAAACGGAGGTGAAGGGTTTCGAGGTGGAAGGTGGCGCGTTGAAAGCGGTCAAGACGTCACGAGGTCAGGTGGAGGCTCAAGAAGTGGTGCTGTGTAGCGGTGTTTGGTCGGCACAGCTCGCGAAGGAACTTGGATTGAAGATCCCGATGCAGGCGGGCAAAGGCTACAGCCTCACGCTCGCCAATCCGAAGCAGCTTCCCGAACTGTGCAGCATCTGCACCGAGGCACGGCTGGCAGTGACACCCATGGACGGCGCGCTGCGTGTCGGCGGCACGATGGAGATGGCGGGCATCGACGAATCGATCACTCAGCGTCGTGTCCGCGGCATCACGCGAGCGTTTCCGCAGTTTTTTCCGGCATTTGAAGAGAAGGACTTTGCAGAGGTGAAGCCTTGGAGCGGCCTACGGCCGGTTTCACCCGATGGCATGCCCTACATCGGCAAAACGAAGCGGTGGAAAAACCTCACCGTGGCCACCGGTCATGCGATGATGGGCTTGAGCCTCGCACCCGCGACCGGGAAGATAGTTGCCGAGTTGCTGACGCGCGAGAAATCACCGGTGGCGCTCGATTTGATGTCACCCGATCGATTTGCATGAAACACATCCTTCTAGCCCTATTGATTCTCGCGTTGCCGGCATTCGCTCTTGAGCGGCCGAAGCTGCAAATCATCAACGCCGCGCAGAATCCCCTCGAGGTGTATTGGGAGATGAACGACGGACATCGGGTGTCGAATGGCACGATCGCCCCGGGCAAAGACAAGATCATCGGCACGACGCTTGGGCACCGGTTTGTCATCACGGAGGGAGTGAAGAATGGCGTCGAGAAAAGAGTGGATGTGGTGAGCAAGGTGCCCGTGCAGGGCTTTCGCTACGATCCAGCGGCGAAGGATGGAGTGCCTGCCTTCTACACGCAGGTAGTGCGGGCTCATGGCTATCCCATTTGTGGATCGGCGA